>NZ_PNOS01000044.1 GCF_002869745.1 Oceaniglobus roseus
GGGCGCTGGGCCTCGGCGCGGGGCTGGAGGCGGCGGGGCTGCGCAGCGGCGCGGTGGTGCTGCGCGACGGGCCGACCGGGCGCGCGGTGCTGAAGATGGACCTTAAGGGGGGCGACTTCTTCCTGCTGCACCGCGCCGACCTGATCGGGCTGCTGCGCGCGGGGGCCGAAGCGGCCGGGGTCGAGCTGCGCCTTGGCGCTGGGGTCGACGATCTGCGCGAGACGGCGGGCGGCGTGGCGCTGGGCGGCACGGGGGCGACGCCGCTCCTGGTGGCGGCGGACGGCGTGCGTTCGCAGGTGCGCCCGCTGCTGAACCCGGGCAGCGGTCCCGCCGCCTTCTCGGGGCAGGTGGCCTTCCGCGCGCTGGTGCGGGCCGAGCGGCCGGGTCCGGCGCAGGCGGTGGTCTTCATGGGGCCGAAGCGGCACCTCGTACGCTATCCGCTGAGGGGCGGCAGCCTGGTGAACCTCGTCGGCGTGGTCGAGCAGGCGGACTGGGCTTCCGAAGGCTGGCACGAGGCGGTGGCGCCCGAGGTCTTCCGCGCCGCCTTCGCAGGCTTCACCCCCGGTCTGCGGTCGGACCTGGCGCGGGTCTCCGAGGTCCATCGCTGGGGGCTGTTCCTGCATCCGGTGGCCCCGGTCTGGCACAGCCGCCGCATGGTGCTGGCGGGGGACGCCGCCCATCCGACGCTGCCGTTCCTGGCGCAGGGGGCGAACCTGGCGCTGGAGGATGCCTTCGTGCTGGCCGCCTGCCTGGCCGCCCTGCCGCGCGAGCAGGCGCTGGCGCGCTACCAGGCGCTGCGCCGGCCGCGGGTGCAGCGCGCCATCGCCGCCGCCGCGGCCAACGCCCGGAACTACCACCTGGCCAATCCGCTGGTGCGCGGCGTGGCACACACCGGCCTGCGCGGCCTCAATGCCCTCGCGCCGGGGCTGATGCTGGGGCGGTTCCGCTGGCTCTACGGGGAGGACGTGACGGCGGTCACGCCCTGAGCCTCAGTCCAGCGCCGCCACGAAGGCCCGCATCACCGTGGCCGAGTTGGTCGCCGCCAGCGCCATGAAGGTGCCCATCTCGTTCGCGCCCTCGCCGCCGCCCGCGAGGTCCGAGAGCGAGCGGAAGGCGATGAACGGCACCTCGTTGGCGAAGGCAACGTGGGCGACGGCGGCGCTTTCCATGTCCAGCACCTCGGCCTCGAAGGTGGCGAAGACGTGTTTCCGGAACGCGGCGTTGTCGACGAAGAACGACCCCGAGACGCCGTTGCCACCGGTGACGATCTTCGGCGCCTGCGAGAGGCAGGCGTTGTCGGGCGTGCAGTCGGGCAGGGTGATGCTGCCCGCGACCTTCTCGGCCAGCGCCAGCAGGTCGGGATCGGCGGGGAACCAGAAGCGTTCGTCCACCTCTGCCGCGCGGGCCGAGGTGACGCCGAAGGGCTTGGTGAAGATCATGCCGTAGTTGGGCCAGTCCGTGCTCATCCACGGCGGGATGGCGAAGGCGCCGTCGGTCTCGCGCGCCATGACGCCTTCGAGGTACTTGCCCCACTGCGCGGGCACCACCACGTCGCCGATGCTGAGGCCGGGATCGACCCCGCCCGCGATGCCCGAGAAGACGATCCGCTCGATGTTGAAGTGGTCGAGCGCCAGCTGCGCCGTCATCGCGGCGTTGACCATCGAGACGCCGGAGAGGAACAGAACCACCGGCTTGCCCGCCATCTCGCCGGTGATGAAGGTCGCGCCGTTCAGCTTGTGCGCCTCGGGCTTCTCCAGTCCTTCCTGGAGCGCCTGCCATTCCGGCGGGAAGGCCGACATCAGCGCGGTGCGCGGCTGATCGTCGAGCGTCTGCGCCAGCGCGACGGCGGGAAGCAGGGCAAGGGCGGTGGCAAGACGGGCGGGGCGGGTCATCGAGGCGGACCTTCCGGTTCTGTCGCGGCCACGGTGGAAGCAGGCCCGGGCCCTGTCAATGCCGCGCCCCCCGAACCCGCCGCGCCTGCGCGATCTTCGGGCATTCCGCTCCGTGCCGCCCGCCGCCGCGCCGCCCCCCGCATGCCGCACGGCACCCCGCCGGTCCCGGCCCCGCGCCGGGATCCGACTCCGCGAAAGGCGGCCAAGGGACTTGCGGGCCTCCCCCGGCGTCGGTTAAACCCCGCGCCAGCGGGTCGTTAGCTCAGTTGGTAGAGCGTTTCGTTTACACCGAAAATGTCGGCGGTTCGAGCCCGTCACGACCCACCATGCCCGAGATCGGGACTTGCAGACAGTCGACCGGTGCGAAGAGCCCGGGTCGTCGTCCTTCGACTGCGCGATGTGTCCGGCTTCGGTTGGCCCGAGACCCGGAGGCATCCTCGGCAGGGTCGAGAACGAAGCCTCCATCCGAACGGCGTTCACACCGAGGTTGTCGGCGGCTCGAGCGCAACCGGCTCCGCGCTCCGGTGTTCCGGCGCGCGCTCGTCCGGGTGCCCCCGCGCGACCCGGTACGTTGGTATGGGTCATCGCCGCGGGGCTTGACCGTTTCCCGAAGCGGGCACATCATTCATCCACCGGCTTGATACGTCTTCTCCTGGAAAGGGACATTTCATGCCGGTCTTCGCTAAAAGCATCGGGGCGCAGAGCGCGCTGTCGGTCACGGAGGGCGCGATTGCCGCTCCCGACCTTGTCCTGGGGCCGCTCTGGTCCTGGATCACCGACAGGTGGGAGCAACAGCCAGAGGACGCCGGTTTCCGCGGCGAGGTGCGCGGTCTGCTCGGTTACGCGGGGCAGGTCACGACCCTCGGGGACGGTTGGACGGGCGCGCCGGACACTGCGCAGATCTCGGCGGCACCTGAAGGAATGGGGGAGCCATCTGGAACCCCGTGGATCCTCGCTCTCTCCAGGCAGGACGCCATCCCACCTGGCGACGGTGCCGATCTCCGGAACGACCCGCCCTTCGTCAGCTCCGACCTTCCGGACCCGAGTCAGTGGACCCCGACGCGCTGGTGGCCGGCCGGCGAAAGCCAACACGAGAGCGCCTAGTCGGCGCCGGTGCAGACCCGTCCCGGTTTCTCGGTGGACGTCGTCGGACTGGCTGTCGATCAGACCGTCCGTGGCACCATCGGGGACGACCGGCTTGTCGGCGGCGACGGCCAGGATCTGCTGATCGGCCTCGCGGGACGCGACACGCTGTTCGGGCAGGCCGGGGACGATACGTTGCTGGGCGGCGCCGACGACGACACACTGAACGGCGGCGATGGCCAGGATCTGCTGGTCGGTGGCGCGGGCGACGACCTGCTGCGCGGCCAGGACGGCGGCGACACGCTGCGCGGCGGCGACGGAACGGATACGCTGGTGGGCGGCACCGGCGACGACGTTCTGTCGGCAACGTCCGGCGCCAACCTGCTGCTGGGCCAGGCCGGCGACGACACGATCCGCGGCGGCAGCGACGGCGATACGATCCTGGGCGGCTTCGGCGGCGACGTGATGAACGGCCTGTCCGGGGACGACGTGGTTCTGGGCGGGGACGGCAACGATACCATCGACGGTGAGACGGGCAACGACAGCCTTGCCGGTGGGCCGGGCGACGACCTGCTGCGCGGCGGCGGCGACGACGACGCCCTTCGCGGCGACGACGGCAACGACAGGCTGTTCGGCGATTTCGGCAACGATCTCCTGCTCGGCGGACCCGGCACCGACGTCCTGTCGGGTGGCGGCGGCGGCGACAGTCTCGACGGCGGCGGCGGCGCCGACACGCTCCGCGGCGGCGCGATGCAGGACATCCTCTTCGGCGGCGCCGGCAACGACGTGCTGAGCGGCGAGAACGGGCGCGACACCCTGATCGGCGGAAGCGGCGCCGACACGCTTCGCGGCGGCGACGGGAGCGATATCCTTTATGGCGACACCGGCGACGACATCCTGCAGGGCGGCGCGGGCATCGATGCCTTCGTCTTCCCCGAACGGCGCCCGGGCGAGGTCGACGTCATCCTCGACTGCACGCTCGGCAGCGCCGGCGACGTCGTCGCCTTCGGCAACTTCTCCGACGCCGAGTTCGCGGGCGCCTACGTCGAGCAGGAGGGCAACGACCTGGCGCCGCTCTGGACCGATCTCGTCTCCAACGGCCACCGGATCCGGTTCATGGGACTCAGCGCCGAGCAGGTGCTGCACGAGGTCTGGTTCGACTTCTACGAGTTCTGAGACCGGCGCGGCCCGCGGCTCCGCACCCCGGCGCGGCGCCTAGGGCACGCGGCCCGAGGCCAGAGCAAGCCCGTCCACCACCCCGGTGAACGGATCGCGGCGCAATGTCGTGGCCGCGGGGAACAGCCGCTCCATCTCGGCCTCGACGACCCCCATCAGGGACGAGCCGCCGACGAAGACGACGCGGCCGACCTCGCCGGGCGTCACCCCGGCCGCGGCGCAGGTCGCCGCGGCGCAGGCGCCGATCCCGCCCGCGAGGGTCGCCAGCGACGCCTCCAGCGCTGCCCGCTCCAGCGCCACCGAAAGCCCCCGCTCGACCATGCCGAGCCCGATGCGCCCCGGCCCGCCGCCGTTGGCCGCGATCTTGCCGCGCTCCACCGCGAAGGCGATGTCGTGGCCGAGTTCCAGCTCGATCACCTCGGCCAGCCGCTCGAAGGGGCGGGGCTCCACGGCGAGGCGGGCCCACTGGCGCACCTCGCGCAGGGTCTGGGGCGCATAGACGAACGGGATCTTCTCCCAGCTCGCGAGGTCGAGGAACAGCGCGTTCGGCGCGGGCAGGGCGCCGGTGCCGAAGGCGTCGCGGATCAGCCCGTCGCGCCCGAGATGGGGCATCACGTGGTCGAGCGACAGGGCGCGGTCGAAGTTCGTTCCGCCGATCCGCACGCCCCCCGATCCCAGCACCTCGATCCCGCTGCCGCCCTCGGCGCCGCGGAACAGGGTGAAGTCCGAGGTGCCGCCGCCGATGTCCACGATCAGGCCCGTCTCGCCGGGCGCGAGCGCGCCGTTCGCCAGCGCCGCCGCCTCGGGCTCGAACAGGAAGGCGACCTCGCGGAACCCGGCGCGCTGGTAGCACTCGGTCAGATCCTCCAGCGCCCGCGCATCTGCCGCCGCGTCCGCCGAGTGGAAATGCACGGGCCGCCCCGACAGGGCCCGGTCGAAGACCTGCCCGGTTGCGGCCTCGGCGCCTGCCTTCAGGCGGGCGAGGAACCGGGCGATGATGTCGACGAAATCCAGCCGCTCGTTCAGCACCTGCCGCGGCTCGCGCATCAGCGCGGTGCCGAGCACCCGCTTCAGCGCCCGCATGTAGCGTCCCTCGGTGCCCGCGATCAGCGCCCGGTTCGCGGCATTGCCGAACAGCGTGGCCCGGCTGTCGTAGTCGAAGAACACCGCCGTCGGCAGGGTCTTCTCGCCGGGTTCGATCTCGATCAGGTGCGGCCGTCCGTTTACCAGCACCCCGCAGGCCGAGTTGGAGGTGCCGAAGTCAATCCCGAGCGTCGCCATCCGATATCTCCCGCCGCAATTCCCGAGCCGCGCCCTCTACGCCACCCCGCCGCCTCCGGCAAGCCCGCCCTCCGCTGCGCCGCCCCCGGTCCCGCACGAGGCGCCATCAAACCCGCACCGCGCCCGGCAGCGAAGGGGGCGCCCACTTCGCACAGCGCGGCGCCCTCCGCAGCGGTGCGGATCCTGCCCATCTTTGCTTTCCAAATATCCCCGCCGGAGGCCGGATTTCCCGCAGGGAAATCCGATCCCCGCCCACCGCCCGTGCCCGGCGCATTTCCGGCGCGGCGACCCCTGCTCAGCCCTCCTGCGATACCATCTTCCCGGGGTTGAGGATCCCCAGCGGATCGAGCGCCCGCTTCAGCGTTCCCATGACGCCCCAGGCCGCCCCGTGCTCGGCCGCCATGTGGGGCAGCTTGCCCATACCGACGCCATGCTCGCCCGTGATGGTGCCGCCAAGGCGCAGCGCGCGGGCGGCCATCCGGTCCGACAGGGCCTTCGCGATCGCCATCTCGCCCGCGTCCTTCACCAGCAGGATCGCGTGCAGGTTGCCGTCGCCGACATGGCCGAGGATGGGGCCCGGGACGCCCGAGGCGGCGATGTCGGCGCGGGTCTCCTCCACCGCCTCGGCGAGGCGCGACACCGGCACGCAGAGGTCGGTGACGATGGCGCGCGCGCCGGGGCGCATCTGCAGGATCGACCAGTAGGCCTCGTGGCGCATCTTCCAGAGCGCGTTGCGCTCCTCCGCCAGCACCGCACGGCGCACGTCCTGCGCGCCGAATTCCGACGCGATCTCGCCGAAGCGGGCGGCGTCCGCGGCGACGGCCTCCTCGGTGCCGTGGAACTCGACCATCAGGTGGGGCAGGGGCGGCATGCCCGCACCGCTCTTCGCGTTGAAGGCGGCGACGGTGTCGATGTCGACGAACTCGATCCGCGCCATCGGCACGCCCGTCTGCACCGTGGCGATCACCGCGTCGACCGCGGCGCCGATGGAGGGAAAGGCGCAGAGCGCGGCCGAGACCGCCTCGGGGATGCCCTGCACGCGCAGCGTCAGCTCGGTGATGAGCCCGAGCGTGCCTTCCGAGCCCACCATCAGCCCCGTCAGGTCGTAGCCGGCCGAGGACTTGCGCGCCCGGCTGCCGGTGCGGATCGCCTCGCCCGAGGCCAGCACCGCCTCGAGTCCCAGCACGTTCTGGCGCATCGTGCCGTAACGCACCGCCGTCGTTCCGCTGGCCCGCGTCGCCGCCATGCCGCCCAGCGTGGCGTTCGCGCCGGGATCGACGGGGAAGAACAGCCCCGTCGCGCGCAGCTCGGTGTTCAGCGCCTCGCGGGTGATGCCGGGCTGCACGCGGCAGTCCATGTCCTCGGCGTTGACCTCCAGCACCGCCGCCATGCGGGAAAAATCGACGACGACGCCGCCCTGCACCGCCAGCCCGTGACCCTCGAGCGAGGTGCCCGCGCCCCAGGCCACGACCGGGCAGCGTTCCCCGGCGCAGATCCGCACCAGCGCCTGCACCTCGGCGGTGCTCTCGGGATAGGCGACGGCATCGGGGGGCGTCAGGGGGAAATGGGTTTCGGAGCGGCCATGGGCCTCGCGCTCCGCCTTCACACGGCTCAGCCGATCCCCTAACAAGGCGTGCAAACCCGCCAGCGCGTTCTCGACCGTCATCCCGGACCCCCCATCGCGTGCGGCGCCACACTAGCCCGGGCCGACCCGCGCCGGAAGCCCGCGCCGCCGAAAGGACAGCCGCCACAGCGCCATGGACCGCCCCGATCCCTATCCCCGCCGCCTCGCCGCCCTGACCGATGCCGCGCGCACCGGCTGGGACATCCTGCGCCACCGCGGCCCCTCCCAGGTGCAGTTCTGGTTCATCGCGCTGGCGGTCGGGATCGCGGCGGGGCTGACGGCGCTCCTGTTCCGCAAGGCGATCAACGGGTTGCAGGAACTGCTCTACGGCACCGACGACCTGACCCACCTGCACACCTTCGCGGCGCATCTGGAATGGTACTGGATCCTGGCCATCCCCATCGGCGGCGGCCTCCTGACGGGGCTGATCCTGAACCGCTTCACTCCCGACGCCCGCGTCCGTTCGGTCGCCGACGTGATCGAGGGGGCGGCACTGCGCGATGGCCGGGTCGAGAAGCGGGCGGGCCTCGCCTCGGCCGCCGCCTCGCTCATCACGCTGTCCTCGGGCGGCTCCACGGGACGGGAGGGGCCGGTGGTGCACCTTGCCGCCGTCATCTCGGCCTGGACGTCGAACCTGATCAAGGCCGACGGGATCACCGCACGCGACCTTCTGGGCTGCGCCGTGGCCGCCGCCGTCTCGGCCTCCTTCAACGCGCCCATCGCCGGGGCGCTCTTCGCCATGGAGGTGGTGCTGCGCCACTTCGCGCTCCACGCCTTCGCGCCCATCGTCATCGCCTCGGTCGCGGGCACCGTGATCACCCGGCTCGCCTTCGGCGACATCACCGAGTTCACGCTCGGCACCGACGGCATCCTCGAATTCTACGTCGAGCTGCCCGCCTACCTGATCCTCGGCCTCGTCTGCGGCCTTGTCGCCACGATCCTGATGCGCGCGATCTTCATCGCCGACCGCGTGGGCACCAAGCTCCAGCGGCGGCTGAAGATCCACAACGCGCTGCGCCCGGCCTGCGCGGGGGCGCTGCTGGGCGGGCTTGCCATCGTGTTTCCGCAGATCATCGGCGTCGGCTACGAGACGACGACCAAGGCGCTGACCGGGCACATGTCCCTTGGCGCCGCCATCGCCATCGCGGTCGCCAAGACGGCGGCGGTGGCGATCACCATGGGGGGGCGGATGGGCGGCGGCGTCTTCTCGCCCTCGCTGATGCTCGGCGCGCTCACGGGGCTTGCCTTCGGGCTGATCGCGACGCCGATCTTCCCGAACGTCTCGGGCTCCGAGACGCTCTACGCGCTGGCGGGCATGGGGGCGGTGGCGGCGGCGGTGCTCGGCGCGCCGATCTCGACCACGCTGATCGTGTTCGAGCTGACGGGGGACTGGCAGACCGGGATCGCGGTGATGGTCGCGGTGTCGATGTCCACCGCGCTCGCCTCCAAGCTCGTCCACCGCTCGTTCTTCCTGACCCAGCTCGAGAAGCGCTCGATCGCGCTGGCCAAGGGCCCGCAGGCCTATCTCCTGTCGATGTTCCGCGTCGCCAACGTGATGAGGAAGCCAGACGATCCCCGCGCCGCCCCCGACGACGCGGTCTGGGAGGCGATCGAGGCCGGCCACATGATCGAGGGGAACGCGACGCTGAAGACCGCGCTGCCGATGTTCGAGGAGACCTCGCGCATGTTCCTTCCGGTCGTGCGACTCGGCGAGAAGGGCGAGCCGCCCGAGATCCTGGGCGCGCTGTTCCACGTCGACGCGCTCAGGGCCTACAACCGCGCATTGGCCGCGACGGCGGCAGAGGAGCATTCCTGAGGCGGAAGGCGGGTGTTCACGCTCGACGGACCAACTGCAAGCTGACCGACCAGGCCGGCCAGGCGCGGCTGAAGAAGTACCGGGACCTGGTCACGGGGACGGAAGCGGCGGTGAAGTGAGCCGCGACCGGTCGGCGCAGACCCCGGACCGCACCCGGGAACTCCGGGCGACGCCCCGCGTTGGCCCTGCAATGCCACCGATCCGACGGACCGCCCCATGCCCATCGCCTCCGACTCTCCCGACACGCCGCTGCGCCGTTCCAAGCGCAAGAGAGCGATGGGATTCGGGATGCGGCTCTGGAGCCAGATCAACGAGGACCATATCGGCCTGATCGCCGCGGGCGTCGCCTTCTACAACATTCTCGCGCTGTTTCCCGCGATCACCGCGCTGATGGCGATCGGCGGGCTGCTCGTCGCCCCGTCCGAGATCGTGGACCAGATCGAACGCTTCTCGCATATCGTGCCGAAGGACGTGATGGACATCATCGTCGGCCAGGCGACCTCGATCGCGGGCAGCCGGGAAGGGGGGCTGGGGCTGGCGGCGCTCGTCGGCATCAGCTTCTCGATCTGGTCGGCCTCCAAGGGGATGGGCAGCCTGATCGAGGGCATGAACGTCGCCTATGACGAGAAGGAGACGCGCGGCATCGTCAAGCTGAGGCTGTTCACCCTGCTGATGACCGTGCTCGGGATCCTGGGCCTGATCTTCGGGATGATGGCGACCATGGCGGTGCCGGTGGTGCTGACCGTGTTCCCGCTCGGGCCTCTCGGCAACATCGTGACCTTCGCCGCGGTCTGGGGGACGCTCCTGTTCGCCACCTGGCTGGGCCTGTCGCTGATCTACCGCTACGGCCCCGACCATTCGCATCCGCACAACTTCGACTGGAAGCTGCCCGGCGCCCCGGCCGCGACGCTGCTGTGGCTCGTCGCCTCCGGCGCCTTCGCCTTCTACGTCGGCAACTTCGCCTCCTACAACGAAAGCTTCGGCAGCCTTGCCGGGGTGATCGTGCTGCTGCTGTGGCTCTGGCTCTCGGCCTATGTCGTGCTGCTGGGCGCCGAGGTGAACGCCGAGGTGCGTGCCGATGCCCGCGCGAAGGCCGAGCGTGCGCGCGAGGAGGAGGAGCGGCAGGCGGAAGGGCGCACCGCGACCGCCTGACGCCGCGGCCCGGCCGCAAGGCGCGGGGCGTGCCGCGGGATTCAGGCCGAAGGTGACTCGACAGTTGGGGCGATTGCGCCAATATCGTCTGTCATGAGCCTGCCCCCCGGATTCCTCGACGAGCTGAAGACCCGCATCTCGCTGGTGCAGGTGGTGGGCCGCAAGGTCATCTGGGACACCCGGAAATCGAACCAGGGCCGGGGCGACATGTGGGCGCCGTGCCCCTTCCACCAGGAAAAGAGCCCGTCGTTCCACGTCGACGACCGCAAGGGCTTCTACCACTGCTTCGGCTGCCATGCCTCGGGCGACGCGATCAAGTTCGTGCAGGAGACCGAGAACGTCTCGTTCATGGAGGCGATCGAGATCCTCGCAGGCGAAGCCGGGATGCCGATTCCCGAGCGCGATCCGCAGGCGAAGCAGAAGGCCGACCGCCGCACGCAGCTGGTCGAGGTGATGGAGCAGGCGGTCAGCTTCTACCGCCTTCAGCTGAAGACCACCGCCGCCACGGCCGCGCGCGACTATCTCGCCCGCCGGGGCCTCCCGGCCGAGGCGCAGGCGCGCTGGCAGCTGGGCTTCGCGCCCCCGGGCTGGCAGGCGCTGCGGGATCACCTGAGCGGCAAGGGCATCTCCGACGACCTGCTGATCGAGCTGGGGCTGGCCAAGCGGTCGAACCGGGACAAGCCGCCCTACGACACCTTCCGCAACCGCATCCTGTTCCCGATCCGCGATTCCCGGGGCGCCGCCATCGCCTTCGGCGGCCGCGCGATGGACCCGGACGACAAGGCCAAGTACCTGAACTCGCCCGAGACCCCGCTTTTCGACAAGGGCCGCAGCCTCTACAACTTCGCGCCGGCGCGCGAGGCGGCGGGGAAGGGCAAGACCCTTGTCGTCGCGGAAGGCTACATGGATGTCATAGCGCTGTCCGAACACGGCTTCTCCGCCGCGGTCGCCCCGCTTGGCACCGCCGTCACCGCGGACCAGCTGCGCCTGATGTGGCGGATCGCGGACGAGCCGGTGATCGCGCTCGACGGTGACTCGGCGGGCATGAAGGCCGCGATGCGGGTGATCGACGTGGCGCTGCCGCTGCTGGAGGCGGGGAAATCCCTGCGTTTCTGCCTGATGCCCGAGGGCCAGGACCCCGACGATTTCCTGAAGGCCCGGGGCGCCGAGGCGATGCAGGCGCTGCTGACCCAGGCGCGGCCCATGGTCGATCTCCTGTGGGAGCGCGAGACCGAAGGCGGCACCTTCGACAGTCCCGAGCGGCGCGCCGCGCTCGACAAGTCGCTGAGGGCCGCCATCGCGCGGATCCAGGATCCGTTCATCCGCGCCCATTACGGCGAGGCGATCAAGCAGAAGCGCTGGACCCTGTTCAACCCGCGCCGTCCGGCGACCCAGCGGGCGTGGCAGCCGAAGGGCGCCCGCGCCCCGGTCACGGCCAGCGCGCCCACCCGCGCCTCGCTGCTGGCGCAGGGCAATTCGACGATGGACGAGATCCTGCGCGAGCAGGTGATCCTTGCCGCGCTGATCAGCAACCCGGCGATCCTGCACCAGTTCGAGGACGCTTTGGAGCGGCTGGAATTCCTCGAGGAGGATCACGACCGCATCGCCGCCGCGCTGCTGCGTCACGTCGAAGCCGAGGATCCGCGGCAGGCCGTCGCGGCCGAGCTGGGCGACGGGCCCCTTGAAAAGCTCTTTGCACCGCGCCATGTGACGCTCTGCCCGGCGGTCAGGACTCCGGGCGATCCGGACATGGCGGCCCTCTGCGTGGCCGAGGAACTGAGCAAGCTGCATGCCCGCCGGGGCGCGCGGCAGGAGATCGAGGAAGCCGTGCGCCAGGCCGAGGCCCTGGGCGACGAGGGCATGACCTGGCGGCTCGGACAGGCCGCCGAGGCCAGGAACCGCGCCGAGCGCGCCCAGACCGAGGACCGGACCGAGTTCGAGGTCGGCGCCAACGGGGCCCGAATCAACCGGGACGAACGGCTGCGGCTCGATTCGCTTCTCGACGAGATCAGCCGCGGGAAAACGCGCGGCTAGGCTGTGACTCTTGGTGAGAGAACGGTAAACAAATAGGATTACCTCTGTTCGAATCACCGATTCGCGATACATGGTTCGTTTGACGATGGCGAACCGACCAAGCTGTGGAGGAAGTGCCGTATGGCCGCCAAAGACACCGCCGACGACCGCAAGCAGGACGATCAGGACAATGACGGCATGCTCGACATGAGCCAGGCCGCGGTCAAGAAGATGATCGCCGAGGCGCGTGAAAAGGGCTACATCACATACGACCAGCTGAACCAGGTCCTGCCGCCGGAACAGGTGTCCTCCGAACAGATCGAGGACGTGATGTCGATGCTCTCGGAAATGGGCATCAACGTCATCGAGGACGAGGAGGCCGAGGAGGAGGACAACAAGGGCTCCACCGACCTCGTCACCACGGGCGGCGCGCGCGACGTCGTCGTCTCGTCGTCGGAGTCCGAGAAGCTGGACCGCACCGACGACCCCGTGCGCATGTACCTGCGCGAGATGGGTTCGGTCGAGCTGCTGAGCCGCGAGGGCGAGATCGCCATCGCCAAGCGGATCGAGGCCGGGCGCAACACGATGATCGCGGGCCTCTGCGAAAGCCCGCTGACCTTCCAGGCCATCACCATCTGGCGCGAGGAACTCCTGAACGAGGACATCCTGCTGCGCGACGTGATCGACCTTGAAACCACCTTCGGCCGGTCCATGGGCGAGGAGGGCGAGGACGAACCGGTGGTGCCCGGCGTCGACGTCGATTCGGCGACTCCGTCGTCGCGCGACAGCGGCGGCAACGACCAGCCCGAGCTCGACGCCGACGGCAACCCGCTGGCCAAGGGCGACGACGACGAGGACGAGGACGAGCAGGCGAACATGTCGCTGGCCGCCATGGAAGCCGCGCTGAAGCCCAAGGTGCTGGAGATGCTCGACGTGATCGCCCGCGATTACGTCACCCTGTCCGAGATGCAGGACCTGCGCATGTCGGCCACGCTGAACGAGGACGACTCGTTCAACGAGGCGGCCGAGGCGAAGTACCAGAAGCTGCGGTCCGAGATCGTGCTGCTGGTGAACGAGCTGCACCTGCACAACAACCGGATCGAGGCGCTGATCGACCAGCTCTACGGGATCAACCGCAAGATCATGTCGATCGATTCTTCTCTGGTGAAGCTGGCCGACCAGGCCCGCATCAACCGGCGCGAGTTCATCGACGCCTATCGCGGCTACGAGCTGGACCCGACCTGGATGGAGAAGATGGCCGAGAAACCCGGCCGCGGCTGGCAGGCGTTCATCGAGCGCTCGGCCGACAAGGTCGAGGAGCTTCGCGGCGAGATGGCGCAGGTCGGCCAGTACGTCGGCGTCGACATCACCGAGTTCCGCCGCATCGTCGCCCAGGTCCAGAAGGGCGAGAAGGAAGCGCGGCAGGCGAAGAAGGAAATGGTCGAGGCGAACCTGCGCCTCGTCATCTCCATCGCCAAGAAGTACACGAACCGCGGCCTGCAATTCCTTGATCTCATTCAGGAAGGCAACATCGGCCTGATGAAGGCCGTGGACAAGTTCGAGTATCGCCGCGGCTACAAGTTCTCGACCTACGCGACGTGGTGGATCCGGCAGGCGATCACCCGCTCCATCGCCGACCAGGCGCGTACCATCCGGATCCCGGTCCACATGATCGAGACGATCAACAAGCTGGTCCGCACCGGCCGCCAGATGCTGCACGAGATCGGCCGCGAGCCGACGCCCGAGGAACTGGCCGAGAAGCTGCAGATGCCGCTCGAGAAGGTCCGCAAGGTGATGAAGATCGCCAAGGAGCCGATCAGCCTCGAGACGCCCATCGGCGACGAGGAGGATTCGCAGCTCGGCGACTTCATCGAGGACAAGAACGCGATCCTGCCGCTCGACAGCGCCATCCAGGAGAACCTGAAGGAGACCACGACGCGGGTCCTGGCCTCGCTCACCCCGCGGGAAGAGCGGGTGCTGCGGATGCGCTTCGGGATCGGGATGAACACCGACCACACGCTCGAAGAAGTTGGCCAGCAGTTCAGCGTGACTCGCGAGCGCATCCGCCAGATCGAGGCCAAGGCGCTGCGAAAGCTGAAGCATCCCAGCCGGTCGCGCAAGCTGCGCAGCTTCCTCGACCAGTGAGCCGGGTCAGGCAGCCGAAGGGCGAGAAGGGCAGCCTGAAATGGGTGCAGCGGGCGGTGGCGCATCGCCCGGACCTGCTGCAACCCGAGGCGCTGCCGCCGATCGACTGGGTGTCGCCGAAGGCCGACGACGACTTCGCCGAGTACCGCGACAGCGATTTCGTCTGGAAGCTGGGGCTCGCCTCCCTCGCGCCGATGCTCCAGCAGTTCTGGCCCCGGGGCGGGCCGCAGTGGGACGCCCTCGGCACGTACCAGGGCGGCTTCGTGCTGGCCGAGGCGAAGGCGCACCTGGGCGAACTGGAGTCCTCGGCGACCCAGGCGTCGGAAGCCTCTCTCGCGCAGATCGAGGCAGCCTTCGCGCAGGTGAAGGCGGCGCTCGGGGTCGGGCCGGACGTGTCCTGGACGGGGCGGTATTACCAGCTGGCCAACCGGATCGCGCACCTGTGGTTCCTGCGGAACTTCGGGCTCGACGCGCACCTCGTCCTGATCGGCTTCACCGGCGACGCCGAGATGGGCGGACCGGACGACTCCGTCGCCTGGAACGCGGCCTATGCGCGGGCCGAGGCGGCACTGGGCCTGACGGAAGAGCACGCTCTGAGCGCGCGCATCCACCATGTCTTTCCCCCCGTCGCCCAGCTGACCACGCCCGTCTGAGCGCCGCCCGGGGGATTGGGCATTCCGCCGCGCCACCCTATATTGGTCGCGACATCGCTATCCAGCGAAGGAGCCAGCCCATGTCGATCCTGTCGCGCCTGTTCGGGGGCAACAGTGGCAAGCCGAAAGCGGCCGAGGAGGCTGCCGCGGAGACCTACGAGGGGTTCCGCATCGTCCCCACCCCGATGGACGAAGGCGCCACCTACCGGGTCTGCGCCCGGATCGAGAAGGAGGTGGGCGGCGAGACGAAGTCCCATACCCTGATCCGCTCCGACACCCTGCCGGGCCGGGAGGAGGCTGTCGCTGCCTCGATCCGCAAGGCGAAGCAGCTGATCGACGAGCGGGGCGAGCGGCTGTTCGACTGAGCCGCCCGCGGCAGGCTCAGTTCTGCGGCATCAGGAACACTTCGCGCACCGCGCAGCGCGGATCGGCGGCGAGGGCCAGCATCACCGCGTCGGCCACGTCCTCGGGCTGCAGCTTGTCGGGCTTGCCCTCGTTAAAGAAAGCGGTGTTTACCATGCCCGGCGCGACCACGGTGCAGCGCCCGCCCCATTCGCGCATCTCCTCGGCCAGGTTGCCCGCATAGCCGTGGACGAACCACTTCGTCGCACCGTAGATCGAGCCCTTGATGTGGGTGCGCCCGGCCGCCGAGCCGGTCATCACCATGTGCCCCTTCGTCCTCTTCAGGTGCGGGATCGCCGCCTTCGCGGTCAGCAGCACCCCCATGACGTTCAGCGCGACGAGGCCCTGCCATTCGTCGGGATCGCCGTTCTCGGTCCCCGCCTTGCTGATGCCGGTGCCCGCGTTGGCATAGGCCGCGTCGATGCCGCCGAAGCGGTCGGCCAGCTTTGCCAGCGCCTCGGTCTGCGAGGCAAGGTCGGTCGCATCGCCGGGCAGGGCCAGCGCCTTGTCCCCGATCTCGTCGGCCAGCGCGGCCACCTTGTCGGCGCTCCTCGCGAACAGCCCGACGTTCCAGCCCGCCTGCGCCGCCGCCCGCGCCGTCGCCGCGCCGATGCCCGACGAGGCGCCGGTGATGAATATCGTCTTGCCGCTCATGGCCTGTCCTTCCATTTTCGTCCGAAACCAATGCGCCGGACCCCGTGACGGGTCCGGTCCCGGCAGGAAAGGTAATGCCATGACCGACATCTTCGAGATCCAGACCCGCGGCCAGGGACTGTACGCCTTCACCGACCGGGTGCTGCGGTGGGTCGAACGGCAGGGCATCGACAGTGGCCTGCTGACGCTGTTCGTGAAGCACACCTCCTGTTCGCTGCTGATCCAGGAGAACGCGGATCCCGAGGTGCAGACCGACCTTGCCGCCTTCTTCCACCGCCTCGTGCCGCCCACGGACGATCCCTCGATGGCCTACCTGACCCATACCTACGAGGGGCCGGACGACATGCCGGGCCACATCAAGGCGGCGTTGCTCCCGGTGTCGCTGTCGATCCCGGTGATCGGCGGCAAGGTGCAGCTTGGCACCTGGCAGGGGATCTACCTGTTCGAGCATCGCCTGGCCCCGCACACCCGGCAGGTCGCGCTCCATCTCGGCTGAGGGCCGCGACACGGTGACGCAATCTTGAAGCCAGGGGGGCGGGCAGGGCGGCGCGCGGGTGCTAGCTTGTGGTCAAAGCATCCAAGGAGATCGCAATGAAACCGCGTTTCACCGCCCTTGCCACCCTTGCCGCGCTGGCCCTCGGGCTGGCCGCGCCGGCCGCAGAGGCCGATGTCTTCCGGGCCTCGAACTCGCTTCTCGTCCAGTCGGACAACGGCGTGGACATCTTCGTGCCCTATGCGCCGCGCGCGCTCGACAACGCCTACTGGTGCGCGGCGGGCGATTACGTCGTGATCCGGCAGGGCCGGTCGGGCCGGACGCGCCTGTTCCGGGCCAGCGAACCGCCAAGGAAGCGGGGTCAGGGCATCGTCTTCACCACCGATCCCGCACGGGCGGCGAAGAACAGCGGGCTCACCGTCTTCGGCAGCCCCGACGGCACGATCTCGGCCGGGCAGGCGCGGTCGTCCTTCTGCCACCAGGACCCGATCTTCGGCTTTCCGTAGACCGGGCCTGAGTCGTCGCCGCCACAGTCCGTCCCCCAGATGCTGTGGCGGCAAGATTGCGCTACTCGAAACTTTGCCCGAGCCTCTATACTCGGGGGTGACATAGTGTGTTAACCCCCGGTCTGGGACAGGATGAAGCGAGAAGAGGGGGACAAGGCCGATGCGCTGCCCGTTTTGCGGTAACGTCGACACCCAGGTGAAGGATTCGCGTCCGGCAGAGGATCACGTTGCGATTCGGCGGCGGCGCTTCTGCCCGGCCTGCGGCGGCCGGTTCACCACCTACGAACGGGTGCAGCTGCGCGACCTCGTCGTCATCAAGAGCAGCGGCCGGCGCGAGGAGTTCGACCGCGACAAGCTGGAACGCTCGATCCGCATCGCGCTCCAGAAGCGCCCGGTGGAGCCCGAGCGCATGGACCAGATGATCAGCGGCATCGTCCGGCGGCTGGAATCGCTGGGCGAGACCGACATCCCCTCGAAGGCGATCGGCGAGATCGTGATGGAAAGCCTCGCGCGGATCGACACCGTGGCCTACGTCCGCTTTGCCAGCGTCTACAAGAACTTCCAGGCCGCCGACGATTTCGATAAGTTCGTGAGCGAGCTTCGCCCCGCCGTCCCCGAGTGACCATGAACCTTGCCGGGCCCATGGCCCATGCCCTGACGCTGGGGCGCCGCGGGCTGGGGCGCTGCTGGCCCAATCCCGCCGTCGGCTGCGTGATCGTGAAGGACGGACGCATCGTCGGCCGGGGCTGGACCCAGGCGGGCGGGCGGCCCCATGGCGAGACGATGGCGCTGGCCCAGGCCGGGGCCGCCGCGCGCGGCGCCACCGCCTTCGTCACGCTGGAACCCTGCGCCCACGTCGGCGTCACCCCGCCCTGCGCCTCGGCGCTGATCGAGGCGGGCGTGGCCCGTGTCGTCGCCGCGCTCGGCGATCCCGATCCGCGGGTGTCGGGCGGCGGCTTCGCCATGCTGAGGGCGGCGGGGGTCGAGGTGACCGAGGGCGTGCTGCGGGACGAGGCGGCGCGCGACCACGCCGGGTTCCTGTCGCGGGTGACGCGCGGGCGGCCGATGGTGACGCTGAAGCTGGCCACCAGCGTCGACGGGCGCATCGCCACGGCCAGCGGCGAAAGCCGCTGGATCACCGGGCCCGAGGCGCGGCGCGCGGTCCATGCCATGCGGATGACCCACGACGCGGTTCTGGTGGGCGGCGGCACCGCGCGGGCGGACGACCCGATGCTCGACGTGCGCGGGATGGGAGAGGTGGAGCAGCCGGTGCGCGTGGTCCTGTCGCGCCGTGCCTCGATCCCGCGGGACGGGCGGCTGGCGCTCTCGGCCCGGTGGCAGCCGCTGTGGCTGCTCCACGGCACGACGCAGGTGCCGCCCGAACGGATGCGCGCGTGGCACGCGCTCGGGGCGCGGACGATCGGCGTGCCGGTCGGGCGCGCCGGCGAGATGGACCCGTCCGCGGCGCTCCGCGCCCTCGGCGAGGCGGGGCTCACGCGGGTGCTTTGCGAAGGCGGCGGGGCGCTGGCGGCGTCGCTTCTGCAGGCGGGACTTGTCGACCGGCTTGTGGTGTTCGGCGCGGGCCTCGCGCTCGGCGCGGAGGGGCGTCCGTCGCTCGGGGCGCTGAGCTTCGACCGTCTCGCCGATGCGCCGCGCTTCACGCTGGAGCGGGTGGCGCCGGTCGGGGGCGACACGATGCAGGTCTGGGCCGTCTCAGCGCCATAGATGCGCGCGGCTGGCCAGCAGCCCCTGCGCCTTGGCCAGCAGCCGGTTGCCCAGCCCGGGATGCGGCAGCCGCCCCTCGGCGAGCCGCAGCGCCGCGATCTCGGGCGGGGAGGGGGCGTTCCTCACCGGGTCGTGGTAGCGGGGATAGCCGATCAGCACCGCGTGGGCGAGCTGCTCCAGCGTCGGCCGGGCGCGGCGCCGGTCGGGCACGGGGCCCAGGTCGCGCGTCAGCCCCCAGCCCGCGTAGAACGGCGCGCCGAGGCAGGTCACGGGCTTGCCCCTCAGCAGCGCCTCGAAGCCCATGAGCGACGTCATCGTCCACACCTCGTCCACCTGCGCCAGGAGCGCGGCGGGATCCGTGCGCTCGACGATCACGTCGGCCAGGGCGCTTGCATCCTCGATCCGGCCGGTGCGCAGACCGGCCTCGACGTCGGGATGCGGCTTGTAGAGGATCACGGCGCCGGGGTTTTCCGCCCGCGTGCGCGCCAGCAGGTCGCGGTTCGTGGCGACATCGCCGGTGCCGAGGCGGATCGAGGCGTCGTCCTCCACCTGTCCGGGCACGAGGATCCGGCGGCCATCGGGCAGATCGGGCAGGTCGGCGCGGCCGATGTTGTATTTCGACAGGCGGCGGTCGTGGATCAGGCGGATCAACCGGCGGGAACGTTCGATATCCGAAGGCGTCAGCTCCGGCGAGGCGGCGATCAGATGCTCGAGGCGCGAGGGCCGGGTGGGATCGTAGTAGATCCCGAGGTCGTCCGTCACCAGCGACAGCGGCGGGATCAGCTCGGCCCCCAGGCCGCGGGAGCGCAGGAAGCCGTCCTCGATCCTCAGCAGCCGCTTGGCCCGGTGCTCCGGCGTGACCCGCCCCGCCCAGACCAGCAGGGGACAGCCGAGCGCAGCGGCCTTCGCGCTGGCGCGCCGCGGATCCTCCTCGAACCGGAGCGGCTTCCAGCGCCCGAAGAACCGCTGCAACGGCCGCCGCTTCCAGAGCCGCATGCCCGAGGCGACATGGCCGTGCCGGTCGCTCCGCCACGCGAAGACCTCGGCCTCCAGGATCGCCACCGCGTCCTCGAAGCTGCACAGCCGGTCGCAGAACGGATCGTACCAGGTCGGCGCCAGGATCATCGCCGCGGCGAAGAGCTGCGCGCGCGTCAGGCGGCGTTCGCGGCGGGGCACCGGGTTCTCGTCGGCCGTCAGGCCCCAGCCGCCGTAGAAGGGCTGGCCGAAGACGCGGGGGCGGGGGCCCGCGAGGATCGCCTCGAACCCCATCTGCGAGCTGACGGTATAGACGGCGACGGCCCCCTCCAGCAGCCCCCAGGGTGACACGGGGTCGGCGAAGAGCCGGGTGCGCGCGTCCTCGTGGGCGGAACCGAAATGCCCCGGACGATGCCCGGCGCGGGTTTCGGGGTGGACCTTGACCAGGATCTCGGCGCCCGGATGCTCGATCTGCGCGAAGGCCAGCATCTCGTCGAACAGCGCCTGCGAGCCACCGCCATGGGTGACGGAGGCATCGCCGCGGGTCTGGTCGATCACCAGCACGTAGCCGGGGGCGGGCAGGGGCGCGTCGGGATCGAAGGCGTTGTACTTCGACAGCTGCGCGCGCCTGAGCCGCGCGATCCCGTCCCGCGCCCGCCCGAGCAGCGCGGCATCGTCGAGCGGATGGGTGGCGAGCAGGTGTTCGAGGTGGGAAGGCTGCGCGCTGTCGAAGTGCACGCCCCGCCGGTCGAGCAGGAAGCCGAGGGGCGGCGCGCCGTCGCGCCCCGTCAGGACCGCGCGCAGGAAGGCATCCTCGACGCGCATCAGCCCCGCGCCGGTCTTCGCCGCCACCCGCTCGCCCCGGTGGGCGGTGGGGCTGCGGCCCCAGACGGCGACGGTGTCGGCGGGGCCGGGGCGGCCGAGGCGGACCTGCCAGCCCGACAGCGCCAGCGCACGGCGCAGCCGCCGCTGGGTCAGGAAGCCGCCGTTGTAGACGAAAAGCCGCCGGGGGGCGGACCCACCGGCGGCGTCATCTGCGTCGGGCGCCATGGCCCGCTCCTCAGTTGTTGTTGTTCGCGATGTTGTTCAGCGAGTCGACGGTGCTGACCGCGCCGGTCAGCGCGGCGAGCGTCTTGGTCCACTGCACATAGGGCGCCTCGGTGACATAGACCGTGTCCTGGTCGCGGATCACGAAGTCCCGCGCCTCGAACATGCCGGTCGGCGCGGTCAGGTCCAGCACGTAGACCATGCGCTGCGTCCCCACGAGGTCGTTGCGGCCCAGCACCTGGTTGGCGATCTCGGCCGGCTCGTTGCGGAACACGAAGACGCCGGTGGGATCGGCCAGCGAGGTCGAGAGGCCGCCGACCTGTGCGATGGCCTCGATCGCCGAGATGCTGCGCGTCTCGAAAGGCACACGGCTTTGCGTGCCGGTGGCACCGAGGGCGGTGAAGGCGCGGGTGTCCTGCTCGACCAGCACCCGGTCGCCGCCCCGCAGCGCGATGTCGAGGCTCGGATCCTTGTAGAGATCCTCGAACCAGATCGAGCCGGACTGGCCGCCGCGGATCAGCTTGACCTGGGCGACCTCGGTCGGGATCGCGATGCCGCCCGCGCGCGCCAGCATGGCCGCGAGCGTCCGCGTCGGCCGCTCGATCGGATAGACGCCCTGGGCGCCGACACCGCCGACGACCGACACCGTCGCGCCATCGCCCGCGAGGCGGCGCACCTGCACCTGCGGATCGGGGGTCTGGCTGGCCAGCTTGTCGGTGATCAGCCGCCGGATCGCCTCGGGCGAGTTGCCGGCCGCCCGGATCCGCCCGGCGTAGGGAACGAAGATGAAGCCCGCGCCGTCCACCTGCACCTCGTCGAGGACTGTGGAGTTCAGGCCCTGGTTGGCGAGCAGCCCGTCGTCGACGTTCTCGTAGATCGTGAGTCCCAGGGTGTCGCCCGGGCTGATCGTGTCGGAGCCGACGACGCCCGCGTTCAGCAGGGTGCTGGAAAACCCGAGCGCCGGGATGACCGAGGTGGCGCGCGTCACGCGGCTGTTGACGGAAACGACGAAGGCGTCGCCCGATCTCTGGACCGAACCCTCGAAGATTTCCCGCTTGTTGGGCCCGGACCGGGGCAAGGCGCAGCCTGCGACGATCGCCACAAGTGCGACAAGGGCGACGGACTTCGCCCAGCGCGATCTCTGGTGTTTCACTGCTCGGTCTCCTCGACCTTTTTGTTTCTGCCTCGGACTTTTTCGATCAAGCTACGGGCAGGACGCGGAAAAAGCCATTCCCGTGTCGTCGCTGCATCATTTTACGACGCGCAACTGTTGCCTTGGTGCCGCTGTGCCGCGCATCAGCGCCTCGTAGGGATCGTCCTCGGCCAGCATCATGTCGACCACCTGGCGCAGCAGCTGCCTCCGCCCGGTGGACGAGTAGAAGCCCCCGGCAACCTGGCTCGTCTCCAGCAGGAAATGGCGATAGTCGCGATAGGCGCGGCTGTCGGGGCGGCTCGCCCGGGTGAAGAAGTCCTCGATGCTCTGGGTGCTGACGAACTCGGGCTTGGCATAGACCGCGTTGCCGAAGACCTTCAGCGGCAGGCCACGCCACAGGACCTGCTGGGCGGCGGTGGAATTGACCGTCACCGCGCTGCGGGCATGGTCGAGCAGATGCGCAAGCTTGCCGCCGCGCACGTAGTGCACCCGGTCCGCCACCCCGAACTTGCGCGCGAGGCGGCGCACCTCGCGCCGCTGGGGGGTGCGCCCGTCCTCCAGCGGATGGGCCTTCAGCACCAGGTGGTGATGGCCCGGCGCGCCGGTGGCGAAGCCCCCGATCACCAGGGCCAGGAAGTCGGCGGTGGCCGAGAAGGGCGAGTGCATCTGGAAGTTCGAGTCGTGCTCGAGTTGCAGCAGCACCAGGTGATAGGGAAAGCCGCCGTGGGTGATCCGCCAGGTCGACTGCACCCGGTCGGCCCAGTGCCAGGGCATCAGCATCAGCCGCTTGAGATAGAGGCGGAACTCCTGCGCCACGGTCAGGCTGCGGTGCGGCCGGAAACGGCTGTAGGCGCGGTTCGCCAGCAGCACGAAGGCGTGGTAGAGCGCGCCGTAGAAGATGTGCTGGCGCATGTCGCCCCACCGCGCCGGTGCCTCGGGCATCTCCAGCTCGGCCTTGGCGAGGGCCCGCTGCATGTCGGCGATGCTGGTCTGCATCAGCCGCGAGTTGCCGTTCGACCCGCCGCGTTCGTAGGTCACCCAGTAGGGACGCAGGTAGCCCTCCTCGAACACGTGGATGCCAAGGCCGCGGGCCCGCGCCTGTTCCACGGCGGCGGCGTGGATGGGCCGGGTGTCGCCGTAAAGCACGATGTCGGTGATGCCCTTGTCGGACAGGATCGCGGCCAGCCGGTCCGGCCAGGCCTCGGGCGCGTCGTCGAAGGCGATGTAGCGGGCGTGGGCGTTCCAGAAGAAGGCGTCGCCGCGGTTGAAGCCCACGCGCCAGGTCTCGGCCCCCGCGGCGCGCAGCATCGCGGCAAGGCGGCTGAAGAACGGCCCGTGGGGGCCCTGGAGGAACAGGAAGCGCCGGGGCGCGACGGCGTCGCGCCGGTCGTCCTGGCGTATGGCGTCCTTCATTCCTGCTCCGAAGCCTTCGGTTGCCTGCATCTATCAGGTTTGGTTGAAAATCTGGCAACCGAATGTCGGCACCGCGGCAGGCGCGGGGTTTTCGCCGCGACCCTTGCCAGAGCGGGCCGGGCGGCGTACCTCCGGAGCGAAGGCGTGCAGGGAGCGGTCAATGTTCACCGGAATCATCACCGATATCGGCGAGGTGCTGGAGGTCGAGCAGCGCGGCGACCTGCGCGCGCGCATCGCCACCGCCTACGACATCGACGGCATCGACATCGGCGCCTCGATCGCCTGCGACGGCGTGTGCCTGACCGTGATCGCCACCGGCACCGCGCCGCGCGGCTGGTTCGACGTCGAGATCTCGGCCGAAACCGTCTCGGCCACGAACATCGGGCGGAACGGCTGGCATCCGGGGCGGCGGCTGAACCTCGAACGGGCGCTGAAGGTCGGGGACGAGCTGGGCGGGCACATCGTCTCGGGCCATGTCGACGGCGTGGCCGAGATCACGGCGATGCGCGACGAGGGCGACAGCACCCGCGTGACCCTCAAGGCCCCCGAGGCGCTGGCGAAGTTCATCGCGCCCAAGGGGTCGGTCGCGCTGAACGGCACCTCGCTGACGGTGAACGAGGTCGAGGGCGCGAGCTTCGGCATCAACTTCATCCCCCACACCAAGGCGGCGACGACCTGGGGCGCGGCGCAGGTGGGCGATCCCGTGAACATCGAGATCGACACCATGGCCCGCTATGTCGCCCGGCTGAGGGAATGGGAATGAAGCCCCGCGTCGTCGCCTCGCTGAACGACGACACCGGCATGCGCTGCGTCGACATCCTGGAGTTCGGGGGCGGCTTCGGCTTCGTCGAATGCCGCCGCGACCCCGAGGACGGCCACGGCTGGCGCAGGCTGTCCGAGCCCCTGGGCGGCTTCGCCTCGCCCGAGGCCGCCCGCATCGCCGCCGCAGATCACACCGGATGGAGCACGCCATGACCCCGCCCCCCATCGGCCACAACAACGGCCCCACGCTGGAACCCGGCGCCCGCTGGCGCAAGCACTGCTGGGCCGAGGCGCGCAGCGCGCTGCTGCCGCAGCTGCCGCTGAACGTCATCAGGCGGCGGGTGGCGCGGGCCAGGGCGCTTGGCCTCGACTACCGCACCTACGCCACGGTGCGCGCCAGCACGGGGCAGGACATCATCGGCTTCCTCTTCTCGTCGAACGCCCTCCGCCTCGCCCGCGCCGGACACCGGCTGCCGCGGGACCGCGCCGGGCACCTCGCGGCGCTGGAACGCTGCAGCCGCATCGCGCTGATGCTGCCGCCCCACGCCTGCGCCGTGCTGGAGGGCGAGCCGCTGGACGACGCCCACGCCGCCCCCGCACCGATGGCCCTGTTCCGCGACCAGCGCGCGGCGGTGCTGGCGGCGCTGGCGCCCGGCAAGATCCCCTCGGACCGCATGGTGCTGGTCGGCGACGCCCCGTTCGAGAAGGAATGGGTCGCCGCGGGCCGCCTGGCCGCCTACCTGCCCGCCGACCGGGTTTTCAGCCCTGCAGGGGGCGCACAGCCGCTCTGACGTGACGCGCCGTCCGGGCCTCTGGCCATTCTTCGGCGGCTGCGCTATCTGCTGCCTGCCGAAAGGGGAGCCTCCATGACCGACGCGCCGCACGACCACTATTCCGACGCCGTGTCGTCGATCGAGGAGATCATCGAGGACGCCCGCCAGGGCCGCATGTTCATCCTCGTCGACCACGAGGACCGCGAGAACGAGGGCGACCTCGTGATCCCGGCCGAGATGGCAAACGCCGAGGCGATCAACTTCATGGCCACCCACGGCCGCGGGCTGATCTGCCTGACCCTGCCGGGCGAACGGATCGACGCCCTCGGCCTGCCGCTCATGGCCTCGCAGAACTCCTCGCGCCACGAGACGGCGTTCACCATTTCCATCGAGGCGCGCGAGGGCGTGACCACCGGCATCTCGGCCCACGACCGGGCGCTGACGGTGAAGGTCGCCATCGACGACGCCACCACCGCCGCCGACATCGCCACGCCGGGCCACGTCTTCCCGCTGCGCGCCCGCGACGGCGGCGTGCTGGTGCGGGCGGGCCATACCGAGGCCGCGACAGACATCGCGCGGCTCGCCGGGCTGAAGCCCGCGGGCGTCATCTGCGAGATCATGAACGACGATGGCCACATGGCCCGGCTGCCCGATCTCGTCAGCTTCGCCCAGAAGCACAACCTGAAGATCGGCACCATCTCGGACCTGATCGCCTACCGCCGCCGCAACGACAACCTGGTGCGCCAGCGGACCGAGCAGGTCATCACCTCCGAGTTCGGAGGCGAGTGGACGATGCGGATCTTCGCCGACGAGACGCAGGGCTCCGAACACATCGCGCTGATCAAGGGCGACATCTCGGGCGACGAGCCGGTGCTGGTCCGGATGCACGCCCTCGACCCGCTGCTCGACATCGTCGGCACCGGCGGCCGCGGCCGCGCGGCCGAGTTCGGCGACGCGATGAAGCTGATCGCCGAGGAGGGGCGCGGCGCGCTGGTGCTGCTCCGTGACCTCCACATGAAGATCAGCGCCGAGAACGAGGCATCGCCCCAGACGCTCAGGAACTACGGACTCGGCGCGCAGATCCTCAGCACCCTCGGGATCTCGAAGCTGGTGCTGCTCACCAATTCGCCCCGGCCCAAGGTCGTCGGGCTCGAAGCCTACGGCCTCGAGATCATGGGCACCCGCAAGATATCGGAGATCGGCTGATGGCCAGCGTTTCCCACTACACCCCGCCGATGCCGCAGTTCACGGATCCGGTGAAGATCCTGATCGTCGTCGCGCCCTATTACAGGGACATCGCCGACCACCTCGTCACGGGCGCCCGCGCCACGCTCGACAGCGTCGGCGCCACGGTCGAGATCGTCGAGGTGCCCGGCGCGCTCGAGATCCCGACGGCCATCCGCATCGCCCACCGGCAGAGCAACTTCGACGGCTACGTCGCGCTCGGCTGCGTGATCCGGGGCGAGACGACGCATTACGACACCGTCTGCAACGACAGCTCCCACGCGCTGACCCTGCTGGGGCTCGACGGCTGCTGCATCGGCAACGGCATCCTGACCGTCGAGAACCACGACCAGGCCGCGGTTCGGGCCGACCCCGACCGGCAGGACAAGGGCGGCGGCGCGGCGGCGGCGGCGCTGCACCTCGTCGCGCTGACGCGGAAATGGCGGAAGGAAACCGGGGGGTTCGGCTTCCGGCCCGGCGGCAGCTACCGCGTGGCCGAGGACGGCGAGGGGCCCGCAAGCGCATGAAATCCCCCACGAAACGCCAGATGAAATCGGCCTCGCGGCTCTACGCGGTGCAGGCCCTGTTCCAGATGGAGCATTCCTCGCTCTCCATCGACAAGGTACGCGCGGAGTTCGAGGATCACCGCTTCGGCGCCGTCTACGACGGCGAAGAGATGATCGAAGGCGACGTCGACCACTTCCGCCGCCTGCTCGACGACGCGGTAAACAACCAGGCGCGGATCGACCAGATGACCGACCGCGCGCTGGTGGCGAAATGGCCGATCGCCCGCATCGATCCGACCCTCAGGGCGCTGTTCCGCGCGGCGGGGGCCGAGCTGATCGGCAAGGACGCGCCGCCGAAGGTGGTCATCACCGAATACGTCGATGTCGCCAAGGCCTTCTTCCCGGACGGCAAGGAGCCGCGCTTCGTCAACGGCGTCCTCGACCACATGGCGCGCGAGGCGAGACCCGACGCCTTCGCCTGAAACAGGTGAGGACCGTCCCGCAAGTCATTGTCTCGACGGCCAGGTTCCTCGTTATTCATCTCGCTGTCCGCGCCTTCGGGCCCGGGCGGCAAGACTCACGCGCGGCTGCCGCATCTGCTTCATGCGCTGCATGAGGACTGGCGCGCAACCTCCTGTCATCTTTGCTTTCTAAATATCCCCGCCGGAGGCTCCCTCACCCTCCACCCGGACCAGGCGGTATGTGCGAAGCTCCTCCTCCGTCAGGATGTAGATCCGGTCGGGGGGCGTGACGAGGGCATGCCGCATCACCATCGGGTCGATGCCCATCTCGTCGAGATAGGCCATGACCTCCCCTTGTCCGGCCTGGATGTCGGCGACGGCGAGGAAGGCGGGCAGGGCCGTGTTCTCGCCGAAATAGTGCTGGTGGACGCCGACATAGGCTTCCTTATCCACCCGCCGTTCCACGCCGGAGGCCAGGATGTAGGGGCAGGCCGAGAGGCAGACGTCGCCGGCGGTCATCTCGGTGGACAGCCCCGCTTCGCGCAGCGTCCGCCCGATGGCGAGCGCGTCGGAGACCGAGCCGCCGGAGCTGTTCAGGATCACCGTCGCGGGCGTGTCGGTGGACGCTTCGAGGTGCGCCGCGAAGCGCTCGGCGTCGCCCTCGGCGATCTCGCCGGTCAGGCGGAGGACGCGCGTGCCCTCCCGCTCGACGTCTTGGAACATGAGCCTTTCGGGCATCTCCGTGGGCGCCGGGAAGGGGCGGTTCGGCGGGCCCTGCGGCACGTCGCCCGGGCGATAGCGGCGGGTCTGGTCGCCGGGCTTCGTCGGGGTGTCGAGGCCGGGGGCGGCGGGGGCGAAGGTGAGGGTCGAGAGGCCGCGCGAGATGTCGCCGCCGAACATCAGCGCGGCAAGGCCAAGCTGCAGGCCGAGGATGCCCTTGATCATCGGGCCGGGGGTCGGGGCGAGCCTCATGGGCGCTTCACCCGCGCCAGTCGAGGGCACGCGGCACTGCCGGAGCGCGCGCCGAGCGGTGTGTGCTTGACGGGGACCGTGCCCCGGCTCATTCGGCGGGTCCGCGCAGCGGCGTCGGGGCCGGGGCGGCCCGGTGGACGGAACGCTCGGACCCCTGATCGGCCCCGCGATAGTCCCCCTGATAGTCCCCGCGATCGGCCCCGTGGTCGAGGGCGCCCTCCATGTCCCGCAGCGCGGCGACGGCGGCGCGCAGTTCGGCCAGCGTCAGGGTGTCCTCCATGCCGACGCCGTCGCGCCCGGCGCGGATCGCGCCCTGGGTGATCATGAGGATCAGCACCAGCACGGCCGGCAGCAGGTCGATGGCGATGGCGCCGGCCCAGGAGGGGATGAAGTTGCCGGCATAGCGGATCACGGCATCGGCGCTCGAGATCGGGGTGTAGGTCGTGTCGGGCGGCGGGTCCATCGCCGCCACCGCCTCGGCCGCCGCGCGCAGGGTGTCGGCGCGCTGGCCGAGAACGGTCAGAACCGAATCGATGGTGGCCTGCTGCCCGGCCTGGATGTCCGGGGTCGAGCCGTCGAGCCGGGGCAGCACGACCGAGGCCGAGAGATCCTGGGCGGCGCGCGCCACCAGCGGCGCGACGGAAAGCTGGCGCAGGCGGGTGATGATCCCGGCGAGGTTCACCGCCTCTTCGGAGAACTCGACGGACCGCGCCTCGACCGGCCCCGGCTCTACCGTGAGGGCGCGCATCCGGCTCAGGATCTCGTTGCCGGTGGTGAAGGCCTGGGCGACCTGCGCCTCCTGCGCGGCGATCTGGGTCTCGAGGGCGGCAAGCTCTTCCGCCTTCTGGCGCAGCACGCGGAAGACGGCGCCGCGCCCCGCGGTGCCCGAGAGATCGCCGGTGGCCTCCTGCTGCGACAGGTCCTCGAAGCTCTGGCGCACGCGGGCGACGTCGCGCTCCAGCCCCTGGGCGGAGACGGCGATGGTGTTCGCCCGCTCCAGCGCCGCCTGATAGTCCTGCACGGTGCGCGCGAGGTGCTGTTCCACCGCGGCGGCCCCGGCCAGTGCTGCGGCGTTCAGCCAGGACGACATGGCGATGATCGCGCAGGAGCCGAGCGCCATGGCCCCGAACAGCCCGAACCGGGCGCGGGCGCTGCGCATGGCGGGCAGGAGGCGCATCAGGTAGGACCAGAAGACGAAGATCCCGACCGAGACGGCGATGGAGTAGGCGAGCGCGGCGAAGACCGACAGCGCCCCCTCGTCGTCGAGCAGCGTCGAGACGCCGAGATAGGTGTAGATGCCGGAGGCGACGGCCAGGACGCCGAGCGCGCTGCCCGAGAAGGTGTCGAGCCAGCCGAGATGGTTTTCCAGCTCCTGTGCGTGGCGCACGCCCTGCGCCTCGCTGCGGCTGAGATGTCGTCGCTCGGTCATCGGCGCCCCCCTGCGTTCGCCGGACTATGACGCGGCGCGGGGCGGGCGGGAAGGTGCCTGATGCAATCGTGACGACGGCGGAGCGGACCCATCAATTTCCGTGATGGAGGCGCGCGCAAACATTCGTTTCATTGTTGTGCGGCGCTTCCCTATGTGAGGCGCAGACAGACTTTCCCATGGAGACGACGATGCACACCGCGACTGCAACCCCCGCCTTTTCCCCGATCCCGCGCGCCCGGTCCGGTGCCCGCGGCGATCTGACGCGACTGGCGCTGCTGCTGATGATCTTCCTGAACGCGACCCTCGGGCTGGCGCTGCTGGCCCGCGAACCGGGGTCCGACTGGGCGGCGACCGGCGCGGCCGATGTCGCCTGGCACGGCAATTCCGGGCCGGTGACGTCGATCAGGTGAGGAAGGTGCGGCGGGACCGCTGGTCAACCGTCAGGGTTTTCATTCCCGAGAGCCTGTATACACAGGTGGGCGCCAGGTAACCGGACCAGGATCCGGACAGAGCCAGCCCCCTCGGAATTGATTAAGGCCACTGGAATAGTACCCCGGCACGAGAAGCGCAGAACCCGCCGCACGCCGAGAGATAGGCGCGCGGCGGGTCCACGGCAAGGGGGCTTCGCGCCGCGCCGCGACGCCATGTCGGGCATTGGCCGCGCAGGAGCATTTCCGGCAGGAAAGAGAGGGGGGTGCGGGGCGAAATTCCCGGCGGCGGATCGTCGATCCGGCCACGGGGCTTGATTTTCGTTTACGGTTTGTTCACACTTCCCCCATGCCCGACGATCTTCAGCCTTCCCTGACGCCCCGGCCCGGCCAGCTTCTGGCGCGGGGGGTCTGTCGGCATCTGCTCTCGCACGATTTCGTCACCGTTGAGGAGCTGACGCCGGTCGCGGGGCTGAGGGTCGACGTCATGGCGCTCGGGCCGAAGGGCGAGGTCTGGATCGTCGAGTGCAAGTCGAGCCGGGTGGATTTCACCTCGGACCGGAAGTGGCAGGGCTATCTCGAATGGTGCGACCGCTATTTCTGGGCGGTGGACGAGGCCTTCCCGACCGAGCTTCTGCCCGACGATACCGGACTGATGATCGCCGACGCCTACGACGCCGAGATCCTGAGGATGGGGCCCGAGACCAGGCTTGCCGGGGCGCGGCGCAAGGCGATGGTGCAGAAGTTCGCGCGCCACGCGGCGCTGCGCTGGCAGATGGCGCGCGATCCCGGGCTTGCCGCGGCGGGGCCGCTCTGACGCCAGATCGGGGTTGCAGCGGCGGCGATTTCGCCCCATTGCCCTTGCTTGTAAAACGACCGACCCACAGATAGGGTGCGCGCCGAACCGGGCCGAGGCCCGTCTTGGCGCGTCGTGCGACCCAGAACCGAAGGACCACATCCATGTTTGTCACGCCTGCCTATGCGCAAGCGGCTGGAGGCGCCGCGGGGGCGTTCACCAGCTTTGTCCCGCTGATCCTGATCTTCGCCATCATGTACTTCCTGCTGATCCGGCCCCAGCAGAAGAAGGTGAAGGAGCATCAGAAGATGGTGGCGGCGCTGCGGCGGGGCGACCAGGTGGTGACGGCGGGCGGCCTGATCGGCAAGGTCTCCAAAGTCAAGGACGACGGCGAGGTCGAGGTCGAGCTGGCCGAGGGCGTGAAGGTGCGCGTCGTGCGCTCGACCATCGCGCAGGTGCTGAACAAGACCGAGCCGGCTGCGGCCTCCTGACCCCCGTCGCGGGGTTTTCTAGTAATCGGGCAGGCTGATGCTGCACATTGCACTCTGGAAGCGGATCCTGATCTGGGGGCTCGTCGCGTGCGGGCTTCTGTTCGCGATGCCGAACGCCTTCTATTCGCGGGTCGAGACCCACAACGACGCGGTCGCGCAGATCGCGAAGAGCGGGGCCACGCCCGAGCTGATCGCCGCGGAAGGCGCTTGGCCGGACTGGGCGCCGAACACGCTGGTGAACCTCGGGCTGGACCTGCGCGGCGGCGCGCACCTCCTGGCCGAGGTGCAGGTCGCCGACGTGTACCAGAGCCGGATGGACGCGCTCTGGCCCGAGGTGCGCGACGCCCTTCGGGACGTGCGCGACCAGGTGGGCACCGTCCGGCGTACCGAGTCGGCGCCCGGCACGCTTGCCGTGCGGATCTCGAAGCCCGAGGGGATGCAGCGGGCGCTGGAACTGGTGCGCGGCCTGGCCTCGCCCGTCGTCAGCCTCACCGGGGCGGGGTCGGAGGACCTGGTCGTCTCGGGCAACGGCGACACGATCACCGTCGGCCTGTCCGAGGCCGAGCGGACCGCGACGGACAGCCGCACCATGCAGCAGTCGGTCGAGATCATCCGCCGCCGGGTCGACGAGGTGGGCACGCGCGAGCCGACGATCCAGCGCCAGGGCGAGGACCGGATCCTGATCGAGGTGCCCGGCCTCGGCTCGGCCGCCGAGCTGAAGGCGCTGATCGGCACCACGGCGCAGCTGACCTTCAACACGGTCGAGGGGCGCACCACGGATGCGAACACCCGGCCCGGTCCCGGCGAGGCGCTGCTGCCCGCGGCGGACGAGCCCGGCACCTTCTACCTGATCGACACCACGCCCGTCGTCAGCGGCGAGGAGCTGACCGACGCGCAGCCCTCCTTCGACCAGAACGGGCGGCCCGCGGTCAACTTCCGCTTCAATCCCTCGGGCGCGCGGAAGTTCGGCGACTATACCGCCGCGCATATCGGCAGCCCCTTCGCCATCGTGCTCGACAACGAGGTGATCTCGGCCCCGGTGATCCAGAGCCACATTCCCGGCGGCTCGGGCATCATCACCGGCCGCTTCACGGTGGAGGAATCGACGAACCTCGCCGTGCTGCTGCGCGCGGGGGCCCTGCCGGCGAAGATGACCTTCCTGGAAGAGCGGACCATCGGCCCGCAGCTCGGGCAGGACAGCATCGACGCCGGGCGGATCGCCTGCATCGTCGCCTTCGTCGCGGTGCTGGCCTTCATGCAGCTGGCCTATGGCCTGTTCGGCTTCTTCGCCAACCTCGCCCTGCTGATCAACGTGGGGCTGATGTTCGGGCTGCTCTCGATCATCGGCGGCACGCTGACGCTGCCGGGGATCGCCGGGATCGTGCTGACCATCGGCATGGCCGTGGACGCCAACGTGCTGATCTTCGAGCGCATCCGCGAGGAGCTGAAGACGGCGAAGGGTCCGGCGCGGGCGATCGAGCTGGGCTACGAGCGCGCCCTGTCGGCCATCGTCGATGCCAACATCACCACCTTCATCATCGCCGTGATCCTGTTCGTGCTCGGCTCGGGGCCCGTCCGGGGCTTCTCGATCACCCTCGGGCTCGGGATCATCACCTCGGTCTTCACCGCGATCTACGTCACGCGGGTGATGATCGTGACCTGGTTCGAGCGCCGCCGCCCCAAGACAATCGAGGTCTGACATGCGTCTGAGACTGGTTCCCGAGGTCACCAACATCGACTTCTTCAAGTTCGCGCCCGTCACCTTCGGCGCGTCCTGCGTGGCGATGGTGCTGTCGCTGGTGGCCTGGGCCTTCTTCGGCCTGAACTTCGGGATCGACTTCCAAGGCGGCACCACGATCCGCTCAGAATCGACGCAGGCCGTCGACGTGGGGGCCTATCGAGCGGCGATCCAGCCGCTGAACCTCGGCGACGTAAACATCACCCAGATCTTCGATCCGACCTTCGGGCCGGACCGCAACGTGGCCAGCATCCGCATCCAGGCGCAGGACGGAGAACAGTCGGTGACGCCCGAGACCATCGGCGCGGTCGAGGAGGCGCTGAAGGCGGTCGACCCGTCGATCACCTTTCCGTCCGTCGAATCCGTGGGGCCGAAGGTGTCGGGCGAGCTGATCCAGACCGCCTTCATCGCCGTCGGCGCGTCGCTGCTGGCGATCCTGTTCTACATCTGGCTCAGGTTCGAATGGCAGTTCTCGGTCGGCGCCGTGGCGGCGCTGTTCCACGACGTGATCCTGACCATCGGCATCTTCTCGGTGCTCCAGATCCGCTTCGACCTGGCGACCATCGCGGCGATCCTGACGATCATCGGCTATTCGATCAACGACACGGTGGTGATCTTCGACCGCCTGCGCGAGAACCTGATCAAGTACCGCAAGCGCGACCTCAGGGAGGTGATGAACCTCTCGGTGAACGAGACGCTGAGCCGGACCCTGATGACCTCCGGCACCACGCTGATCGCGCTGATCGCGCTGCTGATCCTCGGCGGCGACGTGATCCGCGGCTTCGTCTTCGCGATCACCTGGGGCATCATCGTCGGCACCTACTCCTCGGTCTACGTCGCCAAGAACATCGTGCTGTTCATCGGCCTCGACCGCGAGGAGAAGCCGACGGACAAGGGCAACCAGTTCGCCAACATCGACGCCTGATCCGTGACCGGGCTTCCGGCCCTTCCGGCGACGGGCATGGAATCTTTGATGATGACGGAGGGGCTGGCCTGGCTGCTCCTCGCCGCCGTCCTGGCGGGGATCGTGCGCGGCTTCTCGGGCTTCGGCACGGCGCTGGTCTTCCTTCCGGTGGCGGCGCGCTTCCTCGACCCGTTCTCGGCCATCACCGTCCTGATCTTGATGGACCTGATCGGCCCGCTGCCGAACCTGCCCGCCGCCTGGCGGCAGGCGACGCGGGCGGATCTTCTGTGGCTGGGGCTGGGTCTGCTGGTGGGGCTGCCCGCGGGGATCGCCGTGCTTGCGGCGGGCGCCCCCGAGTTGTTCCGCTGGGCGGTCTCGGGCGTTTCCCTCCTGATGCTGGTGCTGCTGGGCTTCGGCTGGCGCTATCGCGGGGCGATGGGACGGGGCATGACCTTCGGCACCGGCTTCGCGAGCGGGCTTCTGGGCGGCGCGGCCGGGGTGCCGGGGCCGCCGGTGATCCTGGTCTACATGGCCTCGGCGCGGCCCGTGGCGGCGATCCGGGCGACGATCCTCGTCTTCCTCGTGCTGGTCGATGTCACGATGCTTGGCATGTTCGCCGGGGCCGGGCGGCTGGTCTTCGGCGCGCTCGGGCTCGGGGCGCTGCTGGCGGCGCCCTATCTGCTGGCGAACGTGGCGGGGGCGCGGGCGTTCCGGCCCGAGCGGGCGGGCCTCTACCGCGGCGCGGCCTATACCATCATCGCGGGGTCTGCCCTCTCCGGCCTGCCGCTCTGGGGATGAGGGGGTCTTGGACCTTGCCGCCCCGGGCACTATGGTCGGGGCAACCCAGAGACGGAGGGACGCCATGCGTCTGAACGAGATTGCCTTCACCGATGCGCGGCCGATCGACGGCTATGGTCCCGGCTTCTTCCGGGTCGGCGGAGAGGTGGTGCAGGGCGCGGTGCTGGTGCTGCCCGACGGCGTGAAGTCCTGGGGCGGCTACGACGACCTGGCGACACTGCTGGCGGCCAAGGAGTCGCTGGACGTGCTGTTCGTGGGCACCGGCGCGGAGATCGCCCATGTGCCCGCCGCCTTCCGCCGCGCGCTGGAGGAAGCGGGGTTCGGGGTCGAGAGCATGGCCTCGCCCGCCGCCTGCCGCACCTTCAACGTGCTCCTGAGCGAGGGGCGGCGCGTGGGCGTGGCCCTGCTGCCGGTTTGACGGGTTCCTGACATGGCGCTGTTCGAGGTCGAGGACCTGTCCTGCGCGCGGGGCGGGGTGCCGGTGCTGGAAGGGGTGGGCTTCGCGCTTGCGCCGGGGCAGGTGCTGGTGCTGCGGGGGCCGAACGGGGCAGGCAAGACGACGCTGCTGAGGACGCTTGCCGGGTTGCAGCCTCCGTTGACCGGGCGGATCCTGCCTGGGCCGGAGGTTCTGGCCTATGGCGGCCACGCCGACGGCGTGAAGGGGGCGCTGTCGGTCGAGGAGAACCTGACCTTCTGGGCGGGCGTGTTCGGCACCGGCTCCATTGCGGGGGCGCTGGAGGCCTTCGACCTGAAACGCCTGCGCGGCCGCGCGGCGCAGAACTTGTCGGCCGGCCAGAAGCGGCGGCTGGGGCTGGCGCGGATGCTGCTGACGGGACGCCCCGTCTGGGCGCTGGACGAACCCACGGTGTCCCTCGATGCGGCGAGCGTCGCGCTGTTCGCAAGCGCGCTCGGCCGCCACCTGGAGGGCGGCGGCGCGGCGCTGATCGCCACGCACATCGACCTCGGCTTCCCGGCGGAGGTGCTGGACGTGTCGCGCTTCCGCGCCGTGGCCGCGCCGGTGGACGGCCTCGACGGGGCCTTCGCGTGAGGCGGCTGATCCTGCGCGACCTCGCGCTGGCGGTCCGGGCCGGGGGCGGTTTCGGGCTGGGCCTGTCGTTCTTCCTGATCGTCGTCGTGCTGGTGCCCTTCGCCCTTGGCCCCGACACCTCGGTGCTGTCGGGGATCGCGCCGGGGGTGCTGTGGCTGGGGGCGCTGCTGTCCTGCCTGCTGTCGCTCGACCGGATCTTCGCGCTGGACTACGAGGACGGCACGCTGGACCTACTGGCCTGCGCGCCGATCCCGCTGGAGGGCGTGGTGATCGCCAAGGCCTGCGCGCACTGGCTGACCACCGGGTTGCCGCTGACGCTGGCCGCGCCGGTGCTGGGGGTGCTCCTGAACCTGCCGGTGCCGGGGTTCTGGTGGCTTGTCGTGTCGCTCGCGCTCGGCACGCCCGCGCTCAGCATGATCGGGGCCTTCGGTGCGGCGCTGACGGTGGGGATCCGGCGTGGCGGGCTGCTCCTGTCGCTGCTGGTGCTGCCGCTCTATGTCCCGACGCTGATCTTCGGCGCCGAGGTGGCGCGGCGCGGGGCCGAGCGCCTGGACCTGGGCGTGCCGCTGGCCCTGCTGGCCGGAGTGACGGGGGCGGTGGTGGCGCTCCTGCCCTTCGCCAGTGCCGGGGCGCTGCGCATCAACCTGCGGTGAGGCGCAGGCAGAGGCGGGCGTCGCCCCGGGGATCACTTCGTGGTGACGGGCGGGTGAGCGGAGCGGAACGGGGCGGTCAAGTGGTTGTCGGGGCTTGCGAAGGCGGCGGCGGGTGCGGCCGGGGCGCGCCCAAAAGCCGCCTTGAGTCGGCGGGGCGGGCAGAGTAGAGGACGGCCATGTCACTGTGGGAATACGCAAATCCGACCCGCTTCATGGCGACGACCCGGCGCATCGTGCCGGTCGTGGCGGTGCTCTCGGCCCTGTGCCTTGCGGTCGGGCTGGTCTGGGGGTTCTTCTTCACGCCCGACGACTATCGCCAGGGCTCCACGGTCAAGATCATCTACATCCACGTCCCCTCGGCCATGATGGCGATCAACGCCTGGGCGATGATGCTGGTGGCCTCGCTGATCTGGCTCGTCCGCCGTCACCACGTCAGCGCGCTGGCCGCGCGGGCGGCCGCGCCCGTGGGCGCGGTGATGACGCTGATCGCGCTGATCACCGGGGCGATCTGGGGGCAGCCAATGTGGGGCACCTGGTGGGCCTGGGATCCGCGGCTGACCTCGTTCCTGATCCTGTTCCTGTTCTACCTCGGCTACGTCGCCCTCTGGTCCGCGATCGAGGATCCCGATATCGCCGCCGACCTGACCTCGGTGCTCTGCATCGTCGGCTCGGTCTTCGCCATGCTCTCGCGCTATGCGGTGAACTTCTGGAACCAGGGGCTGCACCAAGGCGCCTCGCTGTCGATGGACCGGGAGGAGCATGTGGCCGACGTGTTCTACTATCCGCTGCTCCTGGCCATCGCCGGCTTCGTGCTGCTGTTCGTGACGCTGGTGCTTGTGCGGACCCGGACCGAGATCCGGGCGCGGCGGCTCCATGCGCTCCAGATGCGGGCGCGGATGGCATGATGCCGGACCTCGGGAAGTACGCGGGCACCGTGCTGGGGGCCTACGCCGCGACGCTGCTGCTGCTGGCCGTGCTGGTCCTGCTGACCTGGGCCCGGGGCCGGGCGGTGCGCCGCAGGCTGGAAGAGGCCGAAGCCGAAGCGAAGGAGATGCGCCGTGGCTAGGATTTCACCGTTGATGGTCGCGCCGCCGCTGATCTTCGCCGGGCTTGCGGCGATGTTCCTCGTCGGCATGATGCGCGAGGATCCCGATGCGCTGCCCTCGTCCCGCGTCGGGCAGCTGACGCCCGCGCTGACGGTGGAACCGCTGGGCGACCTGCCGCCCCTCGACGAGGCGGCGCTGCGGGCGCCGGGGGTGAAGCTGGTGAACTTCTTCGCCAGCTGGTGCGCGCCCTGCCGGGTGGAGCATCCGAACCTCGAGGCGCTGGCCGACGAGGGGATCACGATCTACGGCGTGAACTACAAGGACGCGCCGGAGAAGGCGCTCGGCTTTCTCGAGGAGCTCGGCAATCCCTACGCGGCCATCGGCGCGGACGCCAAGGGGCGGACGGGGATCGACTGGGGGCTTTACGGCGTGCCCGAGACCTTCGTGATCGACGGCGAGGGCAGGGTGGTGCTGCGCTTTCCTGGCCCGATCACCCAGCGGGTGATCCGCGAGACCCTGCGCCCGGCCATCGAGGAAGCGTCGGCGGATCAGCCCGGATAGGCCGCCAGCAGCAGGATCGCGATGAACAGTCCCGTTTCCATGAGCGGTAACGGGTAGCGAAGTCGGCGTGCCGCCGCACGGATCCGGTGTGCCATTTTCATCGCCCCCAAGCGTATGCAGGACACCTTAACCCCGCCTGAAAGAAAGGCGAGCGAACAGATTGTTTCCCGGCACATCAGCGCCGCATTTTATCTGAATCTTAACACAATTTGCTGCATGGCGATGGATCGTCCGTGCAGGGCGGACTGTCGCGCCGTGCTTCGCGCGGCCATTGTTCACGTAACGTGCCGCGCATTTCACACCTACGCCAGGTCCCGTGCCCCCATGCGAAAAGAGCCACCCCGCGGGGTGGCTCTTCGTCGTGATGCGGGTCGGAGGGCTCAGGCGGCCTTGGCGAGGCTCCTGAGGACGTAGTGCAGGACGCCGCCGTTCTCGATGTACTCGATCTCGATCCCGGTATCGATCCGGCTCTTAAGCTCGATCTTCTTCTCGGTGCCGTCGGCATAGGTGATGGTGCAGGGGACGATGGCCGAGGGCTTGATGTCGCCTTCCAGCCCCTCGATGCTTACCGTCTCGTCGCCCTTCAGGTTCAGCGACTTGCGGGTGTCTCCGTTCGTGAACTCGAACGGGATGACGCCCATGCCGACGAGGTTCGAGCGGTGGATGCGCTCGAAGCTTTCGGCGATCACCGCCTTGACGCCGAGCAGCGCCGTGCCCTTGGCCGCCCAGTCGCGCGACGAGCCCGCGCCGTACTGTTCGCCCGCAAAGATCACCAGCGGCGTGCCCTGCTCCTGGTAAGCCATGGCGGCGTCGTAGATCGACGCCTGCTTGCCGTCGGGGCCCTTGGTATAGCCGCCCTCGACCCCGTCCAGCATCTCGTTGCGGATGCGGATGTTGGCGAAGGTGCCGCGCATCATCACCTCGTGGTTCCCGCGGCGCGAGCCGTAGGAGTTGAACTCGCGCGAGGGCACCTGCCGCTCGGTCAGGTACTGCCCGGCCGGAGTGGTGTCCTTGAACGAGCCCGCGGGCGAGATGTGGTCGGTGGTGATCATGTCGCCGAGGATGGCGAGGACGCGGGCGTCCTTCACGTTGCTGATCTTGCCCGGCTCCTTCGCCATGTCCTTGAAGTAGGGCGGATTCTGCACGTAGGTCGAGGAGGTCGGCCAGTCGTAGGTCTGGCTGTCGGTGGTTTCCACCCCGCGCCACTTCTCGTCACCCTTGAACACGTCGGCGTATTTCTGCTGGAACGCCTCGCGCGTCACCGTGGCCTCGACCAGCTCGGCGATCTCCTTCTGCGAGGGCCAAAGGTCCTTCAGGTAGACCTCGTTGCCGTCCTTGTCCGTGCCGAAGGACGCGGTGGTGATGTCGACGTTCATGTCGCCGACCAGCGCATAGGCCACCACGAGGGGCGGGGAGGCCAGGTAGTTGGCGCGCACGTCGGGCGAGATCCGGCCCTCGAAGTTGCGGTTGCCCGAGAGCACCGAGACGCCGATCAGGTCGTAGTCGTTGATCGCCTTGCTGATCTTCGGGTCGAGCGGCCCGGAGTTGCCGATGCAGGTGGTGCAGCCGTAGCCGACGAGGTTGAAGCCGATGGCGTCGAGATCCTCCTGGAGCCCCGCCGCCTCGAGATAGGCCGAGACGACCTGCGATCCGGGCGCGAGCGAGGTCTTGACCCAGGGCTTGCGGTTCAGCCCCAGTTCGCGGGCCTTCCGCGCCACCAGCCCCGCGCCGATCATCACGTAGGGGTTCGAGGTGTTGGTGCAGGAGGTGATCGAGGCGATCACGATCGAGCCGTCGTGCAGCTGGTAGGGGCCCGCGTCGGCGTTGACGAAGCCGCGCTTGTGGTGCCCCTCGTCGCCGGGGATCTTCCGCGGCTCGGGCTGGCCGCCTTCGCCTTCCCAGCGGACCTCGGCGTTCTCGCTGGGCTGCTTGCCGTCGCGGATGCCCTTGACGTACTTGCCGAACTCGCTTGCCGCGCTGTCGAGCGCGATGAAGTCCTGCGGCCGCTTCGGCCCCGAGATGGCCGGAACGATGGTGGTCATGTCCAGCTCGAGCGTCGAGGTGTAGACCGGCTCGTACCCCGGTTCGCGCCACATGCCGTTGGCCTTGGCATAGGCTTCGACCAGCGCGATGGTCTCTTCGCTGCGGCCCGTCTGGGTGAGGTAGCGCACGGTTTCGGCGTCGATCGGGAAGAAGCCGCAGGTGGCGCCGTATTCAGGTGCCATGTTGCCGATGGTGGCACGATCGGCCAGCGGCACGTTATCCAGCCCGTCGCCGTAGAACTCGACGAACTTGTTCACCACGCCGTGCTGGCGCAGCATCTCGACCACCTTCAGCACGAGATCGGTCGCCGTGGTGCCCTCGGGCATGGCGCCGGTCAGCTTGAAGCCGACGCATTCGGGGATCAGCATGGAAATCGGCTGGCCCAGCATCGCCGCCTCGGCCTCGATCCCGCCGACGCCCCAGCCGAGCACCGCGGCGCCGTTCACCATGGTGGTGTGGCTGTCGGTGCCGACCAGGGTGTCGGGATAGGCGACCTCGGTGCCGTTCTGGTCCTTGTCGCTCCAGACGGTGCGGGCGAGGTATTCGAGGTTCACCTGGTGGCAGATGCCGGTGCCCGGCGGGACCACCCGGAAGTTGTTGAACGCCTTCTGGCCCCACTTGAGGAAGACGTAGCGCTCCATGTTGCGCTCGTATTCGCGGTCGACGTTCATCTGGAAGGCGCGGGGGTTGCCGAACTCGTCGATCATCACCGAGTGGTCGATGACGAGGTCCACGGGGTTCAGCGGGTTGATCTTCTGCGCGTCGCCGCCCAGCGCCACGATCCCGTCGCGCATCGCGGCCAGGTCGACCACGGCCGGAACGCCGGTGAAGTCCTGCATCAGGACGCGGGCCGGGCGATAGGCGATTTCGCGCGTGGACTTGCCGCCGTCCCTCGCCCAGTCCGAGAAGGCCTTGATGTCGTCGGTGGTGACGGTGTTGCCGTCCTCGAACCGCAGCATGTTCTCGAGCACGACCTTGAGCGCGATCGGCAGCTTCGAGAAGTCGCCGAGCCCGGCCTCCTCGGCAGCAGGGATCGAGTAGTAGGCGAAGGTCTTGCCGGCGGCGGAGAGCTCCTTGCGGGTCTTCGAGGTGTCGTTGCCAACCTGGATGGTCATGGGGTCTCCCTTCGGAAATGGGGTGCGGCCTTTCCCTTGGTGTCGCCCATTGCAGCGCAGCATTCAAGGGAGTCGCCGGTTGCATACATCGGTACACAATCCGGCGCCAGTGTCGAATATGCATCTTTCGCGCCGGGAGTGGACGTTTGTCCCGTCACGCGCTCTCGCAAAACCTTGATTGGTCATTACAGGGTCGCTTGGGTACGCCGGAGAGCGCAACAAGGGGGATGGTGGATGCTGAAATGGATGGCGGCGGCCCTGGTGGCCCTGGCGGGGACCCAGGCGATGGCCCAGGCCGAGGATCAGCCGGTGGTGATCGAGCTCTTCACCTCGCAGGGCTGTTCCTCCTGTCCGCCCGCCGACGACCTGCTGACCAAGCTGGCCGGGCGCGACGACGTGATCGCGCTGGCGCTGCATGTCGATTACTGGGACTACATCGGCTGGAAGGACGTGTTCGGCGATCCGGTCCACACCAAGCGGCAGCGCGGCTACGCGCGGGCGGCCCATTCGAACACGGTCTACACGCCGCAGCTGATCGTCGAGGGCAAGGACCACGTCGTCGGCTACCGCCCGATGGAGGTCATGGACCTGATCCAGAAGCACCGCGACAACCCGGACGCGGTACAGCTGATCGCCACCCGCGACGGTGGCGTGATCCTGATCAAGGCGAAGGTGGTGGGGCAGGTCGGCAACCGGATGCGGGTGCAGCTGGCCGAGTTCACGCCGCAGGAGACGGTCGAGATCAAGCGGGGCGAGAATGCCGGGAAGACCATCGCCTATTCCAACATCGTGCGCTCCTGGCGGACGGTGGGCGAGTGGGACGGCGCGGCGCCGCTGTCGATGGCGGTGAAGCCGGTGACGGACAACCCCGCGGCGGTGATCATCCAGGAGGCCGATTACGGCCCCGTGGTGGCGGCGGCGCGGATCGAGTAGAGGCGGTTTTCCGCCGCGCGTGCCATGGCCCGGCGGAAGCGTCGGGCCTTTTGCTGTGCAGCGGGCGGCAGGGCGCGGGCGAATTGCCGAGCGTCGGTCGGCCGGATGGGCTGACGGGAGAGGGGTGCGGGG
>NZ_PNOS01000045.1 GCF_002869745.1 Oceaniglobus roseus
GGCGGGGCAGACGGGGCAGTCGGGGCGGGCGCGGCAGGTGCCGCGCCGAAGCCGGGCCCGGGCGCCTCCGGCGGCAGCAGGCCTGAATCGGGAGCGGCAGGCGCGGGGTCCGTGCCGTCCGGCTGCGGCGCGGGCCGGTTCATGTCCGCCAGCGCCGAAGCCACGAGGCCCTCCAGGATCGCGGGCGCCTGCGCGGGATCGGTGAAGGGCGCGGGCAGCATTCCCTTCGTCGCTTCCCAGAGGCCAAGGTTCTCGACCGTCAGCGCCGCGCCGCGCAGGTAGACGACGGGTTTCGGGGTCTCGGGCTCGCGGGCGTCGACCGCGAGATAGCCGATGTCGCCGGTCAGATCGACCGCCGCCGCGCCCTCGACCCGCGCATAGGCGTGGAGGTCGGCCGAGGCCGAGGCGATGTCGTATTCCAGGTCCACCGTCAGCCGCGGCACGGCAAGGTTCTCCAGTCCGGCCATCGGCAGCGCCTGCCGCGGCTCGGGCGGCAGGCAGTCGGCAGGCGCCTCGACGCCCTGGGCCTGGGTCTTCAGGCGGATCAGGTCGGGCCGGTCCAGCGGCGCGACGCGCAGCGTCAGGCGCTCGATGGTGATCTTGCACTGGTCGTCGGGATCGTAGGGCAGGAGCGGCCAGAGCGTGATGTCGGTCATGCTGACCTGGCCAAGGCCGATGTCGACGGACATCGCGCCATAGACGACGTCCATCTGCGAGCGCAGCGCCATCACCCCGCCCTGGAGGGCGCGTTGGACCAGGTACTCGGGCTTCAGCAGGTCCCAGAGCGAGGGGCCGCCCGGCGCGGCGGTCTGGGCCGGGGCGGCGAGGGGCATCAGGACGATGGCGGCGGAGGCGAGAAGGCGGGCGCGCGAACAGGGCATGGGGGCAATTCCTTGGGCAATGAATGCCCCGGATCAGACGCTCCCCCCGCGCCGAAATCAAGGCTGCCGTAAGCGGTGCCGCCAGCGCCTCCCTTGCGCGATCACTGTTCCAGGGCCGCGACCCCCGGCAGCGTCTTGCCCTCCATCCATTCGAGGAACGCACCCCCCGCCGAGGAGACGTAGGTGAAGTCCTTCGCCGCATCGGCCCGGTTCAGCGCCGACACCGTGTCGCCGCCGCCCGCGACCGAGATCAGCGCGCCGTTCCGGGTCAGTTCCGCCGCCTTCGCCGCGGCCGCGTTGGTCGCGGCGTCGAAGGGCGAAATCTCGAACGCGCCGAGGGGGCCGTTCCAGATCAGCGTCTTCGCTCCTTCGAAAACCGCCGCGATCCGCTTCACCGTCTCCGGGCCCGCGTCGAGGATCATCGCGTCCTCGGGGCAGGCGTCGGCGGCCAGCGTCTCGTTCTCCGCGCCCGCCCTGAACTCCCGCGCCACGACGATGTCCTCGGGCAGCACGATCTCGCAGGAGGCCTCGCCGGCCTTCGCCAGGATCTCCTTCGCGGTGCCGGTCATGTCGTGCTCGCACAGCGACTTGCCGACGCCGATGCCCTTGGCGGCGAGGAAGGTGTTCGCCATGCCGCCGCCGATCACCAGGTGGTCGACCTTGCGCACCAGGTTGCCGAGCAGGTCCAGCTTCGTCGACACCTTCGCGCCGCCCACCACCGCCACCACGGGCCGCTTCGGCGCGCCGAGCGCCGCCTCCAGCGCCGACAGCTCCGCCGCCATCAGCCGCCCGGCGCAGGCCGGCAGCAGGCGCGCGATCCCTTCAGTCGAGCCATGGGCGCGGTGCGCGGCCGAGAAGGCGTCGTTGCAAAAGATCTCGCCGAGCGCGGCGAGGGAGGCGGCGAACTCGGGGTCGTTCTTCTCCTCGCCCGGGTGGAAGCGGGTGTTCTCCAGGAGCAGCACCTCGCCCTCGGGCAGGGCGGCGACGGCCTTCTTCGCCTCGGCGCCGATGCAGTCGGCGGCGAAACGCACCGGCACGCCGAAGGTGCCGGAGAGCGCGGGCACCAGCGGCTCCAGCGACATCGACGGCACGACCTTGCCCTTGGGCCGGTCGAAATGCGCCATCAGCACCGGCTTGCCGCCCGCCTTCAGGATGTCGGCGACGGTGGGCGCGATGCGCTCGATCCGGGTCATGTCGGTGACGCGGCCGTCTTCCATCGGCACGTTGATGTCGACCCGGGTCAGCACGACCTTGCCCGCCAGGTCCATGTCGTCGAGGGATTTCCAGGCCATGCGCGTCGCTCCTCTGCGGTCTCTGACCCATCCTTGAGACCCGAACGCCACGGGATCGTCAACAGGGCAGGGCTGCTTTCAGCTTTTCCTCGCCCCGGCACGGGATTAGACAGGGCGCAACGCGAAACCACAGGAGCCGCAGATGGCCGAGATCAAAGACCCCGAGAACACCATCCTGATGGAGCTGAAGGGTGGCACCGTCACGATCGAACTGCTGCCCGACGTGGCCCCGAAACACACCCAGCGGATGAAGGACCTGGCCCGCGCCGGCGCCTACGACAACGTCGTGTTCCACCGGGTGATCGACGGCTTCATGGCGCAGACCGGCGACGTGTCGAACGGCAACGCCGAGAAGGACTTCAACATCCGCCTCGCGGGCACCGGCGGCTCCGGGCATCCCGACCTCCCGGCCGAGTTCTCGAAGCTGCCCCATGACCGCGGCACGCTGGGCGCCGCGCGCTCGTCCAACCCGAACTCCGCCAACTCGCAGTTCTTCATCAACTTCTCCGACAACCACTTCCTGAACGGGCAGTACACCGTCTATGGCCGGGTCATCTCGGGGATGGAGCATGTCGATGCCATCACCCGCGGCGAGCCGCCCGCGAACCCCGACAGGATGATCAGCGTGAAGGTCGCCGCCGATGCGTAAGCTCCTGCTTTCCGCCGTCCTCTCCGTCGCCGCCGCAGTCCCGGCGCTGGCCACGGGCCTCGACATCCAGGTGTCGGGCGAGGCGAACGGCACCGTCCACATCGACCTCTTCGACGACGTCGCACCCCTGCACGTCGCGCGGATCACCGAGCTGGCGAAGGCCGGGGCCTACGACAACGTGGTGTTCCACCGCGTGATCGACGGCTTCATGGCGCAGACCGGCGACGTGGAGTTCGGCAAGATGGACGGCGACCTGAAGCGGGCCGGCACCGGCGGCTCTGAGATGCCCGACCTGAAGGCCGAGTTCTCGGACCGCCCGTTCGAGCGCGGCACCGTCGGCATGGCCCGCGCCGCCAGCCCCGACTCGGCCAACTCGCAGTTCTTCATCATGTTCGCCCCCGCGCCGCACCTGAACGGCCAGTACACCGTCGTCGGCGAGGTGACGAGCGGGATGGACGTGATCGACGCCATCAAGCGCGGCCGCGGCAACAACGGCGCCGTCGCCGGCCAGCCCGACGTGATGACCAAGGTCACCGTCACGCCCTGACCTCCCGCGCGGCGGCGGGGCGGGGCCGTGGGGCCTTGACTCCGCCGCCGCGCCCGCGTCCCTGTGCGCCCCATGAACACGCGCGTACCAGTGGACGCCGCCGGGGCCGTGGCCCTTATCGGCTTTTCCCTTCTCCTCGGTTTCAACCAGGTCGTCATCAAGGTCGGCAACGACGGCTTCCAGCCCGTCTTCGCCGCCGCCCTCCGTTCGCTCGGCGCGGCGGCGCTGCTGCTTGCATGGATGCGCTGGCGGGGCGTGGCGCTGCGGATCGAACCCGGCTCGGCCCGCCTCGGCCTGCTGCTCGGGGGGATGTTCAGCCTCGAGTTCCTGCTGCTCTTCACCGCGCTGGACCTGACCACGGTCAGCCGCACCAGCGTGATCTTCTACACCATGCCGGTCTGGACGACGCTCGCCGCCCATTTCCTGCTGGCGGGCGAACACCTGTCGGCGGGCAAGCTCGCGGGGCTCGCCATGGCCTTCGTCGGCGTCGCGCTGGCGTTGACTTCCGGCCGCCCCGCAGGCGGCGAGGCGTCGCTGGCCGGAGACCTCTGCGCGCTCGGCGCCTCGTTCTGCTGGACCGGCATCGCGCTGACCGCCCGCGCCCCCGCCATGGGCCGCGTCAGCCCCGAGATGCAGCTTCTGTGGCAGACCGCTGTTTCGGGCCCGCTGCTGCTGGTCGCCTCGCTCGCCTTCGGCCCGCTGATCCGCGAGCTTGCCCCGATCCACGTCGCGGGCCTCGTGTTCCAGATCGTCGCCGTGGCCTTCGCCGGGTTCCTGCTGTGGTTCTGGCTTCTGGCGCGCTACCGGGCGGGGCAGGTGGCGGCCTTCGGCTTCCTGTCGCCGATCTTCGGCACCTTCCTCGGCTGGGCGCTTCTGGGCGACCATGTCGGGCCGTCGCTGCTGGCGGCCGTGGTGCTGGTCGCCCTGGGCCTGCTGCTGATCAACCGCCCCGCGGGGGGCTTCAGGTTCCGCAGAACGTCTGCGTGACCGCCTCGTCCTCGGTCGGCGGGCGGGCGTAATCGCCCTGCGCCTCGAACGGCGTCTGCAGGGCCTCCGTCAGGGCGTGGAACGGTGAGAGATCCCCCGCCAGCGCCGCCTGGATCGCCTCCTCGATCCGGTGGTTGCGCGGGATGATCGCCGGATTGCTGCGCGCCCGCAGCCCCGCGCTCTCCTCCGCGCTGGCCGGATCGCGGGCCAGTCGCGCCTCCAGCACCGTGGCCCAGCTGTCATAGGCGGCGGGATCGACGAACTGGTCCCGCGCCGCGGGCGTGCCGAGCGCGCGGAAGGTGTTGGCGAAGTCCGCCTGTCCCTGCGCCATCCGGTCGAGCAGGGCCTGGATCAGCGCCGCGTCGTCCTCTTCCACCGAGGTCAGGCCCAGCTTGGCGCGGAACCGCGCGAGCCACGCCTCGGCATACAGCGCGGGGAAGCGGTGCACCGACTCCGTCGCCTTCTCGATGGCCGCGTTGTGGTCCGCGTCGATCAGCGGCAACAGGCTGGTGGCGAACTGCGCGAGGTTCCAGACCGCGATTTCCGGCTGGCGGGCATAGGCATAGCGGCCGAACTGGTCGATGGACGAGAACACGCGGTCGGGGTGATAGGTGTCCATGAAGGCGCAGGGGCCGTAGTCGATGGTCTCGCCCGCGACGGACATGTTGTCGGTGTTCATCACGCCATGGATGAAGCCGACCGACATCCAGCCCGCGATCAGCTTCGCCTGCGCGGCGATCACCGCGTCGAGCAAAGCGAGCGGGCCGTCTGCCTGCGGGTAGTGGCGGGCGATCACATGGTCGGTCAGCGCCGCCAGCGCCTCTTCATCCTGGCGCGCGGCGAAGAACTGGAAGGTGCCGACGCGGATGTGGCTCTTGGCGATGCGGGTCAGCACGGCGCCGGGATAGCGGCGTTCGCGGAACACCGTCTCGCCGGTCGTCACCGCGGCCAGCGCGCGGGTAGTCGGCAGGCCGAGCGCGTGCATCGCCTCGGACACGACGTATTCCCGCAGCACGGGGCCAAGCCAGGCGCGTCCGTCGCCCATCCGGGAATAGGGCGTCGGCCCCGAACCTTTCAACTGCACGTCGTAACGTCCTGACGGCGCGAGGATTTCCCCCAGCAGCAGCGCCCGCCCGTCGCCCAGCTGCGGCGACCAGCCGCCGAACTGGTGCCCGGCATAGACCTGCGCCATGGGCGCCGCGCCCTCCGGCACCCTGTTGCCCGCGAGAACCTCGATCCCCTCGGGCGCGCGCAGCTCCTCCGGGTCCAGTCCCAGCTCTTGCGCGAGCCGCTCGTTGACGCGGATCAGCCCCGGCCGGGACACCGGCGTCGGCGGCTGGCGGGTGTAGAAGCGGTCAGGCAGCGTCGCATAGCTGTTGTCGAACGGGAAGTGGACGGTCATGGCAGGCTCCTTCACCCCATACCTAAGAAAGGTTCCGCGCCCCTGCCAGTGCCGCGCTCAAAGTCGGCGCGTCATCAGCTGCCGTCCGTCGCGCACCGCGAAGCCCATGCTGCGATAATGTCCGACAAGCCGCGCGGTCTCGCCCGGAACCTCGATGTGCAGGGCCTTCACGCCATGCCTGGCCAGCGCCGGGGCCAGCGCCATCACCGCCTCGCTGCCCATGCCGCGGCCGCGCACGCCGGGGCGGATGAAGAAGTCGGAGATATGACCGTCGAGCCCGCCCATTTCGACCGAGAAGCCGAAGGAGATGACGAGGTAGCCGACCGGCGCCTTGGGCGGGCCGATCAGATAGGCGACGCCGTTCGGGATCCCGTCGAGCAGGGTCTTCAGCACCTCGCGCCGCTGCGCCGGATCCTGATTCAGCCCCCGTTCGCCGTGGCAGGCCTCGACCAGCGCGGCGAGCCGGTCGAGGTCGTCCGGAGCGGCAAGACGCAGGGTGACGCTCACAACCGGCCCAGACGCTCGGTCAGCAGCGAGAAGAAGCCATCGGCGTCGAGGTCGCCGATGAAGAGCGCGTTCTTCGGCCGGTCCGTGATCCCCCACCAGTCGGCCACGGTCATGCCAAGCGTCAGCTCCGACACCGTCTCGATCTCGACGTTGATCTCGCGGCCCGTGAACAGCCCGGGCTTCAGCAACCAGGCGGTCACGCAGGGGTCGTGCAGGGGGGCGCCGTCGCTGCCGTATTTCTCCTTGTCGAAGCGTTCGAAGAAATCGGTCATCTCGGCGACAGCCTTGCCCACGGGCGTTCCGAGGTCGCGGAACGCCTGGTTGCGCGGCCCCGTGACCAGCGCCTTGTGGGTGACGTCGAGGGGAAGCACCACCAGAGGGACGCCGGACCGGAACACGATTTCAGCGGCTTCCGGATCGACGTAGATGTTGAACTCCGCCGTGGGGGTGATGTTGCCCACTTCGAAATAGGCGCCGCCCATCAGGACGATCCGCCTGATCCGCCCGGCGATGTCGGGCGCCCGCTGCAGGGCGGTGGCGACGTTGGTGAGCGGGCCGAGCGGGCACAGCGTGACCGTCCCCGGCGCTTCCCGGCGCAGCGTCTCGATGATGAAGTCGACCGCATGCCCCTCGGCCAGCGGCATCGTCGGCTCGGGCAGCACCGGGCCGTCGAGCCCGGTCTTGCCGTGCACGTGCTCGGCCGTCACCAGCTTGCGCTTCAGCGGCGCGTCGCAGCCCGCGTACACCGGCACATCGGTCCGCCCCGCCAGTTCGCAGACGATCCGTGCGTTCCGCTGGGTGAGCGTCAGCGGCACGTTGCCCGCGACCGCCGTGATCCCCAGCACCTCCAGCTCGGGACTGGCCAGCGCCAGCAGGATCGCCACGGCGTCGTCCTGGCCGGGGTCGGTGTCGATGATGATCTTCTCGGCCATCGCCTCAGCCCCTGCTCAGCGCGTCGAGCACACGCGCCCAGCTGCGCATCCCCTTGTGGAAGCTCGCCATGTTGTACTTCTCGTTCGGCGAATGGATCTGGTCATCGTCGAGGCCGAAGCCGATCAGGAGCGAATCCATGCCGAGGATCTGCTTGAAATGCCCCGCGATCGGGATCGAGCCGCCGCCGCCGATGTAGGCCGCGTCGTTCGGCCATTCGGGCGAGAGCGCCTGGCGGGCCTTCTCGAAGGCGGGGTCGGAGATGCTCATCTGGCTTGCGGGCGAGGCGCCGTGGGCCTGGAAGGTCACGGTGCAGTCGGCGGGCACGCGGGCCTCGACGAAGGCGCGGAAGTTCTCGCGGATTTTGTGGGGATCCTGGGTGCCGACAAGGCGGAAGCTGATCTTGGCATGGGCCTCGGAGGGCAGGACCGTCTTGAAGCCCTTGCCGGTGTAGCCCGACCAGATCCCGTTGACCTCGCATGTGGGACGCGCCCAGACCTGCTCCAGCGGGCTGCGGTCCTGCTCGCCCGCAGGCAGGTTCAGCCCGACCGAGCCGAGGAACGCCTCGGCATCGAAGCCCAGCTGGTCCCACTGCGCCCGCAGGGTGTCCGACAGCTCGGGCACGCCGTCGTAGAAGTCGGGCACGGTGATGCGGCCGGTGTCGTCGTGCAGGTCGGCGATGATCCGCGCCAGCACCCGCGCCGGGTTCATGGCAAGCCCGCCGTAATAGCCCGAGTGCAGGTCCTTGTCGGGGCCGCGCACGGTGATCTCCTCGCCCAGGAGCCCGCGCAGCATGGTGACGATGGCGGGCGTCTCGGGGTCGTACATGCCGGTGTCGCAGATCAGGGCGATGTCGGCCTTCAGCTCGTCGGCATTGGCCTCCATGAACGGCGTCAGCGAGGGCGAGCCCGATTCCTCCTCGCCCTCGAACAGGACGGTGATGCGGCAGGGCAGTTCGCCATGCTCGGCGATGAAGGCGCGGCAGGCCTCGACGAAGGTCATCAGCTGTCCCTTGTCGTCGGCGCTGCCGCGGCCGCGGATCACCTCGCCCGCGGGCGTCTTCTCGATCGCGGGATCGAAGGGGTCGCGGGTCCAGAGCTCCAGCGGATCGACCGGCTGCACGTCGTAATGGCCGTAGAACAGCAGGTGCGGCGCAGCGCCGTCGCCGCTGCCGCCGTGGGCGACGACCATCGGATGGCCAGGCGTCGCGCGCTTCCCGGCGGTGAAGCCCAGCGATTGCAGGTCCGCCACCAGCCAGTCCGCCGCCTTCTCGCAGTCGCCCTTGTAGGCGGGGTCGGTCGAGATCGAGGGGATGCGCAGCAGCTCCATCAGGCGGTCGGTGGCCTGGGGCAGGTCGGCATCTATGCGGGCCAGAACGGCGTCGAGACTCATGGGGCTTCTCCGGGGGAAACGTTGCGGGCGCAGAGTAACAGCCGGATCGGTGCTGTCCAGCCGAAGGCCCCGCCGGCAAGGGCTTGCGCAGACGCTCTGCCGCACTGGCCAGTCGCGCGGCGGGGCGTTAAGTGTCGCGCAAATCCAAAGCGAGGACCCAGACGATGACGAAGCGTGACATGAAGATCCTCCCCCGGCTCGCCGCCGCCACGGCCCTTCTGTGCGGCCTCGGCGCCGCCGCGACGGCGCAGACCATGGTGACGGGCGACGAGGCGAAGGCGGCCCTGTTCCCGACCAAGGGCGCGCGGGCGGTGGTCTTCAACCTGCCCGGCCTCGACGACAAGACGAAGGCCGTCCTCGGCGAGGTGGCGAAGGACCAGAAGTATTTCGGCGCCATCGCGCTTGCGCCCGAGAAGGGGCTGGCCAGCGCCCAGGCGGCGGTGAACTACCACTCCGTCGCCGCGGCCGAGCGTGCGGCCATCGCCGCCTGCCAGAGCGCGGCCAAGACCCAGTGCCGGATCGCCGCCCACGTCCTGCCCGCAGGCTATGCCGAGCGCGGCCTGACCCTGTCGGTCGATGCCACCCAGGGCTTCAACGACAGCTACCTGCCCGCCGGATCGCCCAAGGCGCTCGCCATCTCGCCCAGCACCGGCCAGTGGTCGATCGCCGCGGGCCAGGGCGCGGGGGCGACCGCGACCCGGTCGTGCAACGCCAAGGGCGCCGGCGACTGCCAGGTGGTCGTCGCCGACTAGGCGCCGCTCCCGCTCTTGTGAAGAGAGCCGCGCAAGGTATTGACAGATCGCTGTTTTGGTGGGCCTGTCCGCGTCGGCGGCCCGCCGATGCCCCCGAAACGCCGCGCGCGGCCACCGGGGGCGCCGCCTTCGGCAGTAACGGTGCGGCGTCGTCGCCGTTTCGGGCCGGTCCGGCGCCGGTGACGATTTCATGAGCATTGGCAAGATCTTGTGGGCCAATTCGCGCCGAACGCCTTCACATTGCGTTTTCTGCGTGTGCAAGCTGCGCGTGCATATGGTAACGGTAAACCTACAGGCCGACATGACGAATCGGCTGCGAGAGGCTGATGGCAGTGGCAATTGGGTGGTCCATATGATCCGACGGTTTCGGGCGCCGCAGGCGATGGAAGACGAGGGCCCGCGCGGCTTCGACGATTTCGACCTTCGTCTGGGCGACGTCATGCGCGGTGAGCGGGCGACCCTGGGCAAGTCCCTGCTGGACGTCCAGCGCGAGCTGAAGATCAAGGCCACCTACATCGCCGCGATCGAGAATGCGGATCCCCAGGCCTTCGAGACGCCGGGCTTCATCGCCGGTTACGTCCGCTCCTACGCGCGCTACCTCGGGCTCGATCCCGAATGGGCCTACAAGGCGTTCTGCGCCGAGGGCAACTTCGAGACCGCCCACGGCATGTCCTCCGCCGCCTCCGCCAAGCGCACCGAGAAGAGGGTGGCCGATCCCGGCCGCCGCGATCCCTTCGCCGAAAGCACCGCTCTGTTCGCGCCGACCGCGCCGGGCCTGTTCTCGCGCATCGAACCGGGCGCCATCGGCTCTACCCTCGTTCTGCTGGCGTTGATCGGCGGCCTGGGCTACGGCGGCTATTCGGTGCTGCAGGAGGTCCAGAAGGTGCAGTTCGTGCCGGTGGACCAGACCCCCGGTGTCGTGTCCGAGCTGGATCCGCTGGCCGCCGCCACGGCCTCCATGCCCGTGGGCGACGAGGCCGCGCCGGGCATCGAGCCGCGGGAAGGCGACGGGTTCGACCGGCTCTACCGTCCGCAGGCGCTGGACGTGCCGGTGATGATCGCCCGCGACGGCCCCATCGCCACGCTGAAGCCCAACGTCACCCGCACCGCCGATGCCGCGCCGGAGACGGGGCGCAGCGAGGCGATCGAGTCCGCCATCAGCGCCGCCATGCTCGGCACCCAGCCGGCCGATGCCGAGGGCGCCGCGCCTGCCGACGGAACCGGCGTGCAGGTCGTGGCCGCGAACGTGCCGGAAGTGGTCATGTTCGCCGTCCGCGACTCCTGGGTGCGGGTCAAGGCCGCGGACGGGTCGGTGATCTACGAGAACATCATGAACAAGGGCGACCGCTTCGTGCTGCCGAAGACGGAGGAGGCGGCGACGCTGCTGACCGGAGAGTCCGGTGCGATCTATTTCGCGGTCAACGGCACCACCTACGGCCCCGCCGGGCGCAGCGGCCAGGTGACGAAGAACCTGAGCCTCGCCGCCACCGACCTGACCGAGAAGTACCAGGTCGCGGACCTCGAGAAGGACGGCGACCTCGCCACCGTGGTGGCCGACGCCTCGCTCCTCGCGCCGGTCGAACCCGTGGGGGAATGACCCCCCGGGGCGTTGCGCCGGGGCGGCGGCTGGCCTAACTGTTGGCGTAACGCTGACTGGACAGAAGGCCGCCTCAGATGTCGATCAACCACGTCCGCCCCTGGCGCAACATCTACCGCCGCAAGAGCCGCCAGATCATGGTCGGCAACGTGCCCGTGGGCGGCGACGCGCCGATTTCCGTGCAGACGATGACCAACACCGACAGCGGCGACGTGAAGGCGACGCTTGCGCAGGTGATCGCCGCCGCCGAGGCGGGGGCTGACATCGTCCGCATCTCCGCCCCCGACCAGGCCGCCACGACCGCGCTGAGGGAGATCGTGCGCGAAAGCCCGGTGCCGATCGTCGCCGACATCCACTTCCACTACAAGCGCGCCATCGAGGCCGCGGAGGCCGGGGTGGGGTGCCTGAGGATCAATCCGGGCAACATCGGCGACGCCTCCCGCGTGAAGGAGGTCATCAAGGCCGCCCGCGACCACGGCTGCTCGATCCGGATCGGCGTGAACGCCGGGTCGCTGGAACGGCACCTGCTGGAGAAATACGGCGAACCCTGTCCCGACGCGATGGTCGAGTCGGGGCTGGAACACATCAGGATCCTGCAGGACAACGACTTCCACGAGTTCAAGATCTCGTGCAAGGCCTCCGACGTGTTCATGGCGGCCGCCGCCTACCAGCAGCTGGCCGACGCGACCGACGCGCCGATCCACCTCGGGATCACCGAGGCGGGGGGCATGATCTCGGGCACCATCAAGTCGGCCATCGGCCTCGGCAACCTGTTGTGGATGGGCATCGGCGACACGATCCGCGTGTCGCTCTCGGCCGATCCGGTGCAGGAGGTGAAGGTCGGCTACGAGATCCTGAAATCCCTCGGCCTGCGCCACCGCGGCGTCAACATCATCTCCTGCCCGTCCTGCGCGCGCCAGGGCTTCGACGTCATCAAGACGGTCGAAATCCTCGAGAAGCGGCTGGAGCACATCAAGACGCCGATGAGCCTCTCGATCATCGGCTGCGTGGTGAACGGCCCGGGCGAGGCGCTGATGACCGACGTCGGCTTCACCGGCGGCGGCGCGGGGTCCGGCATGGTCTATCTCGCGGGCAAGCAGAGCCACAAGCTGAGCAACGCCCAGATGATCGAACATATCGTCGAGCAGGTCGAGAAGAAGGCCGAGGCGCTGGAGGCCGAGGCGAAGCAGGAGGCCGAGACGGCGGGGCAGGCGGCGGAGTAGGCGCGCCGCTGCCGCTGTCGCGCGCGTGGAGGCTGCGGGAGCCTCCGGCGGGGATATTTAGGAAAGCAAAGATGGGGGGCGGGGGCAGACTGTCCGTGCCCGCCCGTCCTGGCGCACTATCCGGCTTCGGTCCCTGGCGCGGGGGCTCAGCCCTCGCGCTTGGCCTCGACCAGCCGCTGCATCGTGTCGAGGGGCACGTAGCCGCGCACCATCTCGTCGCCGAAGACGAAGCTCGGGGTGCCGTTGATCTTCAGCGTCTGGCCGAGCGCGTGGTTCTTCGCGATGATGTTGGTGACGTCGTCGTCGTCCATCGCCGCCATGATCGCGTCGGCGTCGAGGCCCGCGTCCTCGGCCACGCCGCGCAGGGCGGATTCGGTGATGTCGGCGCGCAGCTCCATCAGGGTGTCGTGGATCTTGCCGTAGGCCTCGTCCCCCGCGACCTTCTTCACCGCCAGCGCGAAACGCGAGGCCAGGACGGACTGGTCGCCGAGGATCGGGAACTCCTTCACGATCAGGCGGATGTTGCCGTCGCGGGCCAGAAGCTCGGTCACTTCCGGCGCGGCCTTCTTGCAGTAGCCGCAGCGGTAGTCGAAGAACTCGACGATGGTGAAGTCTCCCTCGGGGTTGCCTGCCACGTAGGAATAGCCGTCGTCGAACAGCGCCTCGGCGTTGTCGGCCAGAAGCTGCGCGTCGCCCTTCGCCTGATCCTCGGCCTGCCGCTTCTCGAGGACCGAGATCGCCTCCATAAGCACCTCGGGGTTCTCCAGCAGGTAGGCGCGCACCTCCTGGCCGAAGGCCGCGCGCTCGGCGTCGGTCATGTCGGTCAGGCCCTCGGCATGGGCGGGCAGGGCGAGGGTCAGCGCGAGGGCCGAGGCGGCGAGGGGGAAGCGGAACATGGGCTCTCCGGGGATTTGGCCGGCAGGCGCCGGGGGTTTCGGGTCGCGCGCCACAATGCCAGACGGGGCCGGGATGGCAAGTCGCGGGCGCCGCGCTCACGCCGCTGTGTGGTGGCTGCGCGGGGGCCGTGTGGGCGGGGCGGGCGCCGGACCGGCAGAATGGCGCTTGACCCCCCCGGCGGGGGCGCCCACAAAAGTTGCGGAAGCGGCCGCAGGCGGGAAGACCCGCGCGGCCGGCAGCGCCCGGGGACACGCGCCCCAGCGGCGCGAGCTGTGGGAGGAGACATCATGACACTGAACCGCCGCCAGACGCTGGCCCTGATGGGCGGCGCCGCCGCCGCCGCCGGGCTGGCTGCGCCCGCCCTGGCGCAGGACCGCAAGATCGTCGTCGGCGCCCTGCGCCTGACCAGCCACGCGGCGAGCTTCGTCGCGATGGAGCGGGGCTATTTCAGGGAGGCGGGGCTCGACGCCGAGCTGCGCTTCTTCGACGCCGCGCAGCCGATGGCCGTCGCCATCGCTTCGGGCGACGTCGACTTCGGCATCACGGCGATCACCGGCGGGTTGATCTCGCTGGCCGAGAAGGGCGCGGTGAAGGTCATCGGCGGTGCGCTGCAGGAGGAGAAGGGGATCGACGGGCAGAAGTTCCTCGCCTCCGACGCCGCCTTCCAGGCCGGGGTGAAGACGCCGAAGGACCTGGGCGGCAAGCGCTATGCCGTCACCCAGCCGGGATCCTCCTTCCACTACATGGGCGCGAAGATGGCCGCCGCGGAAGGGATCGAGCTGGAGTACGTGCCGCTGCAGAAGGTCGGCGCGATCATCGGCGCGATGAAGTCGGGCCAGGTCGACGGCTGGTCCATCGTGCCGCACATCGCCAAGGCGCTCGACGGGTCGGGCGCGGTGCACATCATCGGCGACGTCGCCGATTACCTCCCCGACTACCAGGTGACGACGGTCTTCACCTCGCTCGACAACACGGTGAACGAACGGCCGCTGACCGAGGATTTCCTCAAGGCCTTCTCGAAGGGCGTCGCCGACTACAACGCCGCGCTGGTCGACAGGACGGCCGGGGAGGAGGCGCAGCAGAAGATGCTCGACCTGCTGGCGCCCTACGTCTACCCGGACGACGCGCCGGAGAAGGCGAAGACCTCGATCCTGAACGGGGCGATGCGGCTGAACGAGAACGCGGGCCTGACCACCGCCTCGGTCCAGGACCAGATCGACTGGTTCAAGGCGGAAGGCATGATCAAGGACACCATCGGCTTCGACACCGTGGTCGACAGCAGCTTCGCACCGGTGCTGTAGCCCCATGGATCTGTCCCTCCAGGGGGTCGGCCATGCCTATAGCGATCTCGAGGTGCTGCGCGACATCTCGCTGGAGATCCCCGGCGGGCGGATCCTGTGCATCGTGGGCCCCTCGGGCTGCGGCAAGTCCACGCTGCTGCGCCTGCTCGGCGGGCTGGAGAAGCCGGACCGCGGGCGGGTGCTGCAACTCGGCGCGCCGCCGGCGGGCTGCCTCAATCCGCTGACCTTCGTCTTCCAGGACTTCGCGCTCCTGCCCTGGCGGACGGTGGAGGGGAACCTGAGCCTGGTGCTGGAGGACCACCGCCTGCCGAAGGCGGAGGCGGAGCAGATCATCGCCGACGTGCTCGCACGTACCCGGCTGTCGGAGTTCCGCACGGCGCTTCCGCGCCAGCTGTCGGGCGGCATGAAACAGCGCGTCGCCATCGCCCGGGCGCTGGCCGTGACGCCGGCGGTGATGCTGCTGGACGAGCCGCTCTCGGCGCTCGACGCGCAGACGCGCGAGCTGCTGATGGACGATCTCGTGGCGCTCTGGACCCGTGCGCCCTTCACCGCCGTCTACGTCACCCACAACCTGGCCGAGGCGGTGCGCCTTGGCCACCGGATCGTCGTGCTGTCGCGCCGTCCGGGGCGGATCGCCGAGGTGGTGGACATCGACCTGCCGCTCGACGCGCGCGAGACCGGCAGCGCCGAGCTGGAGCGCCACCAGAAGCGGCTCTGGTCGCTGATGCGGGACGAGGCGCGGGCGGCCGACGCGGAGCTTGTGGATGGCTGACCTCGCCCGGCACGGCGCGGCGACGCGCCCGGTCCCGTTCCGCGGCGGCGGCTTCGCGCCCTCGGCCCGGCGGGGCGTGGGGCTGGCCGTCTTCGTGGCGCTGATTTTGCTGGCCGAATGGGGCACGCGGTCGGGCTGGATCTCGCCCCTGACACTGCCGCGCCCCTCGGACGTGCTGGCGACGCTGGTCGATCTCTGGACCTCGGGGCGGCTTTGGGAGCATCTGGTGCCCTCGCTCTCCCGCCTTGCCGTCGGCGCGGTGATCGGCGTCGGACTCGGCGTCGCGACGGGCGTGATGATCGGCCTCTTCTCCTATGTCCGCGCGGGGCTGGTGCCGCTGGTGGCCGCGCTCTTCCCGGTGCCGAAGATCGCGCTGCTGCCGCTCTTCGTGATCTGGTTCGGCATCGACGAAAGCTCGAAATACGCGCTGATCGCCTTCGGCACCTTCACCCCCACCGTCGTCGCCACCTACGGCGCGGTCGACAACGTGGACCGCGGGCTGATCCGCATGGGGCAGAGCTTCGGCCTGTCGTGGTGGTCGATCGTCCGGAAGATCGTGCTGCCGGGGGCGATGCCGGGGATCCTGTCGGGCCTCCGGATCAGCCTTGCCATCGCGATCATCCTGCTGGTCGCCGCCGAGATGCTGGGCGCGCAGCACGGGATCGGGGCCTATATCCTTCAGGCCGGGTCGCTCTACGACCTGGAGAAGCTGTTCGCCGGGGTGACGATCCTGTCGCTGCTCGGCGTGCTGATATCCTTTGCCGTGGGGCAGGCGGAACGCGTCCTGCTGCGCTGGCGTAGATAATCGAGACATCAAAGGGAGAAAGAGATGAAACTTACGGGATTTGTCGCCGCGGCTGCCGTCGGCGCGCTGGCCGTGACCGCGGCCCATGCCGAAACGCGCATCACCTACAAGTCGGCGAAGTCCGGCAGTTCGTACTACCAGATGGGCGTGGAACTCGCCGAAGCCGTCAAGATCGGCACCGACGGCGAGATGATCGTGACGCTGGAGGAAAGCCAGGGGTCGGTGCAGAACGTGATGGAGGTACGCGCGCGGGGCGCCGATTACGTCTTCACCACGCCGCCCGCGCTGGTCGGCGCCGCGCAGAAGGCCGCGGGGCCCTTCGACGGCAAGGGCGATCCGGCCTTTGACGAAATCCGCGCGCTGTTCCCGATCCCCTCGCTGACCATGCACATCGTCATGTCGAAGGACAGCGGCAGCAACGACCTGTCGAGCCTCGCGGGCAAGACGATCCTGCTCGGCTCGGGCTCCTTCGGCGCGACCGAGGGCGAGAAGTATCTCGAACTGTTCGGGCTGAAGGACAAGGTGAAGATCGCCGACAGCGAGCTGTCGAATGCCGTCGCGGCGCTGAAGAACGGACAGATCGACGGCTTCGTGACCGCGGGCAGCTATCCCGCGCCGAACGTGGTCGAGGCGGCGGCGACGACCCCCGTCACCGTGATCCCGATGACCGACGACGAGGTGGGCCAGACCGGACGCACCCGCGTCGTGATCCCCGCGGGGACCTATGCGGGGCAGGAGGGCGACGTCACCACCACCTCGCTGCCCGTGGTGGCCTATGCGACGACGAAGATGGACGACGACACCGCCTATGAGCTGACCAAGACCTTCTGGGAGCAGAAGTCGATGATGTCGGGCATGTCGCCCTGGTGGAACGCCGTCTCGCCCGAGATGCTGTCGGAGGTGAAGACGAAGATCCATCCGGGCGCGCAGCGCTATTACGAAGAGGCGGGCATCGCCTTGACGGACGAACAGAAGTGAGGGAATTGGCGCCCCTGACATAACGGGGCGCCGACCTTCCATGATCTCGAATTATCGCCCCCTGTGGGTCGCCCTCGGGGCGCTCAGCTGCCTCTTCCACCTCGGCCTGATCTTCTCGGGCCTCGTGCCGAACCTCGTGGCCCGTCCGCTGCACATGGCGCTGGTGCTGCCCTTCGTGCTGGTGATGGGGGCACGCAGCCGCTTCGCCGAATGGACCGGCCTCGTCCTCGCCGCGCTCGGCATCGGCGGCTGCCTCTGGATCGCCTGGAACGCCGCGGACCTGCGCAACCAGTACGGCTTCCTCGAAGGGCCGGGGCAGGTGGTGCTGGCCGTCATGCTCCTCGCCGTCACGCTCGAGGCCGCCCGCCGCGCCATCGGCTGGCCGCTGCCCATGGTGGCCCTCGCCGCGCTGCTCTACGGCCTCTTCGGCCATATCATCCCCGGAGAGTTCGGCCACGCGGGCACGCCGCTCGCCAGCTTCCTCGGCACCCTCACCATCGCGGAAGGCGGCCTCTGGGGCTCGCTCACCGGCGTGTCGGTCGGGGTCGTCGCCGTCTTCGTCATCTTCGGCGCGGTGCTGAACGCGGGCGAGGCGGGGCAGGGGTTCATGAACGTCGCCTCCGCCGCCGCCGGGCGGCTCACGGGCGGGGCGGGCAAGGTGTCGGTCCTGTCCTCGGCCCTGTTCGGCTCGATCTCCGGCTCCGCCTCGGCCAACGTCGCCTCGACCGGGGCGATCACGCTGCCCGCGATGACCGGCCTCGGCTATCCCCGCCGCCTCGCCGGCGCGATCGAGGCGGTGGCCTCTTCCGGCGGGCAGATCATGCCGCCGCTGATGGGGGCCGGCGCCTTCGTCATGGTCGAGCTGACCGGCATCCCCTATGCGCAGATCATGGGCGCGGCGCTGCTGCCCGCGGTGCTCTACTTCCTCGCCGTCTGGGTAGGGATCGACGCCTATGCCCAGCGGATGGACCTCAGGGGCGTGCCGAAGGACCAGCAGCCGGACCGGCGCACGGTGCTGATCACCTCGGCCTTCTTCCTCGTCCCCTTCAGCGTCCTGATGTGGGGCATGTTCGGCGCCGCCTTCACCCCGCAATACGCCGCCGCGCTGTCGATCCTCGCGGGCGGCGTGCTGCTGTTCTTCGACGCCACGCTGCGCATCGCCCCTTGGCAGGCGCTCGCCCGCCTCGCCGAGGCGGTGCTGAACGCGGGGCGGCAGGTGGCGATGATCGGCGCGATCATCCTCTGCGCCTCGCTCGTCATCGGCGTCCTCGGGATCACCGGCCTCGGGGTGAAGCTGACCTCGGGCATCCTCGCCTTCTCGGGCGGCATGCTCTGGCCCTCGCTGCTGCTGACGGCGCTCGCCTGCCTGCTGCTGGGCATGGAGGTGCCGACGACCGCCGCCTATGTCATCTGCGTCTCGGTCGCCGGCCCCGCGCTTGCCCAGCTTGGCCTCGAACCGCTGCAGGCGCATCTCTTCGTGTTCTGGTTCGCGCTCCTGTCCACCATCACGCCCCCGGTCTGCGGCGCCGTCTTCATCGCCGCGGGCATGGTCGAGGAGAACTGGCTGCGCGTCGCGGGCAGCGCCATGAAGCTCGGGATCGGGCTGTACCTCATTCCCCTCGGCATGATCGCCAACCCCAAGCTGATCCAGCTGGCCGAGGATCCGCTCTGGGCGCTCTGGGCCTTCGTTCGCGTCGGCACGGGCTTGACGTTGATTTCGTTCGGTTTGATCGGCCGCGGGAACGTGTTGCGGCGCGCCGTGTTGATCATCGCCGGGCTGGCCTGCCTGTTCGCGCGCCTCTGGACCTGATTTCGTTCCGGGTCCGACGACAAGGCAGCGTCACATTGGCAGGAAATCGCCAGTCTGGTCTTGTCAGGAGCGACGGGAGCGTCGCACTGTAAGGGCAATCCGAAGCTACATGATTCCGGCGGCGCTGCCGGATGCATGACGACGAAAGGGTACGACCGATGATGAACCGCAGGCAGCTTCTGCAGACCGGGCTGGCCATGGGCGCGCTCGCCGCCTCGCCGCTGAGCGCGGCGCCGAAGATCCCGAAATACGATGTTCCCGAGAAGTACCTGCCGCGTTACGTCACGCTGCGCGTCGATCTCCCGGCCTACCAGATCCACCTGCTGCCGGACGAGTTCGCGCTGTACTGGACGCTGCCCGACCGCAAGGCGATCCGCTATACCTGCGGGATCGGCCGCCCGGGCCTGTACGAGCCCGGCGAATACTATGTCGGCGCCAAGAAGGAATTCCCGAGCTGGACGCCGACCCCCGAGATGATCGAGCGCGATCCGGCCTCCTATGCCAAGTACAAGGACGGGCTCGAAGGGAGCCTGTCGAACCCGCTCGGCGCCCGCGCGCTCTACCTCTTCCAGCCGGGCCGGGGCGACACGTTCCTGCGGATCCACGGCACCGACAAGCCGAACACCATCGGCCGCGCCGTGTCGAACGGCTGCGCGCGGCTGGTGAACGACCAGATCGCCGACCTCTACGAGCGGGTGCCGCTGGAGACGCGGGTGAAGCTCTATCACAAGATGGGCACCTGAGACCGGACAGTCGCGGCCCGGAGCCATCAGCATGAGCGAACCGCTCCGCGCCGCGGACATCCTTGCGCGCCGCCTGCATGACGAGGGCTGCCGCCACGCCTTCGGGATGCCCGGCGGCGAGGTGCTGACACTGGTCGACGCGCTGGAAAGGGCCGGGATCGCCTTCACCCTCGCCAAGCATGAAAACTGTGCGGGCTTCATGGGTGAGGGGGTGCACCACGTCGACGGCGCGCCTGCCATCCTCGTCGCCACGGTCGGGCCCGGCGCCATGAACGGCGTCAACGTCGTCGCCAATGCCGCGCAGGACCGCGTGCCGCTGATCGTGCTGACCGGCTGCGTCGACCCCGACGAGGCGGCGACCTATACCCACCAGGTGCTGGACCACCGCGCCGTCTTCGCGCCGATCACCAAGGCCAGCTTCACGCTGACGCCCGGCGCCGCCGGGGTGATCGCCGACAAGGCCGTGGCCATCGCGACCGAGGGCAGGGCGGGGCCGGTCCACATCGACGTGCCGATCTCCGTCGCAGATGCGCCCGGCACCGCGATGGAGGGCCGCCGCGCCGCACCGTCGCCGCTGATCCCCGCCGACATCGTCAAGGCCCGCCGCTGGCTGGCCGAAGCGTCGCGGCCCCTGCTGATCGTGGGCCTCGACGTGCTGCACGAGGGGTCGGCCGCCGAGATCGCCGCCTTCGCCGATTCCCAGGGCGTGCCGGTCATCACCACCTACAAGGCCAAGGGCGTGATCCCCGAGGATCACCCGCTGTCGCTCGGGGCCGCGGGACTCTCTCCGAAGGCCGACGCGATCCTGCTGCCGCTCCTGCGGCAGGCCGACCTGATCCTCTGCGCAGGCTACGACCCGATCGAGATGCGCACGGGCTGGCGCGACCCGTGGGATGCCGCCGAGCAGCGGGTGATCGACCTCCACGCCGCGCCGAACCACCACTACATGCACCAGGCCTCCCTCAGCCTGCTCGCCCATTCCGGCGAGACCCTGCGCCGCCTCGGGGAAGACGGTGTGCGCGCGCGCTGGCCCGACGGCGGGATCCGCGAGGCGCAGCGGGCGCTGGCCGAAGCCTTCCCGACGGACGAACCGTGGGGCCCCGCCGCGATCGTCGACACCTGCCGCGCCGTGCTGCCGAAGGACGCCATCGCCACGGTCGACAGCGGCGCGCACCGGATCCTGCTCAGCCAGATGTGGCGCTGCTTCGCGCCGCGGACCCTGCTGCAATCCTCCGGGCTCTGCACCATGGGCTGCGCCGTGCCGCTCGCCATGGGCGCGAAGCTTGCCTCGCGAGAGCGCACCGTCGTCTCCTTCTCGGGCGACGCGGGGTTCCTGATGGTCGCGGGCGAACTCGCCACCGCCGCGGAACTGGGGCTGAATACGATCTTCGTCGTCTTCGTCGACCGCTCCCTCGCCCTGATCGAGCTGAAGCAGCGCCAGCGGCAGCTGCCGAACGCGGGCGTCGATTTCGCCGGTCCCGACTTCGCCGCCATCGGCCGCGCCTTCGGCGGCGCGGGCGTGACCGTCTCGGACCGCGACGGCTTGCGCGCCGCGCTGCAAGAGGCCATGGAGGCGGAAACCTTCACCGTCATCGGCGCGGTCATCGACCGGCAGGCCTACGACGGGCGCATCTGAGGAGACGGTACATGGCGGGCGCACTCGACGGGCTGCGGATTCTCGACCTTTCGCGCATTCTGGCGGGCCCGACCTGCACCCAGCTTCTGGGCGATCTCGGCGCCGAGGTCATCAAGATCGAGAACCCCGCCAGCCGCGGCGACGACACCCGCGCCTGGGGTCCGCCCTTCGTGCAAGGCAAGGACGGCGCGCCCACGGACGTCTCGGCCTATTTCATGTCGGCCAACCGCAACAAGCTCTCCGTCGCGCTCGACATCGCGACGCCCGAGGGGCAGGCGGCGGTGAAGGCCATCGCGGCCGAATGCGACGTGATGATCGAGAACTTCAAGCCCGGCGGCCTTGCGAAGTACGGCCTCGACGCCGCCACCATGACCGCGCTGCACCCGCGGCTCGTCTACTGCTCGATCTCGGGCTACGGGCAGACCGGGCCGAACGCCTCCAAGCCCGGCTACGACCTGATGGCGCAGGGCTATGGCGGGATCATGTCGCTGACCGGCGCGGCCGACGGCGAGCCGATGAAGGTTGGCGTCGGGATCGCGGACGTCATGTGCGGGATGTACGCCACCGTCGGCATCCTCGCCGCGCTGCGCCACCGGGACGCCACGGGCGAGGGGCAGCACATCGACATCGCGCTGGTCGACAGCCAGATTGCCTGGCTGATCAACGAGGGCGTGAACTATCTTACCTCCGGCAAGGTGCCGGAGCGGCGCGGCAACGCGCATCCGAACATCGTGCCCTACCAGGTCTTCGCCACGTCCGACGGTCACGTCCTTGTCGCCGTCGGCAACGACACGCAGTTCACCCGCTTCTGCGACTTCCTCGACCTGCCGCACCTTGCCACCGATCCCCGCTTCGCCACCAACCCCGCCCGCCTCGCCAACCGCGACGCGCTGCTGCCGCTGCTGGAACCCGCGCTTGCCGCGCGCAGCATGGCCGAGGTCATCGAAGGGCTCGAGGCGCGCAAGGTGCCGGTGGGTCCGGTGCAGACGCTGGACCAGGTCTTCGCCTCGGACCAGGTGGCGGCGCGGGGCATGATCGCCGAGGTCGAAAGCGAACACGCCGCGGAAGGCCACGTGCGGCTGATCGGCAATCCGCTGAACCTCTCGCGCACCCCCGTGACCTACCGCCGGGCGCCGCCGCGCTTCGGGCAGGACACCGCGGCGGTGCTGGAACGTTTCAAGCCGAAGGGCTGAGGCACACGCAATGCGCGAACTGGCGCCGGTTTGGGCGTTGGAGTGTTACAAGGCGCGCGGAATCGGGCACTCGGAAAACACGGCCGGTCACAGCTCCGTCATTCACGGAGCTATTGGACCTTTGCGCCATGTTGCGTTGCTACCAAGGGGCGACCCCCTCTCAAGCCCCGGAGCCCGCGATGCACCTCGATCCCTACGGCCAGACCGTGACCCTGAACGGGCCCGAGGCCCTGCGCAACTGGAGCGCGACCGAAGCCGCCTTCCTGGCCCACGGCGCGACGACGCCCGCCCACCTGGCGGCGACGCTGGAAGCCGATCCGGACTTCGCCCTGGCCCACGCCGTGAAGGGCATGTTCCACCTCCTTCTCGGGCGGCGCGAACTGGTCGAGACGGCCGCGGAAGCGCTGCGCGCCGCCGAGGCGAGCGCGGAACGCGCGCCCCCGAGCCTGCGCGAGCGGGACTGCATCGCGGCACTGCGGCTCTGGCTTGGCGGCGACCTGCGCGGCGCGCTCGGCCGGTTCGAGGGGATCCTCGCGCGCCATCCGGGCGATGCGATGACCCTGAAGCTGGACCATGCCCTGCGCTTCGTGCTCGGCGACGCGCCGGGAATGCGGCAGGGGATCGAACGGGCGCTCCCGGCCTATGGCGCGGACCATGCGGCGCGCGGCTATGTGCTGGGCTGCCACGCCTTCGCGCTGGAGGAAACCGGCGCCTACGACGCGGCGCGGCGGGCCGGGCAGGCGGGGCTGGAGCTTTGTCCCGACGACGCCTGGGGGCTGCACGCGGTCGCCCATGTCCACGACATGACGGGCGACGCGGCGGGCGGGCTCGCCTGGCTGACGGGGCGCGAGGCGGCCTGGAGCCACTGCAACAACTTCCGTTACCACGTCTGGTGGCACCGGGCGCTGATGCACCTCGACCTCGGGCAGGCGGAGGAGGTTCTGCACCTCTACGATGCCGAGATCCGGGCCGAGAAGACCGACGATTACCGCGACATCGCCAACGCCACCTCGCTGCTGATGCGGCTGGAACTGGAGGGCGTCGACGTGGGCGCCCGCTGGGGCGAACTGGCCGATCTCGCGGCGCGGCGGACCGAGGACGGCTGCCTGGTCTTCGCCGACCTGCACTACCTCCTGGCCCTCGTCGGCGACGGGCGCGAGGGCGCGGCGACGGCACTGATGCGGCGGCTGCACCGCGACGCCCGCGCCGGGCGGGGCGATCTTGCAAGAGCCATGGCGCGCCCCGGACTGTCGGCGGCCGCGGGCCTGGAAGCCTTCGGCGACGGGCGCTACGACATCGCCTTCCTGAACCTCGCGCAGGCCCGCAGGACCATGCAGGCGGCGGGCGGCAGTCGCGCGCAACGCGACCTGTTCGAGCGGCTGACGATCGACGCCGGCATCCGCGCGGGCTTCCTCGACGAGGCGGAAACGATCCTCCGAGACCGTACGGAACGGCGGGGTGGGCGGGAAGATGCCTATGCTGCGGCGCGGCATCGCCTGATCTTCGCCGCCCGCGGCGAAGGCCCTTGCGCGGATCGCGTTCCGGCTGAATAAGCAGCGAAAACCCGGGATTGCGGCGAAATGACTCACAGCAACGTGGTGACCACAGACTTTCGCCCGCGCAGCATGCCCGACGGCCAGCCGAAGCCCGTGCCGGCCCGTAAACCGCGCGACCCGCGGCTCGACTTCTATCGCGGCATCGCGATGATCATCATCCTGATCTCGCACACGCCGAACAACTTCTGGGCGAACTACATTCCGGCGCGCTTCGGCTTCTCCGACGCGACCGAGATCTTCGTCTTCTGCTCCGGCATGGCCTCGGCCATCGCCTTCGGATCGAGCTTCGTCAACCGCGGCTGGTGGCTTGGCACCGCGCGGGTGCTCTACCGGATGTGGCAGGTCTACTGGGGGCACATCGGGCTGTTCCTGGTCCTTGCGACGATGCTGGCGATGATCGACGCCTCGGGCGTGTCCGAGACGGTCTACATCGGCACGCTGAACCTCTGGAAGGTGTTCGAGGATCCGGCGCCCGAGCTGATCGGGCTGATGACGCTGACCTATGTGCCGAACTACTTCGACGTGCTGCCCATGTACATCGCGATCCTCGGCATGATGCCCGTGGCGATGATCCTGGCGCGCACCAGCCCCTGGCTGGTCGCCATCGTCTGCGCCGCGGTCTGGCTGGCGGCGCAGGATGCGCTGCTGTCCTGGCTCGGGATCTCGGAAACCGGCCTGTCCTTCCCGGCCGAGCCCTGGTCCGAGCGCGAGTGGTTCTTCAACCCCTTCGGCTGGCAGCTGGTCTTCTTCACCGGCTTCGCCTTCATGCGCGGCTGGATCCCGGCGCCGCCGGTCCACTGGGCGCTGGTCGCGCTGGCCGTCGCCGTGGTGCTGGTCTGCGTCCCGTTCTCGGTCTTCGCCTGGCGGATCGACTTCGCCCCGGGCGAGGCGTTCCAGCGCGACCACGCCGACTGGGTGGACAAGACGGATTTCGGGCCGCTGCGCTATCTGCACTTCCTGGCGCTGGCCTATGTCGCCTGGGTCGCCGCGGGCGTGCGCGGCGCAAGGCTGCGGCCCGAGGGCGAGGGGTTGGGCGCGCGCATCTGGCGGCACGTCGTCGCCATCGTCATGCGGGTCGGCCAGCAGTCGCTGGCGGTGTTCCTCTTCTCGATGGTCTTCGCGCAGTTCAGCGGCTTCGTCATGGACCAGACCGGCCGCACCGCAATTATCGTATCGCTGGCCAACGTGGTGGGCATTGCGGCACTGGTTGCCGTTGCCTATCTCGTCGGCTGGTTCAAGAGCCAACCCTGGAGAGCTCAGGCCCCCCGATGATCCTCGACCGCCGCACCTTCCTCGCCGCCCTCGCGGCCCTGTCCTCCGTCCGAACCGCCGCCGCGCGGGAAGAGCTGGTGGTCGCCGAGACCCCGTTCTCCGTCGACTGGCTGAAGGCCGAGGCCGAGCGCCTGGCGCAGTCGGATTTCCAGCCCGCGCCGATGGTGCCCGAGGCCTGGCGCAAGCTGACCTACGACGAGGCCAAGCTGATCTGGTTCCGCGACCGCGACGCGATCTGGACCGACGTGGACAGCGCCCTGCAACTCGACCTCTTCGCCGCGGGCTACCTGCACCAGCGGCCGATCCAGGTGAACCTCGTGTCCGACGGGGTGGCCCACACGCTCGGCTTCGACCGGAGCCTGTTCGACGCCACCGACCAGTTCCCCGATCCGCCGGTGGACGAGACGATGGGATATTCGGGCATCCGGCTTCGGGCGGAGCTGAACAAGAAGGGGATCTTCGAGGAGTTCATGGTCTTCCAGGGCGCGAGCTATTTCCGCGCCATCGCCAACCGGCAGGTCTATGGCCTGTCGGCGCGCGGTCTCGCGCTGCGCACGGGCGACGCCGAGGGCGAGGAGTTCCCGACCTTCACCCGCCTCTATGTCGAGCAGCCCGCGGCCGGTGCCGACACCTTCCACATGCACGCGCTGCTTGACGGCCCGTCGACCACCGGCGCCTACAGCTTCGCGATCCGCCCCGGCTCGCCCACGGCGGTCGAGGTCACGGCGACGCTGTTCCCCCGCGTCGATCTGGATCACGTCGGGCTTGCGCCGCTGACCAGCATGTTCCTGTTCGACGCGACCAACCGCCACCGCTTCGACGATTTCCGCCCCGCGGTCCACGACAGCGACGGCCTGCTGATCTGGAACGGCAACAACGAACGGCTCTGGCGGCCGCTCGCCAATCCCGTCTCGCTCCAGATCTCGAGCTTCGTCGACAGCAACCTGAACGGCTTCGGTCTGATGCAGCGGCACCGCGATCCCGAGGACTTCGCCGATCTCGAAGCCCGCTACGAGGCGCGCCCCTCGCTCTGGATCACGCCGCGCAAGGCCTGGGGCGACGGCGTGGTGCGGCTGGTCGAGATCCCGGCCGACCGCGAGATCTACGACAACATCGTCGCCTACTGGCGGCCCGCCGCGGTGCTGTCCGCCGGACAGCCCTTCGATTTCGAGTACGGGATGCTCTGGGGCGACGCGCCGAAGGGGCTCCCCGACCTTGCCCGGGTGATGAACACGCGCATCGGCAAGGGCTTCGACCGGGTGCGGACGGTCTGCGTCGTGGACTTCGAGGATCACCCGCTGCTTCAGGAAGAGCCTGAAAAATATGCGGCGCGCGTGCATGACGACCAAGGCGTGGTCTCGGTCGGCGTGATTCAGCGCAACCCGGGAACCGGTGGTCTGAGACTCTCGTTCAGCTTCGACCCTGCCGGGGCGGCGGCGCTGGAACTGCGCGCACAGCTGGTCCGGAACGACACACCTGTTACCGAAGTCTGGCTATACCGATGGACGGCTTGAACCAATTCCACACCCGCGACGCGGCGATGCCGCCCGTCTGCCCCCTCGTGCACCCGGTCCAGAGCCTCGACCGGCCCTACCGCGACCTCAGCGCCCCCAACCAGGGCGTGACCGGCGGCGCGCCGTGGTGGCGCCTGGCCACGTTCCTGCCGGCGGCGTTGACGACGCTGGCTGTGGTCCTGGCCTTCCGCGACTGGTTCGCCGTCGGCGGGCTCTCGCTGTTCGAGGGGGCGGTGATCGCGCTGATCACCTTCACCTTCTTCTGGATCGCGCTCTCGGTCGCCACCGCGACGCTCGGGATCGCCACGCTGCTTCTCGACAACCGCCGCAAACCGGCCCTGCGCGCCGCCGACGACGGGCGCCCGGTGGCGCCGCTGCGGGTGGCGCTGCTGGTGCCGGTCTACAACGAGTCCCCCGTCGACGTCTTCGGCAACGCCGCCGCGATGCTGCGCGACATCCGCGCGCAGGCCCACGGCCACGATTTCGCGCTGTTCGTGCTGTCCGACACCCGCGACGACGCGATCGCGCGGCAGGAAGAGCGCGCGTTCCGCGCCCTGCGCGCCCGACTGGGCGAGGGGTACCGGGTTTATTACCGGCGCCGCATCGACAACGTCGACCGCAAGGTCGGCAACCTTTCGGACTGGGTGCGCACCTGGGGCGGAGCCTGGGACGCGATGCTGGTGCTCGACGCAGACAGCCTGATGAGCGGCCACGCCATCGTCGAGCTGACAGACGCCATGTCGCGCGACCCCGGCGCGGGGCTGATCCAGTCCTTCCCCATGCTCTTCGGCGCGCAGTCGCTGTTCGGCCGGGTCCAGCAGTTCGCCAACCGCATCTACGGTTTCGCGCTGGCCGAGGGGCTGGCGAAGTGGACCGACCGCGAGGGCAACTACTGGGGCCACAACGCGATCATCCGCTGCTCGGCCTTCGCGTCGTCGGCGGGCCTGCCGAAGGTGCGCAGCCTGCGCGGCGAGGAAAGGCTGATCCTCAGCCACGATTTCGTCGAGGCGGGCCTTCTGCGCCGGGCGGGCTGGTCCGTCCGCTTCCTGCCGCGCATCCCCGGCAGCTACGAGGAAGTGCCGGCCACCCTGATCGACTACGTGCTGCGCGACCGGCGCTGGTGCCAAGGCAACCTCCAGCACCTCGGCCTGATCGCCTCGCGCGGGTTCCATGCCGTGTCGCGCTTCCACCTGATCAGCGGCGCCATGGGCTATCTGGTGTCGCCGGCCTGGCTGGCGCTGTTGGTGATCTGGGCGATGCTCGGCAACGGGGAAGACCAGAACGTGATCCGCTATTTCAGCGATCTGTCGCCGCAGGTGAACTGGCCCGAAGTGATGACCAGCCACAACCTGTCGATCCTGTTCTTCATGTACGCGATGCTTCTGGCGCCGAAACTGATGAGCGCGGGCGCCATCCACCGCGCGGGCATTCCGCTGCGCGATGTCGGGGGCCTCGGGCAGTTCGTGACCTCGGTGGTGGCGGAGATCCTGCTTTCCATCGCCTATGCGCCGATCATGATGGTGCAGCAGTCCATCGCCGTCGCCCGCACCGCGCTTGGCCTGCGCGAGACCTGGACGCCCCAAAGCCGGGGCGGCAAGGTCAACTATCCGCTCGCGACGCTGCTGAAGTTCCACTGGCTGGAAACCGTGCTGGGCACGCTGCTGCTGGTCGGCATGGCGCTCGGGATCGTCACGCTGTGGCTGCTGCCGATCGCCCTCAGCCTCGCCATGGCCGTGCCGCTTTCGGCGCTGTCGGGCTGGAACATGGCCCGCTGGCCCTGGAGCGCGCGCCACCTCGGAACGCCCGAGGTGCTGAACGCGCCGCGCATCATCCGCCGCGCCCTTCTCGAGCGTCGTCACTTCGCCCGGGTGCTGGCCGCGCCGGAGGTGATCGCGGCTGAGTAGCGGCTACTCCGGCCGCCGGGCGAGCCCCTCGAACCAGTCGAGCGCCAGGTCGGCCCAGCCCACGGGAATGCCATGCGCCCCGGGATGCAGCGCGAATTGCAGCGCCGCGCCCGGGGCGCAGTCCGTCCAGCGGCGGATCCAGAATTGATTGACCGTGTCGAAGCCGTCGGGGCGCATCATCGTGCAGCCGTCGGTGGCGCGCCAGATCTCCATCGCCGCCCAGACGTCGCCCTGCTCGATCGCCCCGCCGCGCAGCGGCCGCCCCTCGAGCGGCACCGTGACGTCCTGCCAGCCATGGGTGTGGAACAGCTTCACCGGCCCGGCGCAGCCTTCGGGGTGGGGCCGCCAGAAGTTGCCCGCGACCGGGGCATAGGCGGCGAAGAGGTCGGGACGGGCGCAGGCGGTATAGGCGACCATCGAGCCGCCGATGGAGAAGCCCGCCAGCAGCACGCGGTCGCGGTCGACGCCGAAGCGGGCGACCGCATCCCCGGCAACCTCGGCGAAGAAGGCGGGTTCGTCGCGCAGCGCTTCGTGTCCCGGCAGGAACGACCAGCCGCCGCCGCGCCGCCCCTGTCGCGACAGCCCGTCCGGGGCGAGAAGCGCATAACCGCGGGCCCTGATCGCCTCGACCATCCCCGTGTTGCGCAGCGTGTCCGCGCCGCTGCCGCCCGCGCCATGGAGGAAGATCACCACCGGCGCGCCCTGTCCGCCCCCCGCGGGCAGCACCGCGTGGTAGGTGCCCGACGCCACGGTGCAGGCATCGGGCGACGGGCCGCAGCCCGCCGTGACCGCGTCGCCCATGAGCACCGAAAGGGCGAGGGCAAGGAGAGGCGCACGGAACATCCCTCAACCCTCCGGCACGGGGGAGCGATCCAGCGGCAGCCCCCGCGCCAGCCATCCGGGCCCGGCGAGCGAGCCCAGCATCCCCTCGGGCACGTCCATGACGTTGATGAATCCCTGACGCACCAGCCGGTTCGCCAGCCTGGCGGAGCGCACGCCCCGTGCGCAGATCAGCGCCACCGGCAGCATGTCGCCCTGCCGGTCGATCAGGGCTGCGAGCGACTCGGCGAAATCGTCCCGGCGCATGTCCAGGCGGTACGCGTTTCCGGGACTGCCGGTCGCCGCCCATTCCTCGGGGCGGCGGATGTCCACGAGAACGACGCGCCCCTCCGACGCCATGGCAAAGGCCTCGGGTGCGCTCAGCGTGGCGCCGCGGAACTCCTCCCTGATCGCGCCGTCGTAGAGCGAAGGTCCGACGAACCCGATGAACGCAGCCCCTCCGAGGCAGGCGACCCCGGCGGCGAAGACCAGTCCGCGTCCGCTCATCCCGCGGGCGCCAGGTGGCTGCGGACGATCTCCGCCGCCTGTTCGGGCGCCAGCACGGGGGGCAGCAGGCTCAGCACCGCGCCATCCGGGTCGAGGAGGTAGATGAACGAGCCGTGGGAGAAGACCGGCCCGTATTCCGGATCGTCGAAGATCTGCGCCCGCTCGACCGAGAAGGCGTCGTAGGCCACCTGCAAGGCCGCCTCGCTGCCCGTCAGCCCGACGAAGCCCGGATGGATCCGCGCCAGTGGCGCGCCGATGCTGTCCACCGTGTCGCGCGCCGGATCGACGGTGATCATGACGGGCGTCACCGCGATGCCCTCCGCCGACAGCTCGTCCACCACCTCGGCCATCAGCGGCAGCGCGGCCGAGCAGATCTGGCGGCAGTTGGCATAGCCGAAGAACAGAAGCTGCGCGTGTCCCTCCGGGTCGGCCTCGCTGCGGGTCTCGCCGCGCTGGTCGGTCAGGCGGAACGGGCCGCCGACGTCGAAGGGCAGGGCGCCCGCGGCCTGCGCAAGGGGCGCGGAGAGCGCCAGGAACAGAAGGGCCGGGCGGATCACGGATAGAGCTCCTTCAGGATCTCCCTGTCCTTCTCCAGCCCCAGCCCGAAATACCCGGTCTCGGCGATCTTCGCGTTCACCCGCGGGTCGCGCCGGAACCAGGGGCCCGGGCCCGCGGCATCTGGATGCGTCTCGGCCCAGACCTTCGTCCAGCGGTTCGCCTTCACCCAGTCGGTTTCGCCCGGCTTCCGGATCAGCTGCACCTGGTAGACGTTCGTCGCCCCGATATCGGGATCCTCGATCAGCAGGCCGTCGACCTCCACCTCGGCACCGCAGAACGGCAGCAGCTCGACCACCGCGCCGCTGAAGGCCGGTTCGTTGTTCTTGGTCGGGAACACCAGAACGCCGTCCGCCGCGCGCACGAGGCCCAGCTGCCGCGCGCCGCCGCCGCAGTCGGCGGGGCAGTCGCCGGTCAGCTCGCACAGGACGTCCACGACCTTGGCCTCGAACCGCGCGGGCTTCTCGGCGTAGAGGTTCCAGCTTTTCGCCTCGGAGCCCGCCGAGAAATCCTGGGCCGAGACCTGAACCGCGGGCAGGGCGAGAAGCAGCGCGACAAGGGCAGGGCGGATCATCGCGCTTCCTCCGGCACCGAGAACTCCGGCACGTTGCCGTAGTCCAGGTGGTTCTCGTTGGTGATGCCCTGGTCCGTCACGACCTTCTCGACCACGAGGTAGTTCAGCCCGTCGCGGGCATAGGCGATCCCGTCCGCCTCGATCACGTGGCTTGCAAGGTTCAGCTGTGTGTCGCCCCCGGCGCTTTCGGCGCTGCCCTCGATCTTCAGCACCATGTAGACGGTGCCGTCCTCGGCCCGCAGCCCCACCGGGATCCCCCCGGCCGAACACCAGAGCGCGCAGGTGTGGTGCGCCGTGCCGACGACCGCATCCGTCCCGCCCATGACGCCGGAGAAATAGCACCAGGTGTCGATCAGCTCGCCCGTGACGCGGATCCGCTCGCCCTCCGCGGCATGAAGCGGCGTGGCGAGCGCCAGGGTGGCAAGGACGGTCAGGGTTCGTCGCATCGTGATCTCCCTCGGGGACTGCGCTGCCGCGAGAGTGGCACAGGCCCCGCGGCCCGCCAAACGGCTTGTCGCGGGGTCAACCAAGCGTGAAGATCGTGACAGCGGCGTTATTCGCCCGCCTCCAGCACCTCGAAGTGCATCCCCTTCGCCGTGCGGTTCGGGAAGCCCTCCCAGTAGGTGTGCCCGGCGCCCTTCACGTCGTCCTTCATCTCCCAGACTCCGTCGTTCGAGTTCGGCACGAGGTCCAGGAAGGCGTCGGCCCCGGCATCGTCCTTCAGGTACTTGGCGAGCCAGGCGGTGACGAAATGCTGCGCCACGTTGTTCATCCGGGCCGTGTCCCAGACCGCGTCGATGTAGTGCTCGGCCAGGTTGAAGCCGAGTTCTGCGTCGTACCTGTTGGCCTCCTCAGGCGCGGGGATCCCGGCGCCCGCATTGTGGTTGGCGTTGTCGAAGGTCAGCAGCGCCCGGTCGACGTTCGTCGCCTGCTCCCAGATCGCGCGGGTGCCGTCGGCATAGCCCGACACGTCGTCCACCGATCCGGCGACGAACAGCATCGGGATGTCGATGCCCTTCAGCCCCTCGGCATCCCAGAACCCCCGCTGCCGCCCCCAGGGCGCGAAGGCGATGGCCGTCCTGATCCGCGGATCGGTCAGGCGCTCGTGGCTCTCGCTGCCTGCGAGGTGGATGGCGAGCGTGCCCTGCGGCGCCCCCCAGTCGTAATCCACGGCGGCCTGCGTCACTCCGGCCCCCGCGGTGATGACCGCACCGTAGCCGCCCATGGAATAGCCGATGAGCCCGGTGCGTTCCGCATCCACGATACCCGACAGGAAGCCGTCCGGGGCTGCGCCCAGCTTCGCCATCTCGTCGATCACGAACAGCTGGTCCAGCGTCCGGTTCACCAGGGTCGAGCCGAAGGCGGCCTTGGTGCGGTAGGTCGAATCGGTATGGTCGATGGAGGCGACGACATAGCCCTTGGAGGCCAGGTTCTCGCCCAGGTGGGACATCAGGTAGCGGTTGCCGGGATAGCCGTGGGACAGGATCACCAGGGGCCAGGCGGTGCCCGTTGCGGGCGCCGCGTCGCGCATCGCGCGGCCCTGAAGCGTGACCTCGGTCTTGCCGTCGCGCAGGAACGCCTTCAGCCCCGTGTCGCCCGTGGCGTCGGCGGTGGCGGGATACCAGACCTCGACGGTCAGCGGGCGGTCGTAGGTCGGCAGCGGGTCGGGTGCGTCCCCCTCGTTGCCGATGGCAAGGATATCCAGCTGCCCGGGGTGCACCATGTCGATGGTCCGCACTCCGACCGGCAGATCGCCATAGGCGGCGAGGGCGGGGGCATCGGCGCGCTGCGTGTCGATCCGGTTCTCGCCGTGGGCGGCGGCGGCCAGCGACAGCGCGGCGGGCAGGATCAGGGCGAGGCGGGGCAGGGACATGGGGCAACTCCGTGACTGGGTCTGCGGGCACCATGAGCGCCGGTCTCGACAGGGTCAATGCAATCTGCGGTGGAGCGCGCGCCCCTGCGCGATCCGGCAAGGGCCGCCCCGGCGCACCGAGGTATACCGTTAAGGCGCGGAATTTCTTGAAAGAATCCTGTTTACAGGGGCGCGTTTCGGATTACTCTCACGACAACAGCCAGGAGCCGCGCCGATGTGTCCGATCGAAAACCATCCCCTGCGCTATCCCCTGGCGAACGAGTTGCACGCGCGCCCCTTTCCCGAATTGCGCGCCCCGTCCTTCGCCGCCTTCCTCGCGGTGAAGCAGCCGTCGGACGCGGCGGGGCGCGACCGCAGGCTGGACCGCGCGCACCTGATCGACCTCCTCGACCGCCACGGCGCCCAGCACCCGAAGCCCGACGCGACCCACTATTTCGGACGCATCGGCAAGCACATGCTGAAGTGGGAACAGCACACCGAATTCGTCACCTACACGATCTTCGGCGACGGCGTGGCGGAACGGCCCTTCGATTCCAGCGTCTTCAAGGTCTTCCCCGAGGACTGGCTGGCGAAGGCGCCGGGCCTGCGCATCACGTCGGCGCTGATCCGCGTCGAGGTCAGCCAGGACACCGAGGTGATCGCACGGAAGCTGTCGGACTGGTTCGTGCCCGAAAGCCTCGCCACCAGCGCCGTTGTCGACGGCACGGCGATCATGGCCGCCGACTTCCGCATCGATTCCTCCGAACACATGCGCATGGCCGTCTTCGTGAAGGAAGATACCAGCGACCGGCGCGTGGGCCGGATCGTCCAGCGGATGTGCGAGATCGAAACCTACAAGTCGATGGCGATGCTCGGCCTTGCCCGCTCGCGCGACCTCGGGCCGCGGATGGGGGCGCTGGACCGCGAGCTGACGAAGCTGATGACGGAAATGTCCACGGCCCTCAGCAAGTCGGACGAGACGCTGAAGGCGCTGCTGGAGATCTCGGCCGAGCTCGAGACGCTGATCGCCACCTCCTCCTTCCGCTTCGGCGCCACCGGCGCCTACGGCGCGCTGGTCAACCAGCGCATCGCGGTGCTGCGCGAGGAGCGGTACGAGGGCCGGCAGACCTTCGCCGAGTTCATGATGCGCCGGTTCGAACCCTCGATGCGCACCGTGGCGGCGACCGAGAAGCGGCTGCACGAGATGGCCGAGCGGGCGATCCGCGCGGGCAACCTGCTGCGCACCCGGGTCGACGTGGAACGCTCGGCCCAGAACCAGGAACTGCTGGCCAGTATGGACCGCCGCGCCGATCTGCAACTGAGGTTGCAGAAGACGGTCGAAGGGCTGTCGGTGGTGGCGATCAGCTATTACGCCGTGTCGCTGGTGTCCTACGTCCTCTACCCGCTCACCGAGGCGGCGGGCATCTCCAAGGGGCTCGGGACCGCCATCGTCACGCCGCTGGTGGTGGCGGCCGTCTGGCTCCTGGTGCGGCGCATCCGCAAGGAAGTGGAGTAGCGCGCCGCCCCTGCGTCCCTACCGGCCGCGGATCCGCGGATCGAGCGCGTCGCGCAGCCCGTCGCCGATATAGTTCACCGACAGCACCGTGAGCGAGATCGCGAGGCCCGGCCACATCACCCGCTCGGGGAACTGCTGGAGATAGTCGGTCGAATCATAGAGCAGGCGGCCCCAGGTCGGGAAGTCCGAGGGGAAGCCGAAGCCGAGGAAGGACAGCGCGGATTCGGTGATGATCGCGTTGGCGATGCCGAGCGTCGCGGAGACCATGATCGGCGACAGCACGTTCGGCAGGATGTGCCGGGTGATCATCCGCCGGTTCGGCGTGCCGATCGAGCGGGCGGCAAGGACGAACTCGCGCTCCTTGATCGCCAGCACGTCGCCGCGCACGATCCGCGCCGTCTGCATCCACGAGGTGATGCCGATGACCCCGACGACAAGGATGAAGATCCCCGCCTCGGGTCCGAAGGCCGCGCGCAGCACGTCGCGGAACAGCAGCAGGATGACGAGGAGCAGCGGCAGCAGCGGCAGCGCCAGGAACAGGTCGGTGAAGCGCATCAGCGGCCCGTCGAGCTTGCGGAAATACCCCGCCAGGACGCCGACCGCGGTGCCGAGGAACACCGACAGCGCCATCGCCATCAGCCCCACCGACACCGAGGTCTGCCCACCCTTGATCATCCGCGCCAGCAGGTCCCGGCCCAGCTGGTCGGTGCCGAAGGGATGGGTCAGGGACGGACCCTGGTTGCGGGCGCGGATGTCGATGAAGGTCGGGTCGACGGTCCAGAGCCAGGGCCCGATCGACACCGCGAGCACGATGAAGATGAAGAACGCCGCCCCCGCCAGCGCGCCCTTGTGGGTGCGGAACTGGTCCCAGACGTCCAGCCACTGGTTGCGCGGCGGCCTCGGCTTTCCCGCCGCCTGCGCGGGGCCGACGGGGTTGTGGATCACGGGATCGGTCGCGTGATTGTCAGTCATAGCGGATCCTCGGGTCGAGTATGCCGTAGAGCACGTCAGCGATCAGGTTGAACAGCACGATCAGCACGGCGAAGATGAAGGTCAGCGTCTGCACCATCGGCAGGTCGTTGGCCTGGATCGCGGTGATCAGCAGCTGGCCGATCCCGTTCACCTTGAACACCTGCTCGGTGATGATCGCGCCGCCGAAGATGCCCGGAACGCCAAGCGCGATGACCGTGACCACCGGGATCATCGAGTTCCGCAGCACATGGGTCAGCACCACCACCCGCTCGGTCATGCCCTTGGCGCGGGCGGTGCGCACGTAGTCCTGGTTCAGGTTGTCCAGCATCGAGGCGCGCATGAAGCGGCTGATCTGCGCCGTGGTCTGGAGCGCCAGCACCATCACCGGCATGATCATCTGCTGAAGCTGGACGACGAACGAGTCCCAGCTGTCGACGACATGGGTCGTGTCGTAGATCGAGGGCAGCCAGCCGAGCTTGACCGAGAAGATCACGATCACCAGCACGCCCGAGAAGAACGGCGGCACCGAGTAGCCGATCATCGACACGAAGGTGCCTGCCTGGTCGAACAGCGAATACTGGCGGTACGCCGAGTAGATGCCGATCGGCAGGGCGATGGCGACGCCCACGACATAGGACAGGCCCACCACCCACAGCGTCTGCGGCAGGCGCTGCACCACGATGTCCATCACGGGGCTGCGGGTCTGCCACGAGATCACCCTGAGCTTGCCTTCGGCGAAGCCGGTGCCGAGGAAATGGTCGATCAGGTTCAGCGGCTCGATCCAGAAGAACTGCACGATCCACTTGAAGAAACGGATGTGCACGGGTTCGCCGAGGCCAAGGGCCAGTCGCATCTGCTCCTTCACCTCCGGCGGCACGGTCAGCGGCACGTTGGCCATGGGATCGCCGGGCGACAGCTCCAGCAGCAGGAAGATCACCAGAGCGATGAACAGAAGCGTCGGGATCGAGATGACCAGACGGCGGATCGTGAATGTCAGCATCGGCGCTTCTCTTCAGCTCTCTGGCGGGCGGGGGTCGGGGGAGGGTGGGCCGGCGGCCCACCCGGGGGTGCGGCGGCGTGGGCCCCGGACGGGGCCGCAGGGTGGGCCGATGGCCCACCCGCCGCCGCGGCGCGCGTCACTCCTTGACGCGGTACCAGTCGGCGATGTTCCACAGCTCGCTGTCCCAGACGTTCAGCTGGACACCGCCCAGGCTGTTCGCATGGGCCGAGTTGCGGCCGCGGTGGGTGAGCGGCAGGATCGCGTAGTCCTGCATCAGCATGTCGTTCATCGCCTTGGCGAGGCGCGCCCGCTCTTCCAGCTCGCCCGTCTTCGCCATCTCGGCGACCAGCGCGTCGTACTCCTCCGAGCAGTAGCGCATCATGTTGTTGCCCTGCCACTGGGTCTCGGGGCGGGGCGCCTGGTCGCAGGTCCAGCTGGCCATGTAGGCCTCGGGGTCCGTGCCGTCGAAGTTGTTGGTGTACATCTCGACATCGGCATAGAACTTCTGGAACGTGTCGGGCGAGCCCGGATCGCCGCCGAAGAACACCGAGGCGTCGATGTTGCGCAGCTCGACCTCGACCCCGATCTCGTTCCACCACTGCTTGATGAGCGCCTGGTAATCCTGGCGCACCGCGTTGGTGGAGGTCTGGAACAGGATCGACAGGCGCACGCCGTCCTTCTGGCGGATGCCGTCGGGTCCGGGGGTCCAGCCCGCCTCGTCAAGCAGTGCCTTGGCGCCTTCGATGTCCTGGGTCTTGCAGGCATCGTTGGCGGTCGAGGCATAGATCTCGGGCGCGGGCAGGACGTTGCAGGTCAGCCGGCCGAACTCGCCATAGCCGATCTCGGTCAGAAGCTGCACGTCCAGCGCCATCGACAGCGCCTTCCTCACGTTCTTGTCGCTGAGGAACGGGTGCGGGTGGTCGGCGGTCGAGCGGCGCTCGCCCCACTGCGGATCGGGGTCGGTGAAGTTGATGTGGATCCGCTCGACCGAGGTGCCGAAGGACGACACGTTCTTGCCCTTGCCCGCGGCCTCCATCTGGGTCAGCACCTCGGGCGCCAGCTGCAGGTTCCAGGCATAGTCGTATTCGCCGGTCTCGAGCACCGAGCGCGCCGCCGCCGCCGCATCGCCGCCGCCTTTGAACGTGACGGTCGCGAAGGCCGGCTTGTTCGGATCGCGGTAGTTCTCGTTCGCCTCCAGCGTGATCACGTCGTTGGGGCGGAACTCGGTCACCTTGAACGGGCCGGTGCCGACGGGGTTGAAGTTGGCCTCGGTGCACTCGGGCGCCTTGGGGCCGAGGCAATCCTGGAACTGCGCCTTCTGGATGATCGGGGCCTGGGCGCCGACGAAGGGGCCGTAGGGGAAGGGCTTCGGCACGCCGAAGGTCACCACCACCGTGCGCTCGTCCGGGGTCTCGACGCTGGTGACGTCGCCGTACTTCTCGGACTGGGCGCAGCCGCCGCCGTCGGCGGTGCAGTATTCCCACGAGAACTTCACGTCCTCGGAGGTGACGGGGGTGCCGTCGGACCACTTCAGGCCTTCCTTCAGCTTCCAGGTGATCTGGGTCAGGTCCTCGGAGACGCCGCCGTTCTCGACCGTGGGCACCTCGTCGACCAGCCAGGGCACCAGGTTGCCCTCGGTGTCGTAGCGCGCCAGCGGCTCGATCACGAGGGACGAGGCCTCGAGCTCCTTGGTGCCGCCCGACAGGTACGGGTTTAGGATCGACGGAGCCTGCCAGTAGATGATCTTGACCTCGCCGTCGCGGCCGCGCTCGCCCTCGTGGGCGGCGGCATGGGCCGAAAGGGGGAAGAGCGCCGTCGCGGCGGCCGCCCCCCAGAGGGCTGTTCTGAGTTTCATGTGGGACTCCCTGTTTGGTTTATTGGTGTCGCCTCCGTCCCGGCCGCCGCGTCGGGGCCGGGTGGGGAGGCTGGGTCGTTCAGCAGGTGACACGCGGCGAACTGGCCCGGGGCCACCTCGCGGAACTCCGGGTCGATCTTGCGGCAGACTTCCATCACCTTCGGGCAGCGGGTCGAGAAGTTGCAGCCCGGCGGCGGGTTGGACGGCGAAGGGACGTCGCCGGTCAGGATCGTGCGTTTCCGGCCCGACGCGAGCTCGGGATCGGGCTCGGGCACCGCCGAAAGCAGCGCCTGGGTGTAGGGGTGCTGCGGGTCGGTATAGAGCCTGTCGCGCGGCGCGAGTTCCACCACCTTGCCAAGGTACATCACCGCCACCCGGTCGGCGATGTGGCGCACCATGGACAGGTCGTGGGAGATGAAGAGATAGGTCAGCCCCAGCTTCTCCTGCAGATCCTCCAGCAGGTTCACCACCTGGGCCTGGATCGACACGTCGAGGGCGGCGATCGGCTCGTCGCAGACGATGAACTTTGGATGCAGGGCCAGGGCGCGGGCGATGCCGATGCGCTGGCGCTGGCCGCCCGAGAACTCGTGCGGATAGCGGTTGGCGAAGTCGCGGTTCAGGCCGACCTGGTCCATCAGCTCGTAGATCCGCTCCAGCCGCTCCTTCCTCGACAGCTTCGTGTGCTCGTCCAGCGGCTCGCCGATGATCGATGCGACGGTCATGCGGGGATTGAGCGAGGCCTGGGGATCCTGGAACACCATCTGCATGGTCGGCCGCATCTTGCGCAGCGCCTCGGGCCCGGCATGGGCGATGTTCCTGCCGTCGATCCTCACCTCGCCCGAGGTGACTTCGTAGAGCCGGATCAGCGCGCGACCGCAGGTTGACTTGCCGCACCCCGATTCGCCCACAAGGCCCAGCGTCTCGCCCTCGTAGATGTCGAAGGTCACGCCGTCGACCGCCTTCACCTCGCCCATCCGGCGCTGCAGGAACCCGCCGTGGATCGGGAAGTGCATCTTCAGGTCGCGCACCTCGACCAGCTTGCGCGGCGCGCTCATCGCGCCGCACCCCGCATCGCGCCGGCGGGACGGCATGCCTCGGGCGCGGGCGTCAGCGGGAGGGAGAGGGGGGCATGGGGGGA
>NZ_PNOS01000046.1 GCF_002869745.1 Oceaniglobus roseus
CTGGCCCTGCGCCTGGCCGCCCTGCCCCAGGGCGCGCTGGCGCAGCGCGGCGCCGATCTGGCCCCGATCGTGGCGCGTCTCGACGCGCTGGCCGGGCGCATGGCGGGCCCCGGCGGACCGGCGGCGCCCTGAGCGGGCGGTGATGAACTTTCGTCGCAATCGCCCCTTGCCTCTGCCGGGCAAGTCGTTAAAAGCACCGTCAGTCGGGCTATGGCGCAGCCTGGTAGCGCGTCCGTCTGGGGGACGGAAGGTCGCAGGTTCAAGTCCTGCTAGCCCGACCAACAGCACTACCTCCGCCGCTTTTCCTCTCCCCGGAGCATGGACATGAGCGGCGTTCTTCCCTGCCAGACCCTCACCCGGATGATCTCCGAAGGCGTCATCTCCGCCGATGTCGCGGTGACGGCCGAGCAGGTCCAGCCCGCCTCGCTCGACCTCCGCCTCGGCACCCACGCCTGGCGCGTGCGCGCCTCGTTCCTGGCCGGGGCCAAGGCGCGGGTCGAGGACCGGCTCGAGGATTTCGCGATGCACCGGGTGGAGCTGACCGGCGGCGCGGTGCTGGAAAAGGGCTGCGTCTATGTTGTGCCGCTGATGGAGCGGCTGGCGCTTCCCGAAGGGATCCAGGCGGCGGCGAACGCGAAAAGCTCCACCGGACGTCTCGACCTTCTGACCCGCACCATCACCGACGGCGGGACGGAGTTCGACCGCGTGCCCGAGGGCTACCACGGTCCCCTCTATGCCGAGATATGTCCCCGCTCGTTTTCGGTGCTGGTCCGGCCGGGGATGCGGCTGAACCAGATCCGCTTCCGCACCGGCCCTGCCCGGCTGGACGACGCCGCGCTCCGGATGCTGCACGAGGAGACGCCGCTGGTCGACGGCCTGCCGGTGATCGACGACGGCCTCGGCTTCTCGGTCGACCTGCGGCCCTCGGCGGGCGACCTCGTCGGATACCGCGCCAAGCCCCATTCCGGCGTCATCGACCTCGACCGCATCGCCCACTACCCGGCCCGCGAGTTCTGGGAGGACATCCGCACCACCGAGGGCCGCATCATCCTCGATCCCGGCGCCTTCTACATCCTCGTCTCCCGCGAAGCCGTCACCATCCCCCCCGCCTACGCCGCCGAGATGGCGCCCTACCTCGCCATGGCCGGCGAATTCCGCGTCCACTACGCAGGCTTCTTCGACCCCGGCTTCGGCTGGGCCGGCGCCGGCGGCGCAGGCTCCCGCGGGGTGCTGGAGGTGCGCTGCCACGAGGCCCCCTTCGTGCTGGAACACGGCCAGGTCGTCGGACGGCTGGTCTTCGAGGCGATGGAGGCGGTGCCGGAGGTGCTCTACGGGGCCGGGATCAAGTCCAACTACCAGGGCCAGGGGCTGAAGCTGGCGAAGCATTTCGTGGGGTAGTGGGATCGGGAAATCCGAGTGGCAGCCCAGTGTCCGGTTTGAGCCTGAGTTTGGCATCCGATATGCCCACGAAGCGGCGTTCAGCTCATACGACGAACTGAATTCACTCGAAATGGAAAAGGCCGCATCAGCGGCCATTCCGTCAGTAATGGTACCTGCATTGTGCGATCTCCAATGCCTGGCTTTCTCCGCTTCCAGATACTCGATAAACCAATCGGTCCGCTTTCGTGATCCTGCGAGACCACCACCCACCAAGATCGCCCTTCAGGGGTTCCGGCTTTCCGCTGCCTCTGAAAGGCGTCCGCTTCGTTTCCTTGATCAGATCATTAAGCCGATCAAAGACTTTGGCATCACTATCGCGCCAGGAGAGGTAGTCCTGCCAAGCATGATCAGAGAATATCAGCTTCATCGTCTAGGGTTTGCTCTGCGCCTCGCCCAGCGTCCAGTTGGGCGACAGATTCACGCAGGCGTCGCGCATTGGTCGGGGACGTAAGAAGGTAGAGCGTTTCCTGAATCGCGTCCCATTCTTCCTTTCCGACAACGACCACAGCCTCTCTGCCCGCACGAGTAATCGTGGTTTCGGTCTTATCACGGATCGCATGATCCATGACTTCCTTCAGATGCTTACGCGCATCCGTATAGGTCACTATGTTCATGTGATTATTGAAGCTGATGCGAGATGATGATGCGAGATGCTACTTAGCACATATCCAGGAACATGGTACAAAATTCTGTACATGTCAAGTGCTCGCTCTCCGGTTCAGCTACAGCATGCTATCCGCCGCCATTGCCGTTCACGGCATCACGACAACCGCACCTTTGCAGTTCAGATGACTTCGAACTGTTGAAGCGACGAGTTTCAGCTTCGTCCGCCTAGCGGAAATCCAAGCTCAACCCTCGCTCCATCTGCGCCCCCTCAAAACCGCCCTATCCTCCGGACCACCCGCAACGCCTGCTTCGCCCGCTTCGCGTTCTGCCGCCCGGCCCGCGCCTGTGCCCGCTCCTCGGGCGTCATGTCGCGCGTCGGCTTGCGGCCGCCGGACATGCGGTCGATCCCGGCGTTGATGCCCTTGTTCAGGAACATCCGGACGATCATGTTCACGAGCTGGTTCACGGCGTGTCCTCCCCGGCACTGTCTTCGGCGCCGTCGGCCTCGTCGAACAGGCTCGACTGGTCCTCTGCGCCCTCTTCGGACAGATCGTCCGGCGGCGGGCGGTTTTCAAGGAGACCCGCGGCCCGCAGCTCCTTCAGGCCCGGCAGGTCGCGGGCGGATTCGAGCCCGAAGTGGTCCAGGAACTCCTGCGTCACAACGAAGGTCACCGGGCGGCCCGGGGTCATGCGGCGGCGGCCGAGGCGGATCCATTCCAGCTCCAGCAGCTGGTCGATGGTTCCGCGCGAGACCGAGACGCCGCGGATCTCCTCGATCTCGGCGCGGGTCACGGGCTGGTGGTAGGCGACGATGGCCAGCGTCTCGATCGCGGCGCGCGAGAGCTTCCTCAGCTCCACCGTCTCCTTCTGCATCAGGAATCCGAGGTCGGGGGCGGTGCGGATCGCCCAGGCCTCGCCCACCCGCACCACATTCACCCCCCGCCCCTCGTAGCGGCGGCGCAGATGCTCGACCGCCGCGGCGGCGTCGCAGCCGTGGGGCATCCGCGCGTTCAGGTCGGCCACGGTGACGGGCGCGGGGCTGGCGAAGAGCACCGCCTCGACCATCCGCTCCTGCTCGGCCATCGGCGGCGCCTCGAACAGGCTGCCGGTGTCGGCCTCGGGCGCGTCGTGCGCGTCATCCTGCATCGCGGGGCCCCCTGGCGCGGATCTGGATCGGCTCGAAGGTGCCGCTCTGGCGGATGTGGATGCGCCCGGCCTTGGCCAGCTCCAGCGAGGCCGCGAAATGGCTGGCAGTGGCCGAGCGGCGGCGCACCGGATCGCGCTCCCACCCGTCTGGGAGGTAGCTCAGGAGATCGGTCCAGTCGCCCGCGAAGCCGATGAGTCCGCGCATCCGCTCCAGCGCCTCTTCCAGCGTCATCACGTCCACGCGGTCCATCACGAAGGGGCGGAAATCGTCGCGGGTGCGGATCCGGGCATAGCCCTGCATCAGGTCCAGCAGAGTCGCGGTATAGCGGACGGTGCGGATCCGCTGGATCCCCTCGCCCTCGCCCCGAGCGAAGAAGTCCCGCCCCAGCCGGTCGCGCGCCATCAGCTTCGCCGCGCAGTCCCGCATGGCGGCAAGGCGTTCCAGCTGGAAGGCGAGATGCGCCGCCAGATCCTCGCCCGAGGGGCCCTCGTCGGCGGGATCGGGAGGCAGCAGGAGGCGCGACTTCAGGAAGGCGAGCCAGGCGGCCATCACGAGGTAGTCGGCGGCCAGCTCGATCCGCAGCGCCTTGGCGGTCTCGACGAAGGCAAGGTACTGGCGGGCGAGCGCGAGGACCGAGATCTGCCGCAGGTCCACCTTCTGCGTCCGCGACAGCGTCAGGAGCAGGTCGAGCGGCCCCTCGAAGCCGTCGACATCGACGATCAGCGCCTCGGCGGCGAGGCGGTCGGCGACGGACTCGAACTCGGGATCTGGATCATCGCTCATGCAGGGTCCTTCAGGATCCCGGCAAGTTCCGCCTCGAGGGCGGGCATGTCAATGGCGCCAGGCGCGCGGCGGGCACCAAGCGCGCGGTCCGCCCGCTCTGCCGCCCGGCCCGTCAGCATCCCGGCGGTGGCGGCCACGTCCTCCATCTCCTGCGGGTCGGCGTGGCAGTGCAGGACCACGTCGCAGCCCGCATCCAGCGACAGGCGGGTGCGCTCGGCCATGCTGCCGCCCAGGGCCTGCATCGAGATGTCGTCGGTCATCAGCAACCCGTCGAAGCCGATGCTGCCGCGGATCACCCCGCCGATCACCTCGGGCGACTGGGTGGCGGGGCGGTCCGACAGGTGCGGCAGGACGATATGGGCGGTCATCCCGAGCGGCAGGTCGTTCAGGGCGCGGAACGGGGCGAAGTCGGTGGTCTCCAGCGTCGCGGGGTCGGCATCGGCGAAGGGCAGCGCCTTGTGGCTGTCGACCTTCCCGAGCCCATGGCCCGGCATGTGCTTCATCACCGGCAGGACGCCGCCGTCGAGGAAGCCTTCGGCGGTGGCCCGCGCGTTCTGTGTCACCTGCGCCGCCGTGGTGCCGTAGCAGCGGTTCCTGAGGAACGGGTGGGTCTCGGGACGGGCCACGTCGCAGGTGGGCGCGCAGTTGGCGTCGATCCCGACCGCGCGCAGCTCGTCCGCGATGATCCGGGCGCGCAGGTATTGGGCGCGGGCGGCGCCCCGTCCCGCGGCCTCCACCTGGTCCAGCGGGTGCATCCACTCGCGCCAGTGCGGCGCGCGCAGCCGCTGCACCCGGCCGCCTTCCTGGTCGACGAGAACCGGGGCGTCGTACCCGACGGCATCGCGCAACGCGCCGGTGAGCCTGCGCAACTGGTCCGGGGCCTCGACGTTGCGGGCGAAAAGGATGAAGCCGAAGGGGCGCGCCTCGCGGAAGAAGGCGGCCTCGCGGGGCAGGAGGTCGGGGCCGTGACAGCCGAAGATGTAGGCGCCGAAGGGGGTCATGGGCAGAACCTGCTGACGTTCGGATGGGTGCCCTGCCAGATCCTGACGAGGGACCGCGGAGATGTCGCGCCCGGCGGCGACGCCGGACACCCCACAGGCGGGCAATACTCCCCCGCGCGCGGCCGGGGGAGGCCCTTCGTGCGGCGCGGCTCCGCCGGTTCACTCGGCGCGTGCCAGCCGATCCGGGCAACCTGAAACTGCATTGCAGGGCGTTCCGCGCAAATCTGCCCCGCCGGGTCGCCGGTCACGACCGGGCGAGGCGATGAAAGGTCTGCCCTACCGCACCACCACCGGAATGCAGTCCGCCTTCTTCGCCAGCAGGGCCGAGCAGAAGCGGCGGGCGTCGGCGAGATCCTCGAAACCCATGGCACGCAGGCGGTAGAAGGTCTTGCCGCCGGATTGCGCGCGCTGCACGACGCGGGACTTGCCCGCGAAGTAGTCCTCGAACTGGCCGCCGATCTTCTCCCACTGGCTGCGGGCGATCTCGGCACTCTCGAAGGCGCCAAGCTGGACCAGGCGGGTGCCCGCGGCCAGCGTGTCGGGATCGACCTCGTCCGCCGCCTCGACCGAGGCCGAGGCGGGGGTGACGTTCACCGGCGCGGCCACGGCCGCGGCCAGGCGCACGGGGCGGGCCGGCGGGCGGGGCGACCGGGCGAGGCCGCGATCGTCGTTCAGCGCAACGGGATCGGTGATCGCCTCAGCGGCGGTGGTGTCCTCGCCCTCGTCGAGCGGTTCGGCATTGTCCAGCGGTTCGACCCCGGCGGCCAGCGCCTCGGCCAGCGCCAGCGCATCGGCCGCGGGATCGCCGGTGAGCTCGGGCATGGCGGGCCCGTCGCTCAGCGCCTCGGCCACGGCGCGGTCGGTGGCAAGCGCCCCCTCCGGAATGTCCTCGACCGTGCCGGGCGCCTCGCCGAGGTCGGCCTCGGCCATGGTGGCGGCGTCCTGCCCCTGCCCGTCCTCCGACGCGGAGTTCATGGCCAGCGCCCCGGTCTCGTCACCGTCGGCCGGGGCGGCCGTGGCGGCCTCTGCCATCTTCGGCAGGCGCGGGCGCGGCAGGTCCTCGGGCGCGAGGGCCAGCGGCGGCGGGGCAAGGATCACCTGGTCGGCCGGGCCGCCCGCTGTACCCTCGGCGGCGACGCGGTTCACGGCCAGGCCCTGGTGCTCGGCCATGTCGCCGCCCGGATCGTCGGGGGCGGGGCGCATCGGCCCCTCGAGCGCGCGCACCACCGGCACACCGGTCACGTCGCGCACCAGGAGCTTGTAGCCCCAGACGGCGGTGCCCGCGATCAGCGCCAGCGAGACGAGACCGCCGGTCCAGTTGACGATGTTCGCGACACTTCGCGACGGGGCCGGGGCGCCTTCGGGGCGCAGCGTCGCCGCGCGCTCCGCGCGGAGTCCGTCGGTATAGGGATCGCTGTAAACGTCCGTCATGTCCTGCCTCTCACTGCTCGCACCGCATGACGGTCACGGCCCCGAAGGGCCCAGCCGCCTGCAATGTCCTGTCGTTCGCCTGTTCGGTTCCGCAGGGCGCCTGTTATCAGCGCATTTCCTCTGCGGGAGTGACGCCAAGGATACCAAGGCCCGCGGAAATGACAATGGAAACGGCCCGCGGCAGCGCGATTTTGCCCGCGGAAGCTGAATCGTTGCCTTCCTGCAAAAACCGGAGTGACGGATCGTCGTTGCCACGGTTCCAGAGCGCGTGGAAGTCCGACGCCAGTTCGTAGAGGTAGAAGGCGATCCGGTGCGGCTCGTTCGTGCGCGCCGCGATCTCGACCAGCCGCGGCCACTCCGCCAGCGTCTTCGCCACCTTCAGCTCGGCCGGGTCGGTCAGCACGGGGGTATCGGTCAGGGCGATCCCCTGCTCCTCCGCCTTCCGCAGGACCGAGCGGATGCGGGCATGGGCGTACTGGACGTAGAACACCGGGTTGTCCTTTGACTGTTCGACCGCCTTGGCGAAGTCGAAGTCGAGCGGCGCGTCGTTCTTCCGGGTCAGCATGACGAAGCGGGTGACGTCCGGCCCCACCTGCTCGACCACGTCCGAGAGCGTGACGAAAGTGCCCGCCCGCTTGCTCATCTTGAAGGGCTCGCCGTTCTGGTAGAGCTTCACGAGCTGGGTCAGCTTGATGTCGAGCGGCACGCGCCCCTCGGACAGGGCCGAGACCGCCGCCTTCATCCGCTTGACGTAGCCGCCGTGATCCGCGCCGAAGACGTCGATCAGCGCGTCGAAGCCCCTTTGCACCTTGTCGTAGTGATAGGCGATGTCGGGGGCGAAATAGGTCCACGACCCGTCCGACTTCTGCACCGGCCGGTCCACGTCGTCGCCGTGCGCGGTCGAGCGGAACAGCGTCTGCTCCCGCGCCTCCCAGTCCTCGGGCAGCTTGCCCTTCGGCGGCTCCAGCGTGCCTTCGTAGATCAGCCCCTTGGCCTTCAGGTCGTCGATGGCCGCCTCGATCTTGCCGGTGCCGTAAAGTGACTTCTCGGAATAGAAGCTGTCCATCTCGACGCCGAGCTTCTTCAGGTCGGCGCGGATCAGGTCCATCATCGCGTCGGTGGCGAACTCCCGCACCTCGTCCAGCCAGACCTCTTCGCCCTGGTCCACGAAGCGGTCGCCGACCTTCGCCTTCAGCGCCTCGCCGACCTCGATCAGGTAGTCGCCGGGATAGGTGCCCTCGGGCCAGTCCACGGTCAGGTCGTGGGCTTCGAGGTAGCGGTTGTAGACCGAGCGGGCCAGCACGTCGACCTGCGCGCCGCCGTCGTTGATGTAGTATTCCCGCGTCACGTCCCAGCCCGCATAGTCCAGCAGGCTCGCCAGCGCGTCGCCGAAGACCGCGCCCCGGGTGTGGCCGACGTGGAGCGGCCCCGTCGGGTTGGCCGAGACGTATTCGACCAGCACCCTGCGCCCCGCCCCGAGGGTCGAGCGGCCGAAACCGGGCTCGGTCAGCACCGTGGTCACGACCCCGGCCCAGATGTCGGGCGACAGCGTGAGGTTCAGGAAGCCCGGTCCCGCCACCTCGGCCCGGTCGATCCGGGGGTCTTCCGCCAGTAGCCCCGCCAGCGCTTCGGCAATGTCGCGCGGCTTCATCCGCGCGGGCTTGGCCAACACCATCGCGGCGTTGGTCGCCATGTCGCCGTGGGCCTTGTCGCGCGGCGGCTCCACCGTCACCGGGGCGGTGTCCAGGCCGCCGGGCAGGCGTCCGTCGGCCACCAGCGTGTCGATGGAAGAGATCACGAGCGCGCGGATATCGGCGAAGAGGTTCATCGGAAGGGGTCCTGCGTGGTTCCGGCGCGGTTTATCACGCCCCGGCACGGGGTCAACAACGGGCAGCGTCGCAGGCCGCCCGAAGCGCCTCGCCCCCCCAGCCGCGCGCGACCGTCAGATCGCCGCCGCTGCCTTCTGCTCCTCTCCTTCTTCCTGCACCTCCTCGGGGCGCGGCATCTCGGGCGCGTCGGCGGCGACCATCGACACCAGCCGCATCCCCGCCTCGCCCTTGAACTCCTCGCGCTGCTTCTCGCCGAGCGGGCGGAACTTGCCCGACGCACTGATGTGGCCCAGCAGGATCGCGTCGGGCCAGGTCTCCTGCCAGCGCGCGAAGGGGAACTCCTCGGTCAGCCGCGTCGCGCGGATCCGCCAGAGCTGCCAGATCTTCGCGTTCAGCGCCTCGTAGGTCTCGCCCCGCGCCATGATCCGTCCGCCCAGCGTCGGCGGCAGCTGGTAGCGCGTGAACTCCGACTTCTCGCGGCCCAGCTGGTACACGTTCTCGCGCCCGAACTCCGGCGCCAGCTCGGTCGCGACGAGGGTGTTGTAGGCGTCGTTGTCGGTCGCCGCGATCACGGTGCCGAAGCTGGCCAGCTCCACCCGGTGCTCCGCCGCCTCGGACAGGATGTCGCCGAAGAAGGTCGGAATGCCCGCCGCCCGCGCCCGCGTCAGGTGGCTGCGGTTCGGATCGGCGATCATCACCGGCACCTCGTGCTTCTTCAGCACCTCCGCCAGCGCCACGCTCCAGTGCGAGCCGCCGATCAGCAGAACGCCGGGCGTCCCGGAGGCGACGACGTCCAGACCCTTGGCGAAGGGGGCCAGCGTGAAGCCGTGGACCACCACCGTCGCCGCCACCAGCACGAAGGCGAGCGGCCCTATCAGCGCCCCGTCCGCGACCCCGAGATCGGCCAGCCGCGTGCCGAACAGGCCCGCCACCGCCACCAGAACCACGCCCCGCGGCCCGGTGAAGGCGACCAGCACCCGCTCGCGCCAGGGAATGTCGGTCGAGGCGAGCGCCGTCAGCACCGTCAGCGGCCGCACCACCAGCACCACCGCGGCGACGAAGACCAGCGCCCGCCAGTCGAGGCGCGCAAGCTGCGAGAAGTCGAGGCTGGCGGCCAGCAGGATGAACACGCCCGAGACAAGGAGGATCGTCGCCTGCTCCTTGAACCGACGCAGGTCGTCGAAGGAGGCGAGGTTGGCGTTGGCGATGACGATCCCCATGACCGTGACCGCCAGCAGCCCGCTTTCGTGAAGCACCCCGTCGCAGAGCGCGAAAACCCCGAGCAGCACGACGAAGAGCAGCGGCACCTTCATGTACTCGGGCACCATCGCGCGGGAATAGGCCTTGGCCAGCCCCCAGCCCGCCGCGGCGCCCAGCACCGTGGCCAGGCCGATCCCGAGGATGAACTCGAACGCCGCCTCCCCCGCCGGAACATCGGCGTTCAGCACCACGACCACCTCGAAGGCCAGCACCGCGGCCAGCGCGCCGATGGGATCGTTCAGGATCGCCTCCCACTGGAGCAGCGCGGCGGGGCGGCGCGACAGCCGCGCGGTCCTGAGCAGCGGCGCGATGACGGTCGGCCCGGTGACGATCATCAGCCCGCCGAACACCGCCGAGCTTTCCCAGCTGAGCCCCGCGCCGTATTTCAGCGCCAGCGTCGACAACAGCCAGCCCAGCGGCGCGCCGATGAAGACCAGCCGTTTCACCCCCTCGGCCGCATCGCGCAGCGAATGGAGGTTCAGCGTCAGCCCGCCCTCGAACAGGATCACCGCCACGGCGAGCGAGATCATCGGCCCCGTCAGCGGCCCGATGTCCCGGTCGGGGTCGAACAGCCCGAAGGCCGGCCCGACGAGGATCCCCGCCGCCAGCATCAGCACGATCGCAGGCAGGCGCAGCTTCCAGGCCAGCCATTGCGAGCCCACGCCCAGCACGCCCACCAGCGCCAGCGCCGCCACCGGCCCGAGGGCCCCTTCCGCTCCGGTCGCCATGCCGATCCTTCCTCCGCCACACAGAAAAGTGCCCCGGACCTGCATCGGATCCCGGGGCCTGCGGGCTTGCAGCCCGGCCCCAGTCATCCTAGCCCTTCCGGCGCGCCTCTCAAGGAGACACGGATGAAACAGACGGACCAGACGCCCTGGTGGCAGGACGGCATCATCTACCAGATCTACCCCCGCTCGTTCCAGGACAGCGACGGCGACGGGGTGGGCGACCTGAACGGCATCGCCCGGCGCCTCGACCACCTGGTCGACCTCGGCGTCGACGCGGTCTGGATCTCGCCGATCTATCCCTCGCCCGGAAAGGACGCAGGCTACGACGTGTCGGACTACTGCGGGATCGACCCGCTGTTCGGCACGCTGGCGGATTTCGACGCGCTGGTGGCCGCCGCCCACGGGCGCGGCCTGAAGGTGCTGATGGACTTCGTGCCGTCACACTCGTCCGACCGGCACCCCTGGTTCCTCGAAAGCCGGTCGTCGCGCGACAACCCGAAGCGCGACTGGTACGTCTGGCGCGATGCCAGGCCCGACGGCAGCCCGCCGAACAACTGGATCTCCGAATTCGCCGGGCCCGCCTGGACCTGGGACGAGGCCACGGGGCAGTACTGGCTGAACATCTACCTGCCCGAACAGCCCGCGCTGAACTGGAGGAACCCCGATGTGCGACAGGCGATGTACGACGCCATGCGCTTCTGGTTCGACCGCGGCGTCGACGGCTTCCGCGTCGATGCGGCCGAGCACCTGGCCCCCGACGACCGCCTGCGGGACAACCTGCCGAACCCCGACTGGACCGAGGACATGGGCCCCGCCCGCTCGCTCTTCCGCACCTTCTCCTCGCACCAGCCCGCGGGCTTCGACGCGGTGCACGAGATGCGCGCCGTCGCCGACGAGTACGAGGACCGGGTGCTGGTGGGCGAGGCCTATGGCACGCTCGACGAGGTGGTGCAGTACTACGGGCGCGACCTGAAGGGCTTCCACCTGCCCTTCAACTTCGAGCTCATCAACGCCCCCTGGGACGCGCGCCACATCGCCGGGTACATCGACACCTACGAGGCCGCGATCCCCAAAGGCGGCTGGCCCAACTGGGTGCTCGGCAACCACGACAGGAAGCGCATCGCCTCCCGCGTCGGCCAGGCCCAGGCGCGGGTCGCGGCGATGCTGCTGCTGACCCTCCGGGGCACGCCGACGCTCTACCAGGGCGACGAACTCGGGCTCGAGAACGGCCACGTGCCACCCGAGATGGTGCAGGACCCCTGGGAGAAGAACGTGCCGGGCTTCGGCCTCGGCCGTGACCCGGTGCGCATGCCGATCCCCTGGGACGACACCGAGGGGCGCGGCTTCACCACCGGCACGCCGTGGCTGCCCGTGGCCGACGGACCCTCGGTCATCGACCAGCGCGGCGCCGAAACGACGATGCTGACCCTCACCCAGCGGATGATCGCGCTGCGCCGTGCCGAAATCACGCTGCGGCGCGGGGAATACCGGCGGCTCCACGGCGACGACCATGTCCTCGTCTTCGCCCGGGATCGCGAGGACGCGCGGCTCGTCGTGGCGCTGAACTTCACCGACCGCGACCAGCTGGTCGCGTTGGAGGGCACGCCCCTGCTCTCGACCGTTCCGGGCGAGCTGCCGGAGACGGCGCCGGGGAGTCTCAGGGCGAACGAGGGGCTGGTGCTGCGGGTGCGGTGACGCGCCATCCGCCCCCGTCTGCGGCGTCGGCGCCCGCGACAGGCTTCGGGAGCCTCCGGCGGGGATATTTGGAAAGCAAAGATGGGGGGCGCCGTCTCCTGTCCATCTTTGCTTCCATAAATATCCCCGCCGGAGGCTCCCGCACGCTCCGCCGGCGCTCCGGTCCGGTCGGGGCGGAGCGGCCGACAGGGGCTCAGTCCTTCAGCCGCGCCCCGAGCACATGGGGCGTCGCCACCGCCGAGCCGAGGTCGGAGCCGCCCAGAAGCTGCACGTGGCACTGAATCGCGAAACGGTCGGTCATGCCGGCGATGTAGTCGGCGACGATCCGCGCCAGCGCCGTCTCGTCCCGCGCCTCGGCCACGTCCTTGCGCCACTGCTTCGGCAGGAGGTCGGTGCGCTCCATGAACAGCGGGAACAGGTCCTCGATCTTCTGCGTGACCTCGCGGCGCATCACCACCACCGGCGCGGCGCGGTACATGCGGTCGAACAGGAACTGCCGGATCACCTTCAGGTCGGTCCAGACCGCGTCGGAGAAGCGGACCACGGGCCGCCCCGCCTCGCGCACGGCCTGCGCGCTGTCCGGAGCAAGCTCGGCCAGACGGGCGCGGGCCTGGCCGATCACGTCCTCGACCAGCAGGCCGAAGAAGCGGCGCAGCGCCTCGTGGCGGCGGCGGTAGTAGTTCAGGCCGGGATATCTCGCATCCACCTCGCCGAAGCAGCGGTCGAGCAGCGGCATCCGCGCCAGCTCGTCCGTGTCGAACAGCTCGGCCCTCAGGCCGTCGTGCAGGTCGTGGTTGTTGTAGGCGATGTCGTCGGCCAACGCCGCGACCTGCGCCTCGGCGCCGGCATAGGTGTAGAGTTCCAGGTCGTGCCGGGCGTTGTAGTCGGCCAGCGCGTAGGGGATGTCGCCGGTCACGGGGCCGTTGTGCTTGGCGATGCCTTCCAGCGTTTCCCATGTCAGGTTCAGCCCGTCGAAATCGGCATAGTGCCGCTCGAGCGAGGTGACGATGCGGATCGCCTGCGCGTTGTGGTCGAACCCGCCGTAGGGCGCCATCAGCGCCTGGAGCGCCTCTTCCCCGGTGTGGCCGAAGGGCGGATGGCCGAGGTCGTGCGCCAGCGCGATCGCTTCGGTCAGCTCGGCATTCAGCCCAAGGACGCCCGCGATGGTGCGCGCCACCTGCGCGACCTCGATCGAATGGGTCAGGCGGGTGCGGAAGTAATCGCCCTCGTGCTCGATGAACACCTGGGTCTTGTGCTTGAGGCGCCGGAAGGCCGAGGCGTGGATGATCCGGTCGCGGTCGCGCTGGAAGCAGCTGCGGAAGGTGCTTTCCTCTTCGGGGTGAAGGCGCCCCCGGCTCTGGTCGGGCGCGGAGGCATAGGGCGCGTGCATCGTTCAGCCAGTTCTTGTGAGCCACTCCTGCGGGCCATATATTGCAAGGCGACCGACAGTAAAACCGTGAAAGGTTGCGCCATGGACCTGACCCTGCCCCCCAAAGTGACCGACCGCGCCTTCGCCCGTCTGGCCGAGATTGCCGAGTCCGCGGGCGCGCCGCAATCCCTGCGCGTCGCGGTCGAGGGCGGCGGCTGCTCGGGCTTCCAGTACGAGATCAAGCTGGACGAGCCGGCCGAGGACGACCTGGTGCTGGAGAAGGACGGCCAGAAGGTGCTGGTCGACAGCGTCTCCCTGCCCTTCCTGACCGGCGCGGTGATCGACTTCTCCGAAGAGCTGATCGGTGCGCGTTTCGTCATCGACAACCCCAACGCCACCTCCTCTTGCGGCTGCGGCACGTCGTTTTCGATGTGACGCGGCCGGGCCGTTGCCCGGGCGACGGGAGCGTTGCATCGGCCGACGGGCAGCGATGGCTCGAAATCCGGTTCAACATTTTGTTTCCGCAACCTCGAATTGAGTATGGGAATCCCGACTGGCTGCAACGGAGCGAAGCTGGCAGGCTTTTTCCAGAGGCACCCCGCAGGTGCCGATTTTCACGGGAAAGCCAGGGCCATGCTCATTTCGGCAGGCGGTTTCGATTACGCAGGACCAGATTACGGGAACGTCCGGGACATGACAGGGGCAGGAGCGTCCGGCGGCACCCCATCCTCTGCGCCACCGCGGGACGCGCCCGCGCGATCCTTCGATACGGCCATGGATGTGATCCTGCCCGCCCCCGCAATTGGCAGCGTACCGGACAACGCGTCGCGCCCAGCCTGAGCGTCACCGGGGCGCCGCAGGGTGTCTCTCCCGTGGCACACAGGGGCGGCATCGGGACGCGCCCATCTTGCAATCGCCTCGCGCTCCGCGCAGCTAGCGTCATGGGCTGACCGGAGCGATTTCTTGCAATTCATCCGTTTCTGTCTCGTCGGCGGCGTCGGGTTCGTCGTGGACGCGGGGCTGATGCTGACGGGGCTCTGGCTGGGGTTCGGCCCGCTCTGGACGCGCATCGTGTCGATCGCCGCGGCGGGGCTGACGACCTGGCAGATCAACCGCAACTGGACCTTTGCCCACCAGTCGGGCGGCAACGGCGCCGCGCGGCAGGCGCGCGAGGCGCTGCGCTATGGCTTCGTGCAGGTCTGCGGGGCGCTGGTGAACTACGGCGTCTTCGCCATGGTCGTCACCCTGCTGGAACGCACCACCTTCGCCGCGATGGCGGGGCTGGTCGCCGGGTCGACCTGTTCGCTGGTGCTGAACTTCCTCGGCGCCAAGTATCTGGTCTTCCGCGGCAACGGCGCGTAGGACTGGGGCAGCCAGCCGAGGAGGGCCGCCCGTGAAGATCGCCACCTTCAACATCAACGGCATCAAGGCGCGCATCGGCGCGCTGTCGGACTGGCTGGACGAACAGACCCCGGACGTGGCGATCCTGCAGGAGATCAAGTCGGGCGACGATGTCTTCCCGCGCGATCACTTCGAGGACAAGGGTTATGCCGTCCACACCCACGGCCAGAAGGGCTTCAACGGCGTCGCCATCCTGTCGCGGCTGCCGCTCGAGGACGTGAGCCACGGCCTGCCCGGCGACGACACGGACGAGCAGGCGCGCTGGATCGAGGCGACGGTGATCGGCGAGAGGGCGGTGCGGCTCTGCGGGCTCTACCTGCCGAACGGCAACCCGGCGCCGGGGCCGAGGTACGACTACAAGCTGGCCTGGATGGCGCGGCTGGAGGCGCGCGCGAGGGAGCTGCTGGCGTCCGAGGAGCCCGCGCTGATGGCCGGTGACTACAACGTGATCCCTCAGGACGAGGATGCCGCCCGCCCCGAGGCCTGGCGCGAGGACGCCCTCGCCCTGCCCGCCAGCCGCGCCGCGTTCCGCCGGATCCTGAACCTCGGCTTCACCGAGGCGTTCCGCGCCGAGACCCAGGGCCCGGGCCACTATTCGTTCTGGGACTACCAGGCAGGGGCCTGGAACCGGAACGACGGCATCCGCATCGACCACGTCCTGATGACCCCGCAATGCGCCGACCTGATGAGCCGCTGCTGGATCGAGCGCGAGCTGCGCGGGCGCGAGAAGCCCTCGGATCACGTTCCGGTGTGGGTTGAATTGGCGGCCTGAGGGCACTTTATCCTGTCCTGGACGTTGTGCGGTGAATTGTTCAGGAGGTTTGTCGTGAAACCGATCACGCTTTTGCTGGCCACCACGCTGGCCATCGTTCCCGCCATCGCCGATGCGAAGGACGGGAAACATCTGAAATTCAAGGGCCACGGCCACCATGCCCATGCGATGAAGCACGGGGAAATGAAGCGTGGACGCGCCCACTGGCGGGACGAGGCGCGGCTGGACCGGCACGATCGCTGGGACCGCGAGGACCGCGCCGAACGTCTTGCGCTGGAACGGGAACTGCGCCGCGAGGTCGAGCGGCGCCGCTCGGACGACCGTCTGGGCGACGTTCTGGCGGCGGGCGCTGTCGGCGGACTGCTGGGCGGCATCGTGCCGGGACTGCTGGAAGACCGCCGCGACATCGAGCCGGTGCAGTACCGCGAAGGGCAGCCGCAGGGCCGCCTGATCGGCCGTGTCGTTCCGGGCGTCGGCGACGTCTACTTCGACGAGCGCGATGCGATCACCCGCCGCGACTACGATCCGGTGCGGCCCGCCGACCCGCGCTATCCCTATGTCGATCCCTACGCCGACCGCTATCGCGACGATACGGGCGAATATCGCGAGCAGGCGCTGGAGGTGCCCGGCTGGCAGCTGGCCCCCCTCACCTCGCCCATGCCGCGCCGGCCCGCCTTCGCGCGGGATGGCGGGATCGAGGTCGCGACGCTCGATCCGCTGCCCGAAGAGCCGCTGACGACACGGCCGGCAACCGGGCTGCGCCTGAACGTGGGCGATGTGATGCCGTCCGACTACCGCGACACCTACGTGGTGCTCGACGATCTGGAGCGGTTCGGCCTGCCGCCCAATGCGGCCGGAACCGATTATGTCCGCGTCGACAACGACGCCGTGCTGGTCGAGCGGAACACCGGACGGGTCCGGGACGTGATGCCGCTCGGCACGCTGATGGTGCGCTAGGGCGTTCTCGCGACGCGCACGAAACCGCGAGCGCGCGACGGAACGGCCAAGGGGGCGCGTTGAAGGGTCAGTGAAGCCGCCGAAAGGCGCCCGCAATGTGGCGGGAAACCGCCCGACCGGCGGTTGTCCGCCATCGCGTCCCGGGTGCTGCGACCATGCGCGTCGCAGGGCGTTTGCACCCCGACAGGGCCCGGCTAGGGTCCGGCAAGATCGAAAGGACAGACCGATGAAACTGCTCACCCTCGCCCTGGTCGGCGCCTTTGCCCTGACCCCGGCCCTTGCGCCCACGGGCGCCCTCGCCGACCGTGGCGGCTGTCCGCCCGGACTGGCGAAGAAGCACAACGGATGCACGCCGCCGGGCCTCGCCCGCCGCGACCATCGCGACCACCATGACGACCGCCGCGTCTACCGCGAGCGGCGCCACGACGACCGTCGGGACTGGCGCGAACACCGGCGCGACGACTACCGCGACACCCGCCGCGACGAGTGGCGGGACGAACGCCGCGATGCGCCGCGCGACGGCTATCGCCTGCAACGCGCCCCCACCGGCTACTGGAACGGGGGCGGCGAGATCGTCCTCGACTGGAGCCGCTACGGCCTGCCCCAGCCGCCCTCCCGCCACCTGTACTTCCGCAACGGGAACACGTTTTACCTGGTCGAGAGCAACAGCAAGAACGTCGTAAACGCCTATACCATCTCGCGCTAGACGCGCACGTCGCCGACAGGCAACGAAAAGCCCCCGCCGGGATCACCGGCGGGGGTTTTTTTCACGTCGGGCGAAGGGCGTGCGGCGCCTACTCCGCCGCCACCTTGCGCGCTTCCAGCATCGGCTTCAGGTAGCGCCCGGTATGGCTGGCCTCGACGGTGCAGACCTCTTCGGGCGTGCCCGTGGCCACCACCTGCCCGCCGCCGTCGCCGCCCTCGGGGCCGATGTCCACAATCCAGTCGGCGGTCTTGATGACGTCCAGGTTGTGCTCGATCACCACGACCGAGTTGCCCTGGTCCACCAGCTCGTGCAGCACTTCCAGAAGCTTGCGCACATCCTCGAAATGGAGACCGGTCGTCGGCTCGTCCAAGATATAGAGCGTGCGCCCGGTCGACCGCTTCGCGAGTTCCTTGGAAAGCTTCACCCGCTGCGCCTCGCCGCCCGAAAGCGTCGTGGCCTGCTGGCCGACCTTGATGTAGCCAAGGCCGACGCGCATCAGCGCGTCCATCTTCTCGCGGATGCTCGGCACCGCCTTGAAGAACTCCTGCGCATCTTCAACCGTCATCTCAAGAACGTCGGATATGCTCTTGCCCTTGAACTTGATTTCCAGGGTCTCGCGGTTGTACCGCTTGCCCTTGCAGGTCTCGCATTCGACATAGACGTCGGGCAGAAAGTGCATCTCGATCTTGATGACGCCGTCGCCCTGGCAGGCCTCGCAGCGCCCGCCCTTGACGTTGAAGCTGAAGCGCCCGGGCTTGTAGCCCCGCGCCTGCGCCTCCGGCAGGCCCGCGAACCAGTCGCGGATCGGCGTGAAGGCCCCGGTGTAAGTGGCCGGATTCGAACGCGGAGTCCGCCCGATGGGGCGCTGGTCGATGTCGATGACCTTGTCGAGGTGCTCGAGCCCCTTGATCGTCTCGCAGGGGGCCGGGGTCTGGCGGGCGCCGTTCAGCCGCATCGACGCGGTCTTGAACAGCGTCTCGATGGTCAGGGTCGACTTCCCGCCGCCCGACACGCCGGTGACGCAGAGGAACAGGCCCAGCGGGAAGTCCACCGTGACCTCGCGCAAATTGTTGCCCGTGGCCTTCACCACGGTCAGCTTCTTCTTGTTGCCCTTCCGCCGCTCGGCGGGCACCGAGATTTCCCGCACCCCCGTCAGGTACTGGCCGGTGACGGACTCCGGGTCGGCCATGATCTCGGCCGGGGTGCCCTTGGCCACCACCTGTCCGCCGTGGACGCCGGCGCCCGGGCCGATGTCGAAGACGTAATCCGCCTCGCGGATCGCCTCCTCGTCGTGCTCGACCACGATCACCGTATTCCCCTGGTCGCGCAGGTTCTTCAGCGTGCCGAGAAGCCGGTCATTGTCCCTCTGGTGCAGCCCGATCGAAGGCTCGTCCAGCACATACAGCACGCCCGTCAGCCCCGACCCGATCTGCGAGGCCAGCCGGATCCGCTGCGACTCGCCGCCCGAAAGCGTGCCGGCATTGCGCGACAGCGTCAGGTACTCCAGCCCCACGTTGTTCAGGAAGCCGAGCCGCTCGCGGATCTCCTTCAGGATCGCCCGCGCGATCTCGTTCTTCTGTTTCGACAGAGCCTCCGGGACGGCCTGCGTCCACTCGAAGGCCTCGCGGATCGACATCTGCACCACCTGCCCGACATGGAGCAGGTCCGCATCCTTCCCCGACCCGCTGCCGATCTTCACCGCCAGCGCCTCGGGGCGCAGGCGGTAGCCGTGGCAGGCGCCGCAGGCGCGGTTGTTCTGGTAGGCCTCGAACTCTTCCCGGATCCAGGCGCTGTCGGTCTCGCGATAGCGCCGCTCCATGTTCGGGATCACGCCCTCGAACGGGCGGCTCACCTGGTAGACGCGCCCGCCCTCGTCGTAGCGGAACTTGATCTCCTCCTCGCCCGATCCGTAGAGGAACACCTGCTGCACCTTCTCGGGCAGGTCCTTCCACTTGGTCGAGGTCTTGAAGCCATAGTGCTTCGCCATCGCCTCGATGGTCTGCGTGAAGTACGGCGACTTGCCCTTGCGCCAGGGCGCCAGCGCCCCGTCGGAAATCTTCAGGTTCTGGTCCGGCACCACCAGCCGCTCGTCGAAGAACAGCTCGACCCCGAGGCCGTCGCAGACCGGGCAGGCCCCGAAGGGCGCGTTGAACGAGAACAGCCGCGGTTCGATCTCCGGGATGGTGAAGCCGCTGACCGGGCAGGCGAACTTCTCCGAGAAGGTGATGCGCTCCGGGTCCGGCGTCACGCCGTTCTCGTCCGTCGCGGGTGCGGTTTCGAGGATCGCGATGCCGTCGGCGAGGTCCAGAGCGGTGCGGAACGAATCCGCCAGCCGCGTCTCCAGCCCCTCGCGCACCACGAGGCGGTCGACCACCACGTCGATGTCGTGGCGGAACTTCTTGTCCAGCGTCGGCGGCTCGTCCAGCTCGTAGAACGCGCCGTCCACCTTCACCCGCTGGAACCCCTGCTTCCTGAGTTCGGCGAATTCCTTCCGGTACTCGCCCTTCCGGTCGCGGATGATCGGCGCCAGGAGATAGCCGCGCGTGCCCTCCTCCATCGCCATCACCCGGTCGACCATGTCCTGCACCTGCTGCGCCTCGATCGGCAGCCCGGTGGCGGGGCTGTAGGGCGTCCCCGCCCGCGCGAACAGCAGCCGCATGTAGTCGTAGATCTCGGTCACCGTCCCGACGGTGGACCGCGGGTTCTTCGAGGTCGTCTTCTGCTCGATGCTGATCGCCGGCGACAGCCCGCTGATGTGGTCCACGTCCGGCTTCTGCATCATGTCGAGGAACTGCCGCGCATAGGCCGACAGCGATTCGACATAGCGGCGCTGGCCCTCGGCATAGATCGTGTCGAAGGCGAGCGACGATTTCCCCGAGCCGGACAGCCCGGTGATGACCACCAGCTGGTCGCGGGGGATGTCGACGTCGATGGATTTCAGGTTGTGCTCGCGCGCGCCGCGAACCTCGATCATCTTCTGTTCGGGCATGAACCACCTGTTCTTGCAGCAATCGTTGTCAGATAGTCGGCAGGCCGTGAAGTGCCACCCCCACTATGGAACATTCCGCGAACGTTTACCAATTCTTTACGCGTTCCGGGGCAGTTTGATGTGGATAAGCAGGATCAGGAGGGCGCCGCAGGCGGGCAGGACCGCCGCCATCATCATCAGGCCGCTCAACCCGTGATCAAGCGTCAGCGCAAACAGCGGTGTGCCCAAGGCAGTGCCGACGTTGCCAAGCTGCGCCACCGCTCCGCTGGCCCGCGCCCGCCCACCGGGCGTCGCGTTCAGCGCCGGGATCGCGGCGAAGGCGGCGCCGGGAATGATTCCCATGAGCAGGAAGAAGGGCACCATCAGCGGGGCGAGGACGCCGGGAAGGGCCGCGATCAGCAGCGCCAACGGCAGACTGGCGCAGAAGGCGGAAAAGGCGAGACGCAGCGGCGCGATCCGGCGCGCCAGCACCCCCGCGAGGAAGGTGCCCGCCAGCGACATCAGCGGCAACAGGCTGCCGCCCCAGCCCAGCAGCGGAGGTACGAAGGTCAGCAGCGCCACGAATCCGAGAGTGTGCCAGACGAAGACCAGCGCCGGGGCCAGCGTCGCGGGCGTGGTGTAGATCGCCAGGTGCTCGGCCAGCAATCCGTCGCGCCGCGTGGTGCGGGGCAGCTTCACCGCGGGCATCGTCCGCCACAGCGCGCCCGCCAGTGCCCACATCAGCAGCCCGTGGAGGCAGAACAGCAGCGGCAGCGCCCCCGTTTCCAGCACCCGCGGGAAGATCAGCGCCGCCAGCGCGAAGCTGACGCCGAAGAACATGCCCCAGATCCCCATGACCACCGGCTGGTCCTTCGGGCCGGCCGCCGCCGCCATGGCCGTGGGCGCGGCGACGACGATGGTCAGGTGCGACACCCCCTCGAAGAGCCGCGTCGCGAACAGCAGCGGAAACGGCGGCAGCAGCGCCTGCACCAGCGACAGCGCGCCGCCGAGCAGCAGCGCGAGCAGCAGCATCCGCCGCGCCCCGTAGCGCGCGACGATCATCCCCGCGACCGCCCCGAACAGCACGCCCGTCACGCTGACCAGCGAGACCAGCACCGACACCCCGGCGACATCGCGTCCGTAGGCCGCCGCCACCTCGGCCAGCGTCAGCGACACCTTGCCGAACTGCGCCGCCGCCAGCAGCCCCGCCGCGAACAGCAGGGCCACACGAAGCCAGTCGGTTCGGACAAGTGCGGGCGCCATCGCGCAGCCATAGGACGCCCCCGCGGCGCAGGCAAGACGGTCGGGATTTCCGGACCTTGCCGGAAAAACGCTTCCCCGATCCCGCGCGCCGCATAAACTCCCGCCAGAGCTCAACGATTCAGGATCGACCCATGCGCCGCCTCCTCCTTCTCGCGACCCTCGCCGCAGGCCTTGCCCCCCCCCTCGCCGCAGAGGAGCGGGCGAACACCATTCTCGTTCTCGACGGCTCGGGCTCGATGTGGGGGCAGGTCGACGGCGTGAACAAGATCGTCATCGCCCGCGAGGTGGTGGGCCGGATCCTTCAGGACCTGCCCGAGGACCGGAACCTCGGCCTCACCGTCTATGGCCACCGCAGCCGCGGCGACTGCACCGACATCGAGACCATGGTGGCCCCCGCCCCCGGCACGAAGGGCGCCATCGCGGCGGCGGTGAACGGGGTGAACCCCCGCGGCAAGACCCCGATGACCGACGCGGTGATCGCCGCCGCCGAGGCGCTGCGCTATACCGAGGAGGCGGCGACGGTGATCCTCGTCTCCGACGGGATCGAGACCTGCAATCCCGACCCCTGCGCCGCCGCCCGCGCGCTGGAGCAGGCGGGGATCGACTTCACCGCCCACGTGATCGGCTTCGACGTGACCGACGACGCGGCGCTCGGCCAGATGCAGTGCATCGCGGAGGAGACCGGCGGCACCTTCCGCACGGCCGCCAACGCGGGCGAACTGGCCGAGGCGCTGACCACCGTCGCCGCCGCCCCCGCGCGCACTTCCGCCACCGAGACACCCTCCGTCACGGCCAGCGTGACCCTGCGCGCAGTGCTCGGCGACGAGAGCGGCGCGCTGCTCGGCGATCCGGTGGAGTGGACGGTGGCCGCGGGCGACAGGACGCTGGCGGAAGAACGCAGCGGCAATCCTCTGGCCCTCGACCTGGCGCCGGGGCGCTACGCCGTGCGCGCCGACAGCCTGACCGGGGAGCGCAGCGCCGAAACGAGCCTCGACATCACCGGGCCGGGCGATCTCACCGTGACCGTCGTCTTTCCCGAGGCGCTGCCCGACGCGACCCTCGCCGCCCCCGACAGCGCCGAGGCGGGGGCGCCGGTGGCGGTGGACTGGACCGGACCCGGCGAGGCGGGCGACTTCCTGGCCGTCGCCGCCCCGGGGGAGGACGCCTATGAAACCTATGCCTATGTCCGCGACGGCTCGCCCACGGCGCTGACCATGCCGACCGCACCGGGTGCCTATGAGCTGCGCTATTACCTCGAGCGCAATCGCGCCATCCTCGCCACCCGGCCGATTGCCGTGACCGAGGCCGCCGCCACGCTGACCGCGCCCGACGCCGCACCGGCGGGCTCGACGCTGCCGGTCGGCTGGAGCGGACCCGGCCACGAGGCGGACTATGTCGGGATCGGCCTGCCGGGCGACGATGCCTATGCCCACTATGCCTACACGCGCGACGGCAGCCCCGCACCGCTTCCGCTGCCCGCCGCGCCGGGCCGGTACGAGCTGCGCTATCACCTCGGGCAGGACGGCAGCGTGCTCGCCCGTCGTGCCATCGAGATCACGCCGGTCACGGCCGCCCTCGTCGCGCCGGACCGCGCCGTGGCCGGCGGGACGGCCAGCGTCGGCTGGGAGGGGCCTGGGTACGACCTGGACTACATCGCCGTGTCGCGGCCGGGCGAGGACGGGTACGAGACCTATGCCTACACCAACGGCGGCAACCCGGTGAGCCTCCAGCTGCCCGAGGCGCCGGGCCGCTACGAGCTGCGCTACGTCATGGACCGCGAGGCCACGGTGCTGGCCCGCGTGCCGCTGGAGGTGACGGCGGAGTGAGTCCCGCGCGCCGGAAGGCGGGCGATCAGAAGTGGATCGCCCGCCCGTAGGCGTCGAGCACCGACTCGTGCATCATCTCCGACAGCGTCGGGTGCGGGAAGACCGTCTGCATCAGCTCGGCCTCCGTCGTCTCCAGCGTCCGCCCGATGACATAGCCCTGGATCAGCTCCGTCACCTCGGCCCCGACCATGTGCGCCCCGAGAAGCGCGCCGGTCTTCGCGTCGAACACCGTCTTGACCAGCCCTTCCGCCTCGCCAAGCGCGATGGCCTTGCCGTTGCCGATGAAGGGGAAGCGTCCGACCTTCACCTCGTGGCCCGCCGCCTTCGCCCGCGCCTCGGTCAGCCCGACGCTGGCGATCTGCGGCTGGCAGTAGGTGCAGCCCGCGATGGCACCGGGCTCCACCGGGTGGGGATGACCGCCCGCGATCAGCTCGGCCACCATCACTCCCTCGTGCGAGGCCTTGTGCGCCAGCCACGGCGCCCCGGCGAGATCGCCGATGGCATAGATCCCCTCGACCCCGGTGCGGCAGTATTCGTCCGTCACCACGTGGGTCCGCTCGACCGTCACCCCCAGGGCTTCCAGCCCCAGGCCTTCCGTGTTGCCGACGATCCCGACGGCCGAGATCACCGCGTCGAACTCCCGCGTCTCGGCCTTGCCGTCCTTCTCGATATGCGCGGTGACGGTGCCCCTGCCCCGGTCCAGCTTCGTGACCGAGGCGCCTTCGAGGATCGTCATTCCCTGCTTCACGAACTGCTTCTTCGCGAAGGCCGCGATCTCCTCGTCCTCGACCGGCAGGATCCGCGCCAGCACCTCGACCACCGTCGTCTCGGCGCCGAGCGTGTTGAAGAAGCTCGCGAACTCGATCCCGATGGCGCCCGAGCCGATGACCAGCAGCCGCTTCGGCATCCTGGGCGGTTGAAGGGCGTGCTTGTAGGTCCAGACCAGGTCGCCGTCCGCCTCCAGCCCCGGCAGCTCGCGCGCCCGCGCGCCGGTGGCCAGGACGATCGCCGGCGCTTCCAGCACCTCCTCGCCCTTGTCGGTGGTCACGGCGACGCGGCCCGGCGCGGGCACCGTGGCCGTTCCCATCACCACCGTCACCCTGTTCTTCTTCATCAGGTGGCCGACGCCGGAGTTCAGCTGCTTCGCCACCCCCCGCGACCGCTTCACCACCGCGTCGAGGTCGAAGCCGATGCCGGAGGCGGACAGTCCGAATTCCTTCGCCCGGTGCATGAGGTGGAACACCTCGGCCGAGCGCAGCATCGCCTTGGTCGGGATGCAGCCCCAGTTCAGGCAGATGCCGCCCATGTGCTCGCGCTCGACGATGGCGACCTTCAGGCCCAGCTGCGCACCGCGGATCGCGGCGACATAGCCGCCGGGCCCCGCGCCGATCACGATCATGTCGAAGCTCTGTGACGCCATCCGGCCTGCCCTCCCCGCGATTTGGTTTAACGTTAAACCATCTGCCGGGGGGCGGCAATCGGCCCGCTCACCCCTTGGCGCCGGCGCCCTCCAGCGCGCGCACGGTGGCACCGTAGCCGCCGTTGGCCAGGAAATCCGCCTCGCCCGACTGGTTGGAGCGCGACAGCGCCTCGTTGCGGAACGGGAAGCGGCCGAAGCGGCGGATCACCTCGCGGTGCGCGCGCGAGTGCAAAAGGTTGCCCTGCCCGCTCTCGCCCATGCGGGTCAGGAACATCCTCACGCAGCGGTCCTGGTCCGACAGGCTCTCGGAATGCATCAGCGGCATGTAGAAGAACTGCCGCGCGGGCGGGTCGATCTTCATGTCCCAGCCCCGCGCGATCGCCATCTTCGCCGCCGCCAGCGCGATCGGGTCCGAGGCGAAGGCCCTGGCCTGGCCGCGGAACATGTTGCGCGGGAACTGGTCGTTCAGGATGATGTAGGCCAGCGTGCCCGAGGGGTGCGTCAGCCACAGGGCGAAGCCGCCCTCCTGCGCGCTCTGCCAGGTGGCGCCGAAACGCTCGCTCACCTCCCGGTCCAGGGCGGGATCCGCCTCGTACCATCCCTTTTCGCCGACCTCGTCCAGCCAGAAGGCCAGCACCTCGTCCGGGTTCGACATTCGCTCGACTCCTCGCTTCACCCGCCTCTCCCCGATGGAAGCGTTGCAAAGTTGCGGCGCGAACACAAGGCTCCGGCCGCGTCCGACCGCCGATCAGGCCGCATCCTGCGGCGCTTCCCCGGCCTCGTCCTGCTCGACCGCCCATTCCTGCGCGGCTTCGAGCGCCACCGGCGAGGCGGTGGGCAGCACCTTGATGTAGGCCGAGCTTTCGTCGGCCGAAGGCGCCGGGCGCTGCGTCATCCGGTAGAGCGCATAGACCCCGAGCAGCAGCGTCAGCACCATCATGAACACCCAGAACCCGGCGGGCCCGATCAGCCCCATGGCCCAGCCCGTCGTCACCGGCCCGGCGATGGCGCCGACGCCGTTGATGAACAGCAGCCCGCCCGAGGCCGCCGCCATGTCCTCGCGCTGGAGATAGTCGTTGGTGTATGCGATCAGCAGCGCATAGAGCGGGTTCGACACGCCGCCGATCACGAAACCGACCCCCAGAAGCACGACATAGACGTGCCCCAGCGTCGCGCCGGTGGCGGTGGCCGCGGCCCCGACCAGGGCGAGGGCGCAGATCAGGATCCGCCGGTCCACCCGGTCCGAGATCCAGCCGATCGGGTACTGCACCACCAGCCCACCGACATAGATCGTCGCGATGAAGAGCGAGATCTCGGGCACGCTCAGCCCCGCCTGCGTGCCATAGACCGAGGCCATCCCGAACTGGGCCGAGAAGATGCCGCCAAGCAGGAACATTCCGATGCACCCCAGCGGCGAGGCGGTGTAGAGCGCCCTGAGGCTCATCGGCTTCGTCGTCTCGAAGGCGGGCGTCGGGTTTGCCGCCAGCAGGATCGGCGCGAAGGAGATCGACACCAGCACCGAGGGCACGACGAACAGCACGAAGCCCGAGGGGTCGCCCAGCACCACGATCCCCTGCGCCGAGATGATCCCGAGCATCTGCACGATCATGTAGAGGCTCAGCGACTGGCCCCGCGTCTCGTTCGTGGCGGCGTTGTTCAGCCAGCTCTCGGCGGTGACGTAGACCGCCGAGAAGCAGAAGCCGATCAGGACGCGCAGCCCGACCCAGACCCAGGGATCGGTGATCGTGGGATAGAGGATCAGGATCGCCGAGATGAACGATCCGAGGGCGGCGAAGACCCGGACATGGCCGACCCGCCGGATCATCTCGGGCGCCCGGCGCGAACCGCCGAGGAAGCCGAGGAAGTAGGCCGACATGATCACCGACATCTCGAAGGTGCTGAACCCCTCGATGCTGCCGCGCACGCCCAGAAGCGTGCCCTGCAGCCCGTTGCCGACCATCAGCAGGCCCATGCCCAGCAAGAGCGGCCAGGAGCTGCGCAAAACGTTCAGCATGTCCGCGTCCTCTGCCCCGGATCTTGACGGCCCCGCCCCCTCGCGCGCACGGCAGGCGCGCGGGCGACTCAGGCCCGTCCTTCTCGGGCGGGCGGTATCAGAAGCGATGCATCGCCGTAAGAGAAAAAGCGGTAGTTTTCGGCGATCGCATGGGCATAGATGTCGCGGATCGTCTGCATTCCCATCAGCGCCGAGACCAGCATCATCAGCGTCGACTTCGGCAGGTGGAAGTTGGTCATCAGCGCATCGGCCAGGCGGAACCGGAAACCCGGGGTTATAAAGATGTCCGTCGCCCCTTCCCAGGGGGCGATGACGCCCTCCGCCACCGCCGCGCTCTCGATCAGGCGCAGCGCGGTCGTGCCCACCGGCACGATCCGCCCGCCCGCCCGCACGGTGGCGTTGATCTCCTCCGCCGCCGCCTCGCCGACCTCGCCCCACTCGGCATGCATCCGGTGCTCGGCGATGTCGTCGACCTTCACCGGCAGGAAGGTGCCCGCCCCCACGTGCAGCGTGACATGGGTCGTCTCCACCCCCCGCGCCGCCAGCGCCGCCATCAGCCTGTCGTCGAAGTGGAGCGAGGCGGTCGGCGCCGCCACCGCCCCCACCCGCTTCGCCCAGAGCGTCTGGTAATCCTCGCGGTCCTGCGCATCCGCCGCGCGGCGGGCGGCGATGTAGGGCGGCAGCGGCATCTGTCCCGCCTGCTCCAGCGCCGCGTCGAAGTCGCCGCCTGCGACGTCGAAGACCAGCAGCGCCGTGCCTCCGTCCTCGCGCCCCGCCACCCGGGCCGAGAGGGTGTCCGAGAAAACCACCGTCTCCCCGTCGCGCAGCTTCTTCAACGGCTTCACCAGCGCCCGCCAGGCGCCATCGGGCGCCGCCTCCAGCAGCGTGACCTCGATCCGCGCCGCCGTGCGCCCCTCGGCCCCGTCGCGGAAGCGCAGCCCCGAGAGCCGGGCCGGGATCACCTTCGTGTCGTTCAGCACCAGCCGGTCGCCGGGCCTCAGCCAGGCGGGCAGGTCCATCACCCCCTGGTCGACGATCCGCCCGCCCTCGGCCACCAGCATCCGCGCCGAGGAGCGCGGCCGCGCGGGCCGGGTCGCGATCAGCCGCTCGGGCAGGTCGAAGTCGAAATCCGAAAGCTTCATGTCCGCCTTCTGCGCCCGCTTCCGGGTGCCGTCAACCGTCCGCCACGCGCTCCATCCCCTCCCCACACCCCTCCCATCTTTGCTTCCCAAATATCCCGGGGTCCGGGGCAGAGCCCCGGGGGCCTGCCGCACGCACCACCCTCGCTCCGGCGCACCCCCGGGGTCCGGGGCAGAGCCCCGGGGGGCCCGCCACACCCCCTAACGCCGTTCCGGAGGCGCCCGCCGGAACAGCTCGCGGAACATGCCCGGCGTCAGGATCGACAGCGGGTTGACCGAGACATCGGGGCGCGCGGCCGGTCCCTTCAGGGTGAAGTTGAAGCCGAACAGCCCCTCGCCCCTGCGGGTCAGGAAAGAGCCGATCGAGTTCAGCAGGTAGACCGGCGAGATCACCCCCTGCATGTCCACCCGCTTGGAGCCGAGGTCGTAGACCCCGTCGAGCGAGATCCCGAGCGACGCGCCCACCGCGCTGCCGCGGTAGAGGATCAGCTGCGCCGGGGTCAGGCGGAAGTCTGCGCGGGTCTCGTCGAAGACCAGGCCGTCGCCGTTCAGCTGCTCGAGCAGCCCGACGACCGAGATCGCGCCCAGCAGGTCCGCCACCGCGGGTGCGCCGCGGATCCGCGCCCGCCCGACCTTCAGGTTGCCGTCGTAGGTGCCGGGGGCGCCGGTCGGCACCAGCAGCACCTCCAGCGGCCCGTCATGGGCGTTCTTCACCAGCCCCGCGTCGCGCAGCACGCCCCCCGCATCCGCCGCGCGCAGCCGCACCGTCACGCCCCGCGGCCCCCCGGCCAGCTCGCCCTGCACCGGGGTGCCCCCGTTCACCCGCGCGGTGAAGGCGCCCGAGGTCGCCCGCCCCGCCGCCAGTTCCAGACGGAAGCCGGTCAGCGCGATTCCTTCCGTCATCTGCAACCGCTCGAGCGCCACCGACACCGGACCCCGGGCGCCGCCCCCGCCGCCGCCGGAGCCGCCGAGGCCCTGCACCGCCTGCCGGAAATCCGCGCTGCCGCCCTCCACCGAGACCGCGGGCGCCGCCCCGGATCCACGGCCCGCCAGCGTCACCGGCGCGTCGAGCCAGCCGTTCAGCCGCACCCGGCCGAAGCGCGCCCGCTCCAGTCCGCCGCCGCCGGGCTTCAACGTGATCGATCCCGACGCCGACAGCCCCGGCGCCTCCAGCGCGATCGCGTCGACCCTGGGCGTGTCCCCCAGCGTCGCGGAAAGATCCAGCCGTCCCGTCGCGCCCGCCGGTTTCGACCAGCCCACGGCGTCGAGCGACAGGCGCACCCCGGCCAGGTCCGAGCCCAGCGTCAGCGCGGGCGCCGCCCCCTTCCGAAGGTCCACCGTCACGTCGCCAAACCCGCGCCCGGTGACCATGCCCTCGGGCAGCCCAAGGCCCAGCCGCTTGACCGTCGCGCCCGAAAGCTCCACCTGCCCCTTCACCTGGCTCGCGCCCCGCTCCTCGCCCGCGAGCGCCAGCCGCCAGCGCCCGCTCAGCGGCACGCCGTCCAGCGTCGCGCGTCCCGACAGCACCACCGCCTCGCCGCTCACCTCGGCGTCGAGGCTCTCGGCCGCCAGCATCCGCCCCGGCACGATCCGGTCCGACCTCAGCCCGTCGAGCCGCCCGGAGGCCGCGATGTCCACGTCCTCCAGCCGGTTGCCCTTCTGCAGGAAGAGCCCCAGCCGCGCCTCGGCGGCGACATGCGCGTCCACCATGTCCGGCCCCCGGGGGCTGTCCTTCAGCAGGTTCAGCGGTTCGCTGTCGAGCAGCGACAGAAGCGCCGTCGCGCTGCCGTCCGCGGCGATGGTGAACTCGCCCCGCGCCGGTTTCCGCTTCGTGTCGGGCACCACCATCCGGGTGCCCGACAGGTCCAGCGGCCCGCCGACGGGCGGCGTCACCTGCCCCCGGTCCACCACCAGCGCGAAGCGGTCGTCGCCGACCGAGGCGAAGCCGGCCGCGCCGGTGACGGGGGGCAGGCCGGGCAGGAAGCTCACCTCCGCCCCCTCGTAGGAAAAGGTCGCCGCCAGCTTCGGCTTCTCCCCGGGCGGCTTGCGGATCCCCCCGGCCAGCCCCAGGAGCCGACCGGCGGCGACGTTGCGGTCCAGCCATTCCCGCGTCTTCTCCGCCCCCGGCAGCGGCCAGAGCGCCGGCGGGCGGCGCGCGGGCACCGCCTCCGCCGTCAGGTCAACCGCCACGTCCCAGCCCCGCGGCGTCGCGTCGGCCCGCCCGCGCGCGACATAGCTGCGCGGCGGCGCCTCCGCGTCCTCGCCGGCCTCGCGCAGCACCACTTGGCCGATGTCGAGACCGAAGGGCGAAAGCCGCATCCGCACGTCCGCCGCCCCCGCCTCGAAGGCGAGCGGCCCCTCGAACAGGCCGAGCGGCGCCAGTTCCAGCCGTTCGAGCTGCATCTGCGCCACCAGCGCCGAGGGGCGGCCGCGGGCATCGGGGCTGCGCAGGTAGGCGTGACCGCTCAGCGCGGCGCTCAACGCCTCGCTCTCGACCGAGATCTGGCTGAACGAGATCTTCTTCTCGGCGGCGCGGTAGGTGAAATAGGTCTTGGCGCTGTCGAAGTTCAGGGGCTCGGTCTCCGGGCGCGGCTGCACCTTGCCGCGGCCGAACTCCAGCGTGCCCGCCAGGTCCTCCAGCGCGCCGTCGCGGTCCAGCCGCGCGCGGAACGCGCCCGAGATCGGCGCGTCCAGCACCTCGAGGAAGGCCAGCACCGGTGCCTGGGCCGCGATGTCGCGGGCGGCGACGTTCTGCACGTTGGCCGTCACCGCCGCGCCCGAGCCGTCCCGGGTCGAGCGCAGGGACAGCTGCAGGAAGGCCCGCTCGTCCGTGCCGTTGAACACCTCCGCGTTCGGCGCCACGTCCAGCCCCTCGTCGCTGCGCCTCAACCCAAGGCGCCCGCCGCTCACCGACCAGACCCGGGCCGAGCGCGCGTCTTCCAGCGTCACGTCCAAGCCATCGACCTCGACCCGGGCGAGGCGGCTCAGCGCGCCCTCGCCGAAGGCCTCCTCCAGCGCGGCGAGGATCGCCCCGATCCCCGGAAAGGCCCGGGGTTCGCCGCCGAAGGACAGCAGGAACCCGCCGTCGGGCCCCCGCCGCAGCACCACGTTGGCCCCGTCGAGCTCCAGCGCCCGGGGGGCCAGCTTCCGCTCCAGCAGGGCGGCCGGGTCGAAGGCGACCCGCACCCGGTCGAGCTGGGCGATGTCGGTGCCGTCTGCATTGGTCAGCGCGACGTCGAGCAGCGTCAGCCGCGGCACGCCGCCCCGGTCCACCCGGAGCGAGATTCCGCCCAGGTCCACCGCGCCCCGCGCCAGCCCCTCGTTCAGCCGCGCCTCGATGCGACCGGTGATCCAGTCCGGCAGGCGCATCGGCCGGTCGGTCAGCGCGAGGGTCAGCACCGCCAGCAGAACCGCCACCACCGAGAGGCGGAACAGCCAGCGCGCCATGCGCAGCGCGGCGCGGCGCAGCGGACGTCCGGGCGCGCCGGGGCGCAGCCCCCGCGCCGCGGCAGCCTGTGGCGGCAGTCCCCTCATCTCGCGCCGATGCCGCCTTCCATGTCGCCCCGTTCCGCCCTTTCCGCAGCCCCGCCCTTTATCTTCGCCCGCCCGCGCCTAAAACAAAACCGTCATTCCCCGGCGAAAGGATCACGAGACCATGAGCGCAGACCTGACCGGCCAGCCCGCCCCCGACTTCACCCTGCCCCGCGACGGCGGCGGCACCGTCACCCTCTCGGGGATGAAGGGGCGCAAGGTCGTGCTCTACTTCTACCCCAAGGACGACACCTCCGGCTGCACGAAGGAGGCCGTCGCCTTCACCGAGCAGGCCGCCGCCTTCGACGCGGCGGGCGCCACGGTCCTCGGCGTCAGCAAGGACAGCGTGGCGAAGCACGACAGGTTCCGCGACAAGCACTCCCTCGGGATCGCGCTGCTCTCCGACGAGAACGAGCAGGTCTGCGAGGCCTACGGCGTCTGGGCCGAGAAGAGCATGTACGGCAAGACCTACATGGGCATCGAACGCTCGACCTTCCTGATCGGCGAGGACGGCACGGTCCTGCGCGAATGGCGCAAGGTGAAGGTCCCCGGCCACGTCGAGGAGGTGCTCGACGCCGTCAGGGCCGCCTGAGGCCCGGCCCGCGCGACGGCGCACCCCCCTCGAAGCCGAGGGGCGACCGGACCCGCGCCCATCCTCCCCCGCACCCCCTCCATCTTTGCTTCCCAAATATACTCGGGGGTCGCCATTTTTGCGCCATTGGTGCAAGCACAATGGCGACGGGCAGACAGCCCCCGGTCCCGCACCCTCCATTCCCGCGCGACGCTTCCCCGCCAGCACCGGATCGGCCCCAGAATTGATTAGGCCCCGCGCCCCGGCGCGCTTAACCTCCTCTCACGGCCCGCCCGCAGCCTGCGGGCAGCCCATCGGGAGGAGACCACATGAACCGCATGCGTTTCGGCATATTCCTGGCGCCGTTCCACAAGCCCGGGATCAACCCAACCCTCGCGCTCCAGCAGGATCTCGACCTCGTGCAGTGGCTCGACCGCTGCGACTACGACGAGGTCTGGTTCGGCGAGCATCACTCGGCAGGCTCCGAGATCTCGGCCAACCCCGCCCTGATGATCGCCACCGCGGCCGAGCGGACCCGGCGCATCAAGCTCGGCACGGGCGTCGTCTCGGTCAGCTACCACAACCCGCTCTGGGTGGCCGAGGACCTGGTGCAGCTCGACCACCTGACGCGGGGCCGGGTGATGCTGGGCCTTGGGCCGGGATCGCTGCCGACCGACGCCGCCATGATCGGCCTGTCCCAGAAGGACACCCGCGGCCTCCTCGCCGACGGGATCGACATCATCACGCGGCTGCTGCGCTCGGACGAGCCGGTGAACTTCGAGAACGACCGCTGGGTGCTGAAGGACGCGCGGCTGCACCTGCGCCCCTACTCGAACTTCGACATCGCCACCGCCGCCGTCGCCTCGCCCACGGGGCCGAAGCTCGCCGGCAGGTACGGCACCGGCCTCATCTCCATCGGCGCGACCACGGCCGCGGGCTTCGACGCCCTCGCGCTCCACTGGGACGTGATCGAGGAGGAGGCGAAGCACTGGAAGCAGCAGGTCAGCCGCGACAAGTGGCGCCTCGTCGGCCTCTGCCACATCGCCGAGACGACCGAGCAGGCGCGCCGCGACGTCGAGTACGGGATCGAGCACTGGTTCAACTACTTCCAGGAGATCGCCGCCTTCCCGCAGATGTCGATGCCCGGCCAGAACGCCAAGGAGATGATCGACTTCATCAACGATTCGGGCTTCGGCGCCATCGGCACCCCCGAGATGTGCCGCGCCCAGATCGAACGGCTCTGGACCCAGTCGAACGGCGGCTTCGGAGCCTACCTGATGCTGGCCCACAACTGGGCGAACTTCGAGGCGACCAAGCGCAGCTACAACCTGATCGCGCGCGAGGTCTTCTCGCATTTCCAGGGCCAGCACATGTCGACCATGAATGCCGCCGCCCGCGCCCAGAAACTGCGCCCCGAACTGGCCGAGATCCACGCCAAGGCCGTGGAAACCGCCCAGGCCAACTACGCCGCCGAGAAGGAAGGCCGCAAGGCCACGGCCGCCGAGTGAGGCCGCGGCAGGGCGGCGCCTCAGGCCCCGCCCTGCCAGACCGCCGAAGCCGCACCGATCGCCCCGACAAGGATCAGGCTCAGCGCCCAGACCACGTCGAGGTTGAACCAGCTCCGCCTCAGGAACTGCATCCCGAGCCACAGGTACATCCCCACCGCCAGCGCGCCGCCCGACAGCGTCATCGCCGCCGTGTGCACCGCCGCGACCGTCACCGCGGCGCCGAGCGTGCCCGCCATCAGCGCCCCCGCCGCCCGGTGCGCCGCGTCGGGATCGCCGCAGATCCCGAGGTAGATCGGCACCAGCATCAGCCCCGCCCCGTGGGCCATGGCGGCGAGGAACGACCACAGCACCAGCCGCCCCGGCGGGATGCGCGCCAGGATGCGCGGATGCCGCCGGTTCAACAGCAGGTACACCCCCATCGCGATCACCAGCAGCCCCGCGCCGAGGCGCAGCGCCCGCTCCCATTCCACCAGCGTCGACATCAGCGAGAAGGGCAGCAGGATCGCCCCCATGGCCAGAAAATGCCCCGCTGCCAGCAGCGCCAGCGCCCGCGCCAGCGCCGCCCCCCGCTGCTCCATCAGCGCGGCCGAGACGGCCAGCGGCCAGCCCATCCCGGGGTTCACCCCGTGGTAGACGCCCGACACCACGACGGCCCCCCAGAGGGCCGCCGTGCTCATGCTCTCCACGGCTCAGACGTTGGGATAGCAGAAGCTGTCGGTGGAACAGTCGCCCCCTTCCAGCCGGATCTGGTGCGCGCGGTATCCTTTCGGGAAGTCCACCCAGAAGTCGTTCAGCGTCAGCCCCCCGTTCGGCCCCACCTCGGCGCAGACCATCGCCGCGCCGCGGTCGCCCGGATAGAACTGGTCGTCCCAGGTCGAATACAGCGAGTTGGTCCAGTACACCCTCTTTCCGTCCCGGCTGACCTCCACCATCTGCGGGCCATAACCGAAGTCCTTCCCGTTCGGGTGCTTCGCCTTCCTCACGATCCCGCCGATCTCGACCTTGCCCGCCAGCTTCGGGTTCATCGGGTCCGACACATCGTACTGGTGCATCTCCCCGAGCCCCCAGCAGGCGACATAGAGGAACCGGTCGTCGAGGCTCAGGTCGATGTCCGTCACCAGCGGCGGCACGGCCCCGAACCCCTTCAGAAGATCCGGCAGGTCGTCCGCCTCGGCCGGGACAGGATCGATGGTGATGACCTTCTTCGCCTCGAAGCTGCCGTCCTCCTTCCGCCACCAGGTGAAGATCGCGCCCTGCAGGTTCGTCGTGTCCACCACCACCCCGCAGAAGCCGTACTGCTTGGCCGGGTCGTGGGCGGGCCGGATCTCCAGCGCCATCTGGTGATTTGCCCCGAGATCAATGGATTGCACGCACTTCCTCGCGCGGAGGTCCCAGAAGTGGATCGTGTGCCCGTACTTGTTCGAAAGCAGATCCTCCGGCACCACGCCGTTCTCGAACTGCGGCGGCAGGCCCCACTCGGAACTCACCATGTAATCCCGCGGCAGGTTCCACCAGAAGTCATAGTGCTTGTCCTGGATCCCCCGGTCCATCTCGTAGCGCCCGAGGATGTCGAAGGTCTCGCAATCCATGATGAAGATGCCCGGAGGCCCGTCGGTCCCGTCCGCGCCGCCGCCCCCGAGCGTCGAGACGTAGATCCCCTCCGGCCCGCAATGGATGGTGTGCGGCCGCGAATAGCCGGTCTTCGCGAACAGTTCCTCCGGCTCGATGATCCTGTGGATCTTCGCCTTCAGCGGCTCCTTCACGTCGATCACGTAGATCCGCGAGGACCGGATGCCGGGAATGATGAGGTAGCGGCGTTCGAGGAAGGCATGCCCCGTCAGCGGCGACAGCGCCGAGGAACAGGCGTTCCAGCCGAAATGGTGGAACTCGTCCCCCCTGTTCGGCATGAACAGCGAATGGACGATCTTCCCGTACCTTTTCGAGGCCGGGTCGACGTCGATCACCGCCAGCCCGTCGGGCTGCGAGCCGTCGGGCGACAGCAGCAGGGTAAAGGCCAGGGTCTCGACCGGGGCCTGCATGGCCATCTTCGCGGTGGGATGGAAGGTCGGGTCGGGTCTGAGGTTCATCGGCGGAGTCCTCCCGTAATGCGGCCCGTCGCGGGGCCGCGGCTTCGGCATGTCGAACGGCCGCCGGGAACCGCTCCCGTCCCCGACGGCCTGCCCCGACTGTCGCCGATTCCCGGCAACCGGCCAAACGATTTCACCGATGAAAGGACCTCGGCGGGACGCCCGGAGCACGGTTGCCCCGGCGCGGCCCGCGCGCCCTAGAGCGGCAGGAATCCGGTCCGCTGCGCCGCCGCGATTTCCTCGGGGCTCAGCAACCCGTCGCCGTCGCTGTCCATGGCCACGAAGGCGGACTCCGTGGTCTCGGGATAGACCGCCAGCACCTCGTCGAAGGTCACGCTGCCGTCGCCGTTGGCGTCGAGCGCGGACTCGGCAAGACACGGCGCGGCCAGGGCCAGCACCGCGGCGGCGGAAACAAGCGTCGTCTTCATGGTCGTTCTCCATCGTGTGGCACCGGGGGACCGGCACGGACCGCCCGGCGCCATGTTCCACGTTCCGCGAACGGGGACCGCGAGCCTCTGCCCCGCCGGCCCCGGCGCGCGATTCCCCGCCCGCCGCGCGAGTCGGGACAGGCGCCCCGCCGCCCGCAAAGTCCCCCGGCGGCACCGCGGCCCCGTCTGCGCGGAAACCCGGCGCAGCGGGCGACGCACCCGGCGCCTTCCCGCCCATCGGCACGGGCGAATCGCGGGGGCGGCGCAAGTCCGGTTTCCCCTGCCTGACGCAAGGGCACCCCCCGTGATACCATCGCCCAAGCGATCACCCCCGGGAGAAGCGTCGATGGCCGCGCAGCGCAGCGCCCTCTGGCCCCATGGCACCCTCGCCGCCCTCGGCGCCGCGGCGGGCGCCTTCCTGGTCGGGCTGCTGCTGCTTCTCGCCATCCGCTCGGGCACCGGCTGGCCCGATCCGGCGGCCCTGAACCTCGCGGTGCTGGTGCTGCTGCTGGCCAGCCTCGCGCCCCTCGTCCTCTGCCTGCTCGACTTCCTGGCCGCCAACCGCGCCGTCGTCGGCTCGACATGGTTCAACCTCGACCTCAGCCGCGTCGCCCCCTCCCCCGCGCCCGCGGCCATCGAAACCGTCTTCGTGCCCGCCAACCTCGGCCAGCCCGGAGAGCTGGTCTCCGACAGCGCGCCGATGGAGATCATGGACGCGCTGCGCCGCGCCTCGGGCCAGCCCTTCGCGATCATCGACATCGCCGACGGCTCCGCCTGGTGGGTGACGCGGCTTCTGGCCTTCAGCGCCGGGGCGCAGCGGCGCGGGGCGCCCGAGGCCATCGTCTTCACCGGCAGCCGCGGCGGCCTGCCCGGCCGCTTCCTCGGCTGGGCGCCGCCCGCAGCGGTTCTGGAGCGGATCCTGGCCGACCGCCCCGTCTACCGCGCCCGCTACGACGGCGCGGTGCGGATCGCGCGGTTCCTCGACCTCTTCGGCCGCATGGACGTGCCCGGCCTCGCCCTGCCCGGCGAGGTGATGCGCTATGCCACGCCGCCGACCGACTACCGCGATCTCGGGGCGGCGGCGCTGGAGCAGATCGTGATGGACCGCCTCGCGCAGATCGGCATCGATGCCGAGGGCTCGCTCGAACAGCCGCCGGACCGGCTGACCCTCGCGCGGCTCCACGCCCTGTTCGACCCCGTGCTGGTGACCGAGAGCAGCGACACCGGCAGTCCGGCGGCGGCGCGGGTCGAGGCCCTGCTGAAGACCCCCTGGCCCTTCCTGGCGCTGACCGAGGACGGCGCCTTCCGCGCCATGGTCCGGCGCAGCGACGCCGAACGCGCCCTGCTCGCGCAGCTCGTCGCGCAGTCCGCGCGCGGTGCGTGACGCGGATCGGCGAGGAGACTGCACGCCGGGTGATTCGCCGCACGGTTGCGCGTTCCAGATCCGGTACGCCTG
>NZ_PNOS01000047.1 GCF_002869745.1 Oceaniglobus roseus
CGGGACCGCCGACGCGGTGCCGGCCCGGACGGCACCGCAGGATCCCGCCACCGCAGCGCCCGACGCCGCCTCCGAGATCGCCGCCCTGACCGGCTCCCGCGCCCCGGACGTGGACGAATCCGCCGCGGCCGGACCTCTCCAGCAACCCGACACGCCGCTTTCCGTCGTTCCGCCCGCCGCCCCTTCCGCGCCCGAGCCCGAAGCCGCCCCCGTCACCGTCACGGCCGCCCCCGATCCGCCGGCCGCGCGCCCCTCGCCCGATCCGCTGCAGCGCGCGCTGGCGGAAGGCGATGTCTCCGGCGATGCCGTCGTCGCCCGCTATGCCACCACGGGCGTCTGGGAGCGGGGGCCGGATACACCGGAAGAGCCGTCCATCGACCGGATCGACGACATCTACGTCGCCGCCCTCGACCCCGCGATCGCCCCCGAGACGCCCGGATCGCTGCCCGACCTCCCCCAGACAGCCGAACCCCAGCTGCCCGAGGCGCCCCTGCCCCCGGCCCCCCCGGGCCAGACCTTCGATCTGGACGAGCGCGGGCTGGTGCGCGCGACACCGGAAGGCGCCATTTCACCCCAGGGCATCCTTGTCACGGCGGGCCCGCCGCCGCGCCGTCCGCCCGAACCCCCGGATCGGCCCGAAACATTGGCGCCGACCGCCACGACCCAGCCTGACCTGCCCGACACCCGGCCGCGCACCCGTCCCGAGGGGCTCGCCGGACCGGCCGGACCGGCCGGACAAACCGACCAGACCGACCAGTCCGATCAGACGCAGCTTGCCAGCACCCCGCGCACCGAGCTCGCCGGGTTCAAGCCGCGCTCCCGCCCAAACGAGGTCGAGACGCGGGCGCTCAGCTTCGTCACCGCGACCCCCGACGCGACCGGGACGGCCGCCGTGGTCGACACCGCGACCTCCGCCGCCATCGCCGATGCCGTCACCGACACCCTGACCGAGGTCGCCGCCGAAGCGACGGTGCCCGCCGACGCCGGAACGCCACAGGCGCCCGTCGCCGTCATCCCGCCCCGCCCGGCGCCCGAGGATCTGGTGACCGCCGCGCTCGTCACTCCGGCGCCCGAACCCGTCAGCCCCTATGCCGTCGCCCGCTCGCGCATGCCGAAGCAGCGCCCGGCGGACCTGAAGGTCGCCGTCGCCCCGGCCCCTGCCCGCACCGCGGCCGCGCCCGCCGTGCGCGCCCCGGCCACCGCGGCGCCCGAGTCCGACGACGAGCCGGAGGTGTCCCGTGTCGCCGTCGCCCGGCAGCCGAAGATCCCGACCAGCGCCTCGGTCGCGGCCCGCGCGACGATCAAGAACGCGATCAACCTTGGCAAGATCAACCTGATCGGCGTCTACGGCAGCACCTCGAACCGCCGCGCGCTGGTCCGCCTGCCCTCGGGCAAGTTCATGAAGGTGAAGGTCGGTGACCGGATCGACGGCGGCCGCGTCGCCGCCATCGGCCAGAGCAACCTCTCCTACACGAAAAGCGGACGCCGCGTGACGCTGGACGTGCCGGGCTGAGGCCTTCGGGCGCGGCGTCTCAGCCCCGCGCCCGCCGCGTCGCGAGGTACACGCCGCCGCCCGCCAGCGCGAAGCCGACCCAGGCCAGCGGCGGCATCACCTCGCCGAGCGTGGCCCAGGCGATCAGCCCGGCCAGCGGCGGCACGAGGAACATCAGCGCCGAGACGCGCGCCACCTCGCCCGCCCGGATCATCGCCAGCAGCAGGCCCACGGCGATCACCGAATTGCCGAGGACGAGGTAGACCATCACCCAGACGAATTCCCAGTTCCAGCGCACCGGCGCCGCGTCCTGCACCGCCCAGAACGGCAGCAGGCAGATCAGCCCCGCGCCGTAGCCGATCAGGTTCGCCGTCACCGGGTGGTGCGACAGGCCGAAGCGCTTTTCCCACAGCGTCGCGCCGGTGATCCCCGCCAGCCCCAGCAGTGCCAGCAGGAACACCAGGGGCGGCGGCGGCGAGATGTCGAGGCGCGCGACGATCACCGTCACCGCCCCCGCAAGCGCCAGCACGAGCCCGATCCAGGTGGCGATCCGGATCGGCTCTCCCGACCAGCGCGGCGCGATCAGCGCGACGAGGATCGGCTGGAACGACAGGATGATCGCCGCCAGACCCGCGGAGAGACCGTTCAGCAGCGCCATGTAGGTCATCCCGAAATAGACGGTCTGGATCAGCACGCCCACCAGCGCGAGGTGCCCCCAGTCCGCCGCCCGCTTCGGCAGCGGCGGACGCAGCACAACGAAGGCCGCGCCCATGATCCCCACGACCAGCGCATAGCGCAGGCACAGGATCGTCAGCGGCGCCGCGTGCTCCAGCCCGATCTTCGCCACGGCATAGCCGCCCGACCAGAGCAGCAGGAACACCACGGGCGCCGCGGCCAGCCACAACGGCCGCCCTTGCCCCGCCGCCGCCGGTGTCGCCTCGTCGCTCATCGTTCCGCCTGCTCCGCGCCCAGCATTCCGGGCGTCAGGCGCCCGGTGTCCCGCATCTGCTCGACCACCCGGGCCGAGCCGTCAAGCGTGTAGTGCCCGTAATCCCAGTTGACCGGCACCCCCGGCCCGGCCAGCGCCCGGCAGCCCGTCCCGCCGCAGAGCGTGTCGAGGACATCGACGAAGGGGACGCCCGCCGCTTCCGCAACCTCTGCCAACCGTTCCGCGCGCGCGCGCACCGCCGGGTCGAGCCGCGCCTGCAGCGCCGCGTCGTAATCGGCGCCCTCGGGCACCGTCGCCAGGATCTCGGGCGCCGCGGGGCTGTATTCCGCGGTCGGGCCGAACACGACCACCCGCGGCACGCTCTCCTGCAACTCCGCCAGCACCCCGGGCAGCCCCGCGAAGTCGCCGTCCTGCCAGCGGGCCGAAACGATCACGGCGTCGATCCCGCCCCTTGGCAGCACCTCGTTCCGCAGCAGCGCCGTCAGCGCCGCGCAGCCCGGATCGCCGTCGCGCGGACTGAGCGGCGGACAGGCCGAGGCGGTGGCCTGCAGGACATTCACCCCCGGAAAGCCCCGCCGCAGCCCGGTGTAAAGATGCGCGGCGTGGGAATCGCCGAGGACCAGCACGTTCGGCCGCTCCGGATCGAGGGCGAGACAGGTCTCAGGGCGGTACGCCTCGAACCCGTGGCCCTCGGCGCCGAAGAAGCAGTCGGGGAAGCGATAGCCGTCGCGGAAGGCCTGCGTCTCGGCGAAGCCCAGCCAGCCGAGGAAGGCGCGCTGCCGCTCGGTCCGGCTGGCGTTGAACCAGGCGGTGTTGTCGGCGAGAAGCCCGATGGCGACGAACAGCACCCCCACGCCCCCCGCCGCGCCGAACAGCACGCGCCGCCTCCGCAGCAGCGGCACGGGAGCACGGCGGAACGGCTGTTCGACGAAGCGCCAGCTGAGCGCGGCCAGGCCCAGGGACAACGCCGCGAGACCGAGCATCGCCAGGGACGAAGGCTCGCCCACGCTGCGGATCCGGGCGAAGGCGAAGACCGGCTGGTGCCAGAGGTAGGCGCTGTAGCTGACCAGCCCCACCGCCACCATCGGCCGCCAGGACAGAAGGCGCGTCACCAGCCCCCCGGGCGCGGCACAGGCGAGGATCAGCACCGTGCCGAGAACCGGAAGCAGCGCCGCGACCCCCGGAAAGGGCGTGTCGGGCTGGTAGAGGAACACCGCCGCCAGGATTGCCGCCAGCCCGAACGCCGCCAGCATCCCGTTGCCCGGGCGCGGCCGACTCCGCAGGGCCACGGCAAGGATCGAGCCCGCCATCAGCTCCCACAGCCGCGCGCCGGTGAAGAAGAAGGTCCGCTCGGGGTGATGGGCCAGCCCCCATTCGGCCAGTCCCAGGCTGAGCCCCGCCACCACGGCGAAGACGGCGATGACGCCGCCCCGCCCCATCCGGGCGCAGAGCGCGACAAGCAGCGGGAACAGCAGGTAATACTGTTCCTCCACCGCGAGGCTCCAGGTGTGCAGCAGCGGCTGGGTCTCGGCGTCGGGCATGAAGTACCCGGTCTGGCTGAGGAAGTAGAAGTTGGACAGGAACAGCGGCACCGACCCGAAGCTCTTCGCGAAATCCTCGAACCGGTCGGGGATCATCCAGGCCCAGGCGAAGGGCAGGCAGCAGAGCATGACGAGGAACAGCGCAGGCAGGATCCGCCGCGCCCGCCGCTCGTAGAACCGGCCCATCGAGAAGGTGCCACGCGCGCGGCCCTCGAAGATGATCGAGGTGATGAGATAGCCGCTGATGACGAAGAAGACGTCGACCCCGACGAAACCGCCCCCGAACGCGGAAAATCCCGCGTGGAACAGGATGACGGGCAGGACGGCGACGGCGCGCAGGCCGTCGATCTCGGGGCGGTACTCCATCGGGCTCACCCGCAAAGGACTGCGGGCGCGGCTGATGTGCCGCGCCCGCCATTCGTGTCGTCCGAAGCTCGGAGCAAGATCAGCGCTTGGAGAACTGGAAGCTCTTCCGGGCCTTGGCCTTGCCGTACTTCTTCCGCTCGACCACGCGGCTGTCGCGGGTCAGGAAGCCGGCGGCCTTCAGCGCGCCGCGCAGGGAGGGATCGTACAGCTGAAGCGCCTTCGAGATGCCGTGCTTGACCGCGCCGGCCTGGCCCGAGAGGCCACCGCCCTTGACGGTGCAGTGCACGTCGAACTGGCCTTCGACGTTGGCGACGGTGAAGGGCTGGCGCAGGATCATCTGCAGCACCGGGCGGGCGAAGTAGACCGACTGGTCCTTGCCGTTCACGGTGACCTTGCCGGAACCCGGCTTGATCCAGACGCGGGCGACGGCGTCCTTGCGCTTGCCCGTGGCGTAGGAGCGGCCGAACTCGTCGCGCACCTGCTCGTGCAGCGGGGCGTCCTGGGGGGCGGCGGCGGTGCTGCCGGAGACGGCTGCGTTCAGCTCGTCGAGGGATTTGATTTCGTCGGCCATGCTCATGCCTCCCGGGTGTTCTTCTTGTTCATGACCTTCACGTCAAGAACTTCGGGGCTCTGCGCCTCGTGGGGGTGTTCGGCACCGGCGTAGACACGCAGGTTGGTCATCTGCTGGCGCGAGAGCTTGCCGCCCGGCAGCATCCGCTTGACCGCCATGGTGACGACCCGCTCGGGATACTTGCCTTCCAGGATCTGGCCGGTGGTGCGCGACTTGATCCCGCCCGGGAAGCCGGTGTGCCAGTAGTTCGGCTTCATCCGCTTGTTGCCGGTCAGCTGGACCTTGTCGGCGTTGATGACGATGACGTTGTCGCCCATGTCCATGTGGGGCGTGAACGTCGGCTTGTGCTTGCCGCGCAGGCGCATGGCGATGATCGAGGCAAGACGGCCCAGAACGACGCCCTCGGCGTCGATCAGGATCCACTTCTTGTCGATATCCGCCGGGGTAGCGGTAAAGGTTTTCATGTCTCGGGTCCTGTAGATGAGAGAGCGCCGTCAGAAGGGGGTCGTGGGGCGCCGTCCGGATGGCGTCCTTCTAACCATCGCCGCGGCACAGTCAAGCTGGTGCTTCTCACATTTTCCGCCTAAAATCAAAGGTCTGTAATTAAGGTATCTGAATACCCCCAGATTCTTCCGCCCCGCGCCTCCGTCCCGCAGCCGCCGCCGCGGAAAATTTCGACCGTTCTGGAAAAATCCCTTGCGCGAGTCGCCGATGACCCCTAGGTGGGCGCGACATGCGGGACCGATCCCAACCTCGGCCGAAAAGCCGGGGGGGCGCTAAGGGACCACGGATTCAATCTACTGGTAGAAAGGGGTAGGCCATGGACGGCTCCAACCTCTTCCAACTGGGGACTGGTCTGGAGACAGGCGCCCAAGCGGAAGACACCCGCGGCATCACTGCTGCGCACATCGACACCACCCGCGACATCTTCGACGCGGACCGCGAGGATCACTTCATCCGCCGCGACGGCAAGGTGTTCGCCGGCACGCACCTGATCATCGAGGTGGTGAACGGCCATGGCCTCGACGACGAGGCGCGGATCCAGCAGGCCTTCCGCGATTCGGTCGAGCTCTGCGGCGCGACGCTGCTGCACATCCACACCCACAAGTTCTCGCCGCAGGGCGTGTCGGGCGTGGCGGTGCTGGCCGAGTCCCACATCTCGGTCCACACCTGGCCGGAAATCGGCTACGGCGCCTTCGACGTCTTCATGTGCGGCGACGCGAATCCCTGGCGCGCGGTCGAGGTTCTGAAGGCCGCCTTCGCCACCGATGACGTGCGGGTGAAGGAACTGCTGCGCGGCGACGGCCTGGTGACCGATACCGCCGCCGCCTGACGCAAGACAGCGACGACAGCGCAGGGGCCGCTCCTTCGGGGCGGCCCTTTTGCCGTTTGCGGCCCTCCTGGCGCCCTGAACCCCGGTTGCAGAGGGTCGGAACTGCACCTCCGGTTGGCTTCCCGCCGCCCTGTTCGCCGTCCATCTGGTCGGCAGGACACGCCACTCCCGGCGCTCCGCCAGACAGAAGGACGAACCCCATGCTGAAGACCATCGCCGCCCTGACCCTCGCCGTCGCCCTGCCCTGCACCGCCTTCGCGTCCGGCAGCGTGAAGCTGACCGACGAGGTGAAGACCAAGATCCAGACCCTGCTGACCGACCAGGGCTACGAGGTCGGCAAGATCAAGGTCGAGGATGGCTATTACGAAGCCTACGCCCGGAAGGACGGCAAGAAGATGGAGATCCTGCTGAACGGGGACCTCGAGATCGTCAACAAGGACGCCGATTGATCCCCGGCGGTGCGCGCCGCATCCCCCTGTCCCCCGGTGCGCGCCGCCCCCCCGGAAGGAGAGCCGAGAATGACCCGACAGAAGATCTGGGATCCGCTGGTGCGCATGTTCCACTGGTCCCTCGTGGCGCTGTTCGCCGCCAACGCGCTGATCGTCGACCACGACAGCCGACTGCACATCTGGATCGGCTACGGCGTGGCCGGGCTGATCGCCTTCCGCCTGATCTGGGGCCTCGTCGGCACCCGCTATGCCCGCTTCTCCAGCTTTCCGCCCAGCATCTCGGGCGCGCTGGAGCAGTTGACCGGCATGGTCACCGGCCGCAGCCACCGGCACGCGGGCCACACGCCGCTCGGGGCGTGGATGATCTACAACCTGCTGCTGACGCTGGCCGTGATCGCCGTCTCGGGGTATCTGATGACCACGGACATGTTCTGGGGCGTGGAATGGCCCGAAACCCTGCATGAAGGCGCCGTGACATGGGCGGAAATCTCGGTCGTGCTGCACATCCTCGCCGTGATCTACGAGAGCAGGCGCACCGGCGTGAACCTGCCCCGCGCGATGGTGACGGGATACAAGGAGTTGTGAGCGGCAGCGCGGCGAAGCTGGCGCCGGCCCTGTCCCGGGACCGGCGTCCGCCTTGGGGCCTGATCGCCCTGATCGCCGTGCAGGTCTTCTGCGCGGCCTTCTTCGCGGGCGACGTTCTGAACGATTTTCGCGAGGCGGGCGTCCAGCAGGCGATCCTCGGCCATCTCGACATCGAGGCGCTGGCCACCCTGTCGCTGATCGCCGCGATCGTGGTCGAGACGCGCATGGCGGTGCGGATCCTGCGCCGCCAGGCGCATCTGGAGCGCAGCGTCAGCGTGGCCTCCGCCGCGATGAACGACGTGATCCAAGCGCATTTCGCGGCCTGGAACCTGACCGCCTCCGAGGCCGACATCGCGAACTTCCTTGTCAAGGGCCTGTCCATCGCCGAGATCGCGCGCCTTCGCGGCAGCGCCGAGGGCACGGTGAAGTCGCACCTGAACGCCATCTACCGCAAGTCCGGCACCGCGAACCGGGGCGAGCTTCTGTCGCTGATCCTCGAAAGCCTGATGGGCTGACCCGGTTGCCGGGGGGCACGGTTTTCGCCATGGTCCGCCGAGAACGAGACGAAGGAGCGCGACGATGCCCAAACTGCCCGGCTGGACCCTCGAAGCCCTGCATGCCGACCATGCCCAGGCCCTGCGCGAGTCGTCGGTGCTCTACGACAGCCAGACCGATCACCAGCGGCTCCGTGTGTTCGAGAATCCGACCTTCGGGCGCATCCTGACGCTGGACGACGTGGTGCAGGTGACGGAAGGCGACAACTTCATCTACCACGAGATGCTGACCCACGTGCCGATCCTGGCCCATGGCTCGGCCGCGCGGGTGCTGATCATCGGCGGCGGCGACGGCGGCATGGCGCGCGAGGTGCTGAAGCATCGCACCGTCTCGCATGTCACCATGGTCGAGATCGACGCGGGCGTGGTGGAGTTCTCGAAGGAGTACCTCCCGGACATCTCCGCGGGCGCCTTCGACGATCCGCGCCTCGACCTCGTGATCGCCGACGGCGCCGAGTTCATCCGCTCCACCGACGGCGGCTTCGACGTCATCATCGTCGACTCGACCGATCCCGTGGGCCCCGGCGAGGTGCTGTTCACCGACACCTTCTACGGCCACGCGCAACGCGCCCTCGCCCCGGGCGGCATCCTCGTCACCCAGAACGGCGTGCCTTTCCTGCAGGGGCAGGAGCTGACCAACACCATGCGCGCCTTCAAGGCGCTGTTCGCGGACTGGACCTGCTACCTCGCCACCGTGCCGACCTACGCGGGCGGGCCCATGGCCTTCGGCTGGGGCAGCGACGGCGGCGCGCGGCAGGTGCCCCTCGAAACCCTGGAGGCGCGCTTCAGCGCGGCGGGGATCGAGACCGGTTACTACACGCCCGCGGTGCACCAGGCGGCCTTCGCCCTGCCCGGCTATGTCGCGCGGCTCATGCCCTGAACCCCGGCGGCGCCGGAGCCTCAGTGCAGCGTCAGCTCGCCCGTGACGTTGCGCCATTCGCCCGGCGCGATCATCTTGCGGTGGGTGAAGCGCACCGAGTGCAGCGGCCCCTCGATCTCCTTCTGCCAGAACTCGATGAACCTGAAGAGTCGCGGGTGATCGGGGGCGATATCGTAGTCCTGCCAGACGAAGGTGTTGAGAACACTCGTGTAATCCGGCATGCGGTAGAACATCTCGGCCGTCGTGAGGCCGTACCCCTTGAGCATCATTTCCATCTCGGACATCGCCATTCAAATCACTCCTTCCGGGCCTGTCACAATCCCCCGCTTCCGATCATGCCGAAGTCGTTTTACTTTTCAATTAAAACAGTATGTTAGCACTCTCTCCCCCTGGCTGCTTGCCGAAAACTCAGGCAGACATTGCACGCAACATGCGCGTCCTGATATAACCCCGGCAACAATATGTAGAGCAGAGCGCAGGAGCAGCGGTCGACGTGAACGACACACCGGAAACGCCTGAAAACGAAGACGAAAACGGCCCCGAGCGCGCGGCGCACCACGGCCCGGTCATCTCGATCGCCGACGAGATGCGTTCGTCCTTCCTCGACTACGCGATGTCCGTCATCGTCTCCCGCGCGATCCCCGATCTGCGCGACGGCCTGAAACCTGTGCACCGGCGGATCCTCTACGCGATGCACGAAACCGGCAACACCCACGACAAGTCCTACCGCAAGTCCGCCCGCCCCGTCGGCGACGTGATGGGCAAGTACCACCCCCACGGCGACTCGGCGATCTACGAGGCGCTGGTGCGGATGGCGCAGGACTTCTCGATGTCGCTGCCGCTGCTCGACGGCCAGGGCAACTTCGGATCCATGGACGGCGATTCCGCCGCCGCCATGCGCTATACCGAGGTGCGGATGGACCGCCCGGCGCAGGCGCTGCTGGCGGACATCGAGAAGGAGACCGTCGACTTCCAGGACAACTACGACGGCAAGGACCGCGAACCCACGGTCCTGCCCGCCCGGTTCCCGAACATGCTGGTCAACGGCGCGGGCGGCATCGCCGTCGGCATGGCCACCAACATTCCGCCCCACAACCTGGGCGAGGTGGTCGATGCCACGCTGGCCCTGATCGCCGATCCGGACCTCTCGACCGAGCAGCTGATCGAATACGTCCCGGGCCCCGACTTCCCGACCGGCGGCGTGATCCTCGGCCGCTCCGGCGCGCGCAAGGCCTACCTGGAAGGGCGCGGTAGCGTCGTCATCCGGGCGAAGACCCGGGTCGAGGAGATCCGCAAGGACCGCTTCGCCATCGTGCTGGACGAGATTCCCTACCAGGTGAACAAGGCCGCGATGATCGAGAAGATCGCGGATCTGGTCCGTGAGAAGAAGCTCGAGGGCATTTCCGGGGTGCAGGACGAATCCGACCGCGTCGGCGTGCGCGTGGTGATCGAGCTGAAGCGCGACGCGACGCCCGAGGTGGTGCTGAACCAGCTCTACCGATTCACGCCGATGCAGACCTCCTTCGGCTGCAACATGCTGGCCCTGAACGGCGGCCGCCCCGAGCAGCTGACGCTGAGGGATTTCCTCACCCATTTCATCAGCTTCCGCGAGGAAGTCGTCGCGCGCCGCACCGCCTACGACCTGAGGAAGGCGCGCGAGCGCAGCCACATCCTCTGCGGTCTGGCCGTCGCGGTGTCGAACGTGGACGAGGTGGTGCAGACCATCCGATCGTCCCTCGACGCCGCCGAGGCCCGCCAGAAGCTGATGGAGCGCGCCTGGCCCGCCCACGAGATCGCGCCGTTCATCCGGCTGATCGACGACCCGAGCCACACGATGAACGAGGACGGCACCTACAACCTGTCCGAGATCCAGGCACGCGCCATCCTCGACCTGCGGCTCCAGCGCCTGACCCAGCTCGGTGTCAAGGAAGTGACGGACGAGCTGGAGGACCTGGCGGCCAAGATCAAGGACTACCTCGACATCCTGCGCTCGCGCGAGCGGATCATGGGCATCATCTCGACCGAGCTGCAGGAGGTGAAGGACCAGTTCGCCGTCCCCCGCCGCACCGAGATCGTCGACTGGGCCGGCGATATGGAGGACGAGGACCTCATCGAGCGTGAGGACATGGTCGTCACCATCACCCAGACCGGTTACATCAAGCGCACGCCGCTTGCCGAGTTCCGCAGCCAGCGGCGGGGCGGCAAGGGCCTGGCCGGCGGCGGTCTGAAGGACGACGACGTGGTGACGACCCTGTTCGTCGCCAACACCCACACGCAGCTTCTGTTCTTCACCACCGACGGCATGGTCTACAAGCTGAAGACCTGGCGCCTGCCGCTGGGCGGGCGGACGTCGAAGGGCAAGGCGATCGTCAACATCCTGCCGATCCCCGCGGGCGTCTCCATCGCCGCGATCATGCCCGTGGACCGGGACGAGGCCGACTGGGACGAGCTGCAGATCGTCTTCGCCACCTCCGACGGCGACGTGCGGCGCAATGCCCTGTCGGACTTCACCAACGTCATGCGCAACGGCAAGATCGCCATGAAGCTGCCCGAGGACGTGAAGCTGGTGAACGCCCGCATCGCCGACGAAAGCTACGACATGATGCTGGTCACGGCGCTCGGGCGCGCGATCCGCTTCCCGACGACCGCGGTCAGGATCTTCAAGGGCCGCGATTCCACCGGCGTCCGGGGGATCCGCCTGGCCGAGGGCGACCGCGTGGTTTCGATGGCCGTGATCCGGCACTTCGAGGCGACGCCAGGCGAACGCGCGGCCTATCTCAAGATGCGCCGCGCCATGGCGGGCCTCGCCGACGACGCCGAGCTGGAGACGGACGAGGAGGAGAGCACCGGCGAAGCCGCCGAGTTCGGACCCGAGGATTACGCCCGCATGTCCGCGGCCGAGGACCTGATCCTGACCATCACCGCGCAGGGCTCGGGCAAGCTGTCGTCCTCCCACGACTACCCGGTGCGCGGCCGCGGCGGCCAGGGCGTCATGGCCATGGACAAGGCGATGCGCGGCGGGCCCCTCGTCGCGTCCTTCCCGGTGGATCTCGACGACCAGATCATGCTGGCGACCTCCAAGGGACAGTCGATCCGCGTGCCGGTCGAGGGCATCTCGTTCCGCTCCCGCGGGGCGGGCGGCGTGAAGGTGTTCAACACCGGCGCGGGCGAGGAAGTGGTGAGCGTCGCCTGGATCGCCGAGCAGTCCGAGGACGAGGAGCCACCGGCGGGCGAGTAATCGCCCGCCCTCTCCCGTTTGCCGTGCACCCGCCGCATTTCGGTCACATCCGGGACACAGGGGTTTGGCGTGGTCACACCGCGCCCCCTTGGTAAATTTCCGGGAGTCCGATCGTGACGAACGCGTCGCTCAAGACCCAGTACCGCCTTCAGTTCGCCCTCGTCCGGGTCCTGATCGCGTCCTATTTCCTGGCCTCCATCGGCCTGATCGACAACATCGCCGACGCCTCCTTCCTCGACTCCCTTCCCGGCCCCCGGCCCAGCGACGCGTTCGTCGCCTCGATCCTCTACGCCGCCTGCTTCACTGTGATCATCGGCCGCTTCGTCCGCCCGGCCGCGCTCCTTTTGTCGGTGTTCTTCTTCTGCTCGTCCTACAGCGCCGCCATGCCGACCCTGTCGCTGAACGCGCTGACCGAGTTCTGGCGCGACATGGCGCTGATCGGGGCGCTGATGATGATCGCCCTGACCGACCCGAAGGCGCGCGGCCCCGTCCGCCTGCGCAAGCTCGAGGTCGAGCGCGTGACCGTGGCGCGCCCCCGCCCCGTCTCCCCGGCCCGCACCCCGCGCCCGGTCATGGCCGAGGACGTGACCTACGCCCCGAGGTTCGCGCGGCGCAGCCCCTATGCCCTCGCGCTGCGCGAGGCGATGGAGGAGGACGAGGTGACTAACATCTTCCGCGACACCAGCGCGCCCATCTGACACCCCCGTCTGACCCCTTTTCAAGCCGGGCGGCGGAGGTTAGATCCGCATCATGGCACAGACACTCAACATCGTGGGCGGCGGCATGGCCGGCGCCGAGGCAGCCTGGCAGGCGGCAGAGGCAGGCATCGACGTGGTGCTGCACGAGATGCGCCCGAAGGTCGCCACCTTCGCGCACCGCACCGGCGACCTGGCCGAGATGGTGTGCTCGAACTCCTTCCGCTCCGACGACGACGAGCAGAACGCGGTGGGCCTCCTGCACTGGGAGATGCGCGCGGCGAAGGGCCTGATCATGGAGATGGCCACCCGCCACCGCCTGCCCGCGGGCGGCGCACTGGCTGTCGACCGAGATCCCTTCGCGGCCTCGGTGACGGAGCGGTTGAGAAACCACCCGAAGATCCGCGTGGAAAGTACTGAAATCACATCGCTTCCCACGGACGGCCACTGGATCGTCGCGACCGGTCCCCTGACCTCCGGCGCCCTGGCCGAGGCGATCCGCGCCGAGACGGGACAGGACGCGCTGGCCTTCTTCGACGCGATCGCCCCGATCGTCCATTTCGACAGCATCGACCTTTCCAAGGCCTGGATGCAGTCCCGCTACGACAAGGGCGAGACCGAGGAGGAGCGCACCGCCTACCTGAACTGCCCGATGGACAAGGCGACCTACGATGCCTTCATCGACGCCCTGCTGGCCGCCGACAAGGCCGAGTTCCACGACGGCGAGACGGCGCAGTATTTCGACGGCTGCCTGCCGATCGAGGTGATGGCCGAGCGCGGGCGCGAGACCCTTCGTCACGGGCCGATGAAACCCGTGGGCCTGACCAACCCGCACCAGCCCGAGGTGAAACCCCACGCCGTCGTGCAGCTGCGCCGCGACAACAAGCTCGGCACGCTCTACAACATCGTCGGCTTCCAGACGAAGATGAAGTACGGCGCGCAAGCCGATGTTCTACGGATGATTCCGGGGCTGGAGAACGCCCGCTTCGCCCGCCTCGGCGGCATCCACCGCAACACCTTCCTGAAATCCCCGGTGCTGCTCGACGGCCAGATGCGCCTCAGGTCGCGGCCGAACATCCGCTTCGCGGGCCAGATCACGGGGGTGGAGGGCTATGTCGAATCCGCGGCCATGGGCCTTCTCGCCGCCCGTCTTGCCGTGGCCGAGATCACCGGGCAGACCCTGCCGCCGGTGCCCGAGACGACGGCCATGGGCGCGCTCGTCACCCACATCACAGGCGGCGCCGATGCGAAGACCTTCCAGCCGATGAACGTCAACTTCGGCCTCTTCCCGCCCGTCACCGGGCTGAAGGCCGGGCGGCGCGGCCGCAAGGACCGCTACAAGGCCTATACCGACCGCGCCAAGGCCGACTGGACCGCCTGGCTTTCCGCCGCCGGGTCCACCGTCCCCGCGTGAGCCCCCGCGTCAACGTCGTCACCCGCTTCGCGCCTTCGCCCACGGGGCCGCTGCACCTCGGCCACGCCTATTCCGCGATGCTGGCCCACGACATGGCGAAGGCCCAGGGCGGGACCTTCCTGCTCCGGATCGAGGACATCGACCGCAGCCGCGCCCGCCCGGAATGGGAGGCGCAAATTTACGACGACCTGCGCTGGCTCGGCCTCTCCTGGCCCGAGCCCGCGCTGCGCCAGTCCGACCGCCTGCCGACCTATCGCGCGGCGCTGGAGCGGCTCTGGCAGCACGACCTGCTCTTCGCCTGCTCCTGCAACCGGCGCGACATCCTCGACGCCCTCGGGGCGCCCCAGGAGGGCACCGCGCCGCCCATGGGCCCCGACGGCCCGATCTATCCCGGCACCTGCCGCGAGACGGGCCGCCGCCATCCGGGCGATCCGCTGCCGGAAGAGGCCCTGCGCCTGCGCATCGACATGGCCGAGCGCGCCGCCACCGCCGAAACCCCCCTGTCCTTCACCGAGACCGGCGCCGGTCCCGACGGCGAGACCGACACGATCCGCGTCGCGCCGGACCTCGCCGCGACCGTCGGCGACATCGTCCTCGCCCGCCGCGACATGGGCACCTCCTACCACCTCGCCGTGGTCCTCGACGACGCCGCGCAGGGCGTCACCCACGTCACCCGCGGGCGCGACCTGTTCGAGGCGACGCAGATCCACGTTCTGCTGCAGCGCCTCCTCGGCCTGCCGACGCCCGTCTACCATCACCATCGCCTGATCCGCGACGACACCGGCAAGCGCCTGGCCAAGCGCGACGACGCTCGCGCCCTCGCGAAATACCGTGCCGAAGGCGCCACACCCGACGACATCCGCCGCCTGGTCGGCCTGCCGACGTCCTGGCACCCCCCTGCTTCTTCTTTGTAAAAATACTCCCGCCGGAGGCGTCCGCCCCCTCCACCAGCGCCCCCGCCGCCGGATCGCCGCGCCCTAGCCGGGCATCGGCGCAATGATCTCCGTCTCCACGCCGCCCCGTACCGCGGTGTAGAAGCAGGACCGCCGGTTGGTGTGGCAGGCGGGCCCCTCCTGGCGCACCAGCGCCAGCAGGCAGTCGCGGTCGCAGTCCACCCGCATCTCGACCAGGTGCTGCACGTGTCCGCTGGTCTCGCCCTTCACCCAGAAGGACTGGCGCGAGCGCGACCAGTAGGTGACGCGCCCCGTCTCCAGCGTCATCGCCACCGCCTCGGCATTCATCCAGGCAAGCATCAGCACCTCGCCCGTCTCCGCCTCCTGGGCGATCACCGGCAGAAGGCCCGCGGCATCGAAGCGCAGGCTGGACGGGTCGAAGGACATCGGGCAAAACCTTTCCTTGTGCGAAGCCGCACCCTATCTAGGCGATGAGACCCGAACAGGAAAGCCGCCGCCATGGCCGACAGCGATCTGATCAAGCTCTACTCCGGCCGCATCCTCGCGCTCGCCGCCGAGATGCCGCATACCGCGCCGCTCGCCGATCCCGACGCCACCGCGCGCAAGCGCTCTCCGCTCTGCGGCTCGACGGTGACGGTGCAGCTGAAGACCGAGGCCGGCCGGATCACCGGCTATGCGCAGGACGTGAAGGCCTGCGCGCTCGGCCAGGCGGCGGCCTCGGTCGTCGGCGCGCACATCATTGGGCGCAGCCGCGCCGAGGTGGAACAGGCGCGGGACGAGCTGAAGGCGATGCTGAAATCCGGCGGCCCCGTGCCCTCGGCCCCGTTCGGGGATCTGGAGGTGCTGGAGCCCGCGAAGGACTACAAGAACCGCCACGCCTCGATCATGCTGGCGCTGGAAGCGACGGCCGAGGCCTTCGCCGAGGCCGAGAAGGCCGCCTGCGCCTGAGGCCTTTCGCAGCGCGGCCCTTGACCTTCGCCACGCTTTGGCGAATGTCCGCGCCATGACAACGGACACGACAAAGATCGCCCTCATCACCGGCGCCTCGCGCGGGCTCGGCGCCGCCATCGCCGCCGCCCTCGCCCCCGCCTGCCACGTCATCGCCGTCGCCCGCACCGTCGGCGGGCTGGAAGAGCTCGACGACGCGATCCAGGCGAAGGGCAGCGCGGCGACGCTTGCGCCGATGGACGTCACCGACCCGAACGCCATGGCCCATCTCTGCCGCTCGACCTACGACCGCTGGGGCCATGTCGACCTCTGGGTGCACTGCGCGATCCACGCCGCGCCGCTGACCCCTGCGGGCCATGTCGATGCGAAGGACTGGGCGAAGTCCATCGCCACCAACGCCACCGCCACCGCCACGCTGATCCCGATGGTCGAACCGCTGCTCCGGGCCGCGCCCGACGGACAGGCGCTGTTCCTCGACGATCCGCGGGCGGGCGAGCCCTTCTTCGGCTCCTACGGCGCCAGCAAGGCCGCGCAGATGGCACTGGCGCGCAGCTGGCAGGCCGAGACGGCGAAGACCGGGCCGAGGGTGCACATCGCCACACCGGCGCCGATGCCCACGGCCACCCGCGCCCGCTTCTTCCCCGGGGAGGACCGCGGAAAGCTGACGTCGACGGCGGACGAGGCGGCGCGCATCCTCGCCACCCTGAGTCTCTGAAGCCGCAGCCGGGACGCAAAGACGACGGGGGCGCCAACCCCCGCTTGCCCGCACCGGGACCAGCGCCTATGAGGGGCAAAAGACCGGGGGGCAGGGGTTTGCGCATTCTCATCACCAATGACGACGGCATCAATGCACCGGGCCTGCAGGTGCTGGAGCGGATCGCCGCCGCCATCGCCGGGTCCGACGGCGAGGTCTGGACCGTCGCCCCCGCCTTCGAGCAGTCGGGCGTCGGCCACTGCGTCAGCTACACCCACCCTATGATGACCGCCGAACTCGCCCCCCGCCGCTGGGCGATCGAGGGCGCGCCGGCCGATTGCGTGCTGGCGGCGCTCTACGACGTGATGCCCGCGCGCCCCGACCTGGTGCTTTCGGGCGTCAACCGCGGCAACAATGCCGCCGAGAACACGCTTTATTCCGGCACCATCGGCGCCGCGCTGGAAGCCGCGTTGCAGGGCCTGCCCGCCATCGCGCTGTCGCAGTACCTCGGGCCCCGCACCCGCGAGCTGGAGAACCCGTTCGAAGCGGCGGCCGAGCACGGCACCGCCACGGTGCGCGCGATCCTCGACCGCGCGCCCTGGGACGAGGCCGACTACCGCCTGTTCTACAACGTGAACTTCCCGCCCGTTCCCGCCGCCGAGGTCCGGGGCATGCGTGCCAGCGCGCAAGGATTCCGCCGCGGCACCGCCTTCGGGGCCGAGCCGCACCTGTCGCCCTCGGGGCGGCGGTTCCTCTGGATCAAGGGCGGCGCGCAGCACATCGCGACCGATCCGGGCACCGATGCCGCCGACAACCTCGACGGCTACATCTCGGTCACGCCGATGCGCGCGGACCTGACGGCGCACGACACGCTCGACAGCCTCAGGACCGCCCTGGCATGACCCCCGAGGCGGAACGCAAGATGCAGTTCCTCTTCGCGCTCCGCTCCAAGGGGGTGACGGACACCCGCGTGCTGAACGCCATGGAGAAGATCGACCGCGGCGCCTTCGTCAAGGGCATCTTCGCCGAACGCGCCTACGAGGACATGCCGCTGCCCATCGCCTGCGGCCAGACGATCAGCCAGCCCTCGGTGGTCGGGCTGATGTCCCAGGCGCTGGACGTGCAGCCCCGCGACAAGGTGCTGGAGATCGGCACCGGCTCGGGCTACCAGGCGGCGATCCTGTCGCAACTCGCCCGCCGGGTCTATACCGTCGAGCGGCACCGCAGGCTGGTGCGCGAGGCGCGCGAGCTGTTCGAGCGGCTGGACCTTGCCAACATCACCTGCCTCGTCGCCGACGGCAGCCACGGGCTGCCCGAACAGGCGCCCTTCGACCGCATTCTCGTCACGGCAGCGGCCGAGGATCCGCCCGGTCCCCTCTTGGCCGAATTGCGTGTTGGCGGTATCATGGTATTGCCGGTGGGGCAGTCGAACACGGTGCAGACGCTGATCAAGGTGACGCGGCTGGAAAGCGGATTCGACTATCAGGAACTTCGCCCGGTGCGTTTCGTGCCCCTGCTCGAGGGGCTTGGACAGGACTGAAAAGCCGCCGGGGACAGGCGGGAAACGAGGCCAGCACGAGCGCCCGCAAGAGGCGCCGCTTGAGATCGAGGAAGACAGATGAACGCTTTCACCACGTCCCGCCGCCTTGTCGGCGTGGCAGCGCTGCTGGCCAGCGCGGCCTGCTCGCAGAACGGCGCATTCGATTTCGACCTGCGCAACAACCTCGGCGACGCCTTCGACACCAGCGATGCGGTGATGCAGGTGCAGACCGCCGACCGGCCCGAGCCGGACAACCGCGGCGTCATCTCCTATCCGAACTACCAGGTGGCGGTGGCGCGCAACGGCGACACGGTGGCCGCCGTCGCGTCCCGCGTCGGCCTGCCCGCGGACGAGCTGTCGCGCTTCAACGGGATCCCGACCGACGTGGCGCTGCGCAAGGGCGAGATCATCGCCCTGCCCCGCCGCGTCGCCGAACCCTCGCGCGCCACGGGCGCCGTGACGCCGGGGCCGATCCTGCCGACCGCCGCACCGGTCGCCCCGGCCCCGACCCAGAGCATCGCGGTGACGCCGCTGGACGATGGCGGCATCCAGCGGGCCACCCCGGCGGCCCCCGCCGCCCGGCCCGCGGCCCCCGCGACACCCCCCGCGGCCCAGAGCGGCAAGGAACCCGTGCGCCACAAGGTCAAGCGGGGCGAGACGGCCTTCTCCATCGCCCGCACCTACGGCATCCCGGTCAAGGCGCTGGCGGAATGGAACGGGCTGACCGGCGAATACCCGATCCGCGAGGGCCAGTATCTGCTGATCCCCGTCGCCCTGACCACGCCGCCGCCCGAAAAGACGACCCAGCCCGGCGCGGGCTCGGTCGCGCCGGTGCCGCCGAGCGCGTCGGAACCGCTGCCCGACGAGAAGGCGACGACGGCGCGGCCCAAGGAAACCCCGCCCTCCCCGGCCATGGCGGACGAGCGCACCAAGGCCACGAAGACCGCCCGCATGACCCTGCCGGTCAGCGGCCCGATCATCCGGGCCTACAAGAAGGGTTCGAACGACGGCATCGACATCTCGGCCTCGGCCGGAACCTCGGTGGTGGCCGCCGAAAGCGGCACCGTGGCCGCGATCACCCGCGACACCGACCAGATCCCGATCCTGGTGCTGCGTCACGCGGGCAACGTCCTGACGGTCTATGCGGGGGTCGACCAGATCGCGGTGCAGAAGGGCCAGAGCGTTAAGCGCGGACAGGCCATCGCCAAGGTCCGCGCCGCCACGCCGCCGGTGCTGCACTTCGAGGTGCGCGAAGGCTTCGAGAGCGTCGATCCCGAGCCCTACATCAACTGACGCGGGCCCGGGTTCTGCCGGGGCGTTACTCCGGCAGTTCCTCGACGATGGACAGCTCGCGCTGCGCCGCGCCCTTGGCGAAGCTCAGCGCCTCCTGGTAGGCGTCGGAATAATAGCAGTCGTGCGCCGCCTGCATCGAGGGAAAGCGGGCCACCACGTTGCGCGGCCGGTCCGGCCCCTCCAGCGTCTCGTAGGCGCCGCCGCGGGCCAGGAAGACACCGCCATGATCGGCGATGGCCCCCGTCGCGCGGCGTGCGTATTCGCCATAGGCGGCTTCGTCGGTGACAAGAACGTGGGCGATCCAGAGCGCGCTCATGCGGGCAGTCCTTCCATGTAAGCCTTCACCGCGTCGAGCGCGCCGGGCGCCGCCGCCGCATCCTTCGCACCGCCCTGGGCCATGTCGGCGCGGCCGCCACCGCCCTTTCCGCCCATGGCCTCGACCGCCGTGCGCACAAGATCCACGGCCGAGATGCGGGCCGTCAGGTCGTCCGTGACCCCGGCCGCAACCGCCGCCTTGCCCCCGGCATCGGCGATCAGCAGCACCGCCCCCGAGCCGAGCCGCGCTTTGTGCGCATCGACGAGCGACGGGAGATCCTTGCCGCTCACACCGCTGAGGACCTGCGAAAGGAACGGGATCCCGTTCACGTCCTCGGCCCCCGGCGCCGCGCCGCCGCCGCCGCCCCCGGCCATCGCCAGGTCGCGGCGGAGTTGCGCCACCTCGTTCTGCAGCGCCCGCCGCTCCTCCAGCAGCGCGCGCACCCGCTCGGGCACCTCCGCCGTGCCGGACTTCAGCACCTGCGCCGTCTGCACCAGCCGCTGCTCCTGCCCGGCCAGGTAGTCGCGCGCGGCGGCACCGGTCAGCGCCTCGATCCGCCGCACCCCGGCCGAGGAGGCACTGTCGCCGACCAGCGCGAACAGCCCGATGTCGCCCGTCCGCGCCACGTGGGTGCCGCCGCACAGCTCGATCGACCAGGTCTTCCCGTCGCTGCCCTTGCCCGTGTCGCCGCGCCCCATGGAGACCACGCGCACCTCGTCGCCGTACTTCTCGCCGAACAGCGCCTGCGCGCCAAGCGCCCGCGCCTCGTCCGGCGACATGAGCCGGGTGGACACCGCGTCGTTCTGCCGGATGAAGGCGTTCACCCGCGCGTCGATCCTCGCCAGATCCTCGGGGCTGATCGCGCTCGGATGGCTGAAGTCGAAGCGCAGCCGGTCGGGCGCGTTCAGCGAGCCGCGCTGCGCGACGTGATCGCCCAGCACCTCGCGCAGCGCCTCGTTCAGCAGGTGCGTGGCCGAGTGGTTGGCGCGGATCAGCGTCCGGCGGTCGTGATCCACCATCAGCTTCGCGCCGCTGCCGCGCTTGATCTCGCCCTCCGTCACCTCGGCGAAGTGGACGTAAAGCCCGGCCACCTTGCGCGTGTCGGTGACGCGGCCCGTGCCGGTGGTCGTGGCGATGATGCCGGTGTCGCCCACCTGCCCGCCCGCCTCGGCATAGAACGGCGTCTGGTTCAGCACGATCTGGATCGTGTCCCCGGCCTTTGCCACCTCGACCGCGGCGCCGTCCTGGACGATGGCCTGGATCGTGCCCTCGGCCTCCTCGGTGTCGTAGCCCAGGAATTCGGTGTTGCCGCTCCGCTCGGCCAGGTCGTACCAGATCGCGGCATCCGCCGTCTCGCCCGAGCCGGCCCAAGCCGCGCGCGCCTTCGCCTTCTGCTCGGCCATCGCGGCGTCGAAGCCCGCGATGTCGACCTGCCGCCCCTTCTCGCGAAGGGCGTCCTGCGTCAGGTCCAGCGGGAAGCCGTAGGTGTCATACAGCTTGAACGCCGCGCCGCCCGGCAGCGCCGCGCCCTCCGCCAGCCCCGCCACCTCGTCGTCGAGCAGGCGGAGGCCGCGCTCCAGCGTCTGGCGGAACCGCGTCTCCTCGCTCAGGAGCGTCTCCTGGATCATCGACTGCGCGCGGCCGAGTTCGGGATACGGCTGGCCCATCTGCTGCACCAGCGCGGGCACCAGCCGGTGCATCACCGGATCCTTGGCCCCCAGCAGGTGCGCATGGCGCATCGCCCGCCGCATGATCCGGCGCAGAACGTATCCGCGCCCCTCGTTCGACGGCAGCACCCCGTCCGCCATCAGGAACGAGGTCGAACGCAGGTGATCCGCGATCACCCGGTGATGCACGTTGCCGGCCCCGTCGGGATCGGTTCCCGTCGCTTGGGCCGAGGCCTCGATCAGCGCGCGCAGGATATCGGTGTCGTAGTTGTCGTGCTTGCCCTGGAGCAGCGCGCCGATCCGTTCCAGCCCCATGCCGGTGTCGATCGACTGGTTGGGCAGGTCGCGCCGCGTGCCGTCCTCGAACTGCTCGTACTGCATGAAGACGAGGTTCCAGATCTCGATGAACCGGTCGCCGTCCTCGTCCGGGCTGCCCGGGGGGCCGCCGGGGATGTGGTCGCCGTGGTCATAGAATATCTCGGTGCAGGGGCCGCAGGGGCCGGTCGGGCCGGCCGACCAGAAGTTGTCGTCGGTGGCGATGCGGATGATCCGCTCGTCCGGCAGCCCCGCCGTCGCCTTCCAGATCTTCACCGCCTCCTCGTCGGTGTGATAGACGGTGACCAGCAGCCGGTCCGGGTCGATCCCGAACTCCTGCGTCAGCAGGTTCCAGGCCAGCGGAATCGCCTCTTCCTTGAAATAGTCGCCGAAGCTGAAGTTCCCCAGCATCTCGAAGAAGGTGTGGTGGCGCGCGGTATAGCCGACGTTGTCGAGGTCGTTGTGCTTGCCGCCCGCCCGCACGCATTTCTGCGCCGTCGTCGCCCGGGTGTAATCGCGGTGCTCGACGCCGGTGAACAGGTTCTTGAACTGCACCATCCCGGCCGCGGTGAACATCAGCGTCGGATCGTTGCGGGGAACGAGGGGCGAGCTGTCCACGATCCGGTGGCCGTTGCGGCCGAAGTAGTCGAGAAAGGTCGAGCGGATGTCGTTCAGGCTGGGCATGTGGTCGGGTCCTGGGTTTCGCGGCCCCCGTGATCTATCCCCGCTGCGGCGGGCTGTCCACCGTTCCGGCATGCAGGTTCCATTGCTGCGCCGGGCACGGCGGACAGCGCCGCGCGGGCCCTGCCGGACCCGCGCGCAAGGACGTTCAGTCCTCCATCATCACGTCGCCGTCGTCCGAATCGTCGCCCATGAAGTCGAGCCCGTGGGAGGCGCGGATCTTGTCCTCGATCTCGAGCGCGATCGAGGGGTTGTCGCGCAGGAAGTTCTTGGCGTTCTCGCGTCCCTGGCCGATCCGCTCGTCCCCGTAGGAAAACCAGGATCCCGACTTGTTCACCACGCCGGCCATGACACCGAGATCCAGCAGTTCGCCCCGCTTCGAGATCCCCTCGCCGTACATGATGTCGAACTCGACCTGCTTGAACGGCGGGGCGACCTTGTTCTTGACCACCTTCACCTTGGTCTGGTTGCCCACGACCTCGTCCCGGTCCTTGACCGAACCGATGCGGCGGATGTCGAGGCGGACCGAGGAATAGAACTTGAGCGCGTTGCCGCCCGTCGTCGTCTCGGGGCTGCCGAACATCACGCCGATCTTCATCCGGAGCTGGTTGATGAAGATCACCATGCATTTCGACCGGCTGATCGAGCCGGTCAGCTTGCGCATGGCCTGGCTCATCAGGCGGGCCTGAACGCCGACGCTGGAATCCCCCATGTCGCCTTCCAGCTCGCTCTTCGGGGTCAGGGCTGCGACCGAGTCGACCACGACCAGGCTCACGGCGCCCGAGCGCACCAGCGTATCGGTGATCTCCAGCGCCTGCTCGCCGGTGTCGGGCTGGCTGATCAGCAGCTCGTCAAGGTTCACGCCAAGCTTCTTGGCGTACTGCGGATCCAGCGCGTGTTCCGCGTCGACGAAGGCACAGACGCCGCCGTTCTTCTGCTCCTCGGCCACGACATGCAGCGTCAGCGTGGTCTTGCCCGAGCTTTCGGGGCCGAAGATCTCGATGATGCGGCCGCGCGGCAGGCCGCCGATGCCGAGCGCGATGTCGAGGCCGAGCGAGCCGGTCGAGATCGCCTCGATCTCCGCCACCGGATTGTCGGCGCCAAGGCGCATGATGGAGCCCTTGCCGAACTGGCGCTCGATCTGGGCCAGCGCGGAATCGAGCGCCTTCTGCCTGTCGCTGCTTTTCTTGTCGGTCATGTCGAGGAGATTTGCCGTTGCCATGTTTCGTGCCCCTTATTCCATACCCGTCTCCGGGCGGCAATCGCTGCCTTTGTTCCTGCCTTGTTCTGCTCCCGGATATGAGACCAAAACAAGAACAATTCAAGTGAATTCTGATTTCAGGTTGCGTCGGGAGTGGTTAATCATCGGTTAGCGAACGTTACAGGACCGCCGATGTGCGGAGATTTTCAGGTCATCGCACCGATCTGGCGTTGCACTGTGGTGGTCAGCTGGCTGAGCGAGAAGGGCTTCGGCAGGAAGGTGGAGTGAGGGATGGTCAGCTGGGCCTCCGAGAGGTTCTCCTCGGAGTAACCGGAAATGAAGATCACGCGCGTTTCGGGGCGGTCCTTCATCGCCAGACGGACCCAGCTCGGCCCGTCGAGCCCCGGCATGATGACGTCGGTCACGAAGATGTCGACGGAGATCGCCGGGTCCGAAAGGATTTCCAGAGCGTCCTCACCGTTCTCCGCCTCCAGCACCGTGTAGCCGCGCAGACGCAGCGCGCGGGACGCGAAGGCGCGGACGGGCGGTTCGTCTTCCACCAGCAGCACGACCCCGGCCCCGAGCTGCGCCGAGGATTTCTCGATCACCGGCCGCTTCTGGACCGCCGCGCCGCTTTCAGCTGCATGGGCAGGGAAATAGAGCGAGAAGCAGGATCCCTCGCCGGGCGTGCTGTCGGCAAAGATGTAGCCGCCGGTCTGCTTCACGATGCCATAGGCGGTGGACAGGCCCAGACCCGTCCCCTCGCCCGTCTTCTTCGTCGTGAAGAACGGCTCGAAGATCTTCGGCAGCTGCTCGGGCGCTATTCCCGTGCCCTCGTCGATGACCCGCACCTTCACATAGGGCCCCGCAGGCAGTTCAACCCTGTCGCGCAGGAGGGCGGATTTCAAGACCTCGACCTCGGTGACGATGCGGATCTGCCCACCGTTCGGCATGGCGTCGCGTGCGTTGACCACGAGATTCATGATCACCTGCTCGAGCTGCCGCTTGTCCGCGCGCACGAGTTGCAGAGCTGGATCGAGGGACAGGGTCAGCTGGATCCGTTCGCCGACCAGTCGATTCAGAAGGTGCGTGAGTTCGGACAGGGTCTGCCGCAGGTCAAGGTATTCGGGCCGCAGGTTCTGCTTGCGGGAGAAGGCCAGGAGCTGGCCCACGAGGCTCGCCGCGCGGTTGGCGTTCTGGTTGATCTGCTCGAGATCGGCAAAGTCCGGATCGGCCTCGTCCCGGCGCAGCAGCAGCAGGTCGCAATGGCCGCTGATCGCAGTCAGGAGGTTGTTGAAGTCGTGCGCCACGCCCCCCGCGAGCTGGCCGATCGCCTGCATCTTCTGGCTCTGCACGAACTGGGCTTCCAGCGTCTTCAGCTCCGTCGCGTCGTGCAGCACGGCGACCAGATGCTCGCGCGGGTCCAGGTCCAGCGAATCGAGCGTGATCTGGAGATAGAGCTCGTGGCTGCCGGCCGTGGTGCGGGCGACTTCGGGGCGTTGCTGGCCCCGTCCGTCGAAGGCGTCCTTCAGCCATTCCCCGATCGGCCGCCCCAGCCCCTCGACCACCCGGGACAGCGACTTGCCGACGATCTGGTCGTCCTCCAGCAGGCGCCGGGCGCGGTGGCTGGCCCGGTCGATCAGGCCCTCGCGGTCGATCCGCAGGATCGGGATCGGCAGGGCATCGAAGACCTCGTCCACCAGGTTCTCGACCGCCTCGGTATGCGGCGCAGCCGCCTCGGCCGGGACGTCCGGGACCACGGGGACCGGCAGCGGCACGGGATCGAACCGCCACAGCAGCGCGTCGTCATCGACCCGGACCACCGACACCCGTCGGCCCCCGTCGGCACCGGGAAGCAGATCCTCGCCCTGCCCTTCGGCCAGCGCGGCCGCGAGCAGCCTCTGCAACAGCGGCGTGGGCACCGCGACATGGTGGAGCATCAGGTCGGACAGCGCGGTGCCCCGGCGGGCGTTCAGCCCAGCCGCGGCAACGGGATTGACCTGTTCGATCAGGCCGCCGAGGTCGGTGATCACCACCGGGGCGGGATCGGGGCGGATGACCGGGTCCAGAACCTCCGTGCGGCGCAGACGTCGCCACCGGCGCAGCAGGCCCTGCCCCTCGATCATGGCGCCGAGCAGCAGCAGCGTCAGCGCGACAAACCAGAGCACGGGCCGGTACCGGCTTTCGAACAGCAGCGTACCGAGAACGCCGAGGACCACGGCGACACCGAACAGCGCGATCGTCCGGCCCCGGGGGGCGCGGAAGATGTGAGAAGCGGTCGGCAGGGAGGAAAGGATGTCTGTCACGGCGCGGTCCGATCTCGGGATAACTGCGTGGCAGGGTTGCGGCAGAGGAGTTAAATCCGAATTAACGCACGCAGGTGCGCCGCTGCCAAGACCGGAACGGCGGCGCGCGAAGATATCCCTTCCGCCGACACGACCGCATCCCGCGCGGATTATTGCCGATTCAGCACCGCAACATAGAAGCCGTCGCCGCCGTCGAGCGGCGTCAGGCGGCGCTCGGTCAGGCAACTCCAGCCGGGTGCGCGGCCGAGGAACGCCGCCACTCGGTCGCGGTTCTCGGCGTCGAGCAGGGAACAGGTTGCATAGACGAGATGGCCATTCGCAGCGACAAGCGCCGCGGCGCTGTCGAGGATGCCATCCTGCAGGGCGGTGAGCCGGTCGAGCCCGGCCGCGTCGAGACGCCACTTTCCCTGCGGCGCCCGGCGCCATGACCCGCTGCCCGAACAGGGCGCGTCGACGAACACCGTGTCGAAGGGCGGCTGGCCCGCCAGGTCGCCGGTCTGCAGGAGATCGACCCTGACATTGGCCCGCTTCGCCCGGCCGGGCAGGTCCGCCATGCGCCCGGCATCGGCGTCGTGGGCGAAGTACCGCGCCGGGGTACGTGCCGCCATGGCGAGGGTCTTGCCGCCGCCGCCCGCGCAGTAGTCCAGAAGGCGGCTGCCGCGCACCAGGGGCACCGCGTCGGCGACCGCCTGGCTGGCGGCGTCCTGTAGCTCGACCAGGCCCTCGCGGAAGGCCGCGGAGGACGCGACGCGGCGCGGGTGGGTCAGGACTTCGAGCGCCGTGGCGGCCAGGGGGTGGGGACGGGTCTCGATCCCCTCGCCGGCCAGCCGGTCGGCCGCCGCCCCGGGGGTCGTCCGGGCGAGGTTGGCACGCAGGAACACCGGCGCGCGGTGGCGCAACGCCTCCATCACCGGCGCGAAATCGGCCCCGAGCGATGTGCTCAGCGCCGGGGCGAGCCAAGCGGGACAATCGAGCGCGTCGAGCGGGTCCGGCTCCGGCGGCAGCCTGCGCTCCGCCGCATCGAGCGGCGCCGGCGCGTGGCCTTCGCCGGTGAACAGCGTTTCGGGATCGGTGCCCCGGTCTCGCAGCAGGCCGATCATCACGCCCCGCCCGGTCATCGCCCCGCCGCGCGCCGCCGAGGAGCGCAGGCGGCGCAGGGCGTCGAACACATGGTCGCGGATCGCCGCACGGTCGCCGGAGCCGGCGAAACGATGCTGCCGCCCCCAGGTCGTCAGCACTCTCTCGGCGCTGTCGCCGCCGATCACGGCGTCCAGCACCTCGATCGCTGCGGCAACATGAGCTTCGGGCGTCACGTCATTGATCCAGCGTCTCTTTCCTGCCGCCTCAACCGCCGTCCGGTCTCAGCCGATCCGGTAGTTCGGGCTCTCGCGCGTGATCTGGACGTCGTGCACGTGGCTCTCGCGCAGGCCCGCGTTGGTGATCTTCACGAACTGGCAGTTCTGCCGCATCTCGGCGATCGTCGCGCAGCCGGTATAGCCCATGGCGGCGCGCAGGCCGCCGACAAGCTGGTGCACAACGGCGCCCGCCGCGCCCTTGTAGGCGACCTGCCCCTCGATCCCCTCGGGCACCAGCTTGTCGCTGGCCGCGTCCTTCTGGAAATACCGGTCGGCCGAGCCCCGCGCCATCGCGCCGAGGCTTCCCATGCCGCGGTAGCTCTTGAAGCTGCGGCCCTGGTACAGGATGACATCCCCGGGGCTCTCGTCGGTGCCCGCCATCATACTGCCGACCATGGCGCAGGAGGCGCCGGCCGCGATGGCCTTGGCGAAATCGCCCGAGAACTTGATGCCGCCGTCGGCGATCACCGGCACCTCCCCCGCGGCGGCGGCGCAGTCCATGATCGCCGTCAGCTGCGGCACGCCCACCCCCGCGACCATCCGCGTGGTGCAGATGGAGCCCGGGCCGATCCCGACCTTCACCGCGTCCGCCCCGGCGTCGATCAGCGCCCGGGTCGCATCGCCGGTGGCGACGTTGCCGGCGATGATCTGCACCTCGTTCGACAGGGTCTTTGCCCGGGTCACGGCTTTCGCCACACCTTCGGAATGGCCATGGGCGGTGTCGATCACGATGATGTCGACTCCCGCCTCGACCAGCGCCTGCGACCGCTCGTAGCCCGCGTCGCCCACCGTGGTGGCGGCGGCGACGCGCAGCCGCCCCAGCCGGTCCTTGCAGGCGGCGGGGTTCAGCACAGCCTGCTCGCTGTCCTTCAGGGTCAGCAGGCCGGTCAGCTTGCCCTTGCCGTCGGTGACCAGCAGCTTCTCGATCCGCCGCGCCTTCATCAGGCTGCGCGCCTCGTCGAGGTCGGCGGGCTCGGCCAGGATCGCAAGGTTCTGCGAGGTCATCATCACCCGGACCGGCGTGCTGTCGTCGGAGGCGAAGCGCATGTCGCGGTTGGTGACGATCCCCACGACCCGGCCGCCCTCGTCCACCACCGGAAAGCCGGTCACGCGGTAGCGGTCCTGCAGCGCCTTGGCATCGGCCAGGGTCTGGTCCGGGGTCAGGGTGATCGGATTGTAGACGATCCCGCTCTCGAACCGCTTCACCCGCCGCACCTCCTGCGCCTGCTCCTCGACGGTCAGGTTGCGGTGGATCACCCCGATCCCTCCGGCCTGTGCCATGGCGATGGCCATGCGCGATTCGGTCACCGTGTCCATGGCCGAGCTCAGAAGCGGGATGTTCATCGCGATGGCCCGCGTCACCTTCGTCCGGGTGTCGGCGGTCGAGGGCAGGACGCTGGAGGCGGCCGGAACCAGAAGGACATCGTCGAAGGTGAGCGCCTCGCGAATCTCCATGGGGATACCTTTCCGTGGGAGTCGTCGTTTGGCGCGTCCCTTTCGCACGGCGGGGCCGGAAAGGAAAGGGCGGAAAGGACGCAGGGTCAGCCGGCGCGACCGTCACCGCCGGGACGGCCCGCGCCGCGTCCGCCCTACCCGCCCCGCGCGGCGCGCTCGAGCTTGGCGAGTGTCTGCTGGCCCAGTTCCTCTGCACCGAAGCCCTTCGCCTGGCGGTATTCCTCCTCCGAGGTGAAGACCATGCCGAGGGTCACTTGCGTGGCGCCCTCCGCCGCGTCGAAGGTCGCCCAGGCATCGGCATGCTTCGGCCCGTTCTCGCCCCAGAGCAGCGTGTACTCGATCCGCGTCTCGGGGCGCATGACGGTGTAGAGGTGATGGTTCGGATGGACCGTGCCATCGGGGCCGATCATGTCGAACACCCATTCGCCGCCCTCGCGCAGGTCGATGCGCACTGTGCGGCAGGAAAACCCCTCGGGCCCCCACCAGAGCGGCAGTCGCGCGGGATCGGTCCAGGCGGCCCAGACCGCGGCGCGCGGGGCGCGGATGGTGCGGTGCAGCAGCATGGTGCGCCCCGCCGTGTCGATGGTGTGCTCGCTCATGTCTCGTCCTTCCCGGTGTCCTCGGTGACGAAGGCTTCCAGCCGGTCCAGCCGGGCCTCCCAGATCGCGCGCTGTGCGTCGAGCCAGCCGCGGGCGGCGTCGATGCTTTCGGGCCGCAGGGCGCAGGTGCGCACCCGCCCGTCCTTGGCACTGGCGATGAGCCCCGCCTCCTCGAGCACCGAAAGGTGCTTCATCACCGTCGGCAGACGAAGTCCGGTCGGCGCCGCCAGGTCCCCGACCCGGGCCGACCCCTCCGCCAGACGCGACAGGATCGCGCGACGGGTGGGGTCGGCAAGGGCGTGGAACAGGCGCGAGAGGTCGGGATCATGCTTAGCCATGCGGCTAAGTAATGCCGGACACCACCCCAAGGCAAGCACAAACTTCACCACTCGGCTAAGTTTTACTCAGACACCTGGGGGCTTTACGTCGGCGCAACGGCAGGATCATTCTACGCCCGGACAGGAGGACACGATGGCGGGACATGGCTACGAATCGGGGCGGCTGAACCTGCCCTTCACGGGCATCTGCACCTTCGGCAAGCGGCCCTACGTCGAGGACTGGTCGGCGATCCGGGCCGACGCCGCGATCCTCGGCGCGCCCTTCGACGCCGGCACGCAGTTCCGCGCCGGGGCGCGGTTCGGCCCGAGGGGCGTGCGCGAGGCCTCGACCCTGTTCTCCTTCGGCCACGCGGGCGCCTACGACCACGAGGACGACACGACCTACCTCGGCCCCGAGGTCACGATCGTCGACATCGGTGACGCCGACATCGTCCACACCGACACGGTCCGGAGCCACGCCAACATCGCCGCGGGCGTGCGGGCGATCCGGCAGGCCGGGGCGCTGCCGGTCGTGATCGGCGGCGACCACTCGGTGAACATCCCCTGCATCGAGGCCTTCGAGGGACAGCCGCCCTTCCACATCCTCCAGATCGACGCCCACCTCGACTTCGTCGACGTCCGCCACGGGGTCAGGACCGGCCACGGCAACCCGATGCGCCGCGCGGCGGAGAAGCCCTGGGTCACGGGCCTGACCCAGCTCGGCATCCGCAACGTCTCCTCCACCGCGAAGGAGGGCTACGAGGCAGCGCGCGCCATGGGCTCGGACATCCTGTCGGTCCGCCAAGTCCGCGCCCTCGGCACCGCGCAGGCCGCCGCGCGCATCCCCGCGGGCGTGCCGGTCTACATCACGCTCGACATCGACGCCTTCTGCCCCTCCATCGCGCCGGGCACCGGCACCCCGAGCCACGGCGGCTTCCTCTACTACGAGGTGCTGGAACTGCTCCAGGCCGTCGCCCGCGCCCACCCCGTCGTGGGCATCGACCTCGTCGAAGTGGCGCCGGACTACGACCCCACCGGCAGCACCTCGATCCTGGCCGCGCAGGTCCTGCTGAACCTCCTCGGCTTCGTCTTCGCCGCGCGGCCCTCCCGCGGCTGAGCGAAGGGGTCCGTCTCCGTCACCGGCCCGCCCCTCCCCGGCGGCGGCGCGGTTCGTGAGGACGGGAGCCTCCGGCGGGGATATTTGAAGAAGCAAAGATGGGGCGATGTCCCCGGTCATCTTTGCTTCGGAAATATCCCCGCCGGAGGCTCCAGCACCATCCACCCGCGCGACGGCCCGATCCGTCGCGCCCGACCGTTCCGCCGGGCGCCACGGTGTTTCCCAAACACCGTCTTGCCGCCCGTTCCACCCTACCCCGCCACGGCGCGCAGCAGGCGGGCGCGGGTCGGGGGCACCTTGCCGATCTCGAGGCCGGTGAAGACGTGAAGCGTCTCCAGCTCCCGGTCCACCACGGCGTGATCGCTGACCCAGCCGCCCATCACGAGGTAGGTGCGCAGGAGAGGCGGCATCTTCCGTGTCGCACGCCCGAGGTCCGGGGCGGCGGAGTGCGGTGCGAACCGGACGACCTCCGCCGCCCCGATCTCCGGCCGCCACCGGGGCGGCGCGAGGTGGCGGGCGGCGAGCACGTCGAAGCTGTCGCGGTAGGGCGCGGGATCGGTGCCGCGGAAGGAGGAGCAGCCGAACAGCATCTCGACCCCCTCGCCGTCCACGATCCGCGTCATCGCCCCCCAGGCGACGCGCAGGATGTCGGCATCGTGCCAGCGGGGATGGATGCAGAAGCGGCCGAGCTCGGCCATCGCGCCCTCGAACCCGGCGAGCGCCCGGAGGTCGTAGAACTGCGCGGCGTAGCTTTCGCCGAGGCGCGCGCCGGTCAGCGGCAGCAGGCGGAAGCAGCAGACGAGGGTGCCGGTCGCCGTCTCCTCGACGAGGACGTGGCGGCAGCGCGCATCGAAGCGGTCGCCATCGGGCCTGGCGTCGGCGCGGAAGCAGAGGCGGCGCAGCGCCAGCGCGTGCCCGAGATCCGCGTCGCCACTGGCGAGGCGGGCGGCGAAGCGGCCGCGGTTCAGGATGGACATGACCCCGCTCCCCGCTTGCAGGCGATCGGCCGAAGGCGCCCCGCGGTGCTTGGACCCGGCCGAAAACACCCTAGATATGCGGCAAGGCGCAGAGCGACACAAGATCCGCGGCGGACGGGCCGCGGACGCGGAACAGGAGAGAGATCATGGAAAAGACCATCGACAAGGTGACCAAGACCGACGCGGAATGGCGTGCGCAGCTGTCCGATCTTGCCTTCAAGGTCACCCGCAAGCACGGCACCGAACGTGCCTTCACCCACGACGACTTCCCGAAGGAGCCGGGCGTCTTCACCTGCGTGTGCTGCGGCGCCGAGGTGTTCGACCAGGCGCACAAGTTCGACAGCGGCACCGGCTGGCCGTCGTTCTGGAAACCGGCCGACCCCGACATGGTGGGCGAGAGCACCGACCGCTCGTGGCTGATGACCCGCACCGAGGTGCACTGCAACCGCTGTGCCGCGCACCTGGGCCATGTCTTCCCAGACGGCCCGCAGCCCACGGGCCTGCGCTATTGCATCAACGGCGTGGCGCTGGAGTTCAAGCCGAAGGCGGGCTGAGCGCGGCGGGGCGCGGGGCCGGTGCGGCCCCGCGACGGCGCCGGCGCCGGATCAGTTGATGAAGTCGGCGGCGTTGACCCGCCCGAAGTTCGAGAAGATCTGCCGCAGGAAGCCCGAGCCCTGGATGTTCGATTCGGTCACGCGGCGCGACAGCGGCACCACGCGTCCGTCGCGCAGGCCGAAGCGTTCGATGTTCGTCATCACCCCGCCGTCGTCGAACGAGATCGCCAGCACCTCCCGCTCCACCTCCTCGGGCGCGCGGTAGGCGAAGTTGCGGAACCGGCTCTGGACGTAGTACCAGCCGCTCGCATCCAGCACCCCGGTGGAGGTGGGGCGGCCGACGGCGGCGGCGACGGTGTCGCGGGTGTCCACGCCCACCGTCAGTTCGGCAAGCTGGTCGTCCGAGGGCACGTAGCCGTGGTTGCGATAGACGGCGGCACAGCCCGACAGCGCAACCCCGAGCACGAGGCCCGTGGCCAGCCTGAGTATCTGCCTGCGCTGCGCCATAGGTTCCGGCCCTGCTTTTCCTCGCCCTGCTTCGCCTTTACAGAAGCGGGACGCCCTGTTCAAGAATCGAAAGAGAGCGATGTCCGAAGCTGCACCTTCCTGGTCACATCCCCTCCGCCTGTCCGCGCTGTCGCGCGCGACGCCGCACCGGGTGGAACTGACCCCCGACGACAAGGTCCGCGCGGCGCTCGCCGGGGAGCTCGCGATTCTCGGGATCCGCAAGCTGCGGTTCGCGGCTGAGCTGCACCCCGAGGGCCGGGCCGACTGGCGGCTCGAGGCCGAGCTGGGGGCGACGGTGGTGCAGGCCTGCGTCGTCACGCTCGCCCCGGTGACCACGCGCATCGACGAGCGCATCGAGCGGCGCTACGTCGAGGGCTACGAGATGCCCGACGATCCGGGCGAGACCGAGATGCCCGAGGACGACACGGCCGAACCGCTGCCCGCCGTCCTGGACCTCGGCGCCGTCATGGCCGAGGCGCTGTCGCTGGCCCTGCCCGCCTGGCCCCGCGCGCCGGGGGCGTCGCTGGGCGAGGCGGTCTTCGCGCCGCCGGGCACGGCACCGCTGCGCGACGAGGACGCCCTGCCCTTCGCCGGGCTGAAGGCGGCGCTGGACCGGAAGGAAGACCCCGACGCGGAGGACTGAGGGGGCGTCAGGTTCCGCTTGATTTCCGCAGCGGCGGCAGTATTGTCCGCGCTCTTTGCTGCGGGGCTTGAACCGTCCGCCCGATGGGCGTATGGCCCCTGCGAACAGCGAAACGACATCCTTCACCGGACCGGCGACTGGCCGGTTCCCTGAAACGACGACACGGCCGCAAGGCCGACAAACCGAGGTTGAGACATGGCCGTCCCACAGAACAAAGTCACGAAATCCCGCCGCAACATGCGCCGCGCGCACGATTTCCTGACCCCCGGCAACCCCGCCGAATGCCCCAACTGCGGCGAGCTGAAGCGCCCGCACCATGTCTGCGGCGCCTGCGGCCACTACGCCGACCGTGAAGTGATCGCGCAGGCCGACGAGGTCGATCTGGACGACGACGCGGCGTAAGCCCGCCGTTCCGGCAACCGCCATGCCCCAAGCCTCCCGAAACGACGCGGTGTCTGCACAGCCCGCCCGCGGCGGGACGTCCGCGCCCAAGGCGGCGGGACGCACGATCATCTCGGTCGACGCCATGGGTGGCGACAGGGGTCCGGCGGCGGTGGTCGCCGGGCTGGAGAAGTCGGCGGCGAAGAATTCCGACATCGGCTTCCTGCTGCACGGCCCCGAGGAGGTGCTGTCGCCGCTGGTCGAGAAGCGCGGGCTGGCCGGGCGCTGCGAGATCCGCAACGCCACGGGCATCGTCACGATGGACGCGAAGCCCTCGCATGTCATGCGCCACGGCAAGGACACCTCGATGTGGTCCGCCATCGATTCGGTGCGCGCGGGCGAGGCGCAGGCCGTTGTCTCCTGCGGCAACACCGGCGCGCTGATGGCGCTCAGCATGGTGCGGCTGAGGAAGCTCGACGGCGTGAACCGCCCCGCCATCGCCTGCCTCTGGCCCTCGCGCAGCGCCCAGGGCTTCAACGTGATGCTCGACGTGGGCGCGGACATCCGCGCCGACCAGGACGACCTGCTGCAATACGCGCTGATGGGCGCCTCCTATGCCCGGAACGGGCTGGGGATCGAGCGGCCGCGGATCGGGCTGCTGAACGTCGGCACCGAAGAGCACAAGGGCCGGGCCGAGCTGAAGGTCGCCCACGACCTGATCGCGGCCGCCGCGGCAGACGGCCAGTACAGCTTCGTCGGCTTCGTGGAAGGCGGCGACATTCCCAGTGACCGGGTGGACGTGATCGTGACCGACGGATTTACCGGCAACGTGGCGCTGAAGACGGGGGAAGGCACCGCGGTGCTGATCCGCGACCTTCTGGGCGAGGCGTTCCGCCATACCATCCTTTCCCGCCTCGCGGCGCTGCTGGCGATGACCTCGCTGCGCCGCCTGGCCAAGCGGATCGACCCGCGGCGGGTGAACGGCGGGGTGTTTCTGGGGCTGAACGGCACGGTGGTGAAATCCCACGGCTCGGCCGACGAGACGGGCGTGTCCGCGGCGGTGAAGCTGGCCTTCACCCTGGCGCGCAGCGGATTCAACGAACGGCTCGCGGCGCGCGTCGCCTCGGCGCAGATGCACCGGCCCGAGGCAGGCGAACACGCCGATGCCGATGGGGCGGTCGACGAAGGCGGCGGGGACGCCGCGGAACGGGCGGGCCAGCCATGACCCTGCGTGCCGTGGTGCGCGGCGCCGGGCACTACCTGCCCGAGCGTGTCGTGCCGAACTCCGAGTTCGAGAGCATCGTCGACACCTCCGACGAATGGATTCGCACCCGCTCGGGCATCGAGCGGCGGCATTTCGCGGCCGAGGGTCAGACGACCTCCGACATGGCCACCCGCGCCGCCCGCGCCGCGCTCGACGATGCGCGGCTGCGGCCCGACGACATCGACGCGATCATCCTCGCGACCTCCACCGCCGACCTCACCTTCCCCTCCGCGGCCACCATGGTGCAGGCCAACCTCGGGATGACCCGGGGCTTCGCCTTCGACGTGCAGGCGGTCTGCGCAGGCTTCATCTTCGCGCTGGCCAATGCCAACGCGCTGATCCTGTCGGGCCAGGCCGAGCGTGTGCTGGTGATCGGGGCCGAGACCTTCTCGCGGCTGATGGACTGGACCGACCGCACGACCTGCGTGCTGTTCGGCGACGGCGCGGGCGCGCTGGTCCTGGAGGGTGCCCGGGGCGACGGCACCAGCGACGACCGCGGCATCCTGTCGACCGACCTGAACTCCGACGGGCGCTACCGCGATGCGCTCTATGTCGATGGCGGCGTCTCCACCAACTCCACCGGCGTGCTGAAGATGCAGGGCAAGGAAGTGTTCCGCCACGCGGTCGAGAAGCTGGCCGACACCGCGCACCGGGCGCTGGACAAGGCGGGGCTCGGGCCCTCGGACGTGGACTGGATGGTGCCGCACCAGGCGAATCTCCGGATCATCTCGGCCACGGCGCAGAAGATGGGCCTGCCGATGGAGAAGGTGATCCTGACCGTGCAGGACCACGGCAACACCTCCGCCGCCTCGATTCCGCTGGCCCTGTCGGTCGGCCGAGAGCGCGGCCAGATCCATCGCGGCCAGCTTCTGGCCACCGAGGCGATCGGCGGCGGGCTGGCCTGGGGCTCGGTCATCCTGCGCTGGTAGGCGGCAAGAGGCTCAAACGCCGCTTGCGGTGCATCCCGCAAGCCATTGAGATTGACTTTGAAATCCTCTGCCCTCATCCTCCGCCAAAATCTGTGGGGGATTGTGATGGCCGAGAAGACTCTGACCCGTATGGACCTGAGCGAGGCTGTGTTCCGCGAAGTCGGACTCAGCCGCAACGAATCCGCGCAGCTGGTGGAAAGCGTGCTGGGCCACATGTCCGATGCGCTGGCCTCGGGGGATTCGGTCAAGATCTCGTCCTTCGGCACCTTCTCGGTCCGCTCCAAGTCGGCGCGCATCGGCCGCAACCCGAAGACCGGCGAGGAAGTGCCGATCCACCCCCGCCGGGTGCTGACGTTCCGGCCCTCGCACCTGATGAAGGAGCGGGTGGCGGAAGGGAACAAGACCTGATCCATGGACAAGTCCCCCGACGCCTTCCGCACCATCAGCGAAGTCGCTGAATGGCTCGACGTGCCGACCCATGTGCTGCGGTTCTGGGAAAGCCGCTTCAGCCAGATCAAGCCCGTGAAGCGCGCGGGCGGGCGGCGCTATTACCGCCCCTCCGACATGGAACTGCTGGGCGGGATCAAGAAGCTGCTGCACGAGGACGGGCTGACGATCCGCGGCGTGCAGAAGCTGCTGCGCGAGGAAGGCGTGCGCCATGTCGCGGCGCTGTCGCCCCCGGTCGACCAGACGGGCGAGGTGGTCGAGATGCCGCGCGGCCGGTCCGCGGCGACCGAGGCCGGGCCGCCAGACGAGCCGGACACGCCGATGGCCGAGGACGTCCCCTCCCTGCCGCC
>NZ_PNOS01000005.1 GCF_002869745.1 Oceaniglobus roseus
CCCGGATCGCCGAGCGCCGCCAGCGCCGCGGCCAGTCCGGCGGCGTCGGCGCAGCATCGCGCGCCCCCCGCGTCGCCCAGCGCGGCGTAGGTCTCGGCGAAATCCTCCACCTCTGGCCCGTGCAGCACCGGGCGGTCCAGCACCACCGCCTCGAACGGGTTCTTGCCGCGCTGCGCGGGACCGGGAACGGACAGGGAGTGGCCCATGAACACGACATGGGCGAGGCGGTAGAACAGCCCCATCTCGCCGATGGTATCGGCCAGGTAGATGTCCGTCACCTCGGTGATCGCCTCGCCCCGGCTGCGTCGCGCGACCTTCAGCTTGCGCGCCCGCGCCGCCGCCTCGGCCCCGTCGCCGTCGGTCACGTTCCTCGGCGCGAGGATCAGCAGCGGCGCGCCGCCCTCGGCCTTCAGCATCCGCTGCGCCTCGGCCAGGAACCCCGCCTCCCGCCGCTCGGACGAGGCGGCGAGCCAGCGGAACCGCCCCTCCGATGCCGCTTCCAGCCGCGCCAGTTCCTCCCCGTCGCAGGGGAGCGGCGCGCCGGCGGCCTTCAGCGGGCCCAGCACCTCGATCCGCGCGCGCGGCACGCCAAGCGCCGCGAACCGCTCGGCGCTCGTCTCGTTCTGCACCAGCACCACCTCGAACAGACCCAGAAGCGCGCCGAACAGCCCCGGAGAGCGCTGACGCTTGGCGAAGTTGTGCGCCGACATGCGGCTGTTGATCAGCGCCAGCGGGATGCCCCGCGCCGCCGTGGCGGAAAGCAGGCAGGGCCAGAGGTCCAGCTCGCTCACCACCGCCACGTCCGGGCGCCAGTGGTCGAGGAAGCGGCGCACCGGCCCCGCGGCGTCCACCGGCAGCATCTGGTGCACGACACCGGCCGGCAGCCCGACCCGCCCCAGCGCCTCGGCCGAGGTGCGGGTCGAGGTCGTCAGCAGCACCTGCGCGCCGCTGTCCTCCGCCGCGCGGGCCAAGAGCGGCAGCAAGGCAAGGCTCTCGCCCACGCTCAGGGCGTGGAACCACAGAACCCGGCCGGGGCGACGCGGCGCCATGCCGCGCCCGAACTTCTCGGGCAGGCGCGCCGGATCCTCCTTGCCGCGGCGCACCCGCCGCGCCATGGCGAGCCGCCACAGCGGCGCCGAGACCGCCGCCAGCGCCAGATAGACCGAAAGCCCCCGAGACCGCTTCGCCATGTCCTGCCTCCCGTTGCCGCGCGGGCCGCGCGCGTATAGCACGCGGGGAAACGCTCCGGCCCGCCCCGGAGGCCCTGAACATAGAGGCGCCCCCCGACCATGGCCAGTCCGCCCCCCCTCTGGAAGATCCGCCGCGAGCTCGACCGGCTGGGCCGGCAGATCCTCGGCGCGACCGAGATCGTGACCGGCCCGGTGCAGCGCGCCCGGTACGAACGGCGACGCGCGGCGGAGACGCGGGTGACGCCGGGGGCGCAGCCGCGGACCGGCAGGGTGGCGATCCTTGTGGTGTACCAGCCGAAGGGCCTGCCGCCGTCGCTGATGCTGACCTGCCGCCACCTGTCGGAACAGGGCTACGCCACCCTCGCCGTCTGCAACACGCCCCTGAGCGGGGTCGACCGCGCGCGGCTGACCGCCGCCACATGGCGCGTGATCGAGCGCCCGAACTTCGGCTACGACTTCGGCGGCTACCACGAGGGTCTGCGCCACCTCGCCGCCGAGAGCATCGCCCCCTCGCGCCTGCTGCTGATGAACGACAGCACCTGGTTTCCCGTCCACGGCTCCTCCGACATCATCGAGCGGATGGAGGCCAGCCCCGCGCAGGTGCTTGGCGCGCAGGTCTTCGGACGCTTCGGCCAGCCGAACGGGCGGCGCGGGGGGCCGCCGATGCTGGGGTCGTACTTCCTGATGTTCAAGGACAGGGCGCTGGCCCATCCCGCCTTCACCGGCTTCTGGAAGGACTACCGTCTCTCCTCGAACAAGGAGATCGTGCTGCGCCGGGGCGAACGGGCGCTGTCGGACACCATGATGGCCAGCGGCCTGCCCGTCGAAGGCGTCTTCCCGCGCGAACGATTCGACGCGGTGCTGCACGGCCTCCCCGATGCCGACCTGCACGCCGCCCTCCGCTTCGCCGTCTGCATGATCCCGGCGTTGGAAGAGCGGCGGCAGACCCAACTGGCAAGGCCCCCCGTCGTCCCCGGCTGGCGGGAGGAGACGCTGGCGATCCTGCAAGCGGCGGCGGAGTCGAAGAACTTCATCGGCTCCGTCCCGCTGGTGGCGCTGCGCCATATGGGGATGCCCTTCATCAAGAAGAACGCCGAGCGCCACTATGTCCGCGCCCGCCACGCCATCCTCGCCGCCACCGCCGAGGGGCTGCTGCCCGACCTCCACCCGGACGTGCGCGCCGAGATCGAGGCGCTGGCGGCCCGCCAGCCCGACGCCTAGACCGCCGTCGCAACCTCCTTCATCGCCGCGGGCTTCGGTCCCCCCGTCGCCCAGTCCAGAAGTTCGACGGTGTGCACGATGGGCACGCCGACGGACTGCCCGATCTGCATCATGCAGCCGATGTTGCCCGCCGCGATCACCTGCGGCTTCACCGCCGCCAGCGTCGCCACCTTGCGCGCCTTCAGCTGCTTCGAAATCTCCGGCTGCATCAGGTTGTACGTCCCCGCCGAGCCGCAGCAGAGGTGGCTGTCCTTCGGCTCCACCACCTCGAACCCCGCCCGCTTCAGCAGGTCCTTCGGATAGGTCTTGATCTTCTGCCCGTGCTGGAGCGAACAGGCCGCGTGATAGGCCACCCGCATCCCGCCATGCACCGGCGCCGGAATGCCCTCCGCATCCGTGCCCGCCACCAGCTCCTTCGCCATGTTGTGCGGCGTCTCGTGCGGCGTCTTCGGCAGCAGCTCCATCAGCACCTCGCTCACGTCCTTCGCCAGGGCCGACACCTTCGCCGCCTCCTCCGCCAGCGTGTCGGTGCGGAACATGTGGCCATAGTCCTTCACGGTCGTCCCGCAACCGCTCGTGTTGATCACGATCGCGTCGAGCGGTGCCTTCGCATCCTCAGCCAGCCAGGCGCGGATGTTCCTCGCCGCCGCCGCGTGGCTCTCGTCCTCGCGCCCCATGTGGTGCACCAGCGCGCCGCAGCAGCCCATGCCCTTCGCCACCACCACCTCGGCCCCGAGGCGGGTCAGCAGGCGGATGGTCGAGTCGTTGATGTCGGTGTTCAGCGCCCGCTGCGCGCAGCCGGTCATCAGCGCGACCCGCATCTTCCGCGCGCCTTCGGCCGGGAACACCTGCGGATCGTCGTTGCGGCTGACCGGCGGCACCGTCTTCGGCGCCATCTCCAGCATCGCCTTCAGCCGCTGGTCCGGCACCAGGAACGCGAACGGCCGCCCGATCTTCGCCCCGAGCAGCGCCAGCCGGAACCGCCCCGGATAGGGCAGCACCCGCGACAGCGTCCAGCGCAGCACCCGCTCGAACAGGGGCCGCTTGTACGTCTTCTCGATATGCGCGCGGGCGTGATCGACCAGATGCATGTAATGCACCCCCGAGGGACAGGTCGTCATGCAGGCGAGGCAGGACAGGCACCGGTCAATGTGCTTCACCGTCTTGGCGTCGGCATCCCGCCCGCTCTCCAGCATCTCCTTGATGAGATAGATCCGCCCCCGCGGCGAATCGAGCTCGTCCCCTAGCACCTGGTAGGTCGGGCAGGTCGCCGTGCAGAAGCCGCAGTGGACGCAGGCCCTCAGGATCTCGTTCGACCGCGCGGTGGCGGGATCCTTCAGTTGCTCGGGCGTGAATTCAGTGCGCATGGCGAAGTCCTGTGTGACGGAAAACGAAGCCCCGGACATCCGTGGGCGAATCGGTGACAAGGCCGGCCCCGGCCTCCAGCGCGGCACCTCCCTGCCGCACCCCCCGGGCCGAGGTATAGACGACGGTCGGCACGCGGATGTCGGCCCCCTGCATCTGCTTCAGAAGCCGCGTGCCGGCATCGGGCACATAGGTGCCAAGCTCCTCCAGCCGCCCCTGGTCGGTGATGACCACGGCAAACCGGTCGGGCTCGGCCCAGAGCTGGGCGATGGCCTCCCGCGTGGTCCTGACCAGCTCGACCTCCAGCCCCTCGGCCTGGAAGGCGGCGATCAGCGCGGCATTGCCCGAAGGCTCGTCATCGACCCAGAGGATCCGCTGCGGCGGCCGCGTGGCGCTCGCTGGGGGCGGCGGCGCGGGGGACGGGGCGGGGGACTGGGCGGGCGGCTCGGGGAACAGGCCGCCGGGCGCATCCGGCGCGAAGGGATCGCCCTCCTTGCGCGGCGCCTCTCCCTCCCGCGCCGGCGGGGCGCCGAACGGACGGAGCAGGTCGTCGGACCAGTCCGCAAGCGAGGGTTTCGCCTCCGAAAGCGCCGCCACCTTGCTCTGCAGATCGTCGATCTGCGCCCTGAGCTGATCCGTCGCCTCCTGCGCCGACAATTCGAACGGCCCCATCTTCACCGTGAACTTCCGCGTCTCGAAGATCCCCTGCAGCACGGGCCAGAGCCTGACGATCAAAAACAGCACCGCCGCCGGGATCAGGAGAGCCGACAGCGCCTCGGTCACCGCCACGAACCGGTCCGCCGCCCCCTGCCCCGCCGCCAGCTTCTCGGCCGCCGCGGCGGCCCGGCTCGCGGCCTCCACCGCCTGGCAGAGCTGCGCCTCGCTGCCGGAGAGCCCCTCGCACGCCATGGCCTATCCCATCCGCCCCGGGTTCAGCACGCCGCGCGGATCGAACTTGGCCCGCAAACCCGCGCTGATCGCCGCCAGCGGCGCCGGTTCGGGGTGGAAGGTCCCGAGCGCCCCGTGGGTCTCGGCCGCCCCGCGCACCAGAGTCGCATGGCCCTTCACGCTTGGCAGCATCGCCCGCAGGTCCGTGCCCGGCGCCACCCCGGCCCAGACCAGCCCGCCGCCCCAGTCCATCAGCACCTCGGCACCGCCCAGCGCCGCCACCACGGCGGGCGCGTCCGACGGCTTGACCGAGATCCGCCAGACGTCCTGCCCGTTCCCGGCGAACATCGACGCATCGCGCACCCCGCGCCAGACCTCCGCCACCGCTTCCGGGTCGCGCTCGACCTGCGGCGCGCCGAACCCGGCCAGAACCTCCGACAGCCGCCCGACGCGGTAGTCCACCGAAGCCTCGAACCCCTCGATCCGGACCAGCGTCCGCGCCTCCCCCGGCAGATGCGCCGCCCCCGTCACCTCGAAGGGCGAGCCGAGCGCCGCCGACAGCAGCGAAACCGCCCGCTCCACCGAAAGCCCGCCGAAGGCCAGCGTGGCCGACGCGGGGGTCTTCGGCAGCACCTTGAACGACACCTCCGTCAACACGCCCAGCGTGCCGAAAGACCCGGCCATCAGCTTCACCAGGTCATAGCCGGTGACGTTCTTCATCACCCGTCCGCCGTTCTTCACGACATCGCCGCGCCCGTCCACGAAGCGCACGCCGATCAGCGCATCCCGCGCCGCGCCGACCTGGATCCGCCGCGGCCCCGAAACGTTCGCCGCCACAACCCCGCCGATGGTCGGCTCTCCGCTGGTGCCCAGCAGCCCGCGGTGATCCATTGGCTCGAAGGCCAGCCGCTGGTTCTCCTCCGCCAGCGCCGCCTCGACCTCGGCCAGGGGCGTTCCCGCCTTCGCCACCAGCGTCAGCGCGCCGGGTTCGTAGAGCGTGATGCCCGACAGCCCCGCCGTCGACAGCCTGACCCCGTTCGTCGCGGGCCCGGGCCCCCGGGTGCCGCCGCCCTCGATCCAGAGCGGCCCCTCGGCCCCTTTCACGATCTCCGACAGTTCCGCCTCGTCCTTCGGCTTCAACATGCCGGTCCTCCTTCCCCGTCCGCGCGGCCCCGCCGGACGGTCCACCGGCCCGCAGAAGGAGACCCGCAAAGTCCCCTTCCCCGAACCCCCTGCTTCTTCTTTGCAAAAATACTCAATTCCCCGACGCCCGCCTCACGCGGCACGCCGGGACGAGGCACCCCGGCGCGACTCGGACGATGCCAGCGGAAACACCTTCGCCGGGTTCAGCAGCCACTGAGGGTCAAACACGTCCTTCACCCTCAGCTGCGCCTCCAGGTCGACCCCGTTGTACTGGTCCACCATCAGGTCGCGCTTCTCGATCCCGACGCCATGCTCGCCGGTCAGGCAGCCGCCGACCTCGACGCACAGCCGCAGGATGTCCGCCCCGAAGGCCTCGCACTTCTCCAGGTCGCCCTCCTTGTTGGCGTCGAACAGGATCAGCGGGTGCATGTTGCCGTCCCCGGCGTGGAACACGTTGCCCACGTCCAGCCCGTACTCCTTCGACATCTCCCCGATCCGCTTCAGCACATGGGGCAGCGACGATACGGGAATGGTGCCGTCCAGGCACATGTAGTCGTTGATCTGCCCCATCGCCCCGAAGGCCGACTTCCGCCCCAGCCAGATCGCCGCCGACTGCTCGGCCGACTGGCTCTCGCGCAGTTCCACCGGGTTGTGGGTCTTCGCGATGCCGGTGATGACCGAAAGCTGCTCGGCGATCTCTTCCTCGGACCCCTCGACCTCGACGATCAGCAGCGCCTCGCAGTCCGGGTATCCCGCATGGGCGAAGGCCTCGGTCGCGCGGATGCAGGGGCGGTCCATGAACTCGATGGCCACCGGCAGCACGCCCGCCTTGATGATGTCGGACACGCAGGCCCCCGCCACCTCGTTGCTGTCGAACCCGATCAGCACCGGCCGCGCCCCCTCGGGCTTCCTCAGGATCCTCAGCGTCGCCTCGGTCACGATCCCAAGCTGCCCTTCCGAGCCGCAGATCACCCCCAGCAGGTCCAGCCCGCCCGCGTCCAGGTGCGCGCCGCCGATCTCGACAACCTTGCCGTCCATCAGCACCATGGTCACGCCCAGGAGGTTGTTCGTCGTCACGCCGTACTTCAGGCAATGCGCCCCGCCCGAGTTCATGCCGATGTTCCCGGCGATCGCGCAGGCCAGCTGCGACGACGGGTCGGGGGCATAGAAGAACCCGTCCTCCTCCACCGCGCCGGTCACCGAAAGGTTCGTCCGCCCCGACTGCACGCGGATGTAGCGGTCGGCGTAGTTCGTCTCGATCACGCCGTTCATCCGCGCGACCCCCAGGATCACGCAGTCCGCCGTGGGCAGCGCGCCCCCCGCCAGCGACGTGCCCGAACCGCGGGGCACCACCGGCACGCCTTCCTCGTGGCAAACCTTCAGCACCGCCGAGACCTCCTCGGTCGTCGAGGGCAGAACGGCGCAGAGCGGCGCACAGCGATAGGCAGTCAGCGCGTCGCACTCATAGGCGCGGGTCTCGTGCGGCTCATGGATCACGGCGTCGGCGGGCAGCACCTGCTGCAGCCGCTTCACGATCTCGGCCTTGCGGCCCAGGATCGCGGCGTCGGGAACGGGCATGTCCATCGCGTCTCTCCCTCTCGGTATTGGTAAGGAAATATAACCAATTTTGCCATCTGGCAAGCGTGCCTCCCCCATCCTACAACAAAACCCATGGATCTGCTCGACCGACTCGCGCTGCTTTCGCCGCTCGACGCCGCGGCGGTCCTGCTGCTGCTTGCCGCCTCCGCCGCCATCGGCTGGTGGATCGAGCGCCCCGCCGCCGCCCGCCCCTCCGTCACGGTGCTGATGGCCCAGTACCGCCGCGACTGGATGGTCGAGATGGTGACGCGCGAGCCGCGGATCTTCGACGCCACCATCCTCGGCTCGCTCCGCCAAGGCACGTCGTTCTTCGCATCGACCTGCGTCATCGCCATCGGCGGCGTCCTCGCGCTGATCGGCAATGCCGAGCGGCTGGCCGGCGTCGCCGCCGACCTCACCGCAAGCGAGGTGCCGCTGGCGATCTGGGAGCTGAAGCTCGGCCTTGTCGCGCTGATCCTCACCAACGCCTTCCTGAAATTCGTCTGGTCGAACCGCCTGTTCGGCTATTGCGCCGTGGTCATGGCGGCGGTGCCGAACGCCCCCGACCATCCCCTTGCCTATCCCCGCGCCGCGCAGGCGGGCGAGCTGAACGTGCGCGCCGCCTGGAACTTCAACCGTGGCCTGCGCTCCATGTACTTCGCCCTTGCCGCCCTCGCCTGGCTGCTCGGCCCCGCCGCGCTGATCCTCGCCACCGCGCTCACCCTCTGGCTGCTCTGGTCGCGCGAGTTCCTGTCCCGCCCCCGCGAGGTGCTGATGGAGGAAGGCCCGGGAACGCCCGAGCCCTGACGGACACCCCGCAACCGGCGACAGGGCCGTAGACCCCGCCCGGTTCCTGCGGCATGATCCCCCGACACATCGCCAACAGGACACCCGACATGACCGCAGCCCGCGCAAAAGGCATCCTCCTCGCCACCCTCGCCGTTCTCGTGGCGACACAGGTCCAGGCCCACACCGGCGAGGGCGTCGTCGGCGGCTTCTCCTCGGGCTTCCTGCACCCGATCTTCGGCTGGGACCACGTCGTCGCCATGGTCGCCGTCGGCCTCTGGGGCGCCTTCCTCGGCCAGCCCGCGATCTGGATCCTGCCCGTCGTCTTCCCGCTGGTCATGGCCTTCGGCGGCGCGCTCGGCGTCCTCGGCGTCCCCGTCCCGGCGATCGAGACCGGCATCGCGCTTTCGGGCGTGATCCTCGGCCTGCTCGTCGCCTTCGCGGTGATGGCCCCCCTGGCCGTGGCGGCGGTGATCGTCGGCGTCTTCGCCATCTTCCACGGCCACGCCCACGGCACGGAACTGCCCGACGCCGCCAATCCGTTGGCCTTCGGCATCGGCTTCGTCATCGCCACCGGCCTGCTCCACATGCTCGGGATCGGCCTCGGCGCCCTGACCGGCAGCAGCGCGGGGCGGATTGCGGTCAGAGGCGCCGGCGCGGCCATCGCGCTCGTCGGCGGCGCCTTCCTGTTCGGCCTTGCCTGAGCCGATGCGCGTCGGGCTTCTCGCCGGGGCGCTCCTGCTTGTCCCGGCCCCGGCCCTGGCCCATGCCTTCAAGTCGGGCGCCGGCGCGTGGGAGGCCTTCGTCGAAGGCACCGCCGTGGTGCTGGCCTGGCCGCCGACCCTGATCGCGATGCTCGCCATGGGCATCCTCGCCGGCCTTTGGAGACCGCGCGAAACCGGGCCCCGCGACGGCATGGTCCGGATCTGGCCCTTCCTGATCCTCGGCCAGGTCGCGGGCCTCCTCCTGTCCGCCGCGACCCTGCCCGCGCTCGGTTGGGCGCCGCATCTCGTCGGCCTCCTCACCACGCTCGCCGCGGCCCTCGCTCCCGGCCGCCTGCCTGCGATGGTCAAGGCCCTGGCCTTCGCCACCGGCCTCGCCGTGCTGGCAGGCGCGCTCGACGGCCACCCCCTCGGCAGCCTCGACATCGCGGTCTATGCCGGCATCCTCTTCGGCGCCAACCTCGGCGTCGCCATCGCCGCCGGGCTCGTCACGCTGGCCCTCGACCAGTGGGAGAAGCCCTGGATCGCCATCGGCTTCCGCGTCCTCGCCTCATGGGGCGCCGCGATCCTGATCCTCCAGTCGGCCTTCGAGGCAAGATACTGACGCCTCACCCCGGCCGGAAGGCTCGCGACCGGATGCGCTTCACGTCGCCTCGCGGATGACCTTCACGTTGAAGATCGGACCGCTCGCGCCGCCCATCGAGCTGCGGACATCGACCTTGACGATATAGGCAAGAGCCATGTCCTGGATCCCGACGAACACATGGGTTCCGGTGTAGAATTCCTGCGATGCCAGCGGAATCTTGTTCTGGTACCAGACCTCCAGATTGCCCCGGTTCATGTGCCCCTTCCACGTGTCGAAGGGATCTTCCCCCAGGGCGTTCGTACGGTTGTCCTGCGCGATATGCGCCAGATAGGCCCGTCCCGCCGTGCGGTCGAAACCGACCGACAGGATGCAGCCGCTGAACGGGCCCGAGGCCATCCAGCTGTGCCCGCCGGTCAGATGCGCCATCACCGTCCGGTTCGTCGAATAGGGAACCCAGATCCCGTGATCCGCCCCTGCGCCCCCGTGGGCGGGCCGCAGGTTCAGCCGCTCGGTGTGACGGACCAGGCGACAGGTCACCGACTTGTTCGTGACGCCGTCCATCTGCGCCCCCGAATTCAGGTGATCGTCGAAGTCGAGCCTGCGCCCGTTCATTGCCATCAGGTTGGCCGGCGTCGGTATCATGTCGCTCTCCCTTGCACAGACATCGCACGGCATGTTGCCCCGGCAAGCCCGGGCCGCTCCCGTTCAGGAGAACACCCTGCGCCAAGATCCTAGCCCAAGATTGCCCCTGCGTAAGGGGATATCCGAAGCACTCCGCCGCTTCACGCCAAGGTTGCGCAGCCGACATATCGCCTGCCGCCCGGCTGCCTCGGAACCCTCCGCGACCCGGCCAGGATCTTCAGGCCGCCCGCCCCGGCTCCGCGGGACGCGCCTTGAACCCCCGGCCAGACTGCCGCAACATCGGCCCCGTCCGGTTCGTGGATCCTGCGGGACTCCCCGCAGAAGCGCTCCGACGTGCAATCGGCCCGCAGGTCCCCATGCTGAAGACGCTCGCCCGCGCCACCGCCTCGCCGCTGTCGTCGATCTTCGGCAGCGGCTTTCTGGTGATCGTGCCGGTTCTCGCCGCCGCCACCGGCCCGTGGTCGCCGCTGGCCATGGCGGGGGTCTGCGCGATGGCCTTCGCCGTGGGCAGCGTGATCCGGTTCAACATCGCCCGGGCCGAGCCCGTGCTGGAGAAGGATCCGCCCCGCGCCACGCTCCTGCTCGACCGCGCCTCGGACCTGGCGCTGGTCGTCGCCTATGTCATCTCGGTCTGCCTCTACCTCCACATCCTCGCCTCCTTCGTGCTGGGCGGGCTTGGCGCCGACCGCGGGCCCTGGCCGGACCTCCTGGCCAGCGGCGTGATCGTCGCCATCGCGGCCATCGGCATGACGAAGGGGCTCCAGGCCCTCGACGCGCTGGAGACCTGGGCGCTGGTCGTCACGCTGGCGATCATCCTTCTGCTGCTCTTGGGCTTCGCGCGGTACGACATCGCCGCCATGGGCTCGGACAGCGGCATCGTGCTGGCTCGGCCGGAGCCGCACGGGGCCTGGGAGATCCTGACCATCGTCGCGGGCACCCTGATCGTCGTGCAGGGGTTCGAGACGCCGCGCTACCTCGGCCATGTCTTCGACAGCGCCGTCCGGCAGCGGGCCTCGCTCTGGTCCCAGGTCGTGGCCAGCGCCGTCTACCTGGCCTTCGTGACCCTGGCCCTGCCGGTGGTCCACACGCTGGACGGCACCTACGGCGACAACAGCCTGATCGACCTGGTGCGCACCGCCGCGAGCCTCCTGTCGGTGCCGCTGGTCCTTGCCGCCGCGCTGAGCCAGTTCTCGGCCGCCGTGGCCGACACCCACGCCGCCACCGGCAACATCGAGGATCTGAGCGCGGGCCGCATCACCCCCCGCTGGGGCACGCTGCTGGTGGCCCTGGGCGCGCTGGCGCTGATCTGGTCGGCGGGCACGCTGCAGATCCTCGCCATCGCGTCGCGGGCCTTCGCAGCCTACTATTTCCTCCAGTGCCTCGTAGCGCTCCGCATCGCCCGGCGACCGGGCGCGCGGCTGGCCGTCGCGGCCCTCGCGGCGGTGCTGCTGTTCGTCACCGTCTTCGCAGTCCCCGCCGGGTAGGCCCCGCGCGAAGGCGTCTAGCGCCGCCCCTCGCGCAGCCAGGCCGCGACGGTCAGCAGCGCGGCAAGCAGCAGGAATAGCCAGGCCGAGATCAGCGGCGTCACCGTCACGTCCGCCGTCAGGTAGGCCTGCCGCGGCGTGATGCCGATCCAGCCGCGCCCGGCGGCCGGCCGCCCCTCGCGCACCTGGCGAATGGCCGGAACGCCCTCCTCGACCGAAACGATTCCGCCCCGTGTCGCATCCACCGCGGGTTCCAGCGCGGCGCCGCTCGCCACCGTCTGCTCGAACTCCTTCGGCGCCGAGGGTCCAAGGGCGATCACCGCGTTCTGGTCGCCCTCCTTCAGGCGATAGAGCCCGATCTCGGGCGCATCGTACTCGGCCACGAACCGGCCCGGCGCGGCCTCCTCGAGCGGCACCAGCGTTACCGCGCCGTCCGGCCCCGTCACCTCGACATCCCCCGCGCTGTCGCCAAGCGTCCGACGCAGGATCGTCATGCGCTGGCCCTCGGCCGTGGCGACCAGCGCCTCCTCGTCCAGCTCCGGCTCCTTCATCATCCAATGGGCGAGCCGCCGCAGAAGCTCCAGCTGCGGGCCGCCGCCCTCGTACCCCCGCGACCAGAGCCAGGCATGGTCGGACCCGAGCAGCGCCACCCGCCCCTCGCCGACGCGGTTCAGGATCAGCAGCGGGCTGTCGTCGATCCCCGTCATCACCGTCTGGCCCGCGACCGGGGTCAGCTCGATCTGGCGCAGCCAGCGCCCCCAGCCCGGCAACCCGTCCTCGCCCTCGGGATACTGCGCGTCCAGGCCTTCCGTCACCGGATGCTTGCGCCCGAGGTCCGACAGCTTCGGCTTGAATCCCTCCTCGAACACCCGCGCCGTCGGCGCACCTGGCATGATGTCGCCCAGCGGCGAGCGGAAGATCGACGCCGCCCCGGCGAAATCCGGCCCCGCCGCCACCAGCACCGCGCCGCCGCGTTCGACATACTGGCGGATGTTGTCGAGGTAGAGCGCTGGCAGGATGCCACGCCGCTTGTAGCGGTCGAAGACGATCAGGTCGAACTCGTCGATCTTGTCGAGGAACAGCTCCCGTGTCGGGAAGGCGATCAGCGACAGCTCGGTCACGGGCACCCCGTCCTGCTTTTCCGGCGGGCGCAGGATGGTGAAGTGGACGAGATCGACGGAGCTGTCGGATTTCAGCAGGTTACGCCAGGTCCGCTCGCCCGGATGCGGCTCTCCGGAGACCAGCAGCACCCGCAGCCGGTCGCGCACGCCGTTGATCTGCACCACGGCGGCGTTGTTGCGGTCCGTCAGCTCGCCCCCGGCCTCGGGGGTGGTGAACTGGATCACGTTCATGCCGCCATGGCTCAGCGTCACCGGCAGCTCCAGGTCCTGCCCCACCGGCACGTCGAAGCGCTGCGGCTCGGCCCCGTCGACCGAGATCATCAGCTGCGCCAGCCCCCCCGTCCCCGCGGGGACGGCGCCCTGGTCCTCGATCCTCAGCGTCAGCTGCACCGGCTCGTCGATGATGGCGAAGGCGGGCGCGTTGGTGACCAGCAGCCGCCGGTCCCAGTCCGTCTCGCGGCCGGTCAGCAGGACGTGGAGCGGCGCGGGCAGGTCCGGCGCCTGCTCGACATCGTGGAGCCGCCCGTCGGTCAGCAGGATCGCCCCGGCGAGACGCGCCCGGGGCTCCTCCGCCATGGCCTCGGACAGCGCGCTCATCAGCAGCGTGCCGCGGTCGCCGTCGCCGTCGCCGAAGCGCACGACGCGCAGCTCGGTGTTCTCCATGCCGTCGATCTCGGCCTGCACCCGGTCCACCGTCTCGGCCACCTGCGCGGCGCGGTCGGAGATCTTCTGGCTCGAACTCTCGTCCACCACCAGCACCACGATGTCGCTCAGCGGCGTGCGGTCCTCCTGCTGGAACGACGGGTTGGACAGCGCCGCCAGCAGCACCACGGCGGCCAGTGCGCGCAACCACCAACCGGAAAGCCCGCGCCAGAGCGACAGCGCAACGAAGGCCAGGGCCAGGGCGCCAAGCCCGGCCAGCAGGCCGAGCGACACCAGCGGGTCGAAGATCACGCTGTCGATGACGACACCTCGTATGCTTTCCTGCCGTGACTGTTCAACGGCGCGGTTTCACCTACTGCCCGAGACGGTCGAGCAGGGCGGGCACATGCACCTGGTCGGATTTGTAGTTGCCGGTCAGCACGTGCATGATCAGGTTCACCCCGAAGCGCAGCGCGATCTCGCGCTGCCGCTCTCCGGCATAGCCGCGGCCGACGGGGAACATCCGGTTGCCGCCCTCGTCCACCGCCCAGGCCGCCGCCCAGTCGTTGCCGCCGATCACCACCGGGGTCACGTTGTCGTTGAGGTTGCGGAACGGCATCCCCTCGACCTGCTCGGCGTCGGCCGGTGCCGCCTCGACCCAGACGTCGCGGCTGGCGAAGCGGCCGGGGAAGTCCTGGAGCAGATAGAAGGTGCGGGTCAGCACGTGGTCGGCGGGAAGCGGTTCAAGCGGCGGAACGTCCAGCGGCAGGGCCAGCTGCTGCAGCTTCCGCCCGTTGGGAGAACCGCCGCCGAAGCCCGCCACGTCGGCGTCGCGCGTGTCGAACAGGATCATCCCGCCCGTGCGCAGGTAGGTGTTGAGCCGGGCATAGGCCTCCTGGCTCGGCTGCGGCTGGTCGGGGGTCACGGGCCAGTAGAGGAAGGGGAAGAACGACAGCTCGTCGGTTTCGAGGTTCACCGCGATCGGCTCGGCCGGTTCGATCGAGGTGCGGGCGAACAGCGTCTCGGAGAGGCCGCGGAGGCCCGCCTGCGCGATGTCGTCCACCCGTTGATCGCCGGTGATGACATGGGCCAGCACCACCTCGGAGGTCGCCTTGATCGCGAACTCGTCCTCGGGCTTCGGCTGCGCACCCGAGGGCTGCGGCAGCGACAGGAGCATCAGCGCCAGCACCGCCGCCACGCTGCCCCGCGGCCCCGACAGCCGCCCGGCAAGCCAGAGCGAGGCGATCACGTCCAGCGCCAGCAGCCCGAGCGCGAGGGTCAGAAGCAGCCCCTTCAACGCCGTCTCCCGCGCCAGCGCCAGCCCCTCGACCGGGATCCGGTCGGGCCAGAGCGTCGGCTGCAGTTCGGTGTCGGCGCCGATCACGTTCAGCGCGATGCGCCGGTCGTCACCGGCATAAAGCCCCGGCGGCGTGGTCGGCGAAGGCGTCGCCGCCGCCAGATCCTCGCCGCTGATGCCGGGCAGCGTGCCCGCGTCCTCGATCTGGCCGAAGGCGTTCAGCACCGTGTCGGGAGCCCAGGTCGTGCCCGCCAGGTCATCGGCCGTGGGGCGCGCGGGGCGGGTCGAGACGGCAAGCCGCTCCAGCATCTGCACGAACAGGCCCGAGAGCGGCAGCGTCGACCACTCGGCGTTGGCGGTGACGTGGAACAGCACGATCTGCCCCTGCCCCACCCGCTTGCGCGTCACCAGCGGCGTGCCGTCCTCGAGCGAGGCGATGGACCGCTCGGCCAGGGTCGGGTCGGGCTGGGCCATCACCTGCGCGTTCACCGTCACGTCGTCGGGCACGGACAGGCCGAAGAAGGGCGAGCCTTCCGAGAAGGCGCGCAGCGTCTTCGGCTCTCCCCAGCTCATCGCGCCGCCCACGCTACGGCCGCCGGCGCGGAGGCGCACGGGCATCAGTGGATCCTCGGCATCGCGCGAGATGTCGCTGGCCGCCAGCCGCGGCCCGGCGAAGCGCAGCAGCAGGCCGCCCTTGTCGACCCAGTCGGTGATCGCCTCCTGCTCGGTCTCGGTCACGGTCGCGACGTCCGCCAGCACGATCACGTCGGGATTGGCCAGAAGCACGTCGTCGAGCGAGCCGTCGATCAGGTCGGCCGTCGGCGCCAGCGCCTGTTCGAGGTAGTGAGTCGGCGACAGCAGTTGCAGCGCCTCGCGGTCGTCGCGCCCCGAGATCAGCGCCACCTCGCGCCGCTTCAGCCCGTCGTCCGTGAGGCTGACCGCCCCGGCCGAGCGCCAGCCGTCGACCTGGAAGCGGGTGATCCGGTTCCTGAGCTCTGGCGGCAGCGAGAGCGAAAGCTCCGCCTCGTTCGCGCCGCCCTCGAAGCTCATCGTGCCGCGTGCCAGCTCCCGCTCCACCCCCGCGGGGTCGAGGCCAAAGCCCAGCACGTCGACCTCCTGCGGCTGCCCGCCCACGGCGCGGACGGCCGAGAGCGCGATCGCCCCGTCCTCGAACCGCGCGGGCTTCAGGCCGATCACCGGGCGCGGGCTTTCGAACACGCGCACCGGCCCACGGGATTCCAGCGCCGCCAGCACCGGCGCGCGCCAGTCGGCGGCCAGCCCGTCGGACAGCCACAGCGTCTCGAATCTGCCGGTCAGGCTTTCGGCCCAGGCCTGCACGGCCCCGGGGTCCGGCGACCATGCCTTCGGCGCCAGCGAGGGCAGCCGCGCCGCCCAGGCGTCGGCGGCCTGGAACGGCAGCTCGCCCGCGGTCGGCAGGTCGGTCAGGGACACCACCGCCGCCGTCCGCCCGTCGCGCGCCGCTTCCTCCAGCGCGCCGGCGATGCGGTCGGTGCGCCGCGGCCAGTCCCGCGCGTCGGCCCAGGTGCCGTCGACGAGAACCAGCATCGGCCCCGTCCCCGGCACCCGGTCGTCGGGGTTCAGCACCGGCCCGGCGAAGCCCAGGATCACTGCCGCCACCGCGAGGGTGCGCAGCAGCAGCAGCCACCACGGCGTCCGGTCGCTCTGCTGTTCCTCGTCGGTGAGGCCCAGCAGCAGCGCCACGCCCGGAAAGCGGCGGCGGATCGGCGCGGGCGGCACGGCGCGCAGCAGCACCCAGAGGATCGGCAACGCCACCAGCCCCAGCAGAAGCCAGGGCGCCGTGAAACCTATGCCGAAAAGCGTGAACATCAGTGAGCGTGCTCCAGTGCGCCGTAGAGCCAGAGCAGCGCGGCGCTCGCGCTCGCCCCCGTATGGTGGCAGTGGTACTGCCAGCCGGTGGTGCGGCAGAGATCGGCCAGCAGCGCCTTGCGCGCCGCCAGACGCTCGAGATACCGGCCGCGCAGGTCACCGGCCTTCAACGTCTCGTGGCGGACCGAGCCGCCGATGGATTCGAACACCGTGCGCCCGTCGAAGGGAAACGCCTCTTCCTGCGGGTCGAGGATGTGCAGGATCGCCCCCTTCACGCCCCGGTCCGCCGCCTTTGTCAGCGCCGCCGAGACGGGCTCGGGATCGCCCATGAAGTCGGACACGAACAGCGCGCGCGACCGCGGCAGCATCCCCCGCGCCTCGGGCACGCCGTAATCCGGCGCCTCGCCGATGTCGGACATCGCCGCCGCCAGCCGCAGAAGCTGCACCTGCCCCGAACGCGGCGGCAGGCCGAAGCCCGAAAGCCCCACCCGCTCGCCCCCGCGGATCAGCAGGATCGCGAGCGCCATGGCAAGGGTCCGCGCGCGCGACGCCTTGGTCGGCAGAGCCTTGTCCGAGGCGAAGTCCATGGACCGCGCCGCGTCGACCCAGAGCAGGACCGATTGCGCCGCCTGCCACTCCTTCTCCTGCACGAAATGCGCATCGGACCGGCCCGAGCGGCGCCAGTCGATGCTGCGCGCCTCGTCGCCGGGGATCGAGGGGCGGTACTGCCAGAACTCGTCGCCCATCCCCGCGCGCCTGCGCCCGTGGGCGCCCAGCAGGACGGACTGCGCCAGGTGCTGCGCATCCGCCATCAGCGGCGGCAGCGGTGCGGCCAGTCCCTCGGCATCGGCGCGGAGAAGGGCGGGATCGCTCACGCAGCCGCCTCGATCCGGGTGACCCCGGAGACGACTGAGCGGATCAGGTGCGGCAGGCTCTCGCCCCTTGCGCGGGCGGCGAAGGTCAGCGCCATGCGGTGGGTCAGCACCGGTGCCGCCATGGCCGCGACGTCGTCGGGCGAGGGCGCGAGACGCCCGTCGAGCAGCGCGCGCGCCCGGACCGTCAGCATCAGCGCCTGCGCGGCGCGCGGGCCGGGGCCCCAGCCGACGGAAGAGCGCACGATCTCGGGCGCCGTGGGATCCTCGGGACGGCAGGCGCGCACGAGGTCGAGGATCAGCTCGACCACCTTGTCGCCCACCGGCATCCGGCGCAGCAGCCGCTGCGCGTCCAGAAGCTCCTGCGCGCTGAACACGTTGACCGACTCCGCCTCGGCCACGCCGGTTGTCGCGATCAGGATGTCGCGCTCGGTGTCGCGGTCGGGATAGGGCACGTCGATCTGCACGAGGAAGCGGTCGAGCTGCGCCTCGGGCAGCGGATAGGTGCCCTCCTGCTCGATCGGATTCTGGGTGGCGAGGACGTGGAACGGCACGCCGAGGCCATGGGACTGGCCCGCCACCGTTACCGCCTTTTCCTGCATCGCCTGGAGAAGCGCGGACTGGGTGCGGGGGCTCGCGCGGTTGATCTCGTCGGCCAGCAGCAGCTGGCAGAAGATCGGCCCCTCGATGAAGCGGAAGGCCCGGCTGCCGTCCTGCGCCGTCTCCAGCACCTCGGAGCCGAGGATGTCGGCCGGCATCAGGTCCGGCGTGAACTGCACCCGCGCCCCGTCGAGCCCCATGACCGTGGACAGCGTGTCGACCAGCCGCGTCTTGCCGAGTCCCGGCAGGCCGATCAGCAGCCCGTGACCGCCGCAAAGCAGCGCCGAGAGCACGAGGTCGACCACGGTTTCCTGGCCGATGAAGCGGTTGGTGATGCTGTTCTTGGCCTCCGCCAGCTTTTCGCCCAGGGTTTCGATCTCAGCGATCAGCGTGTCGGCTTCGGCCATGACAGTTCTCCGATGGGGGCTACATGTCGTATTAGACAGACCTATCCTGTCGCGGACAAATGGCAAAAGCAAACAAGGCACAAATGATCGTGAAACCCGACGCCGACAGCCTCGCCAAGAGCGCCCGTGCCGCCTCGAAGGGCGGATTGCCGCCGGTGCACCTCTGGGATCCGCCCTTCTGCGGCGACCTCGACATCCGGATCGCCCGCGACGGCACCTGGTTCTACCTCGGCACCCCGATCGGCCGCAAACCCCTGGTGAAGCTCTTCTCCTCGATCCTGAAGAAGGAGGGCGACAGCTTCTTCCTCGTCACCCCGGTCGAGAAGGTCGGCATCACCGTGGACGACGCCCCTTTCGTCGCCGTGGACTTCACGGCCGAAGGCGAGGGCGCGGCGCAGTCCGTCACCTTCACCACACAGGTCGGCGACAGGGTGACGGCGGGTCCCGAGCATCCGATTCGCGTTCTGCGCGACCCCGGGACCGGCGAACCCTCGCCCTACGTCATGGTGCGCGGCGGCATGGAGGCGCTGATCGACCGCAAGAGCTTCTACCGCCTGGTCGATATCGGCGAGGCCGCCCCGCACGAGGGCAAGGACTGGTTCGGCGTCTGGTCCGAGGGCCGCTTCTTCCCGATCATCCCGGTGGACCAGCTTAGCTGACCCGCCGATCGCTGCTTTCCGGATCTCCCCGCCGGAGGCTCCGGCGTCCCGGTCCGCGGCGGGGGCTGGAGCGTCTCGCGATGAGTTGCGGCCTGCGCCGGCGGCGAGGGCGGGAGCGAGGGGCGCTGCCCCTCGCGCTCCCCGGGATATTTGGAAAGCAAAGATGCACGGGAGACGAAAAAGGCCCCGGACTGCCGGGGCCTTCGGAGTGATCGGTCGATGGGTGCGGTCAGAGGTTCGGCACCTTGGGGTCGAGCCCGATGTGTGTGCCCGCCGCGACCATGTCGTTCAGCAGCTTGGCCGCATCGTCCACGGGGCCGGGTTCGTTGTGGAACTCGCGGGCCTTGGCATGGGCCTCGGCCGCCTCCTTCACCCAGTCGTCGATGTGCGCCTGGGTGACGTCGCCGCGGGCGAGCGCGCGCTCGGCCAGGACGGTCACGCCTTCGGCGCCGATCTCGGCGAAGCCGCCGGTCACCATGTACTCGGTCGTTCCCTCCGGCCCGGTCGCCTTCAGGATGCCAGGGCGCAGGGTGGTGATGGTCGGCGCGTGCTGGGGCATCGCGGTCATGTCGCCCTCGGCGCCCGGGATCTGCACCTCGGTCACGTCGAGCGAGGCGAGCCGCCGCTCGGGGCTGACCAGGTCGAATTTCATCGTCTCTGCCATGATGGCTCCTTGCAGTCGGGACCGGCCCCGCGCGGTGCGGGGCCGTCAGGCGATCAGGCGGCGTCGGCGGCCATCTTCTCGGCCTTGGCCTTCACCTGCTCGATGCCGCCGACCATGTAGAAGGCGCCTTCCGGCAGGTGGTCGTACTCGCCCGCGACCACGGCCTTGAACGAGGCGATGGTTTCCTCGAGCGGCACCTGCACGCCGGGCGAGCCGGTGAACACCTGGGCCACGTCGAAGGGCTGCGACAGGAAGCGCTGGATCTTCCGGGCGCGGGCCACGGTCAGCTTGTCGTCTTCCGACAGTTCGTCCATCCCGAGGATCGCGATGATGTCCTGCAGCGACTTGTAGCGCTGGAGGATCCCCTGCACGTCGCGGGCGACCTGGTAGTGCTCCTCGCCGACGACCTGCGGGTCCATCAGGCGCGAGGTGGAGTCGAGCGGGTCCACGGCCGGATAGATCCCGAGCTCGGAGATCGCGCGGCTGAGGTTGGTCGTCGCGTCGAGGTGGGCGAAGGAGGTCGCCGGGGCCGGGTCGGTGAGGTCGTCCGCGGGCACGTAGATCGCCTGCACCGAGGTGATCGAGCCGGCCTTGGTCGAGGTGATCCGCTCCTGCAGGGCGCCCATGTCGGTCGCCAGCGTCGGCTGGTAGCCCACGGCGGAAGGAATGCGGCCGAGAAGCGCCGACACCTCGGAGCCCGCCTGGGTGAAGCGGAAGATGTTGTCGACGAAGAACAGCACGTCGGTGCCGGACTGGTCGCGGAACTGCTCGGCCAGGGTCAGGCCGGAGAGGGCGACGCGCATCCGGGCCCCCGGCGGCTCGTTCATCTGGCCGTAGACCAGGGCCACCTTCGACTCGGTCAGGTTGTCGGGCACGATGACGCCGGATTCGATCATCTCGTGATAGAGGTCGTTGCCCTCACGCGTCCGCTCGCCCACGCCGGCGAAGACGGAGAAGCCCGAGTGCACCTTGGCGATGTTGTTGATCAGTTCCATGATCAGAACCGTCTTGCCCACGCCGGCGCCGCCGAACAGGCCGATCTTGCCGCCCTTGGCGTAGGGGGCCAGCAGGTCGATCACCTTGATGCCGGTCACGAGGATCTCGGACGAGGTCGCCTGCGCGGCGAAGTCGGGGGCGGGCTGGTGGATCGAGCGGTGCTCGTCCGCGTTCACGGGGCCGCCCTCGTCCACCGGCTCGCCGATGACGTTCAGGATCCGCCCGAGCGTCGCGTTGCCGACGGGCACGGTGATCGGGCCGTCGGTGTCCGTCACCTCGGTGCCGCGGACCAGGCCTTCGGTCGCGTCCATGGCGATGGCGCGCACGGTGTTCTCGCCGAGGTGCTGGGCCACTTCCAGCACCAGGCGCTTTCCGTTGTTGTCGGTTTCGAGGGCGTTCAGGATCTCGGGCAGGTGGTCGGTGAACTGCACGTCAACGACGGCGCCGATGACCTGTGTGATCTTGCCTTTGGCTTTTGCCATGTTGTGTCTCCGGTTCGTCTTAGAGGGCTTCGGCGCCCGAAATGATTTCGATCAGCTCGTTCGTGATGACGGCCTGGCGCGAGCGGTTGAACTCGATGGTCAGGTCCTCGATCATCTCGCCGGCGTTGCGGGTCGCGTTGTCCATGGCGCTCTGGCGGGCACCCTGTTCGGACGCGGCGTTCTCCAGCAGCGCGGTGAAGATCTGCGTCGCCACGCCGCGCGGCAGCAGGTCGGCCAGGATGCCTTCCTCGCTGGGCTCGTAATCGTAGAGCGTGCTTTCCTCGGCCTCCTCGAAGGTCGCCGGGATGATCTGCTGTTCGGTCGGGTGCTGGGTGACCACGTTCTCGAACCGGCTGTAGTAGATGTTGCAGACGTCGAACTCGCCCGCGTCGAACCGGCCCAGGATGTCCTTCGCGATCTCCTGCGCGTTGGCATAGCCCACGCGCTTGACCTCGCTCAGGTCGATGTGGCCGACCAGCTTGTCGCCGTGGTCGCGGCGCAGCATGTCGCGGCCCTTCTTGCCGACGGTCAGCACCTTGACGGTCTTCCCCTCGGCCACGAGCTTTTCGAGCCGGGCGCGGCACTTGCGGGTGATCGACGAGTTGAAGCCGCCGCAAAGGCCCCGCTCGGCCGTCATCAGCACCAGCAGATAGGTCTGGTCGCTGCCCGTGCCGGCCAGGAGCTTGGGCGCGCTGTCGCTGCCCTGCACGGACTGGGCCAGCCCCGACATCACGGCGTTGAACCGTTCGGCATAGGGGCGGGCCATTTCGGCAGCTTCCTGGGCGCGGCGAAGTTTCGCCGCGGCCACCATCTGCATGGCCTTCGTGATCTTGCGGGTCGACTTGACCGACGCGATCCGGTTCTTCAGATCCTTGAGGCTGGGCATTCAGCTGTCCTTTTTGGGCCTGTTCGGGTCTTCAAGCGGCGAAGTCGTCGGCGAATTCCTTGATCGCCGCGCGGATCCGGTCCTCGGCATCGCCCTTCACCTTCGGATCCTCGTTGGTGATCCAGTCCAGCAGGTCCCGGTGCTTGGTGCGCAGGTGCTTCAGCAGGCCGGCCTCGAACCGGCCCACGGCCTTGACCGGGATCTTGTCGAGATAGCCCTTGGTGCCGGCGAGGATGACGCAGACGATTTCCGCATTGGTCAGCGGCGAATACTGCGGCTGCTTCATCAGCTCGGTCAGGCGCGCGCCGCGGTTCAGCAGCTGCTGGGTCGAGGCGTCGAGGTCCGAGCCGAACTGCGCGAAGGCCGCCATCTCGCGGTACTGCGCCAGCTCCAGCTTCACCGGGCCCGCGACCGACTTCATCGCGTTGGTCTGCGCCGAGGAGCCCACGCGCGACACCGACAGGCCGGTGTTCACGGCGGGGCGGATGCCCTGGTAGAACAGTTCGGTTTCCAGGAAGATCTGGCCATCGGTGATCGAGATCACGTTGGTCGGAATGAACGCAGACACGTCGCCGCCCTGCGTCTCGATGATCGGCAGCGCGGTCAGCGACCCGGCGCCGTTGTCCTCGTTCAGCTTCGCCGAACGCTCGAGCAGGCGGGAGTGGAGGTAGAACACGTCGCCCGGGTAGGCTTCGCGCCCGGGCGGGCGGCGGAGCAGCAGCGACATCTGGCGATAGGCCACGGCCTGCTTCGACAGGTCATCGTAGATGATGAGCGCGTGGCGGCCGTTGTCGCGGTAGTATTCCGCCATGGCGGTCGCGGCGTAGGGCGCGAGGAACTGCATCGGCGCGGGGTCCGAGGCGGTGGCGGCCACGATGGTCGTGTATTCGATGGCGCCCGTCTCTTCCAGCTTCTTCACCAGCTGGGCCACGGTCGAACGCTTCTGGCCGACGGCGACGTAGATGCAGTAGAGCTTGTCGCTCTCGTCCTTGGCGGCGTCGTTGTACGACTTCTGGTTCAGGATCGTGTCGAGCGCCACGGCGGTCTTGCCGGTCTGGCGGTCGCCGATGATCAGCTCGCGCTGGCCGCGGCCGATCGGGATCATGGCGTCGACGGCCTTGAGGCCGGTCGCCATCGGCTCGTGCACCGACTTGCGCGGAATGATGCCCGGCGCCTTCACGTCGGCGACGCGACGCTCGGTCGCCTCGATGGCGCCCTTGCCGTCGATCGGGTTGCCGAGGCCGTCGACCACGCGGCCGAGCAGGGCGTCACCGGCGGGCACGTCCACGATGGAGTTCGTGCGCTTGACGACGTCGCCTTCCTTGATGTCGCGGTCGGAGCCGAAGATCACGATGCCGACGTTGTCGGATTCGAGGTTCAGGGCCATCCCGGCGATGCCGCCCGGAAACTCGACCATCTCGCCGGCCTGCACCTTGTCCAGGCCGTGAACGCGGGCGATCCCGTCGCCGACGGACAGCACGCGGCCCACCTCGGCCACATCGGCTTCCTGTCCGAAGTTCTTGATCTGGTCCTTGAGGATCGCAGAAATCTCGGCTGCTTGGATACCCATTTATCCGACCTCTTTCATTCTGTTCTGGAGTGCGTTCAGCTTCGCGCGGATCGAGGTGTCGATCATCTTGGAGCCGACCTTGACGATGAGTCCGCCGATGAGCCTGTCATCCACGGACATGTTGATCTTGACGTCCTTGCCCACCGACTTCTTCAGCGTCTCGGCCAGGGCGGCCTTCTGCTCGTCCGACAGCGCCTGCGCGGCGGTGACGTCGGCGGTGATCTCGCCCTTCGCGTCGGCGATCATGTCGCGCAGGATGGCGAGCATCGCGGGGACGACGAAGAGGCGGCGCTTGGAGGCCATGAGGCGCAGCGTGTTCGCGAAGATCCGGCCGAGCCCCATCTTGTCGGCGATGGCGCCGATGGCGTTCTGCTGCTCGTCCCGGCTGTAGATCGGCGAGTGGATCAGCGCCCGGAAGTCTTCGCTTTCCCTCAGCGCGGCGTCGAGCGCGTCTGCGTCCTGCTGCAGCTTGTCGAGCCCGCCTTCATCCTGGGCCAGCGAGAAGATGGCCGACGCATAGCGTTCGGCAATACCTGAGGAGATCGAAGCCGGTTCTGACACATCCACCCTTTCGATGCCGTTTCGCCCGATGTGGTCCCGCGCGAGGGACCGTCTGGGCAATTCAAAAGACGCGCCCTCACGGACACGTCATAAAAGTCGGCGATGATGTAGCAGAGGGTTTCCGGCCCCGCAACCTGTTAAGACGCTGGAAATCGGCCCTCCCGGTCGGGGCGCGGGGGTCCGCCGGGGCCGGTGCGCGGGGGGGCTTCCGCGGTTTCCGGCACCGCTGCCCGGGCCGGTCCCGGCCGGTCCCGGAACGGGCCATCCTGCCAGCATCCTTGGGAAAAGAATGTTGCGCGGCGGACTGCGGCGCGGCTTTTCCGCCCGGCGTTCGGGGGGCGCGACGGGGCGGCCGGCGCGATTTGTCGCAAGCGGTGCGGCGAGCAGGAACGACCTGCGCGCGTCAGGCCGGTTTCGGTTCCGGCGCGGCGATGCCGTCGAGCATCCGCAGCGGACGGCGCAGGGATTCGCGCAGGCCGGTGCCCGCCGGGCGCGGCACCTGCTTGGACACCTCGACGATCAGCACGCCCCCGGCATAGCGGCCCGAAACGCTCTGCCCCACCCGCTCCATCAGCGGCCCGGCCTTCAGCCAGAACCGCTTCTCCGAGGGCGGCTGGAACAGCGCGGCGAGGTGGCGCTCGGGGATCAGGCCGTGGCCCTTCAGCTGGGATTCGAGCTGGCTGAGGCTGTAGGGGCGGCCGAAGCCGAAGGGCGTCTGGTCGCGCCGCGCCCACATGCCCGCGCGGTTCGGCACGATGAACATGCCCCGCCCGCCGGGCCGCAGCACCCGCCAGCACTCCTCCAGCACCGAGGCGGGATCCTCGCTGGTCTCGAGCCCGTGCATCACCACCAGCCGGTCGATGGAGCCGGCATCGAGCGGCCAGAGCGTCTCTTCGCAGAGCACCGAGATGTTCGGCTGCCCGGCGGGCCAGTGCATCACCCCCTGGGGGCCGGGCATCAGGCCGATCACCCGGCGCGACTCGTCCAGGTAGGGGCGCAGCAGCGGCACCGCGAAGCCGAACCCGGCCATGCTGATCCCCGGCGCGGGCGGCCACATCGCCACCAGCTGCCCCCGGATCGCCTTCTGCGCCGCACGCCCGAGCGGGGTGCGGTAATAGAAGGTGCGAAGATCGAGGACGTCCAGATGCATTGCTGCCGCCTGCGATTGCTGAAAGACTGAAATCGAAAACCGGAACAGCCGAGGTACGAAGACCATGACCCTGGAACTTGTCACCGTCCCCTGCCTCTCGGACAATTATGCCTTCCTGCTGCACGAGGGCAACAGCGGGGCCACCGCCCTGATCGACGTCCCGGAGGCCGCGCCGATCGCCGCCGCGCTGGAAGAACGAAGCTGGACCCTGAGCGAGGTCTGGATCACCCACCATCACGCCGACCACGTCCAGGGGCTGCCGGATCTCGCCGCCGCGAAGGGCGCGAAGGTGACGGGGGCCGAGGCCGACGCGCACCGCCTGCCCGACCTCGACCGACGCGTGAAGGACGGCGACACCTTCGACTTCGCGGGGCACGAGGTGCGGGTGATGGACGTCTCGGGCCACACGAAGGGCCACATCGCGCTGTACGTCCCCGACGCGAAGGCCGTGTTCACCGCCGACAGCCTGATGGCCCTTGGCTGCGGCCGGCTGTTCGAGGGCACGGCCGAGATGATGTGGGCCTCGCTGTCCAAGCTCGCCGCGCTGCCTGCCGACACCACCGTCTGCTCGGGCCACGAATACACCGCCGCCAACGCCCGCTTCGCCCTGACCGTCGAGCCCGGCAACGCCGCCCTGCAACGGCGCGCGCAGGAGATCGAGGCGGCGCGGAGCGAAGGGCGGCCCACCGTCCCCTCGTCGCTGGCCGAGGAACTGGCGACCAACCCGTTCCTCAGGGCGGGATTGTCAGAGGTGAAATCGGGATTAGATATGTCGGGCAGCAGCGACGCGGAGGTCTTCGCCGAAATCCGTCGCCGCAAGGACAACTTCTGAGACTGCGTGTTTTTGTGACGTCCCTGCCCGCTCTGCGCCGCTGGCCTTCAAAATGTGACCGCCAGACCAAAGAAAAGTCTTGAAGCGTCGTTACAAAAAACCAAGCTTTAAGATTGAAAGGCCACGGTTGTGAAAGGTCACACCCTTTCCGGCCCAGACAAGAGGAGCACTCAACGTGCCTTCATTCTCATCGACCCTCGAGCAAGCCATTCACTCCGCCCTGGCCCTGGCCAACGCGCGCAGGCATGAACTTGCCACCCTGGAACACCTGCTGCTGGCTCTGACCGACGAGCCGGACGCGGCCAAGGTGATGAAGGCGTGTTCGGTGGATCTGGAAGACCTGAAGACCACCCTGGTGGAATTCATCGACGATGACCTTTCGACCCTGGTGACCGACGTGGAAGGCTCCGAAGCCGTTCCCACGGCCGCCTTCCAGCGCGTGATCCAGCGCGCCGCGATCCATGTGCAATCCTCCGGCCGGACCGAGGTGACGGGCGCCAACGTGCTTGTCGCCATCTTCGCCGAACGCGAGAGCAACGCCGCCTATTTCCTGCAGGAGCAGGACATGACCCGCTATGATGCGGTCAACTTCATTGCCCATGGCGTCGCAAAGGATCCGTCCTTCGGCGAAAGCCGCCCCGTCACGGGCGCACCCGAGGCCGAGGAGGACGGGACCGTGGAAGACGGAGACCAGAAGGAATCCGCGTTGTCGAAATACTGCGTCGACCTCAACTCGAAGTCGCGCAAGGGTGATGTCGACCCCCTCATCGGTCGCGAGCACGAGGTCGAGCGCTGCATCCAGGTGCTCTGCCGCCGCCGCAAGAACAACCCCCTCCTCGTCGGCGATCCCGGCGTCGGCAAGACCGCCATCGCCGAAGGCCTCGCCCGCAAGATCGTGAAGGGCGAGACGCCGGAGGTGCTGTCCTCGGCCACCATCTTCTCGCTCGACATGGGAGCGCTGCTGGCCGGCACCCGCTATCGCGGCGATTTCGAGGAGCGGCTGAAGGCCGTCGTGACCGAACTTGAGGCGCATCCCGATGCCGTGCTGTTCATCGACGAGATCCACACGGTGATCGGCGCCGGTGCCACCAGCGGCGGCGCGATGGATGCCTCCAACCTCCTGAAGCCCGCGCTTCAGGGCGGCAAGTTGCGCTGCATGGGCTCCACCACCTACAAGGAGTTCCGCCAGCACTTCGAGAAGGACCGCGCGCTCAGCCGCCGGTTCCAGAAGATCGACGTGAACGAACCCTCGGTCGAGGACACCATCAAGATCCTGAAGGGTCTGAAGGAGTATTTCGAGGACCACCACCACATCAAGTACACTTCCGACGCGATCAAGACCGCGGTGGAGCTGTCGGCCCGCTACATCAACGACAGGAAGCTGCCCGACAAGGCCATCGACGTGATCGACGAGGCCGGCGCGGCGCAACACCTCGTGGCCGAAAGCAAGCGTCGCAAGACCATCGGCACCAAGGAGATCGAGGCCGTCGTCGCCAAGATCGCCCGCATCCCGCCGAAGAACGTCAGCAAGGACGACGCCGAGGTTCTGCGCGACCTCGAAGGTTCGCTGAAGCGCGTGGTGTTCGGACAGGACGCGGCCATCGTAGCGCTGTCCTCGGCGATCAAGCTGGCCCGCGCGGGCCTGCGCGAGCCGGAGAAGCCCATCGGCAACTACCTGTTCGCGGGGCCCACCGGCGTGGGCAAGACCGAGGTGGCGAAGCAGCTGGCGGACACGCTGGGTGTCGAGCTGCTGCGCTTCGACATGTCCGAGTACATGGAGAAGCACGCGGTCTCGCGGCTGATCGGCGCGCCTCCGGGCTATGTCGGCTTCGACCAGGGCGGCATGCTGACCGATGGCGTGGACCAGCACCCGCATTGCGTGCTGCTGCTCGACGAGATCGAGAAGGCGCATCCGGACGTGTTCAACATCCTGCTGCAGGTGATGGACCACGGCAAGCTGACCGACCACAACGGCCGAGCGGTGGATTTCCGGAACGTGATCCTCATCATGACCTCGAACGCGGGGGCCGCCGACATGGCGAAGGCCGCCATCGGCTTCGGCCGCGACAAGCGCGAGGGCGAGGATACGGCGGCGATCGAGCGGACCTTCACGCCGGAGTTCCGCAACCGCTTGGACGCCATCATCTCGTTCGGCGCCCTGCCGAAGGAGGTCATCCTGCAGGTGGTCGAGAAGTTCGTGCTGCAGCTCGAGGCGCAGCTGATGGACCGCAACGTGACCATCGAGCTGACCGACGCGGCGGCCGAGTGGCTGGCCGACAAGGGCTACGACGACAAGATGGGCGCGCGACCGCTGGGCCGCGTGATCCAGGAGAACATCAAGAAGCCGCTGGCCGAGGAACTGCTGTTCGGCAAGCTCGCCAAGGGCGGCGTGGTGCGCGTCGGCGTGAAGGACGGCAAGATCGACCTGATGATCGACCCGCCCGAAACGCGGCGGCTCTCGTCGAAGAAGCCGCCGCTGCTGACCGCGGACTGAACATGCGCTTCGCCAAGGCCCCGGCTGCGGCTTTCGTGCTGACATGGTCCCTCGCCTCCCTCGCGGAGGCGAGGGATCCGCTTCTGAACGTTCCCGTCGACTGCAAGCTCGGGGATACCTGCCACATCCAGCAATATACCGACAGCGATCCCGGCCCCGGCGCCGCCGATTACACCTGCGGGCCGCTCAGCTATGACGGGCACAAGGGCACGGATTTCGCCCTGCCTTCCCTTGCCGCGGCCGCGCGCGGGGTCGATGTCTATCCTGCCGCGCCCGGCACCGTCACCGGCGTGCGCGACGGGATGGAGGACGTGCTGCAGGGCCGCCCAGACTCCCCCGATGTCAGCGACCGCGAATGCGGCAACGGCGTGGTGCTGAGCCACGGCGACGGCTGGGAGACGCAGTATTGCCACATGAAGCGCGGCTCGGTGAAGGTGCGGCGCGGACAGCGCGTGACCGAGACCACCGTGCTGGGCCAGGTCGGCTACAGCGGCATGGCCGAATTCCCCCACCTTCACCTGTCGGTCCGCCAGGACGGCCAGGTGGTGGATCCGTTCAATCCCACCGGCGCCACCGCCTGCGACAGCCCGCCCGAGAGGACGCTGTGGCAGGATCCGCCCGCCTACCACCCCGGCGGGCTGATCTCGGCGGGGTTCGGCGACGCGCCGCCCGACTATGACGCCGTGCGCGCGGGCACCTACGACGTGGCGCGTGTGCCGCCTTCGGCCCCGGCGCTGGTTCTCTGGGGTTTCGCCTATGGCGGCCGGGAGGGTGACGTGGTCCACCTGTCCTTCGGCGGCCCGGACGGCGCGGTGATCGACACCACCGCGACGCTGGAGAAGGACCAGGCGCAGTTCTACCGCGCCGCGGGCAAGCGGACACCGCCGGGCGGATGGCCCGCGGGTCTCTACCGCGGCGAGGTGACGATGCTGCGCGACGGGAAAGAGATCGACCGCCGCGCGGTCGAGGTGACAGTGGCGCGTTGAGGGGCCCCCGGCCCCGCCGCCCCTAGCGCTCGGTCAGCTTCAGCTCGATCCGCCGGTTCTGCGCCCGCGCCTCGGGCGTGTCGGCGGGATTCACGGGATAGAACTCGCCGAAGCCCGTGGGCGCGAGGCGGTTGGGCGGGAAGCCCAGGTCTTCGGTCATGTAGCGCACCACCGACAGGGCCCGCGCCTGGCTCAGCTCCCAGTTGTCGGCGTACTTGGCGCCGGGATTGAGCGGCACGTTGTCGGTGTGCCCGTCCACCCGGATCACCCAATCGATCCCCGGCGGGATGTCCTTCGCCACGTCGAACAGCAGCCGCGCCACCCGCCCGATCTGCGACCGTCCTTCCGGCGACAGGTCGGCCGAGGCGCTTTCGAAAAGCACCTCGGACGAGAAAACGAAGCGATCACCAACGATCCTCACACCCTCGCGGTTGCCCAGGAGATCGCGCAGCTTCCCGAAGAACTCGGACTGGTAGCGTTCCAGCCGCTGCCGTTCCGCCGCCTCCAGCTCGGCCCGGCGCTTCTGCTCGATGGCGGTGCGGGCCAGGGCCGCGTTCAGGTCCTGCCCCAGGGATTCGATCCGCACCTTCGACGCCGCGTCCTTCTCGGCCGCGAGGTCCAGCAGCGCCTGAAGCTGGTCGAGCTGCGCGCGCAGGTCGCCGACCTGCTGGTTCAGCGCGGCGACCTGCCGCTGGCTGGCCGCCGACTTCGCCTCCTCGGTCTCGAGCTGCCGGTTCGCCGCCGCCAGGAGCGCCGCGCGCCGTTCCGCCTCGCTCATCTGGTCGTCGACCTTGCGCTCGGCCGCCAGCTTTGCCGCCAGCGCCGCCTGCAGCTGCTCGCGCAGGGAGTCCCCGGCATCGGCGGCCCCGCGCAGGGCCGCGACTTCGGACTGCGCGGCTTCCAGCGCGGCGGCAAGGCGGTCGCGCTCGTTCGCCTCGCGGCCCGCGGCCTTGCGCAGGTCGGCCACCTCGGCCTGCGCCTTCGCCAGCCTGTTGCGCGCGCTTTGAAGGTCGCCCTCGTAGGCCAGCTTCGCCGCCTCGGCCGCCTTGAGCGCATCGGAGATCGCGGCCAGCTCGTCCGTCGCCGCATCGCGCTGCTGCAGCGCATCGCGCAGCAGGGCGTCGGCGTTGGCCGCCTTGTCCTCGGCCGTCTCCCGCGCGGAGAGCGCCGCGGACAGCGCCGCCTCGCTGTCCGCAAGGCGGTCCGTCGCCTGCCCCTTCTCGGCCAGGGCGGCGGTCAGGCGCGCGGTCAGATCCTCGGCCGTGCCGATGGCGTTCTCCAGCGCGGCGCGGGCGGCGGCAAGATCATCGGCGGACTGCTTCTGCGCCAGCAGGGCGGCGGCCAGGCGGGTGTTCAGCGCGGTGCGGTCGGCCTCCAGCGTCTCCAGCTCGGCCGCGCTCCGGTCGCTTTTCAGAAGGGCATCCGCCAGCTTGCGGTTCAGCGCGCTTGCATCCGCCTCGGACTGGTCGAGCGCGATCTGCAACGCGGCGATCTCTTCCTTCGACTTGTTCTGCGTCAGGAGGGCGAGCGCCAGCTTGCGGTTCAGGTCGGCCTTGTCCTGCTCCAGCGCGGCGATGCTTTCGGCGTTCTGGTCGCGCGACAGCAGGGCCGCAGTCAGCCGCGCGTCCAGGTCCTTTTCCGCGGACTGGGCCGCCGCCAGCAGGGTCAGTGTTTCCTCCGCCTTCCTGCGCTGCTCTTCCAGCGCAAGGGTCATCGCCGTCAGCTCGGAGTCCGCCGATGCCAGCTTCTCGCGCAGGGCCTTCGCCGCGGCGGTTTCGGCCAGTCGCGCCTCCTCCTCGGCCGAGAGCTTCTCCTCGGTCTCCGACAGCCGCGCCCTCAGGTCGGCCTGCGCCTTGTCCCCCGCGTCGAGCTTGGCGAGCGCGTCGGAGAGCGAGCCCTCGCGGTCTTCCACCGTCTTGCGCAGTTGGGCCGTCATCGCCTCCAGCGCCTCGCGGCGGGCGGCGGCAAGGCGGGCCTGTTCGGCCTGCGCGTCGATCTCGTCCCGCGCCTGGGCGAGGGCCAGCTGCATCTGCTCCTGCTCGCTCATCAGGCGGGTGCGGGCATCCTCCAGCTCCTTCACCGAGGCAGTCAGCCGCACCCCCTCGTCCCGGGCCGCGTCGCGCTCGGCCATCAGGCTTGCCACCTGGTCCTCGAACGAGGCGATCTTCTGCTCCTGCTCGGCGGTGCGGGCGCTGAGGCTCGCGATCAGCCGGTCCTGCCGCGCCGCTTCCTCGGCCGCGGCGTCCACCTGGTCCGACAGTTCGGACGAGCGGGTCTTCTCGATCCCGAGCAGCCGGGTCAGCCCCGCCACCTCGTCCGAGAGGCTGGCGAGGGATTCGTCGCGCTGGCGCAGCTCGTCCTGCTGCTTCTCCAGTTCGCTCTCCTGTCCCGATATCTCCTCGCGCAGGACGAACTGCACGACCATGAAGATCGTGAGCACGAACATCATCACCAGGAGCAGCGCCGTCATCGCATCGACGAAGCCCGGCCAGATGCTGGCCGACATCCGTTGCGTCGCGCGACGGGACAGCGCCATGGCCTAGCCCCGTCCGCTTCCGGCCTGGGCGGCATCGGCGCGGCCCTGCCCGCGCACGGCGCGCACCAGCGCCTTGATGTCCTGGCGCAGCTCGGCGGTGCTTTCCTGCCGCCCGGCCGCCACCTCTTCCAGCAGCCGCAGAAGCTGCACGTCGATCGAGCGCAGGCGCATCCGGCTTTCGGCGTCGATCCCGCTGCCGCCGCTTTCCGCTTGCGCCTCCAGCGCCTCGGCCAGCCGCTCCTGCCCGAGCGCGACGCGGTCGAGCGCGCCCTTGACGCTGCCGTCCTCCTGCATCCGCCGCGTCATCGCCTCGATCGCGCTGGCAAGATCGCCCAGCCGCTCCTCGGTCAGGGTGCGGCCCACCTCGCTGTCGGTGAAGAGCTGGGTCAGCCGGTCCATCTGGCGGGTCATGTGCTCCATCAGGCCCGCGATCATCGCCGCGTCGCCCTGCCCCTCGCCGTCGCCGCCCGCGGCGATGCCGATCCTCGTGATGCTCGACAGCCATTCCTCGAGCTCGCGGTAGAAGCGGTTCTGCCCGTGGCTCGCGAACAGCTCCAGGAGGCCGACGACCAGCGATCCGGCAAGGCCGAGGAGCGAGGACGAGAACGCCACGCCCATGCCGCCCAGCTGGGATTCCAGCCCGCTCATCAGCCGGGCAAAGACCTGCATCCCGTCCTCGCCGTTCTGCGGGGCAAGGCCGCGGATCGTCTCGACGATGGCCGGGACGGTGGTGGCGAGGCCGTAGAACGTGCCGAGGAGGCCGAGGAAGATCAGCAGGTTGACGATATAGCGCGTGATGTCCCGCGCCTCGTCGATCCGGGTCGCGACCGAGTCCTGGATCGAGCGCGAGGAGGAGGCCGAGATCTGCATCTCGCGCCCGCGCGAGCGCAGGAGCGCCGCCAGCGGCGCCAGCAGCCGCGGCGCCTTGACGAACTCGTGGCCCGGGTTCTCGGCCACGAAGCCCTCGATCCAGCCGACCGACTGGAACAGCTGCATCACCTGCCAGAAACAGGCGAGGATGCCGAGGATGAAGACCACGGCGATGAAGCCGTTCAGCCAGGGGTTCGCCAGGAACACCGGCGCCACGCTCGGGAAGGCCACGTAGGCGCCCATGGCGACAAGGACCAGGACCACCAGCATCATCACGAGCTGGCGCACCGGCTGGGTGAAATGGGCGTCCGAAGAAAGTTCCGGGCGGCCGATCATGGGCATGTCCTGACGCTTGATTTCGCACCGCAGCATAGTGACATCGCCGCGGATATCCAAGCGGCTAAGGATTTTGCGCCGCGGTGAGGATTTCGCGCACCCGCGCGTCCAGCCAGTCGAGCGCGGGATCGGGAATCTCCATCTGGTGCAGGTGGGCGACGGTGTTGAACAGGTACTCGGTGTTCGGCCCCCGCCCGCCCACGGCGCGGGCGATGATCCGCGCCTGTTCCTCCAGGGCCAGCCCGCCGCAATACTGGACATGGGCGGTGTCGACGACATAGGCCACCGCCTCTACCCGCCGCCCGTCGTCGAGGTCCAGCGGCAGCACCCGCTCGACATAGGCCGAGGAGATCAGCTCGCGGTCGCGCAGGTATTGCAGCGTCGCCGCCTCCGCCCCCGGTTCCACCCGAAGGCCCAGCCCGGTGCAGACCGACCCCGGCTCGGGGTCCAGCGCCAGCACCAGCCCCGGCGCCTCTTCCGTGCCGCGGTGGTGGATCGAGCGCATGCAGAAGCTGCGGGCGTGGTCCGCGAGCGTCGCCACCCGCTGCTCGGCCACCGGGAAGCCGGGGTTCCACAGCAGCGAGCCGTATCCGAACACCCACATCGGCTTTCCCTGCATCCACTGGCCCTCCTGTTGCCGGGCCTGTAAACACCGAATGGACGGAAGACGAAAGAGCGGGACAGGGACGCGGGCGCGATGCGGAAACTTCTGGTGGTGATCCTGGTCGCGGCGGCGGCCTGGAGCGGGTACTGGTTCGTCGGTTCCTCGGCCGTGGAGCGCGGCCTGACCGCCTGGTTCGCCGCCCAGGAGACCCGCGGCTGGACCGCCGATTACTCCAGCCTCGCCACCCGGGGGTTCCCCAACCGCTTCGACACCACGATCGAGAACGTCGAACTGGCCGATCCCGCCACCGGGCTCGGCTGGTCGGCGCCCTTCGTGCAGATCCTCGCGCTCAGCTACAACCCGACGAAGATCATCCTCGCCTTCCCGCACACCCAGACGATCGCCACCCCGGCCGAGGAGATCACGCTGGACAGCAGCCAGATGCGCGCCAGCGTCGCCTTCGTGCCCGGCACCGACCTCGAGCTCGATCACCTGACGGCGGTGGCGGACGCGGTGGCGGTCTCTTCCGACACCGGCTGGGGCGCGACGATGGAGCAGCTGCGCTTCGCCACCCGGCCCGCAACGGGGGTGCAGCACGCCCACGACATCGCCCTCGCCGCCACGGACATCGCCCCGTCCGAAGTGCTGCGCGCCCGGCTCGACCCCGCCGTGAGCCTGCCGGAGAAGGTGCAGAGCATCACGGTTGCCACAACCGTCGGCTTCGACGGGCCGTGGAACCACTTCACCCTCTCCGACGCGCATCCGAAGATCACCAGCCTCGACGTGACCGAGACGCGGATCGACTGGGGCGACATGAGCCTGCGGGCCGCGGGCCGCCTGACCCCCGACGCGAACGGCCGGGCCGAGGGCGAGATCACCGTGAAGGCGACCGAGTGGCGGCAGATGGTCGGCGTCGCGGTCAGCCTCGGCCTTGTGCCCGGCGGCGCCTCCGACAGGGTGATCCGCGCGCTGGAGCTGATGGCGCGGGGCACGGGCGACGCTAAGGTGCTGGAGCTGCCCCTCACCTTCGCCGACGGCCGCGTCTCGCTGGGCCCCGTCCCCCTCGGCCCCGCGCCCTTCCTCGTGCGATGAGCCTGCCGCGTCTCGACAACCGCACGGCGCGACGGCTGTTCCTCGACCGCCACGCCCTGCTGGAAGCGCCGACGGGACCGGCGAAGGGCGAAGCCCTGCTGGACCTGGTGCACCGCCTCGGCTTCGTGCAGATCGACAGCGTCTCGACGGTCGAGCGGGCGCATCACATGATCCTGCACGCCCGGCGCACCGCCTACCGCCCCCCGGCGCTGGCGCGGCTGCTGGAGCGCGACCGCACCCTGTTCGAGCACTGGACCCACGACGCCGCGGCGATCCCGATGGACTTCCTGCCCCACTGGCGGCTCCGCTTCGCGCGGTCGCAGGAGCGGCTGGAGGAAAGATGGCGCACATGGCGGCGGGAAGGCTACCAGGAGGAGTTCGGCAACGTCATCGCCCGGATCCGCGATCACGGCCCCTGCCGGTCAGACCACTTCGCCGACCGCGCGACCGGCAAGACCGGCGAAGGCTGGTGGGACTGGCATCCGTCGAAGACCGCGCTGGAGTTCCTCTGGCGCTGCGGCACCCTCGCCGTCTGCCGACGCGAGGGGTTCCGCAAGGTCTATGACCTCGCCGAAAACGTCTATCCCGACTGCGACCACCCCCTCGACGAGGCGGCGACGATCCATTGGGCCTGCACCGCCGCGCTCGACCGGCTGGGCTTTGCCACCTCCGGCGAACTGGCCGCGTTCTTCGCCCTGATCTCCCCCGCCGAGGCGAAGGCCTGGTGCGCCGACGCCCTGGCGCGTGGCGAGATCGAGGAGATCGAGGTCGAGGGCGCCGACGGCCGCCCGCGCCGCCACATCGCCCGCCCCGGTACGGTGGAGACGGCCGCGACGCTGCCCCCGCCCCCGGGCATGATCCGCGTCCTCAGCCCCTTCGACCCTGCCCTGCGCGACCGGAAGCGGGCCGAGCGGCTGTTCGGCTTCGACTACCGGATCGAGATCTTCGTGCCCGCCGAGCAGCGCAAGTACGGCTACTACGTCTTCCCGCTGCTCGAGGGCGACCGCCTGGTCGGCCGCATCGACATGAGCGCCGACCGCGCCTCCGGCGTGCTGAGCGTCACGGCGCTCTGGCCCGAGCCGGGGATCCGGTTCGCCACGACCCGCCTCGCGCGGCTCGACGCCGCGCTGGAGCGCACCGCCCGCCTCGCCGGGGCCGAACGCGTCAGCTTCAGCGAGGGGTGGCTGCGGCAGGTCTGACCTTCGACCGACACGCCGCCCGGACCTTCCTCGCGTGTCCGGCGTCACGCTGTGGGCATTTCAGGTGGAGAAGAGCCATGGGCTTCTTCTTTGTCAAAATACTCCCCCGCCGGAGGCGTCCCGAAATCGAAGCCCGCGCCGCCGTCAGCGGCAGTAGGACCCGCTGCGATAACGCGCCGTGTCGAGGTGGAAGTGGTCCTGGTGGTGCCGGTCCGCGGCCGGTCCGAGAACGGTGCCGAAGGGACCGCAGGCGGCGCGGTGCATGGTCTTCATCATCGCGGCGTGGTCCGGGTTGCGCCAGCCCTTCAGCACCGACAGTTCGGCGCCGTTCCTCAGGACGATGGCCGAGATGTCGATGGCCCGGCCCTTGCCATGCTCGGACAGCTTCGCGCCCTTCACGTTGTTGCGCCCGCGGCAGACATAGCTGGCCGCGACCCGCAGCTTCGCCACGCCGCCGCCAAGGCGGCCGACCACCGGTGTCACGCCGCGGTCGACCCAGGACTTCAACGCCTTCGCCGTGGTGCAGTCGACCGTGGCGGGGGTGGTGAGCGTGACGCCCGAGACGGCGGTCAGCTGCACCGGATCCTCGATCCCGCAGCCGTTCAGCCGCCCGCCGATCGGCGACATCTTCCGCCCCTCTATCCCCGGATCGCCGCAGATCGCGCCCTTGCCGTAGGTGATCTTCGGCTGCCGGGCGAAGCCCGCGCGGATCACGTTGGTGCGCCGCTTGAGGTTCTCGGGGCGCACCGGCGGGCGCACGGACTGCGCCACCACCCCGGCGATGGCCGCCTGCACCACCGTCGTCGGCCGGGCGACGGGGGCGCCGAGGTCCAGCGGCGCGGCGCGGCTGACGGTGTCGGCGTCGCGATGCTGCGGGCGCGGCGACGCGGCAGGCGGTTCGGCCTGCGCGGCTCCGGCGGCAAGCGTGCAACACAGGAGGAAAAGTCCGGGGGTCTGCTTCATTTCACCTTCACACCGCGTCCGAAATCGGGGGCCGACGTGTCCTGTCCGGCCTCGATGATTCCCCTCCGGATAGCACGGGTGCGGGTGAAATAGTCGAAAAGATGTTGTCCGTCGCCCTTGCGGATCGCCCGCTGGAGGGCGAAAAGCTCTTCCGTGAAGCGGCCGAGGATCTCCAGCGTGGCGTCCTTGTTGGTCAGGAACACGTCCCGCCACATCGTCGGATCCGAGGCCGCGATGCGGGTGAAGTCCCTGAAACCGGCTGCGGAATACTTGATCACCTCGCTGTCGGTGACGCGGCGCAAGTCGTCCGCCACGCCGACCATCGTGTAGGCGATGAGGTGCGGCGTGTGGCTGGTGACGGCCAGCACGAGATCGTGATGATCGGCGTCCATCACCTCGGTGTTGGCGCCGATCCTCTCCCAGAGGTCGCGCAGCCGCGCCAGCGCCTCGGGATCGGTGTTCTCGACCGGCACCAGCAGGGTCCAGCGGTTGTCGAACAACTCGGCGAAGCCCGAGCGGGGGCCCGAATGTTCGGTCCCCGCCAGCGGATGCGCCGGGATGAAATGCACGCCCTCGGGCAGGTGCGGGCCGACCGCGGCGATGACCGCCGCCTTGACCGACCCGACGTCCGTCACCGTCGCCCCGGGCTTCAGGTGGGGCGCCATCTCGGCGGCGACGTCGCCCATGGCGCCCACCGGCACGCAGAGCACGACGAGGTCGGCGTCCGTCACCGCCTCGGCCACCGTGTCGGTGACGCGGTCGACCAGCCCGATCTCGGCGGCGACGGCCCGGGTGTCGGCCGAGCGGGCGGTGCCCACGATCTCTCCCGCGAGGCCGGCGCGGCGCATGGCAAGGGACATGGAGCCGGCGATCAGCCCGAGGCCGATCAGCGCGACCCGGTCGTAGATCGGTGTCATCCGCGCGTCTCCTTGAAGTTGGAGATGGCATGGACCACGCGGCGGCACGACGCCTCGTCGCCGACGGTGATGCGCAGGCAGTTGGGCAGCTTGTAGCCGCCCATCTTCCTCACGATCAGCCCCTCGTCCCGCAGATGCGCCTCGCAGGCGTCGGCCTGCGCCGTGTCGTCGAAGCGCGCCAGCACGAAGTTCGCGCAGGAGGTGTCCGAGGGCACGCCGATCTCGGCCAGCGCCTTGGCCATCCAGGTGCGCATCCGCGCATTCTCGGCCCGGCAGCGTTCGACGTGGTCCTGGTCGCGCAGCGCGGCCTCGGCGGCGGCCATCTGCAACTCGGACAGGTTGAAGGGGCCGCGCACCCGGTTCAGCGCGTCGATCACGTGGGCGGGGCCGTAGCCCCAGCCGATCCTGAGCCCGCCAAGGCCGTAGATCTTCGAGAAGGTGCGGGTCATGAACACGTTGTCGCGCTTGTCCACCAGTTTCGCCCCGCCGTCGAAATCCTCGACATACTCGGCATAGGCGCCGTCGAGCACCAGCAGGACGTGGGCGGGCAACTCGGCCGCGAGCCGCCCCACCTCGTTGCTGCCGATCATGGTGCCGGTCGGGTTGCCGGGGTTGGCGATGAACACCAGCCGGGTGCGGAAGTTGCAGGCCTCGATGATCGCGTCGACGTCGACCTTGCGCTCGTGCTCGCGCACCTCGATCGGCGCGGCACCGGCGGCCAGGGCCGAGATGCGGTACATGCCGAAGCCGTGCTCGGTATGGATCACCTCGTGGCCCGGCCCGCCATAGGCCTGGCAGAGCATCGAGATGATCTCGTCGCTGCCGTTGCCGCAGATGATCCGCTCGGGGTCCAGCCCGTGGACCTCGCCGATGGCGCGGCGCAGCGGGCCGTGATCGGTCGAGGGATAGCGGTGCAGGCTGTGCACCGACTTGCGGATCGCCTCCCGCACCGAATCGGAGGGGCCGAACGGGTTCTCGTTGCTGGACAGCTTCACGACATCGCGGGCGCCCGGCAGCTTGCTTTCCCCTCCGACATAGGGCGCGATTTCAAGGACTCCGGGCTTCGGCTGGATGGCATGTGTCATGTCAAAAACTCCCCTCGGCGGCTTCTAGCCGGGCCATGAGAACAAAACCAGATGACATGTTGCCCGTGCAGCACAGTTGCCGATTTAACCGGCAGGTGCGGTTTTCCGGTCACGCAATGGGACGGGCGTCAGGGTTCGATGTCCAGCCCGTGCTCGGCCGCGGAGGCCACCAGCGCCTCGAGCATGGGCGCAAAGGCGGGATGACCGGGGCCCAGATCCCTGAGTTGCCAATAGTCCGAGGCCAGGTCGAACAGCTGGGTGCTGCCGTCGGCATAGAGGATGAAGCGGTAGTCGCCCCTCCGGATTCCGATGCTGCCGTCGTAGAAGGTCGGCACCGCGCGGTCCGGGTCGCGGTCACCGTCGAGGTAGCCCCGCAGCGACCGCCCGGCACAGCCCGGAAGCCCCGGCAGCCCGGCATGGTCCAGCACCGTCGGCCCGACATCGAGCAGCGCCACCGGATCGTGGATCTCCCGCGCCTCGGGGCGTGACGGGTCGTGCAGGATCAGCGGCACCTTCGCCGCCTGCTCCCACAGCGTCGCCTTGCGGAAGCGGTTGCGGTTGCCAAGGTGGAAGCCGTGGTCGGACACGATGACGACCACGGTATTGTCGGCGTGGCGCGAGGCCTTCAGCGCGTCCCAGACCCGGCCAAGGTGGTGGTCGCCGTGGCTGAGGGCGGAGAAATAGTTGCGCACGCTCTCCCGCCACCAGCGCGGTTTGCCGAGCTTGGGGTTCTGCGGCATCCGCTCGTCCGTGAACGGGTGCGGATCGAACCCCGCGGCCCATTCGGCGGGCGGGCGGAAGGCGTCGGCGTCGTACATCTCCTTGAAGCGCGCGGGGGTGTAGTGGGGGCCATGGGGGCTGTAGAAGCCGACCTCGCGGTAGAAGGGGGCGTCGCGGTCGTAGCTTTCGATGAAGTCGATGAAGGAATCGGCCGACTGGTGGTCGTGGTAGGTCGCGTCGTCCTTCGGATCGGTGGTGCCCCAGCCACCGCGGTTGCCGCCGTACTTCTTCTTGTCGATGTCCGGCAGCATCTTCATGTCGCTGCGGAAGGTCTTCGGCCCATCGTTGTAGAGCGCGCGGTGATAGGCGGTCGGAAGCGGCTTGTAGCGGTGATGCACCTTGCCGCCGGACGAGCAGTAGAAGCCCGCGGCCTTCAGCCGGGACGACCATATGCCCTCGGGCCCGATCACGTCGAAGACTTCGGTGGAATGGTCCAGCACGCCCAGCTGATGGGGGCTGAGGCCAGTCATCATGCTGGCGCGGGAGGGGCCGCAGATGGGCGCCTGGCAATAGGCGGCGCGGAAGGCCGCGGACTGGGCGCAGATGCGGTCGAGGTTGGGGGTCCGCAACGTCTCGCCGAAGACGTTGCGGTAATCCTGGTAGGCGGCGGCGTCGTCGAAACTGACCAGAAGGACGTTCCGTCGCGCCGCCTCCACGGCCCGATCAGTTCTGGGCGTAGTATTCGATGACGAGGTTCGGCTCCATCTGCACCGGATAGGGCACGTCGCCGAGGCCCGGGGTGCGCACGAAGGTCGCGGTCATCTTGTTGTGGTCGACTTCGAGGTAGTCCGGCACGTCCCGCTCGGGCAGCTGCACGGCTTCCAGCACGGTGACGAGCTGCTTCGACTTCGCGCGGACCTCGATCACGTCGCCTTCCTTCACGCGGTAGGAGGGGATGTTGACGCGCTGGCCGTTCACGGTGACGTGGCCGTGGTTCACGAACTGGCGGGCGGCAAAGACGGTCGCCACGAACTTGGCGCGGTAGACGACGGCGTCCAGACGGCGCTCGAGCAGGCCGATCAGGTTCTCGCCGGTGTCGCCGCGGACCCGCGCGGCCTCGGCATAGATGCGCTTGAACTGCTTCTCGGTCAGGTCGCCGTAATAGCCTTTCAGCTTCTGCTTGGCACGCAGCTGGAGGCCGAAGTCCGAAACCTTGCCCTTGCGGCGCTGGCCGTGCTGGCCGGGGCCGTATTCGCGGCGGTTGACCGGGGACTTCGGGCGGCCCCAGATGTTTTCGCCCATGCGGCGGTCGATCTTGTACTTGGCAGAGGTGCGTTTGGTCACCGTCTGATCTCCTTCTTCAGGGCGTCACCCCGTGGCGCGTGGGCCGGGGGGCGACAGGGAAGGGCGTTGTCCTCTGAACCCCGGCTCTGATGAACCGGACTCCGACAGGCTTCCCCTTGCGGGGGCCACCAACACCAATGACGATCCGGACGCCGCGCAGGCGCAGCACCAGACAGGCGCGCTGCATATCCTCTGGGTGCGCGGAGTCAAGAGGCAACGGCCAGTCTCCTCCCCGACCGTCGCGCCGCGTCCCGCGCCTCCTGAAGCAGCACCGCCGCCTCCGGTCCGCTCAGCATCCGGCGCACCGGGGCGCCGAAGCAGCCCGGATCGGCCTGCAACGCGGGATCGCGCGCGAACAGCAGGGCGCGCTGGTCCTCGGGGATGCTCGACAGGTCGGTGTGACCGGGGTGGAAGCTTTCGCAGGCCACGCCGTTGGCCCAGACCACCTGGTGCCCCGGCAGCATGACGTGGCGATAGACCACGTCGCGCCGCCCGTGTTCGATCGTGACGCTGCGGTCGTTCACCATGTCGACGGCGGCGACCAGCACCTCGGCCTCGCCGAACAGGGCCCCGGCCGCCGCGCCGCGCACGAGGATCCTGTGACCGGGCGACACGACGAGGTCGGGCGCCGGGCAGGAAAGGCCCAGCGCATGGGCCCGGATGCGCACCGGCCTGAGGTCGGGTAGCGCGTGCAGCCGCGCGCCCGTCATCCGGCGATACCCGCTCCAGACCACCGGCTGGGCGCCGTTGTCGCGGGTCTCGACCAGGTCGCCGGGGTGCAGGTCCTCGACCGCCACCTCGCCCCGCGGCGTCCGCAGGAGCGTGCCGTCGGCAAAGCAGATCACCCCCGGCGGCTTCGGTCTGCGCGGGCCGAGAAGGCGCTGCTCGTCGGGGCAGCGCACCACGGACAGGTCGGTGTCGCGGGGCGGGATGCGGTCGATGAACAGCAGCAGCGGCCGCGCGGACTCCGGCATCTCGATCAGGGTCACGGCAAAGACGGTGCGCCCGTCGCTGACCTCGAAGAAGCGGTCGAACACCGGCTCGTCCGGGCCGCCGGACAGGCTGGCGTCGCGCAGCGACAGGGTGCGGCGCAGGATCCGGCGCGCCGCCCGCGCCGCCCTCCGCTTCAGCTCCTCGTCGTCGATCGGCCCCCTCAGGATCAGGACGTCGCCCGGCCCGTCGACGCGGACCGGTTCCCCGCTCCAGCGCCAGCACGCCCCCGGCCCGAGCGCACCCAGCGGCGCACCCTGCATTCCGTCCACTTCCGTCTGCGACCAGGAGACGACGAACGTACCCTGCACGCCCGACATTCCGCCCGATACCTGCTCTGCTTGTCGTTGCGGAAAGCGTATCCGAGGAGCGTCCCGCGGCAACACGCCGTTTGCAGACCCGGCTCAATCCGGCGCCGTGTCGTTGCCAAACCCCCACATTCATTGGGTTTTTTCAACCTTAGGGCGATTCAGCCGCCCGCCTCCGCCGCATTTGCGCCACATGCTCCCGGGTCGGTCAGGCCGAGCTCGACCATCAGTTCCGCCCGCATGACGAACTTCTGCGGCTTGCCCGTCACCGTCATCGGCAGCGACTCGCGCAGGCGGATATGCAGCGGCACCTTGAAATGCGCCATCTCGGCCCGGCAGAAGGCGCGGATCTCGTCCTCGGACGGCGCCGCGCCCGGATGCGGCACCACGTAGGCGCAGACCACCTCTCCCAGCCGGTCGTCGGGGATGCCGAACACCTGCGCCTGCGCCAGGGCGGGATGGGCGAACAGCACGTCCTCCAGCTCCTTCGGATAGATGTTCTCGCCGCCGCGCAGGATCATGTCCTTCAGCCGCCCGGTGATCCGGCAGTATCCCTCGCCGTCCATCACGGCCAGGTCGCCGGTGTGCATCCAGCCCTCGGCGTCGATCGCCTCGGCCGTCCGGTCGGGCAGGCCCCAGTATCCCTGCATCACCGAGTAGCCCCGGGTCATCAGCTCGCCCTGGGTGCCGACGGGGACGGTGCGCCCCTCGGGATCGGCGATCCGGCATTCGACATGTGGATGCACGCGGCCGACCGAGCTGACGCGCTGCTCCAGCGGGTCGTCCATGTTCGACTGGAACGACACCGGCGAAGTCTCGGTCATTCCGTAGGCGATGGTGATGCCGGTCATGTTCATCCGGCCCTGCACCTTCTTCATCACCTCGATCGGACAGGGCGCGCCGGCCATGATCCCGGTGCGCAGCCTGCCTAGGTCGTAGTCCGCGAACTCCGGCAGCCCAAGCTCGGCCACGAACATCGTCGGCACGCCGTAGAGCGCGGTGCACCCCTCCTCCGACACCGCGGCGAGCGTTTCGGCCGGATCGAAGCCTTCGCCCGGGATCACCATGCGCGCGCCCTTGGTGACGCAGCCGAGCGTGCCCATCACCATGCCGAAGCAGTGGTAGAAGGGCACCGGGATGCAGAGCGAGTCCGCCTCGGTGAAGGCCATGGTCGCCGTGGTGAAATGGGCGTTGTTGACGATGTTGCGGTGGGTCAGGCAGGCGCCCTTGGGCGCGCCGGTGGTGCCGCTGGTGAACTGGATGTTGATCGGGTCGTCCGGCGTCAGCCCGGCCGAGACACGGTCCAGTGTCCCCCGATCCGCCTGCGCCTGCAGGGTCGAGAACCTGCGCATTCCGGCGGGCGCGGGATCGTCCCCGGTCACCACCACGTCGCGCAGCTCCGGCAGGCGGGCGGCACGCAGCGCGCCGGGCGCCGCCTGCGCCAGCTCGGGCGCCAGCTCTTCCAGCATCGCGACATAGTCGGACTGGCGGAAGCGGCGCGCCATGACCAGCAGCCGACAGCCGGCGGCGTTCAACGCGAACTCGACCTCGCGGGCACGGTAGGCGGGGTTGAGGCAGACCATGATCGCCCCGACGCGCGCCGTGGCGAACTGGATCAGCAGCCACTCGGGGCGGTTCGGCGACCAGATCCCGACCCGGTCCCCCGGCGCGATCCCCGCCGCCAGCAGGCCCGCCGCCACCCGGTCCACCTCGGCCGCGAAGGCCTCCCAGGTCCAGCGGATGCCATGGGCGCGGAACACCACCGCCTCGCGCGGGGCGAACCGCGCCACGGTGTCGGCCAGCAGTTTCGGGATCGTGACGTCGAGCAGCGGCGAGTCGGTGTCGCCGCGGACATGGGACAGCCCGTTCTCGGGGCGGCGGGACAGGGGCATGGGGCGACCTCCGGGCAGGTTTTTCCCGACGATAGCCCAGCCGCCCCCGCCCCGGAAGCCGCGGGCGGGCCGACGCCCGCGGCAGGACGGTTCCCGCTCAGGCGGGTTCGTGGGCGCGGAAGGTCGCCAGCTGCGCCTCCATCGCCTCGGCAAAGGCGGGACGCGCAAGGCAACGGTCGAGGTACGCCTTCACCACCGGGTAGCGGCCCAGCACCGGCTCTTCCTGCAGGGCGCGCAGGACCGTCGCCATGACGATGTCGGCGACGCTGAAGCGGTCCGTCAGCCAGGTCCGCCCCTCCAGCCAGCCGGTCAGCGACTTCAGCCGGAACTCGACCAGCCGCTCGGCCACGGGCCGGAACCCTTCGACCCAGTCCTCGCCCGGGTGGAAGACGGCGGGCAGGATCAGGTTGTCGACCCGCGGCTCGACCGAATTCAGCGCGGCGAAGACCCAGGCCGACACCTGCGCCGCCTCCTGTTCCGACCGCGGGCGCAGCACGTCGGACATCTGCGAGATGTGCAGCAGGATCGCCCCGCTCTCGAACATCTCCACCGTGTCGTCGCGATAGGCGGGCACCTGACCGAAGGGCTGCCAGCCGCGGTAGGCGGCGCCGTCCCCCTCGCCCCGCGCCAGGGTATTCACCTCGTAGGGCAGACCGGCTTCGGCCAGCGCCCAGCGGGGGCGAAGGTCGCGCACCCAGCCCTGCGCGAACGGCGGCACCCATTCGAAGGTCGAGATCACGATTCCCATGGCGTCATTTCTCCTTCACGTGGACGAGCGTCTCGAAGCTGCCCCAGATCATCCGCTTGCCGTCGAACGGCGGTTCCGAGGCGGTGGACATCCGCTCGTCCTTCATGATCGCCTCCCACGCCCGGTCCGACGTTTCGCGGTCCGGCCACAGGATCCACGAGAACACCACTGCCTCGCCCGGTTCCCGCTTCACGGCGAGCGGGAAGGAGGTGAGCTTGCCCTCGGGCACGTCGGCTTCCCAGTTTTCCCACATCTCCTGCGCGCCGTTGTCGCGGAACAGCGGCCACATCTCCTCGGCGTGTCGCGCATACTCCGCCTTCCGCGCCTCCGGCACCGCCAGGACAAATCCGCTCACATAGGCCATCGGCCTCTCCTCCCTGATGATCTTCTCCGATTCGCCGCTTCAGCTTGACCCCGATATAGTTTGATATCAATATAAATGACGATGATGGATCCCGACCTGCCCCTTTCCGCCACCCACGAGGTGCGCGACCGCTGCCTGTGCCTGCATGTCCAGCGCGCGGCCCGCGTCCTTGCGCGCCGCTTCGACGATGCACTGCGGCCCTTCGGGCTGACCAACGGGCAGTTCTCGATCCTGATGTCCCTGAACCGCCCCGACGGCCCCCGCCTGTCGGACATCGCGCCGCTGCTCGGCATGGACCGCAGCACGCTGACCGCGGCGCTGAAACCGCTGGAGCGGGCGGGGCTGATCGCCGCCGCGGCCGACACGAAGGACGCCCGCGCCAAGCGGCTGAGCCTCACCGACCTCGGGCGCGACAGGCTGAAGGCGGCGCTGCCGGTCTGGCGCGCGACCCACGACGCGGTCGATGCGGGCTTGAGCGGGATCGGCCCCGACGACCTGCGCCAGGGACTTATGGACGTGGCCCGCGGCGGCAGGCCCTGAAGGACGAAAAACGGGCAGAGGCGGCGGCCCCTGCCCGTCCGTATCTCACTGCGGTGACGCGGATCAGCTTTCCGGGCAGGCCGCCCCCGTGTCGATCCAGGCCTGCACCAGCTGGCCCATCACCTCCTGCGAGCCCGGCGCGGGCGTGCGCCCCTCGCCCGGGTGCCAGCCCCAGCCGACGAGCCCGTCCTCGGCGAAATGCTCGTGCAGGTCGGCCAGCGTCCGGTCGCCGTTCCGCTCGGGATCCTTCAGCTGGGCGCAGATCTCGGGCGCCGACTTGCCGACCCATGCCATCTCGACCGGCGCAAGCTGCCAGGGCGAATGGCCGGGGATCGAGCCCTTGCCGGTCAGGAACGCGACGTTCTCGGAGCCGTGGCAGGTGGTGCAGTTCATGCCCGGCGCGCCGAAGTCGGCCTCGCCCCGGACCACCGGCGGAACATGCGGGTGCATGTCGTCGCCCTGCAGCGGCGTGTCGCCCGCCGGATGGCAGTTCAGGCAGCGCGGATGCTCGATGACCTTCATCATCTCGCCGAACAGCGCGACCGAGCGCTCGCCTTCGTCGGCGATGTCGGAAAAGGCGTCGGGCGCCTTCAGCTCCTGCGCATCCTGCGCAAAGGCAAGCAGGGGGGTGGCGGCCAGGGCGGCCGCCAGGAACAGCGTCTTCATCTCTCTCAAACTCCTGCTTGTCCGAAGGGCAGCGACGTGACCGATGTGCCGGTCAGCGCCCGCCAGGCGTTGGCCAGCGCCGGACCCACCGGCGGCAGCCCCGGTTCGCCCACGCCGGTCGGCGCCTCGGCGCTCTTGATGATCTCCACCTCGACCTCGGGCATCTCGTTGATCCGAAGCATCGGGTAGTCGTCGAAGTTCAGCTGCGTGACCTCGCCGCCTTTCCCGAGGATCAGCGCATTGTGCAGGATCGTGCCGAGGCCATAGCCGATGCCGCCCTCCATCTGCGCGCGGATGACGTTCGGGTTCACCGCCACGCCGCAATCGACGGCGCACCAGACCTTGTGCACCTTCGGCTTGCCGTCCACCTCGGACACCTCGACGATCTGCGCGACGTAGGTCGAGAAGCTCTCGTGAACCGCCACGCCGTAGCCGCGGCCGTTCTTCACCTTCTGCCCGTCCCAGCCCGCAAGCTTGGCTACGGCCTCCAGCACCCCGCGGTCGCGCGATGCCTCGGGTTTCATGAGGTCGAGCCGCCCCTGCACGGGATCCTTCCCGGCCTTCTCCAGCAATTCGTCCAGGAACACCTCGGTGGCGTAGCCGGTGTGCGTGTGCCCGACCGAGCGCCACCACAGCACCGACACCGGGTTCTCCTTCCTGACCCAGTCCACCTTCAGGGCGGGCAGGTCATAGGGCATCTTCGTGGACCCCTCGTAGGAAGTCGCATCCTTGCCGTTGGCGTCGGGCCCCTCCATCATCGTGCCGAGCATGATCGACTGGTTCACCACCGTATCCTGCCAGCCGACGATGTTGCCGTCGGCGTCCAGGCCCCCGCGCATCCGGTGCACGGTCATCGGGCGGTAGAAGCCGCCGGCCAGGTCGTCCTCGCGCGTCCAGACCAGCTTCCACGCGCCGTCGCCGCCGGCGGCCTTGGCGATGGCGCTGATCTCCATGCCCATCTGCGGGATCGTCTGCGCGCGGCGGCCGAAGCTGCCGCCGGCGTAAAGCACATGCAGCGTCACGTCCTCGGGCTTCAGCCCCAGGGTCTGCGCGATAGCCTGCTGGTCGGCGCCGGGGAACTGCGCCCCCGCCCAGACCTCGGCCTTGCCGTCCTTCAGCTCCAGCACGGCGTCGAGCGGTTCCATCGGCGCGTGGGCGAGGTAGGGGAAGCGGAACTCGGCCTCGTGGACCGTCGCCGCGCCCTCGATGGCGGCGTCGGAATCGCCGGCCTCCTCGACGACGACACCGCCCTCCTTCGCGGAGGCGCTGAAATCGGCCATGATCTCGTCGCTCGACCGGGTCTCGGCCTTCGACAGGTCCCACTCGATCTTCAGCTTCGAGCGGCCCTTGAGCGCCGCGGCGGTCGACTCGGCATAGACGGCGACGCCCATGGGGATCTCGCGCACCGCCGTGACGCCCGGCACCGCCTCGGCCTCGGCCGAATCGAAGCTCTTCACTGTCGCGCCCATGACGCGGGGATGGGCGACCACCACCGTCTTCATGTTGTCGCGGTAGACGTCCAGCGTGAACTGCGCCTCGCCCGTCGACTTGGCCTTCGTGTCGAGCTTCGGCAGGTCGGTGCCGATCAGCACGAAGTCCTTCGGATCCTTCAGCACCGGCTCGTCCGGCGCGGTCATCCCCGCGGCCTTCTCGGTCAGCGCGCCGAATCCCGAGGACTTGCCGGAAGGGTGAGAGACCACGCCCTTAGACACCGTGATCTCCCCGGCCGGGACGCCCCATTCCTCGGCGGCGGCGGCGACCAGCATCGCCTTCGCGGCGGCCCCCGCCTTGCGCATCTGCATGTAGGAGTTGGCGATGGCGGTCGATCCGCCCGTGCCCTGCAACCCGAAGAACAGGTTCTTGTAGAGCTCGTTGTTCGCCGGCGCGCCCTCGGCCCGCATCTGCGACCAGTCGGCGTCCAGCTCCTCGGCCACCAGCGTGGCAAGGCCGGTATAGGGGCCCTGGCCGAACTCGATGTGCTTGGACAGCAGCGTCACGGTGTCATCGGTGCCGATGCGGATGAAGGCGTTCGGCGCGAAGGCGTCGGGCATCGCCGCCCCCGCCCCCTGGTCCAGCGCGGCCGCCGGGCCCTGCTGGGCGCGGCTGCGCAACGGGAGGGTCATCCCGATCATGAGGGCGGCACCGGAGCCCAGGAAGGCGCGGCGCGATTGGGTGATGGTCATGGCTCAGCCCTCCAGCGTGTCGGCGGCGTTGTGGATCGCCTGGCGGATGCGGACATAGGTCGCGCAGCGGCAGATGTTGCCGGCCATGGCGTTGTCGATGTCCTCGTCCGTCGGCTTCGGGATCATCCGAAGAAGCGAGGTGGCGCTGACGATCTGGCCCGACTGGCACCAGCCGCACTGCGGCACGTCGATCTCCTCCCACGCCGCGCGCACGGCATCGGCCTCGGGGCCTTCCAGCTGCTCGATCGTCTCGATCGAGGCGCCTTCGAGGGTCGAGATCGGGGTGACGCAGGACCGCCGGCTCATCCCGTCGACGACCACGGTGCAGGCGCCGCACTGGGCGATCCCGCAGCCGAACTTGGTGCCGGTCATGCGCAGCTCGTCCCGCAGAACCCAGAGCAGCGGCGTGTCGTCGGGGACGTCGACGGACACGTCCTTTCCGTTGAGCGTGAAAGAGGTCATCGGGGATCCTTTCGGAAGAATGAGGGACTGAACCAACGGGAAAGATCACCCTATGCGGGCGTCGAACTTTACAGCATTACAAACTGTGTCACGTTGTATGATTGACAAGGCCCGATGCCTTGTCAACTTGAACCGATGACAGACCGGCAAAGTTCCATCGCGAAGGCGGCCCTGCGCGTGATCCGCCGATACGGGGTCCGCCGCACCACCATGGAGGACGTCGCGCAGGAGGCCGGTATCTCGCGCCAGACGCTCTATGCGGTGTTTCCGGGCAAGGACGAGGTGATCCGCGCCTCGATCCGGCAGCTCTGCCTCCAGACCCGGCGCGAGGTGCAGGCCGGCGCGGCCACGGCCCGCAGTTTCGAGGACCGGCTCGACGCGATCTTCCTCGCCCTCGCCGTCCATCCCCGCCGGATGCTCGAGGAGACGCCCGAGGCGGCGGACCTGATGGCCGACCTGTCGCGCTTCGCCGCCGACGAGGCGGATCAGAGCCGCGCGCTGTACGTCGACACCATCGCCGCCGCCCTCGCCCCCGATGCCGCGCGGCTGGAGGCGGCCGGTCTCTGCCCGCGGGAGCTGGCCGCCTTCCTCCAGTCCACGCTGGCCGGATTCAAGCACGCCGCGGCCGACATCGACGACCTGAAGGCGCAGCTGGCGGTGCTGAAGCGGCTGATCGTGAAGGCCAGCGGCGGATGACGCCCCTTCCCTCGCGCCGCCCATCCCCCTAGACAGTCGGCGAAACACGGAGCCCGCCGCATGAGCCTGAACACCTTCGGACACCTGTTCCGCGTCACCACCTGGGGCGAAAGCCACGGACCCGCGCTCGGCTGCACCATCGACGGCTGCCCGCCGGGGGTGGAGATTTCCGAGGCAGGGATCCAGACCTGGCTCGACAAGAGAAAGCCCGGCCAGAACCGCTATACCACCCAGCGGCAGGAAGCCGATGCGGTCGAGATCCTGTCGGGCACCTTCGAAGGCAGGACGACCGGAACCCCGATCCAGCTGATGATCCGCAACACCGACCAGAGGTCGAAGGATTACGGCGACATCGCCGGGAAGTTCCGCCCCGGCCATGCCGACATCACCTACTGGCAGAAGTACGGCATCCGAGACTATCGCGGCGGCGGCCGCTCCTCGGCCCGCGAGACGGCGGCGCGGGTGGCAGCGGGGGGCGTCGCGCGGGCGGCGCTGGCGCATCTGGTGCCGGACCTGACGATCACCGGCTACATGGTCCAGATGGGCCCCCACGCCATCGACCGCGCCCGCTTCGACTGGGACCAGATCGGCCGGAACCCCTTCTGGACCCCCGACGCACAGGCCGCCGGGGACTGGGCCGCCTACCTCGACACGCTGAGGAAGTCCGGCAACTCCTGCGGCGCGGTGATCGAGGTCACGGCGAAGGGCACCCCTCCGGGCCTCGGCGCGCCGGTCTACGGCAAGCTCGACACCGACCTCGCCGCCGCGATGATGAGCATCAACGCCGTGAAGGGCGTGGAAATCGGCGAGGGCATGGCGGCGGCCGCCCTGACCGGCGAGGCCAACGCCGACGAGATCTTCATGGGCAACGACGGCAGGCCGGTCTACTCCAGCAACCACGCGGGCGGCATCCTCGGCGGCATCTCCACCGGGCAGGACGTGGTCGTGCGCTTCGCGGTGAAGCCGACGAGCTCCATCCTGAAACCCCGCGCGACGATCACCAAGGCGGGCGAACCGGCCGAGATCATCACGAAAGGACGCCACGATCCCTGCGTCGGCATCCGCGCCGTGCCGGTGGGCGAGGCGATGATGGCCTGCGTCCTGCTCGACCACCTGCTGCTCGACCGGGCACAGACCGGTGGGCAAAGGGGCGCCATCGGCTGACGCAGGGTCAATTCCCGCTCTGCGTGTGGCGCGCGGTGGTGTATCCTCCGCGCGTCCAGCGCAGGGAGGAACCGCCATGCCCGTTACCCTCGACATCCAGCAACCCCAGCCTTTCGACCTCGTCGGCCCGACCATCCTGATCGCGGGCAACGCCACCGCCTTCGAAGGCACCCTGTCGATCCGCGTCTCCGACGGCCACGACGAGTTCAACGCCATCGCCATGGTCGGGGCCCTTGGCCTGCGCCAGTTCCAGGCCTCCATCGCCGTCCCCGAGATCAACGCCTTCCGGCTCGACCGCCTGTTCGTCACCCTCGCCGACGATACCGGCAACGCGGACGGTCCCACCGCCATCGTCCCCGTGCTGTTCGGCCCGCGCATCCTGCCGGGCTATGACGGATGGCAGCCCTACACGGTGCGCCCGGGCGACACGCTGACGAAGATCGCGCAGGCGCATTACGGAAACTCCGACTTCCAGCCGATCTTCCGCGCCAACGCCCATGTCCTGAGCGATCCCGACGTGATCTTTCCGGGCCAGGTCCTCAGGATCCCGCGCGCCGACCTCTGAACGAAGAAAAGGGGCCCGCGCGGGGCCCCTCTCCTGTCCGTGTCGCAGGGTCGGATCAGACCCAGTAGAACGGCGCGCCGAAGTGGCTGTGGTACTGCTCTTCCCAGGCCCGGTCGCGCTGCCAGTCCCTGTCCTGCCGCGGTCGCTCCTCCAGCTGCGACTGGGTGATCCCGGTCACGTAGCCGCCCTGCCGGGTGTCGTAGTGCAGGGCGTTCCACGGCACCGGCACCTCGTCCGCGCCAATGCCTAGAAAGCCGCCGAAACTCATCACCGCATAGGCGATGCGGCCGCTTTCCTTGTCGATCATCAGGTGGTCGATGTCGCCCACGTGATCGCCCTCGGTGCTGTAGACGGCGGTGCCGGTCACGTCGCCGGAGGAGACCATGCGGCTGCCCTCGACCGGGTCTTTCATTGCTGCTTCAGTCATTGGAAAAACTCCCTTTTCCATTTGACTGACCAACACCCGCCGCGGGGCCATGTTCCTTGCGGGAAAAGACATCGGCCATCCCCGGCCGATGCGCCGCGCCCTAGTTCTGCACCACCGGCACCCGCTGCGCTTTCGAGATCTGGACGGCGAAGATCCCGGCCGTGATGATCGCCACCCCCACGATGTCGAGCGGCCCCAGCTTTTCGCCCAGAAGCAGCGCGGCGATGGCGACGCCCAGGAACGGGTTCAGGAAGTGGAAGGTCGAAGCGCGGACCGTCCCGATCCGTCCCACCAGCACGAACCACACCAGCGTCGCCGCCAGCCCCGGCACCAGCGTGGTATAGGCGAAGGCCAGCACCAGCCGCGACGACCATTCGACCGCCCAGCTCTCGGTCAGGAGCGCGACGACGCCAAGGCAGGCGGAGCCGACGAGCATCTGCAGCCCCACGACCATCAGGAGGTTGCCGGGGCTCGACGCGCCGCGCACCGACAGCGTCGCCACGGTCAGCGCCACCGCCCCGAGACAGCACAGCACCAGGCCCAGCACGTCCACGCCGCCAGACAGGCGCGAGCCCATGATCAGCAGCACCCCGAACATCCCCGCGGCCAGCCCGGCAAGGCCCAGCGGCCGCGTGCGCTCGCCAAGGAACATCCAGCCCGCGAAGGCCACCAGCAGCGGCAGGGAAGAGGCGATGATCGCGGCCAGCCCGGCCTCGATCTTCTGCATCGCGACGAAGTTCAGCCCGAGGTACAGCGCGTTCTGGCAGATCCCGAACACCGCCGTCGCCTTCCACTGGCTGCGCGTCAGCTTCCATGTCTGCCCCATCGCCCGCGCGATCAGCACGCCGAGCAGGCCCGAGATCAGGAACCTGAGCGACAGCGCGGTGAGGGGCGGCGCGGCGGTCACGATCATCCGCGCGCTGGTGAAGGCCGAGGACCACATGATGGCGAAGGCCACCCCCATCGCTATCGCCTTCGCATCCATGCCGTCGTTCTCCCTGTCGCTGCCCCGGCATCGCTACCGCGATCCGGACCCGGCGTCAGCCGCGAAATGACCGCGGCGGGGGCGGGGGCGGCAGGACGGCAACGGCCCTGCGGCGGCACCCCGGGCAAGACGCGTCGCCGCTCTTGCGTCGGCGCCGAAAGGCGGTCACGGTCCGCCCATGACACGCTTCATCCCCCTGCTGCTTCTCGTGCTGCTGGCCGCCTGCGGCGGCGGTTCCGCCCCCGAACCCACGGCCCCCGGCGCGCCCCGCTTCGGCGATTCGAACCCGACCGACTGGCAGGGCCGCGGCCCCGAGGAATGGCCGGTCCACGGCGTCGACGCCTCGAAGTTCCAGAACGACGTGAACTGGGCGGCGGCCCGCGCATCGGGCGTGAACTTCGCCTTCCTGAAGGCGACCGAGGGGGGCGACCGCGTCGACGACCGCTTCGCCGAATACTGGGCCCAGACGCGCCGGGCGGGGGTGCTGCGCGGCGCCTACCACTTCTACTACTTCTGCACGACACCCGAGGTGCAGGCGCAGAACTTCATCAACACGGTCCCGAAGGAACGCGGCAGCCTCCCCCCGGTCGTGGACCTCGAATGGAACCCGTTCTCGCCCACCTGCACCTACCGGCCCCCGGCCGCGGAGGTGCGCGAGCAGGTGTCGCGCTTCATCGAGATCGTCGCCCGCCACTACGGCCAGCGCCCGATCATCTACACCACGCCCGACTTCTGGGAGAGGAACGAGATCGCCCGCCTTGGCGGAGAGACCTGGCTGCGCGCCGTCGCGCGGCACCCGGAGAACATCTATCCCGGGGCGCGCTGGACCTTCTGGCAGTATTCCTCGACCGGGCAGGTGCCGGGCTTCGTCGGCAACACCGACCTGAACGCCTTCGGCGGCAGCCCCGCCGCCTGGGCGGCCTGGGTCCAGCGGCGCAGCGTCAGGTAGCGCCGCGCCCCGGGGCGTCGCGGGCGCCTCAGCGCTCCTCCGCCACGGCCAGGAAGCGGACCGCCAGGAACAGCCCGCCCATCAGCATCAGCGGCAGGATGAAGATGTTGAAGACGTAGACGGCGAGCAGCGCGACGAGGCTCGCGATCAGCTCGTCGGCGCGGTTCCAGATGCTGACGGCAAGCTGGCGATAATCGTCGATGGCGCCGATCGTCAGGCTGAACGCGCCCTCCTCCCCGTCCAGCGCATCGGCGTCCAGCGTCTGCGTGATTTCCGCGATCACCGCGCGGTTCGCCTCGTAGGTCGCATCGGTCAGCCGCCCGGCCAGCTGCGACGAGGCGACCAGCGCCAGCGGCAGCGCCAGCCCGAGGAAGGCGCCGTACCAGGCCAGCCTGCGCGGCAGCCGCCGGAGCCTGCGCCGCGGCGACAGGATGACCGTGAACAGCCACAGCCCCGCCGCGACCGCGACCATGCCGAACCCGACGGCACTGACGGGTCCGAGGGCGACGGCCAGGATGCCCGTCGCCACCATGACGCCGAAGATCAGCCCCGCGATCCGCTCCACCGTGTCGTCGATGGGCTCGAGCACCTTCAGGGGCTGCGCCGAGCCCGAGCCGATGAAGGAGACGCCGACCTCCAACTCCTGCGCGGTGGACAGGAAGGCATTGAGCGATCGGAGGGTGACATAGGTGGCGGCGGCGGTGGCGGCGATGGTCTGGGAATAGGCCTGCGCCCGCGCCGTCACCGGGTTGTCGCGGTAGGTGGCGACGGCCCAGAGCGACAGCGCGGCGACGAGGACGAGCGCCAGGGCGATCAGAGCACGGCGGCGGGGGGCGGCATGGGGCAAGGTGCGGGTCCTCTGCGGCGTGGCGGGACCATAGACCCGGGGCGTGGGCCTGTGAAGGCGGCGGCAAAGGCGAGGCGGGAAAGGTGCCGATGGGCAACTTGCCGGGGCTCGGGGTATTATGAGCCACGGGCGGCGCCGGGCACCGAGCCACGGCGGAACGCAATCTTGCGGTTCGAGGTGCCGGAGTTTGGGAAACTCCGGGCACACCCGCGGAGATGTCATGCCCGGCGGCAGGGCCGGCCAGCCCCCGAGCGCCCCGTCACGCCGAAGGCACGCCTCCGGCACGACGGACGGGGGCTTCTCCCCCGCCCGCGATCGGGGGGCCGCCTCATGTGCGGAGCGGCGGCATTGGAGATGTTCCCCCGCTCACCCTCAGGTTCAAGAAGCGCGGTCTTCCTTGTCGGACCCCTACCCGTCCACCCGGATCTTCGCGTTCTCCGGATCGTAGGGGCTGTCCACCGTCACCTCGGCATCCCACAGCTCGCGCAGCATCCGGACCTTCAGCTTCGTGCCCGGCGCCGCCAGGTCCGGCCGCACGTAGCCCATGCCGATGCTCCTGCCGTGCGCCACCGACCAGCCGCCGGAGGTCAGCCGCCCCACCCGCTCGCCGTCGAGATAGAGCGCCTCGCGCCCCCAGGGGCTGGCATCGGCGGGTCCGTCCACCAGCAGCGTGACGCACATCGAGCGGATGCCCTTGGCCTCCATCGCCGCCTTGCCGCGGAAGTCCTTGCCGCGGTCGACGAAACGGTCGAGTCCCGCCTCCAGCGGCGTCGCGTCCCGCCCCAGCTCGGTGCCGAAGGCGCGATAGGACTTTTCCTGCCGCAGCCAGTTCTGCGCCCGCGCGCCCACCAGCTTCATGCCGTGGGGCTCGCCCGCCTCCATCAGCCGGTCGAACAGGTGGTTCTGCATCTCGATCGGGTGGTGCAGTTCCCAGCCGAGTTCGCCGGTATAGGCCACGCGGATCGCCCGCACGGGCACCATCCCCAGCTCGATCTCGCGCATCGAGAGCCACGGGAATCGCTTGTTCGACAGCACGGTGGCCGGGTCGGCATCCTTCACCAGCGCGTTCAGCACCTCGCGCGACTTCGGTCCGGCGATGGCGAAGACGCCCCACTGGGTGGTCACGTCCTGCACCTCGATCCGGCCGAACTCCGCCTCTTTGTCGGCGACCGCCTGGCGCAGGTAATCGGCGTCGTAGGCTGTCCAGGCACCCGCCGAGACGAGGTAATAGGCATCATCGGCCAGCCGCACGATGGTGTATTCGGTGCGCGTCGTTCCCGCCTCGGTCAGCGCATAGGTCAGGTTGATACGGCCCACCTTGGGCAGCCTGTTGGTGGTGAACCAGTCGAGGAAGGCCGTCGCCCCCGGCCCCTTCACCAGGTGCTTGGTGAAGGCGGTCGCGTCGATCAGGCCCACGCCCTCGCGGATCGCCTTCGCCTCGGACACGGCGTAGTCCCACCAGCCGCCACGGCGGAACGAGCGCGCGTCGTGGTCGAAGCTCTCCGGCGCATCCAGCGGTCCGAAGTAGTTCGGCCGCTCCCAGCCGTTCACATGGCCGAACTGCGCGCCCCGCGCCTTCTGCCGGTCATAGGCGGGCGAGGTGCGCAGGGGCCGGGCGGCGGGCCGCTCCTCGTCGGGGTGGTGCAGGATGAAGACGTGCTCGTAGGCCTCCTCGTTCTTCTTCACGGCGTAGTCGGTCGTCATCCAGTCGCCGTAGCGGCGCGGGTCGAGCGAGGCCATGTCGATCTCGGCCTCCCCCTCGCACATCAGCTGGGCAAGGTAATGGCCCGTGCCGCCCGCCGCAGTGATCCCGAAGGAGAAGCCTTCGGCCAGCCACATGTTCCTGAGCCCCGGTGCGGGGCCGACCAGCGGGTTGCCGTCGGGAGTGTAGCAGATGGGGCCGTTGAAATCGTCCTTCAGGCCGCAATTCTCCGAGGACGGGATGCGGTGGATGAAGGACATGTATTCCTCCTCGATCCGCTCCAGGTCCAGCGGGAACAGGTCGGCACGGAAGCTGTCGGGCACGCCGTAGGCGAAGCGCGCGGGCGCGTTCCGCTCGTAGGGGCCGAGGATCCAGCCGCTGCGCTCTTCCCGGACGTACCACTTGGCGTCGGCGTCGCGCAGGACGGGGTGCTGCGGATTGGTCTTGCGGTACTCGATCAGCGCAGGATCGGGCTCGGTCACGATGTACTGGTGTTCAACCGGGATCGCGGGGATCTTGATGCCCAGCATCCGCGCCGTGCGCTGCGCGTGGTTGCCGGTGCAGGTGACGACGTGTTCGGCCCGGATCACCACCTGCTCGTCCGTGGGCACCAGGTTGCCGCCGCGCTCGGCCATCTTCGTCACGGTGACGTCCCAGTGATCGCCCGCCCAGACATAGCCGTCCACCTGCCAGCGCGATTCGATCGTCACGCCGCGCTGCCGGGCGCCCTTGGCCATGGCCTGGGTCACGTCGGCGGGATTGATGTAGCCGTCGGTGGGGTGGAAGATCGCGCCCTTCAGGTCCTCGGTCCGGACCAGCGGCCAGCGGTCCTTGATGTCCTTCGGGGTAAGCCACTCGAACGGCACGCCGCAGGTCTCGGCCGTGGTGGCATAGAGCATGTACTCGTCCATCCGCGCCTGCGTCTGTGCCATGCGCAGGTTGCCGACGACGGAAAAGCCGGCGTTGAGGCCGGTTTCCTCCTCCAGCGTCTTGTAGAACTTGATCGAGTAGTCGTGGATGTGGGTCGTCGCGAACGACATGTTGAAATAGGGCAGCAGCCCCGCCGCGTGCCAGGTCGACCCCGCGGTCAGCGCGTCGCGCTCCAGCAGCATCACGTCCGCCCAGCCCGCCTTGGCGAGATGATATGCCACCGAAGCACCGACGGCGCCGCCGCCGACCACCAGAGCCTTCACTTCCGTTTTCATCGACCTGTCCTTCCGCACGCGATTGCCGCCAATGTGCAGATCGCGGACGCGGACGGGATATGGGCGCCGACCGAACGGCAGCGAAAACCGACCTCGGACGAACCGACGCGCCGTCCGCCGGACATGCGAAGGGGCGCCGCGGCGGGCGCCCCTTCGGTGTCAACCCAGCTGCGGTTCAGGCCGCGCGGGAAAAGCCGATCACGGCATGGCTGCCGATATCGGGCTTGCGCTCCTCGTTGAGGTTGGCGCGGGCGATCTCCAGCCCGAAGACCAGCGGATTGCCGGTCGCGGTCCAGACCGCGGCCTCGGCCAGGCGCATCTCCAGCAGGCAGATGTCCGGATCGTCGCGGCCCTTGTCGAACCAGGCCGCGGCGACCGAGGACCAGATCTCGTCCAGCTTCGCCGTGTCGGCGCTGTGCGCGATGGTGCCGGTCATGCTGGCCCAGGCGCGCTGGTCGCCCTTGGTCGCCGTGAACCGTGCCACGGTGCCATTCTCGACGGCCCTCGCGAGGTCCGTCTTCCGCGAGGTGATGAACCAGAGCGTCGATGCCTCCGGATCATGGTGGTGGGTCATGGGCTGCATGTGCTGATCGCTGCCCTTCAGACCCAGCATCCCCGCGCGCACGTCGGACAGCAGGTCCGTCAGTGCGGCGTGGGCTTCGTCACGGCTGAGATCGGACATGTTTCACGACCCCGCCATCCACCGGTCGACCTCGGCCCGGGCTTCCTCCTTCGACTTGCCGTAGCGGCGCTGGATCGCGCCCTCCAGCTGGTCGCGGTTGCCTTCCGCCTTGTCCAGGTCGTCGTCGGTCAGCTCGCCCCAGTTTTCCTGGGCCTTGCCCTTCATGATCTTCCAGTTGCCTTGAATTTGATCCCAGTTCATCGGTCTCATCCTTTCATTGCGGCACCATTGGTGCCTTCGGTAGACCAATGTCCGGTGCGCCATGAGGTTCCCGCAGGTTTGATGACGTGACGGAAGGGATTTCTTGCGTGATCGGTAACGCCGCCTGTAGAACGTGCGCAGCCAAGGGAGATTCAGACCGATGCGTGTGGTGCGCCTGATTGCGGATTTCAACCTCATCCAGACGCGGCTTGTCTTCGCCATCCGCAACGGCTCCCCCATCGGCGATGCGCGCGCCCTGACCACCCATGCCGCGGGGCTGCTGGAGAAGATCGAGCGGACCGACGCCTCCACCCGGATCGAGCAGGAGGCAAAGATCGCCTTCTATCTCGACCGCGTGCGCCGCCGGGTTGCCGGCCTGCACGCCCACCGCGACCTCGCCACCGCGCTGGACCTGATCGAGCGGCTGCGTTCGGGGCGGTCCCTCGCGCGGCGCGTGGCGGACCATTCGCACGACATGATCGACAGGATGATCGAGAGGGCGCCCTCGGTCGCGGCGGTGTCGCGCGTCGTGAACGGGTCCGGAACGCGCTGCTCCATCTACGGCGCCGACCACCGGGCCGTCGCCTTCAGCCGTCCCAACGCCGCCTTCTACGGTTCGGTGCCCGAACGCATCGTCGGCCGTCACATCGGCAACCTGATCGGCAGTTTCCGGTACGACACGCGGGCCCGCGCCCGGATGGACGCGACGCTTTCGGGCACGCCGCAGACCTACGTCTATCCGCTGGTGGTGCCCGCGCTCGGCCCCCGCGCGATCCAGTGCCAGATGAAGCCGCTGCGCGACGAAACGGGCCGCCCGGCCGGCATCGTGATGATGATGGACGACGTGAGCGAGACGCTGGGCCTCTGACCGCGCGGCGGCCCCCGTTCGCCGCTCAGAACATCGACGGCACGACCTGGTCGGGCGGGCGGTGGCCGTCGGCGAAGGTCTTGATGTTGATGATGACCTTCTCGCCCATCTCGACCCGCCCCTCCAGCGTGGCCGAGCCCATGTGCGGCAGCAGCACCACGTTCGGCAGTTCGCGCAGCCGCGGGTTGATCTCGTGTCCGCGCTCGAACACGTCCAGCCCCGCCCCGGCGATCTCCCCGGCGCGCAGGCCCCGGGTCAGCGCGTTCTCGTCGATCACCTCGCCCCGCGAGGTGTTCACGATCACCGCCGTCGGCTTCATCAGCTTCAGCCGCCGCGCGTTTATCAGGTGGAAGGTCGAGGGCGTGTGCGGGCAGTTGACCGAGATGATGTCCATCCGGCTCACCATCTGGTCGAGACTCTCCCAGTAGGTCGCCTGCAACCCCTGCTCGATCTCCGGGCGCAGCCGCTTGCGGTTGTGGTAGTGCACCTGCATCCCGAAGGCATGGGCCCTGCGCGCCACCGCCTGCCCGATCCGGCCCATCCCCAGGATCCCCAGCCTGCGGCCCCCGACGCGCCCCCCCAGGAAGGCGGTCGGCGCCCAGCCGGTCCACTGACCCGACTGCATCGCCGCCAGCCCCTCGGGGATCCGCCGCGTCACGGCCAGGATCAGCGCCATGGTCATGTCGGCGGTGTCCTCGGTCACGACGCCGGGCGTGTTCGAAACGAGGATGCCGCGCTGCCGCGCCGTCGCCACGTCCAGCGTGTCGACCCCCGCGCCATAATGCGCGATCAGCTTCAGCCGCTCGCCCGCCTGCGCCAGCAGCGCCGCGTCGATCTGGTCGGTCACGGTCGGCACCAGGACGTCGGCCTTCTGCACGGCGGCCACCAGTTCCTCGCGCGTCATCGGCCGGTCGTCGTCGCGCAGGGTGACGTCGAACAGCTCGGCCATCCGCTTCTCCACCACCTCCGGCAACCGTCGCGTTACGACAACACTCAGGCGCTGAGATGGCATGGCGGTCCCTCCCGGACTGGCATTCAAGTTGATCTGGCGGCACAGTGCCAACCAACGGGGCGGGGCACAAGTGCGGCCATCAGACCCCGGCGCCGAAACCCGGCGGGACAACAGGCAAAACCCGGCGACCAACGCCGAACAAACGGGCAGTTTGACATGACAGGATTTCCGGCATCCCTGCGGACGGCATCGTCCGTCGTCTTCACGCGCGTGGGCCTCTCCGCGCTTCTCGTCCTCATCATGATCTCCGCCGCCATGGCGGGCCAGCAGCGCGGACAGGTCACGAACCTGCCGATCCCGCGCTTCGTGTCGATGAAGGCGGCCGAAGGCAATGTCCGCCGCGGCCCCTCGCTCACCCACCGGATCGACTGGGTCTATCACCGCAAGGACCTGCCGCTGGAAATCACGGCCGAGTTCGGCCACTGGCGGCAGGTGCGCGACGTGGACGGCGCCGGCGGCTGGGTGCACTACTCGCTGCTCTCGGGCGTGCGCACCGTCCTGATCGAGGCCGACGACATCAAGATGATGACCCAGCCGGACCCGAAATCCGGCGTCTCCGCCCTGGTCGAGAAGGGCGTTGTCGCCCGGATCGACGCCTGCACGGTGGAATGGTGCAAGATCCGCGCGGGCGGCGAGAAGGGCTGGGTGCAGAAGACGGCGCTCTGGGGCGTGGCACCCGACGAGGTGATCGAGTAGCGGCAAACGAAAACGCCGACCCCCGCAGGGATCGGCGTCCGAATGTCGTCGCGTCCGGCGGCGGGCCGGTCCCGGCCAGCCGCAACGGGCCGCTTCAGTGGACGCTCACCGGCGCCATGTCGTTCTGGCGGGCCACGATGAAGGCCAGCCGGCGGTCGCGCACCAGCGCCAGCCGGTCGCCGTCGGTGTTGTGCACGGCATAGATGTGGTCCAGCCCGTCCGCCTGCTCGCGCACGTCCTCGGGCAGTTCGTCCACCTTCACCGAGCGGACGTAGACGATGTTGCCGCCGTCGTGGCCGGTCGGCAGATGATGTTCGCTTTCCATTTCACTCACCCCTTTCATGACTTCACCCCTTGGAAATCTCGATCCGACGTACAACGGTTTCCGGCACCGCGAGGTTCAGATCCACGTGAAGCAACCCGTTCTCGATGGTCGCCGCGCCGATCTCGACCCCGTCGGCCAGCACGAAGGTCCGCTGGAACTGCCGGGCCGCGATGCCGCGGTGCAGGAACACCCGCTCGCCGTCCGGCTCGCTCTGGCGGCCGCGGATGACCAGCTGCCGGTCCTCCACCGTGATCGCCAGGTCGCTCTCGTCGAAGCCCGCCACGGCCAGGGTGATGCGATACCCGGTCTGGCTGGTCTGTTCGATGTTGTAGGGAGGATAGCCCCCGGTATCGGACTTCGCCGTCCGCTCGACCAGCCGCTCGAGCTGCTCGAAACCCAGAAGAAAGGGATGGGATCCCAAAGCCATCTTTGTCATCGACACGTCCTTCTCAAAGCGACTGTGCACATGGATTGCGGCCCCGTTGTGGCGGCCGTGCGCAAGATATGGTAAAGTCACGTCGCTTCTGCAAGAGTTGCGGCACCGTGGCGCGGCCCGGCGCATGACGAATCCTGCGTCCTCGCCGCATGGAATGAAGAACGCCTGAAATGAACGCATCCGGCAGACTGGAAACCGAGGAAATCCTGCGCATCCGCCTCGAGGTGCTGCGTCGCGAGCATCGCGATCTCGACCTCGCCATCCACGCCCTGGAAGAGCGTGGCCTGCCCGAGCCGCTGACGATCCGCCGCCTGAAGAAGCAGAAGCTGATCCTGAAGGACAAGATCGCCCAGATCGAGGACCGGCTCACCCCCGACATCATCGCCTGACCCTCGCCTCCCCTCCGGCCCGTCCATTCCGCTCCCCCCCATCTTTGCTTTCGAAAATATCCCCGCCGGAGGCACCGCGCCGAAGGCGCGGACCCTCGCACGAACGGAGGGGGCACGCCCGAAAGGCGCGGATTGCGCCCCGCCCCGACCCCGCTATAGTCCCGCGCAAAACTGCGGAGATCCGGATGACCCCACAGGTCGGCATCATCATGGGCAGCCAGTCCGACTGGCCCACCCTGCGCGAGGCGGCGACGCTGCTGGACGAACTCGGCGTGTCCCACGAGGCGCGGATCGTCTCGGCCCACCGGACGCCCGACCGCCTGTGGGACTACGGCCGCACCGCCGCGGATCGCGGCCTGAAGGCGATCATCGCCGGGGCCGGCGGCGCCGCCCACCTGCCGGGCATGATGGCCTCGAAGACGCGGATCCCGGTGATCGGCGTGCCGATCCAGACCAGGGCTCTGAACGGCGTCGACTCGCTCTATTCCATCGTGCAGATGCCGAAGGGCTTCCCGGTCGCCACCATGGCCATCGGGGCCGCGGGTGCCGCCAATGCCGCGCTGATGGCCGCCGCGATCCTCGCCCTCACCGACGCGGCCCTGGCCGAACGCCTCGACGCCTGGCGCGCCGCCCTGTCGGCCTCGATCCCGGAGACCCCGACGGATGACTGAGCCCCTCGCCCCCGGCGCCGTGATCGGCATCCTCGGCGGCGGCCAGCTGGGCCGGATGCTGGCCCTCGCCGCCGCCCGCCTGGGCCTGCGCGTCCATGTCTTCGAACCCGCGGCCGGGGCCCCCGCCGCCGAGGTCTCGGGCGCCTGCACCACCGCGCCCTACGACGACGAGGCCGCCCTGCGCGCCTTCGCCGACAGCGTCGACGTCATCACCTACGAGTTCGAGAACATCCCGACCTCCGCGCTCGACCTGCTCGAGACGCTGCGCCCGATCCGCCCGAACCGCGAGGCGCTGCGGATCTCCCAGGACCGGCTGACCGAGAAGGACTTCCTGAACCGTCTCGGCCTGTCCACCGCCCCCTACGTGCCGGTGCAGACCGCCGCCGACCTGCGCCACGCGATCGACACCATCGGCACCCCGGCGATCCTGAAGACCCGCCGCTTCGGCTACGACGGCAAGGGCCAGGCCCGCCTCGCCACGCCCGGCGACGCCGACGGGGCGCTCGCCGCCATGAACGGGGCCGAGGCGATCCTCGAGGGCTTCGTCGACTTTTCCCACGAGGTCAGCGTGATCGGCGCCCGCGGTCTCGACGGCGAGGTCGCCTGCTACGACCCCGGCCAGAACGTCCACGCCGACGGCATCCTGCACATCACCACCCTGCCCGCGGACCTGTCGCAGTCGCAGCTGGCCGACGCGGTGCTGATGGCGGGCCGGGTGCTGAACGCGCTCGACTACGTCGGCGTGCTGGGGATCGAGCTGTTCGTGACCGACCGCGGCCTGATCGTGAACGAGATCGCGCCGCGGGTGCACAACTCCGGCCACTGGACCCAGAACGGCTGCACCATCGACCAGTTCGAACAGCACATCCGCGCCGTGGCGGGCTGGCCGCTTGGCGATGCGACGCGGCATTCCGACATCGTGATGACCAACCTCATCGGCGACGACATCCGCCGCGTGCCGACGCTTGCCAAGGATCCGGCGAACGCCATCCACCTCTACGGCAAGGCCGAGGCCCGGCCGGGCCGCAAGATGGGGCACGTCAACCGGTGGGTCCGCCCGGCGCGCTGAGCCTTGCCAGACCCCCGCCGCCGCGCCACCCTTCGCCCATGACACCGCCCCGCCTCGCCGTCCGCGCCCTGCTGCTGCACCAGAACCGCCTGCTTCTGGTGAACGCCTATCCCGGAGAGCAGAGCGATCTCTGGTGCGCCCCGGGCGGCGGAGTCGAACCCCACGCCTCGCTCCCCGAGAACCTGGTGCGCGAGATCCACGAGGAGACAGGCCTGACCGTGACGGTGGGCGCCCCGGCGCTGGTGAACGAATTCCACGATCGGTCCCGCGGCTTCCACCAGGTCGACATCTATTTCCGCTGCACCCTCGCCGCGGGCCGGCTCGACGACCGCTGGACGGACCCCGAAGGCGTGGTGAACCGTCGCCGCTGGGTCGCGCGGGACGGGATGGCGGAGCTGCGCCACAAGCCCGACAGCCTGGCCGAGGCCGCCTGGGGCCCGCCCGGCACCGTTCTCTACGACCCGCTGGAACCGCTGGTCCGCTGAGACGCGAAAAAAACCGACCGTTTGAGGTTATGGGAAAAGACACCGCCGACGCGCCGGATCCTTCCATGAGCGTGGGCACTTGCCCGCCCGGCCGGACCGCGAGGACCGGCGTTCCCGATGTCACAGAACACGGGGGCGGGGCCGTGGTCGCACAATCCGCGGAAGAAGCTGGAACATCGGGGCCCCTGGCCGATTGAACAGGCAGCACTGGCCAGTCGCGCAAACACTGAAACTCGAACTCAACCCCGAGGAAAGATTCATGCGTACCTCAGCCATCGCCCTCCTGGCGACCACCCTCCTTGCGGCCCCCGCCTTCGCGCAGTCGACGTCGACCGGCCAGGACTCCACCTCCACCGGCAACACGACCGCCACCCAGGGCACGACCGCGAACAGCAACGACATGGCCGCGTCCGGCTCCGGCGGCTGCGACCAGATGCTCGGCCAGAGCGCCAGCGCCTCCGGCAGCGGCGCCAAGCCGATCACCAGTGCCGCCGACCTCGAATCGCAGCTGTCCGAGGCGGGCTTCACCGACGTGAAGGTCCGCGACAGCAACTACCTGATCCAGGCCACCGCCCCCAGCAACGAATGCGTGCTCCTGGTGGTCGACGCGTCCGGCAACCTGATGCAGGGAACCGAGCCCTCCGGCGCCACGGGCAGCGGCAGCGCCGCTACCACCGGCACCGCGGCCGACAGCACCGCCGACGCGTCCGGCAGCACGGCGGGCACCACGACGGGCAGTGCCTCGTCCGGCGCCTCCGCGACGACGGGCGGCTCGACCGACATGGCGTCGAACGGAACCTCGTCCTCGACCGCGTCCACCGACAGCTCGGCGGGCGACATGGTGGGCGACCAGAAGATGTCGGCCATGGACAGCCAGAAGAACTTCGAATCCGAGCTGAGCAAGGCCGGCTACAGCGACATCAACGTGCTCGATTCGAGCTTCGTCGCCGAGGCGAAGCTCGAGAACGGCGCGACCGTCACCATGCTGGTGCGTTCGGACAGCAAGCTGAAGTGACACGCGGCCCCCGCCGCATCTCTGGAAAGCGCCCCGACGGGGCGCTTTTCGCCGTCCGGGCTCAGCCGCGCCGCCGCGAGGCCAGGACCCCCAGCGCCACCCCGCCCAGCACCAGCGCCGAAGCCAGCACCAGCCGCAGGCTCACCGCCTCGCCGAGGAACAGCACGCCGCCCGCCGTCGCCAGCACCGGCACCAGCAGCTGCAGCAGCGCGGCCAGCGCGGCGCTCAACCGCGGCAGCACGGCGTACCACAGGGCATAGCCGCAGCCCGACGTCACCACCCCCGAGACCACGGCCAGCGCCGCTCCGGCCCCGGTGATCCCGCCGTCGAACCCCGGCAGCGCCAGCATCAGCGCCACCGGCGGCACCGCCAGAACGAAGTTCGCCGCCGTCGCGCGCAGCGGATCGCCGCTGCGCCGCCCGATGAGGGAATAGAGCCCCCAGCCCACCGCCGCCGCGGCCATCAGCAGGGCCGCCCCGAAAGGCGGCGCCGCGCCGCCCTCGGGCCAGACCAGCAGCACCAGCCCGCCAAGGGCCACTGCCGCCCCGATCCATCGCAAGGGCGGCACCGGCTCGCGCGCCACCAGCGCCCCGGCGAACATTACCACCTGCACGCCGCCGAACAGGATCAGCGCCCCCACCCCGCTGTTCAGCCCGACATAGGCCAGCGAGAAGCCGATCAGGTACAGCGCCAGCGACAGCGCGCCGCCCGGTCCTCCCGCGCCCGACAGCCGGAACCGCCGGTCCCGCAGCAGCGCCAGCAGGACGAGCGCAATCGCCCCCGACACCACCCTCAGCACCGCGAAGGACAGCGCGTCGATGTGCCCGCCCCCGACCGCCGCCCGGTTCAGCACCGAGTTCGCGGCAAAAGCCACCAGCACCAGAGCGACCAACCCCGCCAGCTTCACCCCCGCCCCCATCTTTGCTTCACAAATATCCCCGCCGGAGGCACCGCGCCGCAAGGCGCGGACCGGTGCGCGACGCCGCCCCTTCTCGACCCGCCCGTGCAAAAAGAAAAGGGGGCCGCAAGGGCCCCCTTCCCGTCATTCCGTCAGGAACGGCGTGATTACATCATGCCGCCCATGCCGCCCATGTCGGGCATGCCGCCACCGGCGCCGGCACCTTCCTTCTGCGGACGGTCGGCGACCATCGCTTCGGTGGTGATCAGCAGACCGGCGATCGAGGCGGCGTCCTGCAGCGCGTGACGCACGACCTTCGCCGGGTCGATGACGCCGAACTTGAACATGTCGCCGTACTCTTCGGTCTGGGCGTTGAAGCCGAACTTGGCATCCGTGCTCTCGCGGACCTTGCCGGCCACGACCGAACCGTCGACGCCCGAGTTCTCGGCGATCTGGCGCAGCGGAGCCTCAAGCGCCTTGCGGACGATCGAGATGCCGATGGTCTGGTCGGAGTTCGCACCCTCGAGACCTTCCAGCACCTTGCCGGCCTGCACCAGGGCCACACCGCCGCCGACGACGATGCCTTCCTGCACGGCAGCGCGGGTCGCGTTCAGCGCGTCATCGACGCGGTCCTTGCGCTCCTTCACTTCCACTTCGGTCATGCCGCCGACGCGGATGACGGCCACGCCGCCCGCCAGCTTCGCCACACGCTCCTGCAGCTTCTCGCGGTCGTAGTCGCTGGTGGTCTCTTCGATCTGGTTGCGGATCTGGGCCACGCGGGCTTCGATCTCGGCCTTCTCGCCGGAGCCGTCGACGATGGTGGTCTCGTCCTTGGTGATCGAGATCTTCTTGGCGTTGCCGAGCATGTCCATGGTGACATTCTCGAGCTTCATGCCCAGGTCTTCCGAGATCACCTGGCCGCCGGTCAGGATCGCGATGTCCTGCAGCATGGCCTTGCGACGGTCACCGAAGCCCGGCGCCTTGACGGCGGCGATCTTCAGGCCACCGCGCAGCTTGTTCACGACGAGCGTGGCCAGGGCTTCGCCCTCGACGTCCTCGGCGATGATCAGCAGCGGCTTCTGCGACTGGATGACCGACTCGAGCAGCGGCACCATCGGCTGCAACGACGAGAGCTTCTTCTCGTGCAGCAGGATCATGCAGTCTTCCAGCTCGGCAACCATCTTGTCGGCGTTGGTCACGAAGTACGGCGACAGGTAGCCGCGGTCGAACTGCATGCCCTCGACGACGTCGGTCTCGGTCTCGAGGCCCTTGTTCTCCTCGACGGTGATGACACCCTCGTTGCCGACCTTCTGCATCGCGTCGGCGATCATGCGGCCGATGGTGGCCTCGCCGTTGGCAGAGATGGTGCCGACCTGGGCGACTTCGTCGCTGTCGTTCACGTCACGGGACGCGGCCTTGATCTGCTCGACGACCTTGGTCACGGCCAGGTCGATGCCGCGCTTCAGGTCCATCGGGTTCATGCCGGCGGCGACCGACTTCATGCCTTCGCGGATGATCGCCTGGGCCAGCACGGTGGCGGTGGTGGTGCCGTCGCCCGCCTCGTCGTTGGTGCGGGAAGCGACTTCCTTCACCATCTGGGCGCCCATGTTCTCGAACTTGTCCTCGAGCTCGATCTCCTTGGCGACCGAAACGCCGTCCTTGGTGATCCGGGGGGCGCCGAACGACTTGTCGATGACGACGTTGCGGCCCTTGGGTCCGAGCGTCACCTTCACGGCGTCGGCCAGGATGTTGACGCCCTTGAGGATACGGTTCCGGGCATCGGTGTTGAACTTGACGTCCTTAGCAGCCATTTTCAGCTTCTCCTTGGAATGTCTCGAAATTTCTGGTGGCGGCCGGGCAGCGCCCCGCCGTCTGAAGCTCCCGCGGGGCGGGACTTACCCCGCCCCGCGCGGGGTCCGGACTCAGGCGATGATGCCCAGGATGTCGGACTCTTTCATGATCAGCAGCTCTTCGCCGTCCAGCGTGACCTCGGTGCCCGACCACTTGCCGAACAGGATCTTGTCGCCGGGCTTCACGCCCATCTCGATCAGCTCGCCGGAGTCCTTGCGGGCGCCTTCGCCGCAGGACACGACTTCACCCTCGGCGGGCTTCTCTTTCGCGGAATCGGGGATGATCAGACCGCCCTTGGTCTTTTCCTCGCTCTCGACACGGCGGACCAGTACCCGGTCATGCAGCGGAGTGAATGCCATCTTAGAACGCTCCTTGGTTCATGTTGATACTTTTAGCACTCGCATCGGCTGAGTGCTAACGGAGCGGTATCTAGGCAGCGGCCCGGCGCCTGTCAACAACATCGCGCAGCGAATTTTGCCGCCGTTCCCCCGGTCGGCAGAGCTTTGTTAACGCTTCGCGCGTAGGCCTGTGGCAGGGACCGCAGATGCAGGCGGTCGTCACCGGATCAGCCATGGACACCGACTCGAGGAACAGGGCCGCGCGCTACTTCGCCGAACTGGTGCTGGAGCACACGACCGATGCGATCCTGATGACGGATCCCGACGACACGGTCGTGTGGCTGAACCCGGGGTTCGAACGCATGTACGGCTACCGTCTGGAGGATTTCGCCGGCAAGACGCCGGAGGAGCTTCTGGACAGCCCCGAAACCGATGCCGAGACGACGGCGCAGGTCCTCCAGGCGCTGCGCGAACGCCGGCCGCTCCAGGTCGAGGTGCAGAACCGCCGCCGCTCCGGCGCCACCTTCTGGGTCGAGAAGAAGCTGATGCCGCTCTTCGATGCCGAGGGGCGGCACATCCACAACATGTCGATCTCCCGCGACATCTCGGAGCGCAAGGAGATGGAATCCGACGCCAACGAGATGATCGAGGCGGAGACGCACCGCCAGCACGAGCGCCGCCTGCTGAGCCAGATCAGCGAATGGCTCTATTCGGCGAAGTCGCTGGACGAGCTTCTGATGGTGGTGAAGAAATCCATGCAGACCCTCCTGCCCGAGGCCGACGGGCAGCTCTACATCTACTCCAACCTCCGCGACACGCTCGAGCTTGCCGCCCGCTGGGGCGACAGCCCCGCGCACGATCACATCGGGGCCGAGGATTGCTGGGCCCTGCGCCGCGGCCGCGCCTATTCCTTCGGGACCAAGGCGATCGAGTTCGCCTGCAGCCATGTCGGGGACGAGGCCTCGCCATTCTTCTGCCTGCCGATCATTGCCCACGGCGAAACCATCGGGCTTCTGCACCTCTGCTTCTCGGCCTTCGACCGGTCGATCGTGCCGCGCGACTTCATCGAAAGCTTCGTGCAGCGCCGATGGGAGGTCGGACTGCTCTGCGCCGAGCAGATCAGCCTCGCCGTGGCCAACGTGCAGCTGCGGCACGAATTGCAGGACCAGTCGATGCGCGACCCGCTGACCAACCTCTGGAACCGGCGCTGGTTCATGGAAGCCTCGCAGCGCGAGCTGAACCGCGCCCGGTCGTCCGGGGGAAGCCTCTGCATCGTCTCGCTCGACGTCGATCACTTCAAGAGCTTCAACGACCAGCACGGCCACGACGCGGGCGACAGCGTGCTGCGCGAATTCGGCGCCCTGCTGTCCAGCCGCTTCCCGCCCGGCTGGTCGCCCTGCCGGATCGGCGGGGAGGAGTTCGTCGTGCTGTGCCCCGGCGCCACCCCGGAGGACGCGGCACGCGAGGCCGAGGAGTTCCTGCGCGCGGTGTCCGAGGTCGAGCTGAACCACGCCGGCGTCAGCCTGCCGCGGATCACCGTCTCGGCCGGGATCAGTGCCTTTCCCGAGGACGGCCGCCAGATCGAACGCCTGATGAAGGTCGCGGACGAGGCGCTGTACCGGGCGAAGGAATTGGGCCGCAACCGCGTCGTCAGCAGCCGCAGGAAGACGCCCCGCAAGGTGGCGTGAAGGTCAGCGCGAAGAACCGGCCGAGCCGCTTCAGACCTGGCTGCGCTCTTCCTCCAGCGTCGTGTCGAACTCTTCCGCGCCGCAATCCCAGAAGGCCCCGTCGGCGCCCGGACAGATCCCGATCCGGAGTCCCGCATCGGCCAGGTCGTGAAGCCATCCGGCGCGGAACTCGTCCAGCGTCATCTCCGCGGCCATGGCGCCCGAGTGGTTCAGGTCGGCCATCGCCTGCGCCAGCGCGCGGTGGGGCCAGACCGGCAGGTATTCGAAGCCTTCGGGCGACAGCGGCATCAGCACGCCCTCCTCGCCCGAGATCACCCACATCCGCCCTGCGGCGGCGATGCGCGCGACGGCGTACCAGTACCGGTCCTCGGGATCGAGCGACAGCACCTCGGCCATCGCCGCGGGGTCGATATCATTCGCCATTTGCGTCTCCTTCTTCCGGCCCGACCGCGGCGCGGCCCTTCGGGGTCAGGGCATAGATGCCGACCGACACCCGTTCGAACCAGCCATAGTGGTCGTCGGCCATGAGTCTCGTCGCCCGTTCCACCCCCGTGGCCCCCGCGACGTCGCGGCCCCGTGCGGGACCGTCCAGCAGCCGCCGCGCACAGAGGATCGCGTCCTGCCGGTAGGCCGTCACCAACCCCACCCGCGTCGCGCCGCCGACGTTCGGATCGCCGACCCGCCGCGCGAACTCGCGCAGCAGCCTGCCGCGCCGCGCCTTCGCGGGTCGGGGACGGTAGGGTGCGGGATCGCAGTGCACCTCGACCAGCCCGTCGCGCAACCGCACGCTGAGGAACCCGAGCCCGAGGCGGCGGCAGAGCGCCGTGTTGTCCTTCACCGCGCGGCCTCCGACGCGCCCCGCCCCGCGCGGCACGGCGAGGTAGACCCAGTCGCTCAGGCCCTGGCGGGCGATCCCCTGGTGGACCAGGGCCAGGGTGAAGCCGGTCTTCAGCTCGACGATCACCGGATCCTCGTCGCCGCGCACCGCCACGACGTCGGCGGCCCCGATCTCGGCCTTCACGACATAGCCCTGCCGTTCGAGGAAGGCCTTTACCGGCGGATAGAGATCGGTTTCCCTCGAGCGCGACATGGCGCCGTGATAGCGCGCCGCGGCCCCCCGGACCAGCGGCGAAAATCGCGCGAGGCCTCGGGTGACAAGGCCCGGCGCCGGGCCTATAAGGCGCGGGATTCGGCAACACAGGACCCTTGACGCATGACAACCCTCGTTTTCGGCCACAAATCGCCCGATACGGATTCCACCGGCTCCCCGATCATCTGGGCCTGGTACCTGTCCGAGGTCGTCGGCCAGTCCGCCGAGCCGCGCCTGCTGGGCGAGCCCAACACCGAAGCCGCCTTCGTACTGGAGCGCTGGAAGCTCGAAAAGCCGAAGATGCTGGAGACGCTGACCAAGGACACCGAGGTCGTCATCGTCGACACCAACAACCCCGCCGAGCTGCCCGACAACATCAACGAGGCCGACATCGCCGGCATCATCGACCACCACAAGCTGGTCGGCGGGCTGGAGACCAAGGGCCCGATCGAGATCACCGTGCGCCCGCTGGCCTGCACCGCGACGATCATGCACCAGCTGATGGGCGAGGACGCCGCGAAGATGCCCGAGGCGATCAAGGGCGCGATGCTGTCCTGCATCCTGTCGGACACGCTGGAGTTCCGCAGCCCCACCACCACCCCCACCGACCGCGAGCTGGCCGAGAAGCTGGCCGAGGAGCTGGGCGTCACGATCCCCGCCTACGCGGCCGAGATGTTCGCGGCCAAGTCCGACGTCTCGCGCTTCTCCGATGCCGAGCTTCTGCGAATGGATTCGAAGGAATACGAGGTCGGCGGCAAGTCGTTCCGCGTCTCGGTGCTGGAGACGACCTCGCCCGAGACGGTGCTGTCGCGCAAGGACAGCCTGATGAAGTCGATGGAGACGGTGGCCAAGGAGGACGGCGTCGACCAGGTGCTGCTCTTCGTCGTCGACATCCTGAAGGAAGAGGCGACGCTGCTGGTGCCGAACGACCTGGTGCGCCAGGTGGCCGAGAAGAGCTTCTCGACCGTCTGCGGCGAGGATGCCGTGGTGCTGCCGGGCATCGTCAGCCGCAAGAAGCAGATCATCCCGAACCTCGCCCTCTGAGGCGCAGGCCGGGGCGCGTCTGCGCCCTGCCGGCAAAGCCGGGGAGCACGCGTGCTCCCCGGACCCCTCGACCGCCCGGTCGATCCGGATCGCTCCCGCGGCGGTGTTCGGGAAATACCCCCGGTCCGGATCGCTCCCGACATGACAACGGTATCGCTCCCGGGCTGCTGGCGCCGGGGCTGAGCGGAGCGGTCGCCGTGGTGTTTTTCGACCACCCCTTGGCGCCGCCGTCCGAACCGCAGGATGCGGCGCAGTACACCGCCCGGCTGATCCTGCCCGGCGCGGCACCGGCCACCTCGTCGGCGTGCCGGTCGAGGTGCCGGTGATGCTGACGCCCGCGTCCATCGCCGATGGCCCCGCACGGGTTTCGCCACCTGACGGCCGTTCCGCCGGGGGCGGCCGCGGGAGGCCGGACACCCCCCGCCCCCGAGCAGAAGGGCAGCGGATGCCCGGCCGCCATGTCCTCGCGTGCCGGGGCGGAATCGTCAAAGGCTGACCCCGCGCAAATGGCGCATCGCCGCGGGATTGCAGCCGAAAAGCCACGGCCCGCGCCGCCCTCTCCGTGCGACGGGGTCGACGCCGCGACCCGTTCTGCGACACTATGCCGAGGACAATGCCACGGGACTCGCGTTGTTTCGGGGGGCCGTACTGCTACCTACCGGGTACGCCAAGAGACAGGAGCACAGCATGTTCGGGATCGAAGCGCTGGACCTCGCGCGGTTCCAGTTCGCCTTTACCATCACCTTCCACATCATCTTTCCGGCCTTCTCGATCGGCCTTGCCTCCTACCTGGCGGTCCTGAACGGGCTGCACCTGATCACCGGGAAGGAGACCTATCTGAAGGTCTTCCAGTTCTGGAAGAAGATCTTCGCGGTGGCCTTCGGGATGGGCGTCGTCTCGGGCATCGTGATGTCCTACCAGTTCGGCACGAACTGGAGCGTGTTCTCCGACAAGACCGGTCCCGTCCTTGGCCCGCTCATGGCCTACGAGGTGCTGACCGCCTTCTTCCTCGAGGCGGGCTTCCTTGGCGTGATGCTCTTCGGGCGCGACAAGGTGGGGCCGAAGCTGCACTTCTTCGCCACCTTCATGGTCGCCGTCGGCACGCTCATCTCGGCCACCTGGATCCTGTCGGTGAACAGCTGGATGCAGACGCCCGCGGGCTATGCGATCAACGAGAACGGCCAGTTCATCCCCGTCGACTGGTGGAAGATCGTCTTCAACCCCTCCTTCCCCTACCGTCTGACCCACATGGTGCTGGCCGCCTACCTGACGACCGCGCTGGTCGTCGGCGGGGTCGGCGCCTGGCACCTGATGCGGAACTCGGCCAACCGTTCGGCGCGGCTGATGTTCTCGATGGCGATGTGGATGATCCTGTTCACCGCGCCGCTCCAGATCGGCGCTGGCGATGCCCACGGGATCAACACGCTGGAGCACCAGCCGGTGAAGATCATGGCGATGGAGGGTCACTACGACAGCCACCCCGACGGCGCGCCGCTGATCCTGTTCGGCATCCCGAACCCCGAGGAGAAGCGCATCGACTATGCGGTGGAGATCCCGAAGCTCAGCTCGCTGATCCTAAAGCACGACCTGAACGCGCCGCTGGACGGGCTGGACACGGTGCCGGACGACAAGGAGCCGCCGGTGACGATCGTGTTCTTCACCTTCCGCATCATGGTCGGCCTCGGCTTCGCCATGCTGGGCCTGGCCCTGTTCGGCGCATGGCAGCGCTATCGCGGCTATCTCTACCACTCGCCGTGGCTGCACCGCGCGGCGATGGTGATGGGGCCCATGGGATTCGTCGCCGTGGTCTGCGGCTGGATCACGACCGAGGTCGGCCGCCAGCCCTATACCGTCTACAACCTGCTGACGACGGCCGAGAGCGCGTCGCCGCTTCAGGCCTCGGCGGTCGGCACCTCCCTCGTCGCGTTCATCGTGGTCTATTTCTTCGTCTTCGGCGCCGGCACCTTCTACCTGCTGCGCCTGATGGGCCGCGAACCCGAGACCGCGAAGGGCCGCCTGAGCGAGGGTCCGATCCGCAGCGCGGGCATCACCCCCGCCCCGGGCGCGACCGAGCTGCAGCGTCCCGGCAGCGCCACACCGGCCGAATAAAGGAGCCCCGCCCATGCCTTTCGATCTTGCCTTCATCTGGGCCGGCCTCATCGCCTTCGCCGTGCTGGCCTATGTCGTGCTCGACGGCTTCGACCTGGGCGTCGGCATCCTGTTCCCGCTGCTCAGCACGGAACAGGAGCGTGACGTCGCCATGAACACCGTCGCACCGGTCTGGGACGGCAACGAGACCTGGCTGGTGCTGGGGGGCGGCGGGTTGTTCGCCGTCTTCCCGCTGGCCTATTCGGTGGTCATGCCCGCGCTTTATGCGCCGCTGATCGCGATGCTGATCGGGCTGATCTTCCGCGGCGTGGCCTTCGAATACCGCTGGCGGACGAAGCGGGCCAAGCGGTTCTGGGACTTCGCCTTCTTCGGCGGCTCCACCGTGGCCGCCCTGGGGCAGGGCATCGCGCTCGGCGCGCTGGTGCAGGGGATCGAGGTCGAGAACCGCGCCTATGCGGGCGGCAACTGGGACTGGCTGACGCCGTTCTCGCTGCTGACCGGCGCGGCGGTCGTCGTCGGCTATGCGCTGCTCGGCGCGACCTGGCTGCTGATGAAGACCGAGGGCCCGATCAACGACCACAACCGCCGCCTCGCCTGGCCGCTGTCGGTCACGACGCTGGGCCTGATCGGCGCGGTCAGCCTGTGGACGCCGTTCATCGACATGGAATATTTCAACCGCTGGTTCTCCGACTGGACGATGATCTTCACCTTCGCCGTGCCGCTGCTGGTCGCGGGCGCGGCCTGGCTGATGTTCTGGGGGCTGAAAACCCGGCACGACACCTACCCGTTCTTCGCCGCCCTGGCGATGTTCGTGCTCAGCTACATCGGCATCGGGATCAGCTTCTATCCGCACATCGTGCCGCCGAACCTGACGATCTGGGAGGCCGCGGCGCCCGACAGCAGCCTGAAGTTCGTGCTGGTCGGCGCCTCGGTCCTGATCCCCCTGATCCTCGCCTACACCGCCTATGCTTACTGGGTGTTCCGCGGCAAGATCGACCCCGACGAAGGCTACCACTGATGGGACGCAAGCTGCTCTGGTTCGCCGTCTACTGGCTGCTCGGAGTGGCCGCGGTATCGCTTGTCGCCTACGCGATTCGCCTCGCGATCCTGTGAGGCGGATGCGCGGAATGTCGCAGGACGTACGACAATTCTTCGGGAACTCGCGGAACATCTCTCTCGTTCGGCATTGGAACGCCGAGGAGAGACATGATGAATGACCAACCCCGCTGGCTGACTTTGCACAATATCTTCTACGCCATCGGAGGGGTTGCCGTCGTCGGCATCGTCGCCTTCGTGTCGGTGGTCTACTTCGGCGCCGTCAACGTCTCGGCCAAGCCACCGCACTGGGACGTCACCGCCTACGTCCTGCACAAGACCTTCAAGAACTCGGTCGACGCCCGCGCCGACGGGACGGTGCCGGTGGATTTCTCCGATCCGGGCCGCATCGCCCTTGGCGCCCAGCATTACGAGAACGTCTGCTCGAAGTGCCACGGCGGCCCCGGCCTGGGCCAGAACCCCATCGCCCTGTCCATGCGCCCCCGCCCGCAGCACCTTGCAGCCGTGGTGGACGAGTTCAGCGACAAGGAGCTTTACTGGATCCTGCAGAACGGCGTCCGGTTCAGCGCGATGCCGTCCTGGCCCACCACCAAGAATCAGGACGAGATCTGGTCGGTCGTCGCCTTCCTGCGCGCCCTGCCGGAGATGAGCGCCGAGGAATACGCCGACCTGGTCGGGCCGAAGGGCGACGCGCCGCAGATGCCCTATGGCAGCCCGGGCGCCCTGGCCGACATGGATGTGGGCGTGAAGGCGCCGCCGCTTGACGAATACCTCTATGCCGCGCCCGCGACCGAATGGCCGGACATCGCGATGACCGGCGTTCCGGTCCAGCGCTGCGCCGCCTGCCACGGCACCGACGGCACCGGCACGATCACCGGCGGCCATGCGCCGAACCTCACCGTGCAGTCGGCCGCCTACATGAAGGACGCGCTGCACGCCTATGCCACGGGCCAGCGCAAGAGCGGCATCATGCAGGTGGTGGCGGCCGGTCTCTCGGACGACCAGATCACGCAGCTGGCCGACTACTACGCCGGCCTGCCCGACAAGCCGACGCCGCCCGCGACCCCGGCGAGCGCCGAGCAGATCGCCCGCGGCCAGGAGATCGCCATGGCGGGGATCCCGGAATCCGCGGTCGCGCCCTGCTTCACCTGCCACGAGACGCCGCAGACCGAGGGCGCGACCCTCGCGGTGCCGCACATCGCCGGCCAGAGCGCGCCGTTCCTGCGCAAGCAGCTTGTCGCCTTCCGCGGCGAGGGGCGCGGCAAGTCCATCGCCTACAACCCGATGCACCACGAGGCGAACTATCTGTCGGACGAGGACATCATCAGCCTCGCCGCCTATTTCTCGGCCCTCGAACCGACGGGAAGCGTGGGGATGCCGAACGCGCTGCCCGAGGCGGACCTCGCCAACGGCAAGGCTCTGGTGTCGAAGGTCTGTTCGGAATGCCACGAGGCCACGGGTGTCGGCGTCGCCTCGGGCGAGTATCCGAACCTGACCCTCCAGACCAAGGAGTACATCAACCAGCAGCTCCACAGCTTCTGGACCAAGCAGCGCGACAGCTCGAAGATGTTCCAGACCACCAGCCGCATGTCGCTGGACGACATGCGCGACGTGGCGGAGTATTTCGGCCAGATCCCGCCGCAGCCCACGCCCGGCACCCCCGACATGGCGCTTGCCGCGGCGGGCGAGGCCATCGCGAAGGAAGGCATCCCGGACCAGGGCGTGCCCGCCTGCCTGACCTGCCACGGCGCCGAGCAGACCAGGGCGCTGCCGCTGATCGCCCGGCTGCACGGCCAGAACGGCAACTACCTCGAGCGTCGGCTGGACTACTTCGCCGAGGGCAACGGCGAACAGCTGCCCGGCCTGAACCCGATGCACGACATCGCCGCCGCCATGACCGCCGACCAGCGCGCCGAGGTCGCCAACTGGTTCGCCGCGCAGGAGGCGCTGACCAAGCAGTTCTGAACGGCCGCGATGCGGCGCCCCTTGAAACGGGCGCCGCTTGGGCGCACGATCATGCTCCAAGCGGGGGCCGGAGTCGCGACAGCGCCGCTCCGGCCCCCTTTCTTGTGACCCCTGCGCCGGAGCCCCCCATGAACGTCCCCTTCAAGCCGAACGACCCCCAGGGGGTCATCGAAGCCGACCGTGCCCACGTCTGGCACCACCTGATCCAGCACAAGCCGTTCGAGACGGTCGATCCCCGGATCATCGTCGAGGGCAAGGGGATCAAGGTCTGGGACATCAAGGGTAAGGAACACATCGACGCGGTGTCGGGCGGCGTCTGGACCGTGAACGTCGGCTACGGACGCGAGCGGATCGCGGATGCGGTGCGGGACCAGCTGGTGAAGCTCTGCTATTTCGCCGGTTCCGCGGGCTCGATCCCCGGCGCGATGTTCAGCCAGAAGCTGATCGAGAAGATGCCGGGCATGTCGCGCGTCTACTTCGCCAACTCGGGGTCCGAGGCGAACGAGAAGGCGTTCAAGATGATCCGCCAGATCGCCTACAAGCGGCACGGCGGGAAGAAGAACAAGATCCTGTACCGCGAGCGCGACTACCACGGCACCACCATCGCCTGCCTCTCGGCCGGCGGACAGGAGGAGCGGAACGCGCAGTACGGGCCGTTCACGCCCGCCTTCGTGCCGGTGCCGCATTGCCTCGAATACCGCGCCCACGAACAGGGCTGGGGCGACCTCTCGGGCGAGGCCTATGGCGTGCGCGCGGCGAAGGCGATCGAGGAGGTGATCCTGCGCGAAGGCCCCGACACCGTGGGCGGCCTCTGCTTGGAGCCGGTGACGGCGGGGGGCGGCGTCATCACGCCCCCGCCGGGCTACTGGGAGACGGTGCAGGAGATCTGCCGCAAGTACGACATCCTGCTGCACATCGACGAGGTGGTCTGCGGCGTCGGCCGCACCGGCACCTGGTTCGGCTACCAGAACTACGGCATCCAGCCCGATTTCGTGACCATGGCTAAGGGGGTGGCGAGCGGCTATGCCGCGATTTCCTGCTGCGTGACGACCGAGCGGGTCTTCGAGATGTTCAAGGACGACTCGGACGATCCGCTGAACTACTTCCGCGACATCTCGACCTTCGGCGGCTGCACCGCCGGGCCCGCTGCCGCGCTGGAGAACATGGCGATCATCGAGGAGGAGGGCCTGCTCGAGAACACGCTGGCCATGGGCGCGCGGGTGATCGACAACCTCAACGCGCTGGCCGAGAAGCACGCGGTGATCGGCGACGTGCGCGGCAAGGGCCTGTTCTGCGGCGCCGAATTGGTGGTCGACCGCCAGACGAAAGAGCCGATGCCCGAGAAGAAGGTGCAGGCGGTGGTGGCCGACTGCATGGCGCAGGGGGTGATCATCGGGGCCACCAACCGCTCGCTCCCCGGCAAGAACAACACGCTGTGCCTCTCCCCGGCGCTGATCGCGACGAAGGACGACATCGACCACATCACCGACGCCATCGACGGCGCCCTGACGCGGGTATTCGGCTGAGGAGAGTCAGCGATGGCAGGATTGCGAGGGAATCGCTCCGGCCCGGCCTGACCTGAAGCACACCCGACCGGATGTCTCGCCCGGCGGTTACGCCGGGCAGCCCCCGACCGCCCCCACGGGCGGGGGCTTCACCCCCACCCGCGGCCGCGGGCTGCCCTCCGTGTGAAGCGGAACACCCGACGCCCGCCGGATCACTACCTGATCTGTCACCGTATCCGCTTGCCCCCCTCGGCCGCGAACAGCATCGCCCGCTCCGGCGGGAACGACAGCCCGACGCGCGTGCCCTCCTTCGACCGCTCGTCGCCGCGCTCTTCCACGATCACCCGCTCGCCGCCCCGCCCTTCGAGATAGGCATAGGAGACGCCGCCCAGCGCCTCGGTCAGCTCGACCGAATGGGTGTCGCCCGGCACGATCTCCAGGTGCTCGGGCCTGACGCCCATCACCACCTTCGTGCCGTCGGCGGGCAGCGTCACCGGCAGCTCGTATTCTCCCTGCAGCGACGGAACGGCGACCTTGCCGCCCTTCACCGTCCCGGCCACGAAGTTCATCGACGGCGAGCCGATGAAGCCCGCGACGAACTGGTTGTCGGGATCGCGGTACAGCTCCAGCGGCGCGCCCACCTGCTCGACCCGGCCCGCGCGCAGCACCACGATCTTGTCGGCCAGCGTCATCGCCTCGACCTGGTCGTGGGTGACGTAGATCATCGTCGCGCCGATCTCCTTGTGCAGCCGCGCGATTTCCACCCGCATCTCCACGCGCAGCTCCGCGTCGAGGTTCGACAGGGGCTCGTCGAACAGGAACACCTCGGGCCCCCGCACGATGGCGCGCCCGATCGCCACACGCTGCCGCTGGCCGCCAGACAGCGCCGCGGGCTTCCTCTTCAGGTAGTCGTCGAGCTTCAGGATCCGCGACGCCTCCTTCACCTTCTCGGCGATCTCGGCCTTCGGATGCCCCGTCATCTTCAGCCCGAAGCCCATGTTCTCGGCCACCGTCATGTGCGGGTAGAGCGCGTAGGTCTGGAACACCATCGCCACCCCCCGCTCGGCCGGATCGTCGCGGGTCACGTCGCGTCCGCCGATCTCGATCCTGCCGCTCGTCGTCTCCTCCAGCCCGGCCACCATCCTGAGCAGCGTGGACTTGCCGCAGCCCGAGGGCCCGACGAAGACGCAGAACTCCCCGTCCTCGACGGTCAGGTCGATCCCGTGGATCACCTGCGTCTCGCCGTATTTCTTCACGACCTTGGACAGCGTCACACCTGACATGGCTTCATCCTGTTCTGGAAAGGGGTGGGGACATGGTGTCGGGAAAGCGCCAGCTGCGCACGTCGGCCGCGATCCGCGCCGTGGTCTCGCGCAGCACCGGCGCGAGCGTGGCCAGATCGGCCAGCGACCGCCGCGCCGTGGTCGAGGTGACGGAAAGCGCGCCCAGCACATGCCCCCCCTCCGACAGGATCGGCATGGCGATGCAGATGATGCCCGGCTCGTGCTCCTCGTCGTCGAAGGCGAAGCCGCGGGCGCGAATCGCCGCCAGCTCGACCCTGAGCGCCTCGGGCGTGGTCAGCGTCTTGCCGGTGAAGCGGTGGAACGCCTGCCGTTTCAGCGCCTCCTCCGCGCGTTCGGTCGGAAGGAAGGCCAGCATCGCCTTGCCGACCCCGGTGCAATAGGCCGGTCCGACCTTGCCGGCAGTCGAATACATCTCGACCGGCACCGTGGCGTTGCGCTTGTCGACATACAGCACCTGCCCGTTGTCGAGCTGCGCCAGGTGCACCGTCTCGCCCACCTGCGCCGACAGCCGGTCGAGCGAGGGCCGCGCGATCGGCGCAAGCGACGTCGTCTGCCAGGCCGCGTGGGCCAGCCGCACCAGCCGGACACCAAGGGAATAGGCGCCGGTATCGGGATCGAACTGCAGCATCCCCTGCGAGGTCAGCGTCTGCAGAAGCCGGTAGAGCGTCGCCTTCGGAAAGGGACTCTCGCGCAGCAGGTCGGCGAAGCGCACCGGGCGGCCGTGGCCTGCCACCTGGTCCAGCACGTCCAGCGCCTTGCCGACGGTGCCGTCGCCCCGCGCGTCCTCGCTCATCATGGTCCTCCCGACCTTCCCCGCGGCGCGCCATCGTCGACCGGGCGCACCCCGCGAGGAAACTGTTGACAAGCATAAGCCGGGTGCGGCACAGTTTTCAATATACAAAACCAAGTTTCACATAATGAAACTCACATAGGAACCACTCCGGGAGGAAACCATGGTATCCAAACTGAAGACGTCGCTCGCGGCGCTCGGCCTGTCCACGGCGCTCGCCACTTCGATGGTCTCGGGCGCCTTCGCGGCGGCCCACGAGACCCCGCTGACCGGCGACCTCGTCATCTTCTCCGACATGTCGAACCCCGCGCCCCGCGCGGTGATGGAAGGCATGGTCGCCCGCTTCAAGGAGATGAACCCCGACCTAAACATCGAGCTGACGATCATCGACCGCGAGGCCTACAAGACCCAGATCCGGAACTTCCTGACCGCCAACTCGCCCGACGTCGCCAACTGGTACGCGGGCAACCGCATGGCCCCCTATGTGGACGCCGGCCTGTTCGAGGACATCTCGGACGTCTGGGAAGGCGACATGTCGGAGAACCTCGCCTCGACCAAGGGCGCGCTGACCATCGACGGCAAGCAGTACGGCGTTCCCTACACCTACTACCAGTGGGGCGTGTACTACCGGAAGGACATCTACGACCAGTACGGCCTTTCCGAGCCCGAGGACTGGGAGACGCTGAAGTCCAACTGCCAGACCCTGCTCGACAACGGGGTGAAGTGCTTCACCATCGGGACGAAGTTCCTGTGGACCGCCGCGGGCTGGTTCGACTACCTCAACATGCGCACCAACGGCTTCGACTACCACATGAAGCTGACGGCGGGCGAGATCCCCTGGACCGACGAGGGCGTGAAGAAGACCTTCGCCAACTGGCGCGAGCTGATCGACATGGGCGCCTACATCGACAACCACACCGCCTATTCCTGGCAGGAGGCGCTGCCCTTCATGCTGAACGGCGAGGCGGCGGCCTATCTCATGGGCAACTTCGCGGTGGCGCCGATGCGCGAGGGCGGGCTGACGGACGACCAGCTCGACTACTACCAGTTCCCGACCATCACGCCCGACACGCCCAAGGGCGAGGACGCGCCGACCGACACCTTCCACATCCCCTCCAGCGCGAAGAACAAGGAGAACGCCAAGGCCTTCCTCAAGTTCGTGACCTCGGCCGAGAACCAGACGCTGATCAACGCGGGAGACGCGCTTGGCCAGCTGCCGGTCAACGCGCAGTCCTCGGTGGATGACGACAAGTTCCTGAAGGAAGGCTTCGACGTGCTGTCGAACAAGGCGCCGGGCGGCATCGCCCAGTTCTTCGACCGCGACGCCCCCGCCGAGATGGCGAAGGTCGCCATGGAGGGCTTCCAGGAGTTCATGGTGCGCCCCGACAACATCGACCGGATCCTCGACCGGCTCGAGAACGCCCGCGAGCGCATCTACAAGTGAACCCGCCCGCAGGATGGGTGATATCACCCATCCTGCCCGGGATCACCCAAGGCCCCGCCGGGCGTCCGACCCGAGGTCGCACGCCCGGCGGACGGAAATCCGACGCCGCCGAAGCGGCCCCGACGGGGGACAGACGATGACCCAGGCCACCCTGCCCGACACCCACGCCGACCGCGGCAAGCGGTCCTTCTGGCGGCGGAACCAGATCGCGATCTCGCCCTGGCTGTTCCTTGCCCCCGGCGTGATCTTCTTCCTGATCTACGTCATCTTCCCGGTCTTCCAGTCGTTCCAGATCTCGACCCTCCGCTGGGACGGGTTGGGCGATCCCGAATACATCGGGCTCGAGAACTACCGCGAGCTCTGGGACGATCCCGCCTTCTACGTCTCGCTGAAGAACAACGTCCTGTGGCTCCTGCTCTACCTCCTCGCGATTCCCGCCGGCCTGTTCATCGCGCTGTTCCTGAACCAGACCGTCACCGGCATCCGGCTCTACAAGTCGCTGTTCTTCTTTCCCTTCGTGATCTCGCAGGTCGTCGTCGGCCTGGTGTTCACCTGGTTCTACGACCCGACCTTCGGGCTGCTGAACGTCATGCTGGGCTGGTTCGGCCTCGGCCCGATCAACGTGCTGGGCGATCCGACCTACGTCACCTACGGCATCATCGCCGCCGGCCTCTGGCCGCAGACCGCCTACTGCATGATCCTGTATCTCACCGGCCTGAACGGCGTGAACCCCGAGCAGATCGAGGCCGGGCGTCTCGACAACGCGCGCGGATGGCGGATGCTCTGGCACATCATCATCCCGCAGCTGAAACCGGCGACCTTCATCGCCTTCGTGGTCACCATCATCGGCGCGCTGCGGAGTTTCGACCTGATCTCGGTGATGACCAACGGCGGCCCCTTCGGCGAATCCCGCGTGCTGTCCTTCTACATGTTCGAGGTCGCGCTTTCGGAATACGGCTTCCGCATGGGATACGGCGCCGCCATCGCCGTGGTGCTGTTCCTCATCATGCTGATCTTCATCGCCTACTTCCTGTGGTCGATGTACCGGGAGACCAGGGGACGATGACCCCCCGCCCCCCGTTCCCCGCGACGCGCACCGCAGGCATGGCCCGAGGGGCCGCATCCATGCAGGAGGCCTGAGCCATGTTCCCGACCCCCATCGCCAAGACCTCCCGCTCCTGGCAGCTGACCTACCAGTCGCTGCTGCCCGTCGCGCTGATACTGTGGCTGCTGCCGCTGATCTCGATCGCCGTCTTCTCGATCAAGCCCGACGCCGACTTCACCTCCGGCAACTACTGGGGCTGGCCCTCGTCCTTCGAGGGGATCACGAACTATTCGAAGGTCTTCTTCGAGTCCGACATGCCGCGCTACCTGCTGAACTCGGTGTTCATCACCGTGCCCACCGTGCTCGGCTGCATCGCGCTCTCGGCGATGACCGGCTTCGCGCTCGGCATCTACCGCTTCCGGTCGAACCTCTGGATCTTCTTCATGTTCGTCGCGGGCAACTTCGTGCCGTTCCAGATCCTGATGGTGCCGGTGCGCGACCTGACGCTGAACCTCGGGCTCTACAACACCAAGACCGGGCTCGTGCTGTTCCACATCGCCTTCCAGACCGGCTTCTGCACGCTCTTCATGCGCAACTTCATCCGCGCCCTGCCCTTCGAGCTGATCGAGGCGGCGCGGGTCGAGGGCGTGTCGGAATGGCGGATCTTCTGGTTCGTCGTGCTGCCGCTGATGAAACCCGCGCTCGCGGCCCTCGCCGTGCTGATCTTCACCTTCATCTGGAACGACTACTTCTGGGCGGTCGTCCTGACGCAAGGGGTCGAATCCCAGCCGGTCACGGCGGGCATCACCAGCTTCAACGCCCAGTACCGCGCCGCCTATCACCTGATGAGCGCGGGCAGCATCGTCGCGGCCCTGCCGCCGGTGGCGATGTTCTTCCTGATGCAGAAACACTTCATCGCGGGCCTGACCCTCGGCGCCGTGAAATAAGGACCACATGACCGATCAAGACGATATCCGCTGCTGGCGGCTCGACGACGGCGTGCAGACGCTGGTGCTGGCCTCCGTCGCGGATGCCCTGCCCGAGGTCGCCTACTGGGGCGGCCCCCTGCCCGGGGACGAGGATCTGGCCGCGCTCGCCCGCGCCGGGCTGCAGGACAGCACCGGCGGGATGCTCGACACCAACCCGCCGCTCTCGGTCTGCCCCGAGGCGCAGCGCAGCTTTCCCGGCCAGCCCGGCGCGATCCTGCGCTGCGCCGACGGCCTGCCGGTGCTGCCGCGGTTCCGCTTCGCCGCCGAAGAGGTCGGCGAGAACGCCGTGACCCTCGGCTTCACCGACGAGGCCAACGCGCTGCGCTACAGCCTCACCGTCGAGGCCGACCGCGAGACCCGCCTCATCACCCTCTGGGCCAGCCTCGACGGCGACGCGCCTTTCCTCTGCGAATGGCTCGCCGCCCCCGTGCTGCCCGCCGCCCAGGACGCGGACGAGATGATCGACGTCTCCGGCCGCTGGATCGGCGAGTTCCGCCTGAACCGCACGCCCTGGAGCCCCGGCGCGCGCCTGCGCGAAAGCCGCACCGGGCGCACCGGGCACGAGCATTTCCCGGGCCTCGTCGTCCCCTCCCGCGGCACGACCAACACCCACGGCGTCGCCCACGGCTTCCACTACGGCTGGTCCGGCGGCCACCGGATGATCGCCGAAGAGCTTCCGGACGGCCGCCGCCAGATCCAGTTCGGCCATGCCCAGGGCACGCAGATCGGCGCCGCCACCCGGTTCGAGACCGCCAGGCTCTACGCCACCCGCGCCACGACGGGGCTGAACGGCGTCGCCACCGCCTTCCAGCGTCACCTGCGCGACCGGATCGTGACCTGGCCGAAACCCGACGCGTCCCGCCCGGTGCACTACAACTGCTGGGAGGCGATCTATTTCGACCACGACCTTGCCCGCCTGAAGGAGATCGCCACCCAGGCCGCCGCCCTCGGCGCCGAGCGGTTCGTGCTGGACGACGGCTGGTTCGGCAGGCGCGACGACGACTACCGCGCGCTCGGCGACTGGGAGGTGGATCCGCGCAAGTACCCCGACGGCCTCGGCCCCCTGATCGACCACGTCCATGCCGAGGGCATGACCTTCGGCCTCTGGTTCGAGCCCGAGATGGTGAACACCGACAGCGACCTCTACCGCGCCCACCCCGACTGGGCGCTCGGCCCCGCCGACCAGGTGGAGGGCCGCCACCAGCGGGTGCTGGACCTCGCCAACCCCGAGGTCGTCGACTTCCTGCACGACAGGATCGGCAAGCTGCTCGCCACCCATGCGATCGACTACATCAAGTGGGACCACAACCGCGTCCTGCCGCTGCCCGACGCCGCGCAGACCGCGGGCACCTATGCCCTGCTCGCCCGCCTGCGGGCCGATCACCCGCAGGTCGAGATCGAAAGCTGTGCCTCCGGCGGCGGGCGGATCGACTTCGGCATCCTGCGCCACACCAGCCGGGTCTGGCTCTCCGACAGCAACGACGCGCTGGAGCGGCTGCGGATCCAGCACGACGCGGCGCTGTTCCTGCCGCTGGCCGTCACCGGATCCCACGTCGGGCCGCGCCACTGCCACACCTCGGGCCGCGTGCTCGACATCCGCTTCCGCGCCTGGGTCGCCGCCCAGCGGCACATGGGGTTCGAGATGGACCCGGCCGAACTGACCGACGACGAGGCCGAGGTGCTGAAAGACGTCACCGCCTGGTGGAAGGCCAACCGCGACTGGATGCGCACCGCCGACATCCTGCGGCTCGACAGCGCCGACCCCGCGGTGATCGCCGAGCAGCAGCAGGCGGCGGACGGCAGCCGTTTCGTCGCCTTCGCGGGGATCGCCGCCGCGTCCTCGCAGATCCTGCCGCGCCCGCTGCGCCTGACCGCGCTCGACCCCGACGCGCGCTATGCCGTGACCCTCCGGAACCGCGCCGATGCGCCGCGGCTGTCGCTGGGGAAACCGGCCCTGAAGTCCGAAACCGTGACCCTGCCGGGGCGTTACCTGATGGACCACGGGCTGACCCTGCCCTGGTCCTTCCCCCTTGCCATGTGGGTCATCGAAGGAGAACGCCAGTGACCGCAACATTCCCCGACCTCGAAGGCGCCTCGGTCTTCATCACCGGAGGCGGCTCCGGCATCGGCGCCGCGATCACCGACGCCTTCCTCGGCCAGGGCGCCAAGGTCGCCTTCGTCCAGCGCTCGGACCCCTCCGACTTCCTCGACAGGATGGAGGCGAAGCACGGCCGCCGCCCCTGGTTCCAGGCCTGCGACATCACCGACCTCGACGCGCTGAACGGCGCCCTCGCCGCCGCGGCCGAGGCGCACGGCCCGATCGGGGTGCTGGTGAACAACGCAGCCAATGACAAGCGCCACAAGACCGAGGACGTGACCCCCGAGTTCTGGGACCAGATGATCGCCATCAACCTGCGCGCCTATTTCTTCGCGACCAAGGCCGTGGTGCCGGGGATGCGGAAGATGGGCGGCGGGTCGATCGTCAACTTCTCCTCCATCAGCTACATGATGGGCCACCCCGACATGCCGGTCTACACGACCTCCAATTCCGGCATCAACGGCATGGTGCGCAGCCACGCCCGCGAGTTCGGCCCCGACCGGATCCGCGTCAACGCCATCGCCCCCGGCTGGGTCTTCACCGAGCGCCAGCTGGAAGAGATAGCGACGCCCGAGGACATCGAGGCGCACATCGAAAGCCAGTGCCTGAAGGAGCGGATGAAGCCCGAGGACATCGCCGAGCCGGTGCTGTTCCTCGCCTCCGACGCCAGCCGGATGATGACCGGGCAGGCCCTGGTGGTCGACGCCGGGGTGGTCGTGACCGGATGAGCGGGAAGGCGGACACCGGGCCGGCCTGGATCGGCGTCGACTGGGGCACCACCCACCTGCGCGCCTGGGCGATGGACGCCGCGGGCCGGGTACTGCACGACGACGCCTCCGACCGCGGCATGGGTACGCTGAGCCGCGACCAATACGAAGAAACCCTGCTCGACCTCGTGGGCGGCTGGCTCGGCACCGGCACGGTGCCGGTCGTCGTCTGCGGCATGGCCGGCTCCCGCCAGGGCTGGGCCGAGGCCGCCTATGCCGCCGTGCCCTGCCCGCCCCTCGGCGCGCCGCTGACCCGCGTGCAGACCGCCGACAGGCGCATCGCCGTCTCCATCATCCCCGGCCTGAAACAGGAGCGTCCCGCCGACGTGATGCGCGGGGAGGAGACCCAGATCGCGGGTTTCCTGCACCTCAACCCCCGCTTCGACGGCGTGGTCTGCCTGCCCGGCACCCACACAAAGTGGGCCCACGTCAGCGCGGGCGAGGTGGTGAGCTTCCAGACCGCGATGACCGGCGACCTCTTCGCCGCCCTCGCGCACCACTCGGTCCTGCGCCACTCCCTCGCCGACGAGGGCTGGGACGGCGAGGCCTTCGCCACCGCCCTCGCCGAGGCGCAGTCGCGCCCCGAAGCCCTTGCCGCCCGCCTCTTCGCGCTGCGCGCCGAGGGGCTGCTGCACGGCCTGTCCCCCAGTGCCGCCCGCGCCCGCCTCTCGGGCCTGCTGATCGGTGCGGAACTGGCGGCGACGAAGCCCTACTGGCTCGGCCGCGAGGTGGCGCTCATCGGCGCCTCGACCCTCTGCGCCCATTACGAGACCGCCCTCCGCGCCCAGGGCCTTGCCCCGATCCGCACCAACGGCGACGCGATGACCCGCGCGGGCCTCCTCGCCGCCCGCGCCCAGATCAAGGAGCCCACGCCATGAACAGGACTGGCCGCCCCCTCATCGCCATCCTGCGCGGCATCACCCCGCCCGAGGCCGTGCCTGTCGCCACCGCCCTGATCGAGGCGGGCATCACCCGGATCGAGGTGCCGCTGAACTCCCCGTCGCCCTTCGACAGCATCGCGGCGATGGTCGAGGCGCACGGCGAGACCGCCCTGATCGGCGCGGGCACGGTGCTGACGCCCGAGCAGGTGGCCCATGTCTACAACGTCGGCGGCAAGCTCATCGTCTCGCCCAACGCGGACCGCGAGGTGATCCGCGCCACCAAGGTTCTGGGCATGCAGAGCTTCCCGGGCGTGCTGACCCCCACCGAATGCTTCGCCGCGCTGAAGGCCGGGGCCGACGGGATCAAGGTATTCCCCGCCTTCCAGATGGGTGCCGAGGGGCTGAAGGCCCTGCGCGCGGTGCTGCCGAAGGGCACGCAGGTCTACATGGTCGGCGGCGTCGGTCCCGAGAACTTCGCCGACTGGATTGCCGCGGGCGCCGACGGTTTCGGCATCGGCTCGGCCCTCTACAAGCCCGGCGTCATGGCGGACGAGATCGGCGCGCGCGCCCGCAAGATGGTCGCCGCCTGGGACGCGGCGAGATGACCGTCACGGTTTTCGACCCGACCCCCTGCGCCCTCGGCGAGGGCGCCCTCTGGCACCCCGAGCGCGGCCAGCTGTTCTGGTTCGACATCCTCGGCAAGCGGCTCCTGACCCGCTCCGGCGACGGCGCCCGCCACTGGCAGTTCGACGAACATGTCTCGGCCGCGGGCTGGATCGACCGCGACACCCTGCTCGTCGCCTCGGAAACCGCGCTGTCCCGCTTCGACCTGACGACCGGCGAGACCGCGAAGGTGATCGCGCTGGAGGCCGACACGCCGACCACCCGCTCGAACGACGGCCGCGCCGACCCCTTGGGCGGCTTCTGGATCGGCACGATGAACAAGGACGGCAGCGAAGGCGGCGGCGCGATCTACCGCTTCTTCCGGGGCGACCTCCGCCGCCTCTATGCCCCTGTCTCGATCCCGAACGCCATTTGCTTCGCCCCCGACGGCAGTCGCGCCTACTTCGCCGACACGGCAAGACAGGCGATCCTTTGCGTCGCCCTCGATCCCGAGGGCTGGCCCGCCGCCGATCCCGAGACCTTCGCCGACCTCTCGGCCGAGGGGCTGAACCCCGACGGCACCGTGACCGACCGCGACGGCTGCCTCTGGAACGCCCAGTGGGGCGCCGCCCGCGTCGCCCGCTATGGGCCGGACGGGCGCTTCCTCGACGCCGTTTCGCTCCCTGCTCAGCAGACGACCTGCCCCGCCTTCGGGGAAGACGGCCGCCTCTACTGCACCTCCGCCGCAGACGGCCTGCCCGAGGGCCCCGACGAGGGCTGCACCTTCACCTTCGAGACGGACGCGCGGGGCTGGCCCGAACCACGGGTGATCCTGTGATCCGACCGAAGCCCCCGCGCGCCGGGATGCCGTCAGACCGTCCATGCGGCCCCCGGCCTTCGTCCTTCCGGACCTGCGCGAAGGATCCCGCAGAACGGTCCGCACCTCTGAGCTGTAGGCACCGCCCGATCGTCTGAAATCCGCCGCCGCTCCCTTCTTGCAGAAGATACCGCACTCCAATGCCCGCAACACGGATCACCCCATGACCCCTCGCACCCTCGGCGTCTGCTACTATCCCGAACACTGGCCGGAAGAGCAGTGGGCCGAAGACGCCGCCCGCATGGCCGAGACCGGCATCACCTGGGTCCGCATCGGCGAATTCGCCTGGTCGCGGATCGAACCGCGCCCCGCGCAGTTCGATTTCGACTGGCTCGACCGCGCGATCGACGTGCTGGGCGACGCGGGCCTGAAGGTGATCCTCGGCACGCCGACCGCCACGCCGCCCCACTGGATCCTCGACCGCCACCCCGACATGCTTGCCGTCGATGCGCAGGGCCGCCCGCGCAAGTTCGGCTCCCGCCGCCACTACTGCTTCTCCCACCGGGGCTACCGCGAGGAATGTCGCCGCATTGTGACCCTGCTGGCCGAACGCTACGGGAAACACCCCCATGTCCACGCCTGGCAGACCGACAACGAATACGGCTGCCACGACACCGTCGTCAGCTACTCCTCCGCCGCCCGCGACGCCTTCCGCACCTGGTGCGCGCAGAAGTACCAGAGCGCCGGGGCCCTGAACCGCGCCTGGGGCAACGTCTTCTGGTCGATGGAATACGACAGCATCGACGACATCGACCTGCCGAACCTGACGGTGACCGAGCCGAACCCGGCCCATGTCATGGCCTTCCGCCGCTTCTCGTCCGACCAGGTGCGGGACTTCAACCGCCTCCAGGTCGAGATCCTGCGCCGCCACACCGACCGCCCGCTGATCCACAACTACATGGGCCGGGAACTCGCCTTCGATCACTTCGACACGGGCGCCGACCTCGACATCGCGTCCTGGGACAGCTACCCGATCGGCTTCCTGTCGGACCGGATCGAGGCGACGGCCGAGCACAAGTCGCGCTTCCTGCGCCAGGGCGATCCCGACATGCAGGCCTTCCACCACGACCTCTACCGCGCCGTGGGCCGGGGCCGCTGGTGGGTGATGGAGCAGCAGCCGGGCCCGGTGAACTGGGCCCCCTACAACCCCGCGCCGCTTCCCGGCATGGCCCGCCTCTGGGCGTGGGAGGCCTTCGCCCACGGCGCCGAGTGCGTCAGCTATTTCCGCTGGCGCCAGGCCCCCTTCGCGCAGGAACAGCAGCACGCGGGCCTCCTGCGCCCCGACAGCGCCCCCGCCCCGGCCCTGGCCGAGGCCGCGCAGGTCGCAAGAGAACTGGCGGAGATGCCCGAGACCGGCACCGCCGAGACGCCCGTCGCCCTGCTTTTCGACTATCCCTCCGCCTGGGCCTGGGCGACCCAGCCCCAGGGCGCCGACTTCGACTACTTCCGCCTGACCTTCGCCGCCTACAGGGCCCTGCGCCGCGCAGGGCTCTCCGTGGACATCGTCAACGCCGCCGACGCCGACCTCTCCGCCTACCGGCTGATCCTCGCCCCCGGCCTCGCCACCCTGCCCGGCAACGTGCTGCGCCAGCTGGAGCGTTACGCCGGCACCGCCCTTCTCGGCCCCCGCACCAATGCCAAGACCCCCGAGATGGCGATCCCCGTTCCCCTGCCCCCGGACCTGCCCGGCCTCGACGCCACGGTGTCCCTGGTCGAAAGCCTGCCCCCCTCCGAGGCGATCCCTCTCACCCATGGCGGCGCCTTCCGCCACTGGTTCGAACACTTCGACGGCAGCGCCACCGTGACCGAGACCACGACCGACGGCCGCCCCGCGATCCTGTCGGCAGGGAAGCTCCACTACCTCGCCGGCTGGCCCGACGACGACGCCTTCGACCGCCTCGTCAGAACCGCCTGCGCGGCCGAGGGCATCGCCACCGAAGACCTCCCCGACGGGCTCAGGATCCGCGACACCGCGACCCACCGCTTCTGGTTCAACTACGCCCCCGATCCCGTTACCGTTGACGGCCACACCCTGCCCCCCGCGGGCGTATACTGGAGCGCCCTGTGACCCCCTTCGGCACCCGCAAGGACGGTGGCACCGTCCATCGCATCACCCTCGACAATGGCATCCTGACCGCGCAGATCCTGACCCACGGTGCCGTCCTGCAGGACCTGCGCCTGGCCGGTGTTCCCTACGGCCTGACCCTCGGCGCGACCGACATCGCCGCCTACGAGGGCGACATGGCCTATTACGGCGCCGTGGTCGCCCCGGTGGTCAACCGCATCGCGGGCGCCGCCTGCGAGATCGACGGCACGCCCCGCACCTTCGAGGCCAACGAGAGCGCGAACATCCTGCACAGCGGTGCCGCGGGCAGCCAGAACGCGCTGTGGGAGGTCGCCCGGCACGACAGCCGCTCGGTCGAACTGCACCTCACGCAGAAGGCCGGCGAAGGCGGCTTCCCCGGAACCCGCCGCATCGCGGCCGCCTACGCGCTCGACGGCGCGACGCTGGCGCTCACGATCACCGCCACCACCGATGCGCCCACCCTCTTCAACGCGGCCCATCACGGCTACTGGAACCTCGACGGGACGCCTGACTGGAGCGGCCACAGCCTCCAGATCCACGCCGACCGCTACCTGCCCGTGAACGACGCCACCCTGCCCACCGGCGAAATCGCACCGGTGGAAGGCACGCCGTTCGACCTGCGCCGCCCGCGCCCCGTGGCGCCGGACGACCTGCCCCGGCTTGACCACAACTTCTGCCTCGGGGACGCCCGCGGCCCCCTGCGCACCGCCGTGACCCTGACCGGCGCATCCGGCGTGAAGATGGAGATCGCGACCACCGAACCCGGCGTGCAGGTCTTCGACGCCGCCCCGATCGACACGAAGGGCCTGCCCACGGTCCACGGCCGCCCCTACACCGCCTACTGCGCCTTCGCCATCGAACCCCAGGCCTGGCCCGACGCGCCGCACCACCCGGCTTTCCCGTCCATCGCCCTGGCGCCGGGAGAGACCTACCGCCAGCACACCGAATGGCGCTTTTCCATCGCTTGAGCTTCGGCGCCCATTTTCCTCAAGGAAAATTGGCCGGTTTTCTCGAGAAAACCGGGTCCCGCACTCCGACCGCACCGACCGCATTCCAGACGCGCAACGGTCACATCCGGCGCGACATCCATTTTTCTCGAGAAAAATGGACCGGTTTCCTCGAGGAAACCGGCTCCGCCCCGCCACCTGTCCCTAGACCCGCATCCGCGCCACGACGCCGCCGCGTCCCCGCTCCCGCGCCCAGATGATCAGGCCCGAGACCATGATGATCGCCGCGCCGAGCAGGGTGAAGCTGTCCGGCACGTCGCCGAAGACGAGGTAGCCGCTGATCGTCAGGTAGATCATGAAGGAATAGGTGAAGGGCATCAGCGTCGTCGAGCTGGCGAAGCCGTGGGCGCGGGTCAGCAGCTCGTGCCCGAACCAGGCCCAGACCCCGAGCATCAGCATCAGCACCCAGTCGAGCGCGCTGTCCGGCGACTGCCAGACCAGCACCGCCGGCACCAGCAGCACCACCGTTCCCGTCAGCGCCGCGTAGAACTGGAGCGTCTGCGTCGCCACCTGCCCGGCCAGCCGCCGCGTCAGGATCGAATAGAGCGCGATCGCCACGGCATTGCCCATCGGCAGGATAGTGGCCCAGTGGAAGGCCACGCCGAAGGGCCGGATCACCACCAGCACCCCGAAGAAACCCAAGAGGATCGCGCCCCACCGCCAGACGCCCACCTTCTCCCCCAGAAGCGGCACGGACAGCGCGCAGACGATGATCGGCGAGGAAAACATGATCGCCGAGGTCAGCGACAGCGGCAGGTACTTCAGCGCGATGAAGTTGAACACGCTCGAGGCCGCGAGGAGAAGCGAACGCAGCAGGACCAGCCCGAACTGGTCCGTCGCGAAACGGTCACGGCTCAGTCCGCCCCGCCCGATGTCGACCAGCGAGATCACCAGCGCCCCGGCATAGCGCACGAAGGCCAGCTGGAAGGCGTGCAGCCCCCCGATCACCAGCCATTTCACCGAGGTGTCGACCGAGGCCATGAACATGTAGGAGACCAGCATCATCGCGATGCCGAGGCCCGCGCGATCCTCGTTCGCGCGGGCGATCACGCCGGACATGGGCCTATCCCTTGAACTTGTCCGCGTAGAAATCGACAAGCTCGGGCACCATCTTCTCGCCCCAGCCCGCGTCCACCGCCTGCTCCAGGCCGGTCCGCGCCGAGGCCGACATGATGCTCTCGACCCCCGCGTTCTCGGCCATCTGCGCGTAGTAGCCGACGTCCTTCCTCGCGTTGGCGATGGCGAAGGCCAGCTGGTTGGCGTCACCGTCCACGGCATAGGCCTTGATGAAATCCATCATGCCCGACTTCAGCGGCCCTGCCGACATGACGTTGTAGAGGTTCTGCCGCTCCACGCCCATCCGGTCGGCCATGGCAAAGGCCTCGGACATCGCGTTGGCCGTGGTCATGGCGAAGAAGTTGTTGATCAGCTTGATCGTGTGCCCCGAGCCGAGCTCGCCGAGGTGGAACACGTTCTCGCCCAGGTCGTCCAGAACCGGCTTCACCTTGTCATAGGCCGCCCTGTCGCCCGCGCCCATGATGTTCAGCTTGCCCTCGCGCCCGTGGCTCGGCGTTCGGCCCAGCGGCGCGTCGAGGTAGGCGCCCCCGGCCTCCGCCACCTTGTCGCCCAGCATCCGGGTGGACGACGGCAGCGAGGTGCCGAAGTCGATCACCACCGTGCCGGGCTTCAGCCCCGAGATCACGCCGTCCTCGCCCAGCATCCGGGATTCGACCTGCTCGGACGTGCCCATGCACAGCATCACGATGTCGCTCGCCTCGGCCAGCTCCTTCGCCGTCTTCGCCTCGGTCGCGCCGCGCTCCACGGCCTCGTCCACGCCCTTGCGGTTGCGGTTGCCCAGAACGGTCAACGTGTGCCCCTTGTCCTGCAGACGCAGCACCATGGCGGTGCCCATCAGGCCGAGGCCGATGAATCCGATCTTGCTCATACCGTAACTCCAATCTTTTCAAGGATCAGGGCCGCGCCGCGGCGGCCCATCTCGTCGCTGCATTTGGCGCCCGCACCGTTGCCGCCGGTACAGACCGCAACACGGTCGCTCAGGTGACCAACCTCCGGAAGCCGGTCATGGGTCCAGCTCGTCACGCAGGAGGACATGGAGACCGAGCGGATCTCCAGCGTCGGCATCAGGTCGCGGATCATGTGTTCGAGGTGATCGCGCACCTCGGCGTTGCCGCCGCCCCGGAACCATTCCCCGATGGCCTCCGGACCGTCCAGCGGCACGTCCTCGGGATCGCCGCCGAGCTTGACGTAGAGCTTGCCGTCCGGATAGCGGATCGGCGGCAGCAGGTACGGATCCTCCGGCGCCTCGTAGACGAGCGAGGGCATGGTCGCGAGCCTCTGCGCCTCCGCCTCCGAGACCTCGAACAGCGCCACGGTGCGGGCATAGACGTCGAGCCGCTTCTCGCGCCCCAGCACCGTGTCGGTCCAGCCCCCCGCGGCGACCAGCACGCGGTCGAAGCGATGGGCGCCTTCGTCCGTGGCGACCTCGACTCCTCCTTTGGACTCGTCCAAGCCAGTCACCGTCGCCTCCAGCACCTTCGCGCCGTGCTTCTTCGCCGCCGCGTTCTGCGCCGCGACCAGCCGCCGGGGGCTGACATGGCCCGCGCCCGTCGCCTCGTAGGCGCCGGTGACGCCGTCGGCGAAGCGGAAGAACGGGAACTTCCGCGCCAGCCCCTCGGCGTCCAGCATCTCGCAGGGGACGTCGAACAGCCGCCGGCCCTCATCCATGGGGGCCATGAACCCGGCCCCGCCCGCCATCATCGCCCCGGCCTCGGTATAGAAGCGGATGCCGCTCTCGGCCTCGATCTCGGCGTAGCGGGCGATCGAGGCCATGGACACCTCGACCCAGAACGGTTTCAGCGCGTTCTTCCGGGTGATCCGCCCCTCGTCGTAGTGCGAGCCGAAGACGCCCCGGTGGGTGTTGCGGTCGGCAGGCTCTCCGGGACCGATCAGCGTCACGTCGACCCCGGCCTTCGCCAGGTGCCGCGCGGCGGCCGAGCCCCAGAGGCCGCGTCCGACGACGCCGACCCTCAAGACACCACCTCGAAAGCCCGCGCCTTCAGCTTCTTCTGGATCTCATAGAGCGTCAGGTCGTCCGTCGGCATCGGCGCCGGGATCCGCGCGCCAAGGCTCTGCACCCGCGGCGTCAGCGTCCCCTGACCGCAGAGCAGCCGCGAGTCGTATTCCTCGATCCCGTTCCACTTCGTCAGCGACCCCATGATCGGGAAGGCGTCCGCGGCCATCATCTCGTAGAACAGCAGCCGCCGGTCCCTCTCGCTCCGATTGAGGGCAGAGCCGTGGACGATCCGGCCGTGGTGGATGCTGATCGACCCGGCGGGCCCCGTCAGCGGCACCGCGTCCTTCATCGCATAGCCGCAGGCGGCCAGGTCCATCGCCCCGGCGAAGACGCCGTCGACGTGGTGATCGTGGATCTCGTGGCGGTGGCTGCCCGGGAAGACCATCAGCGGGCCGTTCTCCATCGCCATGTCGTCGAGGATCACCGCCACCGCCAGCACGTCGTCGTTGGTGTGGGGGTAGAAGGCGAAGTCCTGGTGCCACTCCACCGCCGCGCCATAGCCCGCGGACTTCATGTTGAGCTTGGTCGTGTGCAGCCTGAGGTTCGGTCCGATCAGGTCGCGCACGGGGGCAAGGACATGGTCGGAGAACATCAGGTCGCGCATCACCTTGTTGTGGGTGTGCGGCAGCTTGATCCGGCGGATGCGCGGCGCGTCGGGCGTGTGGCTGTCCTCGAGGTCGATCTCGGCGCTGCTTTTCGTCAGCGTCCGCGCCGTCTCCTGATACTTCGCGATCTCGGCGCGGATGGTTTCGATGATGCCGGGGGGGATCCGGTTCTCGAGCACGAGATAGCCGTTCTCGTGGTAGAAGGCGGCCTGGTCGGGTGTCAGGGTTTCAAGGGCCGTCATCGCACTATCCTCTGGGCAGTCCCCAAAGTCGACGTCCCGGGGCTCTGCCCCGGACCCCGGAGTATTTTTACAAAGAAGAAGCAGGGGAGGGTGCGGGAGGGGATGGGGTGCATCACATCACCGCGCCGATCTGCCAGGGCACGAACTCGTAGTCGCCGAGGCCCTGGGCCTCGGACTTGCTCTTCTCGCCCGAGGCCACGCGCAGGATCATCTCGTAGATCTCGCGGCCCTTCTCCTCCAGCGTCGCGGCGCCGGTCAGCATGTCGCCGGCGTTCACGTCCATGTCCTCGATCATCCGGCCGTACATCTCGGAATTGGTCGCCACCTTGATCGTCGGCGCGGGTTTCGAGCCGAAGGCCGAGCCGCGGCCGGTCGTGAAGACCACAACGTTGCAGCCCCCCGCGATCTGGCCGGTGACCGAGGCGGGGTCGTAGCCGGGAGAATCCATGAAGGTGAAGCCTTTCGCCGTCACCTCTTCCGCGTACTTGTAGACGCCCATCAGCGGCGAGGTGCCGCCCTTCGCCGCCGCGCCCAGCGACTTCTCGAGGATCGTCGTCAGCCCGCCCTTCTTGTTGCCGGGCGAGGGGTTGTTGTCCATCGAGCCCTTGTTGCGGGTGGTGTAGTCCTTCCACCACTCGATCAGCCCCACCAGCTTCTCGCCCGTGGCGCGGTCCTTCGCGCGGCGGGTCAGGAGGTGCTCGGCCCCGTAGATCTCGGGCGTCTCGGCCAGAACGCCGGTGCCGCCCCGCGCCGCCAGCATGTCGCAGGCATGGCCCAGGGCCGGGTTCGCCGTGATCCCCGACCAGGCGTCCGAGCCGCCGCATTGCAGCGCCACCTTCAGCTCTGACACCGGGCACTCCGTCCGCTGCGCCTGGTTGGCGATGGGCAGCATCGCCTTCACCTTCTCGATCCCGAGTTCGATGGTCTTCCTCAGGCCCGCGACCCCCTGGATGTTCATCACCTGGAAGGTCGGCCCCTGCTTCAGCCCATAGGCCTCCAGCAGCCAGTCGATCTGGTTCATCTCGCAGCCGAGCCCGACCATCAGCACGCCCGCGTGGTTCGGATGCTTCGCGTAGCCCCACATCACCCGCTGCAGCGCCTCGAACCCGTCGCTGCCCTGCCCCGCCATGCCGCAGCCAGTGCCGTGGACGAAGGCGCAGACGCCGTCGACGTTGGGATAATCGGCCAGCTCCTCGGGCCCGAAATGGTCGGCGATCCGCCGCGCCGCGGTGGCCGAGCAGTTCACCGATGTCACGATGGCGATGTAGTTCCGCGTGCCCACCTTCCCGTTCTCGCGCCGGTAGCCCATGAAGGTGTCGCCCTCCGCAGGCGCGACCTCGCGCAGGTCGGTGGAATACTCGTAGTCCACGTCGGTGTTGCGGAACTCGACGTTCTGGGTGTGGACATGGGCGCCCGCCGGTATGTCCTCGCTCGCCAGGCCGATGAACTGCGAATACTTGCGGATCCGCTCACCCTTGGCGATGTCGCGGGTGGCGATCTTGTGGCCCGAGGGGATCAGCCCCGCGGTCACGATCCCTTCGATGGCATGGCCCGCGGGCAGGCTGCGGGTCGCCGTGACGACGTTGTCGTCGGCGTCGAGGCGGATGAAATCGGTCATGGTTCGGCTCTCTGTTGCGACGGGGCAGAGCCCGCCTTAGGCGCAGAACGGCGCGTCGCTCGTCCAGCGGTGAATGTCGATGTGGGGTGTCCGGGCCAGCCTGGTGCGGGCACTTTCCCAATCCTTCTTCCAAACGCGCCAGTCCCGCAAGGCGGTTTCAGGCGCCTTGCGGGATCGCGCGACGAAGGACGGGAACTGCGCCCGCCCCGTCGGCTGGCCGGTCCGGTTGTAGCGGATGTCGAAGGACCAGCGGATGCCGTCGGTCCCGTTCGGCAGCGAGGCATGGGGAATCAGCGGATGCAGCAGCACCACGCCCCCGGCCCCGACCGGCAGGGGCAGCGCCGCCGCCTCGTCCACGAAGCCGTCGGCGATGGCGGTCTGAAGCTTCGGACAATGGGGCAGCATCTCCTGCCCCGCATCCATCGGCACGACCTGGAGGCAGCCGTTTTCCACCGTCGCGTCGGTCATCGCGATCCAGACCGTCACCATGTCGGTCGCGTCCGCCTCGGCCAGCGCCACGGCGCGGTCCTGGTGCCAGTCGGTGCGGGTGATGTGGGCGCGCACCTCGCCGCTGCGCAGGTCGCGTGCGGGGGGTTTTATGCGGACGTGCTGGATCGGGTTCGAGGTGATCTCGGGCCCAACCAGGCTCTCGGCGATGTCCAGAAGACGCGGGCAGGTCAGCAGGTCGAACACCGCCGGGCCGAAATGCATCGGCGTCTCTTCGGTGATCCGGTCGCCGGGCAGCGAGATGTCCATCGGCTGGAACCAGTCGCAGCCCGCGCGGTAGGCCGCGATCAGCCGGGCCTCGAAGCCCTTGATGCCCCCGGGGACACGCCCCTCGTCCACCCATCCCCGATAGAGCCCGTCGAGCAGCCCCTCGTATTCCGTCCGGACCGCGGCCAGCACCGAAGGCGGCACCACGTCCTCGACCACGAGGAAGCCGCGCGCGGCGAAGTCGGCGGTCTGGGCCGGGGTCAGCATCGGGTCAGTCCTTGAAGAACATCGTCAGCTCGGGGAAGAACAGGATCAGCATCAGCACGAACAGCTGGATCCCGATGAAGGGCAGGAAGCCCTTGAAGATGTCGGGCAGCGTGATGTGCGGCGGCGCCACCGATTTCAGGTAGAAGGCGGCGGGGCCGAAGGGCGGCGACAGGAAGCTGACCTGCATGTTCACGCAGAACAGGATGCCGAACCAGACCGACAGGAACCGCGGGTCCTCGACCAGCGGGCTGAACACGCCGATCTCCTCGATCGGCAGCTTCAGCACGATGGGCAGGAACACCGGCATCACCAGCAGCACGATCCCGACCCAGTCCATGAAGGCGCCGAGGAACAGGAAGATGATCATCATCACCATCAGCACGCCCAGCGTCGGCAGCTCGTAGCCGAGGATCAGGTTCGCCACATAGGTCGGCCCGCCCGCGATGGTGTAGGCGCCGGCCAGGGCCGTGGCGCCGAAGGTCACCCAGATGATCGTCCCGGTGGACCGCCAGGTGCGCATAAGCGCCTCCTTCACCAAGGTGAACGAGAATTCGCCGCGCAGGACGATCAGCACCATCACCGCGACGCAACCCATGCCGGCCGCCTCGGTGATCCCGGTGATCCCGCCGTAGATCGAGCCGAGCACGACGCCCACCACCAGGAGCGGCGCCACCATCCCCTTGCCCACGTCCCAGGCGACGGCGATGCGCCTGGGCCGCACCACGAGGAACAGGTAGGCCAGCAGGGCGACGATGATCGCGCCGCGAATCGCCAGCTGGGTCGGCGACAGGAACGAGGTCTGGTCGTCGATCCGGTCGAAGCCGATCAGGAACAGGGTGCGGATGATGCTGACGCCCAGGAACAGGATCGCCAGCATCGACAGCAGGGCCGAGCCGTAGACGCGCTTCTCCTGCCCCGTCATGTCGTCGTCCGAAGGCTCGGGCAGCGGGGCGAGGGCCGGGTTCAGCTGCGTCCGGATGATGATGTAGAGCATGTAGCAGGCCGCCAGGATGAAGCCCGGCACGAACGCGCCCTTGAACAGCGCCTGGATCGAGGTCTCGGTGATCAGCCCGTAGAAGATCAGCACGATCGAGGGCGGGATCATCGTGCCGAGCGAGCCCGAGGCGCAGATCGTCCCGATGGCCAGGTTCTGGTCGTAGCCGAGGCGCAGCATCTGCGGCAGCGCGATCAGGCCCAGCAGCACCACCTCGCCACCGATGATCCCCGACATCGCGGCCATGATCACCGCCATCACCGAGGTGACCAGCGCGATGCCGCCCCGCGTCCGGTTCAGCCAGACCGACAGCGCGGTGTACATGTCCCGCGCGATGCCGGATCGTTCGAGCAACGTCGCCATTAATATGAACAAGGGCACCGAGATCAGGACGTAATCCGTCGTCAGCCCGTACATCCGCTGCGCGAGGATGTTCAGCGGCCCTGTCCCGAAGCTGCGGAACAGCAGGTCGGGGCCGAACTTCATCACCATCACGACGACGGCAAGGAAGCCGCTCGCGAAGCCCAGCGGCATGCCGATGGCCAGCAGCACCAGCATCCCCAGCAGCACAACCAGCGAAATCGTACCGACGTCCATTGCCTCAAACTCCCCGGAGTGCCGACCTTCGCCGTGCGTTTTGCCTGCGCCTCAGCCCTTCGGGGCGGGGCGGTTCTTCTTCGCCGCCAGATCGGCGTCGATCTTCGCCTGCGCGCGGCGGATCTCCTCGATGTCGAAGTCCACCTCGTCGGTCGCGTCGTGGGCCACGGGATCGCGGTTCCAGTCGTAGATCAGGTTGGAAATCGCCTGGAGCGTCACGAACAGCAGCGTCAGCAGGATCGCGGGCTTCATCGTCGCCGGGATCGGCGGATCCCAGGCGGTGCCGAACTTCTCCCACCGCATCATCTTCGCCCAGGCCTCGCCGAAGCCGCCGTAGATCACCGCGGCGCAGAAGATGACGATGCAGATGACGCCGATCGTGTCGAACACCCGCCGCACGTTGCGCGGCACGATGTCGTAGAGGATCACGATGCGGATGTGGCTGCGCTGCTGCATCGCGTAGAGGCCGGAGAACAGGTAGACGAACCCGCCCATCCACAGCGACGCCTCGTTCACCCAGAGCGTCGGCTCTTCCATGACGTAGCGCTTGAAGACTTCGTAGGACATGATGGTGACGATCACGGCCGGCAGGATCATCGCCAGCCGACTGAACCGCCAGGTGAAGAAATCCACCGGCCCCGTGCGTTCATGTTCGACCATGCCGCCCCCTTGTCGTCAGAAGATGGTGACGGGCGGCCCGGGTCCGGGGCCGCCCGCGGAACGACTGCTTACTTGTCGGCGACGAGGCCGAGGTCCGAGAGGTAGGACAGGTGCGATTCCACCAGCGCCTTGGCTTCCGGCGTGTCCGCGAACTCGGGCCAGGTGGCCTGGGCGGCGGCCCGGAACGCGGCCAGATCCTCTTCCGACCAGGCGCTCAGCGTCACGCCCTGCTCCTTCAGCTCGGCCGCCGCTTCGGCGTTGGCCTTCTCGAAGGTCAGCGCGGTGCGCAGCGCCAGGCTTTCCATCGCGGTCGAGATGATCGCGCGGTGATGCTCGGGCATCGAATCCCAGACGTTCTTGTTGCACGCCAGGTGGTCCGACGGCATCGAGTGGAAGCCCGGATAGTTGGTGTACTTCACGATGTCATAGAGACCCGCGGACTTGTTGTTGGCCAGGCCCGACATGTCGGTGGCGTCGATCACGCCGGTTTCCAGCGCGGTATAGACCTCGGTGAAGTCCATCACGATCGGCTTCGCGCCCAGCTTCTCGAAGATCTTCGTTTCCATGCCCGGGGGCGAGCGGAACTTGAACTCCTTCAGGTCGGCGACGCCGGTGATCGGCTTCTTCGAGGCAAGGCTTTCCTGCCCGTAGACCCACCAGCCGACCAGCTGCATGTCGAACTTGTTGTAAAGCTCCTGCGCCGCTTCCAGACCGCCGCCGTAGTACAGCCAGGACAGCTGCTGGTACGGGGTGGCGTAGCCGCCCATGATGTCGCCGACGAACTGGAACGCGCTGTTCTTGCCGGTCTGGTAGGCGCCGCCGGTCATGTCGCAGTCGAGGATCCCGGTCGCCGCGGCGTCGAAGGTCTCGACCGTCTTGACGACGGAGGACGAGAAGAAGGGCTCGATCTCGATCTCGCCGTTGCTCATCAGCTCGATCTTGTCGAAGAACTCCTGCGCCAGCTTGCCCGAGGTCTGCTCGGGGCTGTAGTGGGTCTGGATCCTGAGCTTGGTCGTCTGCGCCTCGGCGCCGGTCAGTGCCGCGCCGGTCACCAGGGCGGCTGCCGCGAGCGTCGCCGCGGCCTTCGTCATGACTGTCATTGGTGTCCTCCCAGACGGTTTTTTCGATCGCGCCCCGGTCCGTTCAACCGTTCTTGACGCAATGTTCAAAAACACTAGCAATCGAGGGACCGCCGAACAAGAAAATAATCAAAAAATATAAATCTTGAAATTTCGATCGGAAATCGATGATATCTGCCTGTGTCTTGGGAGGGGCGCGCAGAGATGAAGGACAAGACCGGGACCCCGGACATCTACGAGGATCTGCGGCATCGCCTGATCACCGGCCAGTTCGTGCCGGGTCAGAAGCTGAAGCCGGACGAGCTGCGCGGCGCCTACAACTGCTCGATCAACACCGTGCGCGAGGTGCTCCTGCGCCTGTCCTCGGCCGGGCTCGTCGGTTTCCAGGACCAGCGCGGCTTCCGCGCCCGCGATTCCTCGGTCCGCCACCAGCACGAGCTGACGCAGATGCGGATCCTGCTGGAGCAGGAGGGCGCGGTCCTGTCCATGCGTCGCGGCGGCCTTGCCTGGGAGGCGCGCCTGACCGCCGCCCACCACAAGCTCAGCCACATCGAATCGCAGATCGCCCTCAGCGGCCAGGTCGAACCCGTGCTCGACGTCTGGTGCGCGGCCGAGTGGGAGTTCCACGAGACGCTTCTGTCGGACTGCGGCTCGGACCTGATGCGCCGGACCTTCGCCAGCATCTACGATCAGTTCCGCCAGCAGCTCGTCACCCGCGAGCGCAACTACGGCTACTTCCCCGAGAACGTGGCCGAGCATCAGCGGATCGTCGACGCGGCCCTCGCCCGGGACGAGGCGCTGTGCCGCCAGCGGATCCACGAACACCTGTCGCGCAACCTGCTGCCCGGGGCCGAGACCGATGCGCCCGCCGCCCGCGCCAGCGGGGCCGCATGGTGAACGCGCTTCGCTCCCCCGGCGCCGCTTTGCCCTTGAACCCGCCGCACGCCCGCTCCACCAACGGGGCGGGCGCGGCCTGCCCTCTCCGGCCGACGACCCCGCGTCGCGGCCCCTTCCCGACCCCGAACCGCCAAGGAACATGACATGACGACCCCCAGACTTTCCGGCAAGCGCGCGCTTGTCACCGCCGCAGGACAGGGCATCGGCCGCGCCTCCGCCATCGCCATGGCCGAGGAGGGCGCCCATGTCTTCGCCACCGACGTGAACGAGAAGGCGCTGGCCGAACTGGCCTCGCTCGGCCACGACAACATCGAGACCTACGTGCTGGACGCCCGCAGCGACGAGTCGGTGAAGGAGGGCGTTGCGCGCGCCAACCCCGACGTGCTGTTCAACTGCGCGGGCTTCGTCCACGCGGGCACCGTTCTGGACTGCACGGACGAGGACTGGGACTTCGCCTTCGACCTGAACGTGCGGTCCCAGTGGCGCACCATCAGGAACGCCCTGCCGGGGATGCTGGAGCGCGGGGGCGGTTCGATCATCAACATGTCGTCCGCCTGCTCCTCGATCATCGGCGCGCCGAACCGCTTCGTCTACGGCACCACCAAGGCCGCGGTCATCGGCCTGACCAAGTCGGTGGCGATCGAGTACATCACCAGGGGCATCCGCTGTAATTGCATCTGCCCCGGCACCGTCGAATCGCCCTCGCTGCACGAGCGCCTGAAGGCCACCGGCGACTACGAGAAGGCGATGAAGGAATTCGTCGCCCGCCAGCCCATGGGCCGCATCGCCAAGGCCGAGGAGATCGCGGCGCTGGTCGTGTACCTCGCCAGCGACGAGAGCGCCTTCACCACCGGCCAGCCCCACATCATCGACGGCGGCTGGAGCAACTGACGCCTGACGCGCTCCGCGCGGCGAGCGTCCGAGGCCGGAAAAATCGGCGGGGTTATCGCGCGACCCCGCACAAATTGTGCAGACGGGAGTCATACGCATGTCTGACGCGGATCATACACCTAAACTGCGGTCGCAGAAGTGGTTCAACAACCCCGACAACCCCGAGATGACGGCGCTCTACCTCGAGCGGTACCTGAACTACGGCCTGACCCGCGCCGAGCTTCAGTCCGGCAAGCCCATCATCGGCATCGCCCAGACCGGCAGCGACCTAAGCCCTTGTAATCGCCACCATATCGAGCTGTCCAAGCGGGTGCGCGACGGGGTGATCGCCGCAGGCGGCACGGTGATCGAGATCCCGGTGCACCCGATCCAGGAGACGGGCAAGCGCCCGACGGCGATGCTGGACCGCAACCTCGCCTACCTGTCGCTGGTCGAAACGCTCTACGGCTATCCCATCGACGGCGTGGTGCTGAACATCGGCTGCGACAAGACCACCCCGGCCCTGCTGATGGCCGCCGCCACCGTCAACATCCCCGCCATCGCCCTCTCGGTCGGGCCGATGCTGAACGGCTGGTTCAACGGCCAGCGCACGGGATCGGGCACCATCGTCTGGAAGGCGCGCGAGATGCACGCGGCGGGCGAGATCGACGATGACGGCTTCATGGAGATGGTGGCAAGCTCGACCCCTTCGGTCGGCTACTGCAACACCATGGGCACCGCGACCACGATGAACTCGCTGGCCGAGGCGCTCGGGATGCAGCTGCCGGGATCGGCCGCGATTCCCGCGCCCTACCGCGAGCGCGGGCAGATCAGCTATGAAACCGGCCTCCGGATCGTCGAGATGGTGAACGAGGACCTGAAGCCCTCCGACATCATGACCCGCGAGGCGTTCGAGAACGCGATCGTCGTCAACTCCGCCATCGGCGGGTCGACCAACGCGCCGATCCACCTGAACGGCATCGCCCGCCACCTCGGGATCGAGCTCTCGAACGACGACTGGCAGGGGATCGGCCACAAGGTGCCGCTGCTGGTGAACCTCCAGCCCGCGGGCGAATACCTGGGCGAGGACTATCATCGCGCGGGCGGCGTTCCGGCGGTGATCGGCGAGTTGCTGAAGGCCGGGATGCTGCCCCATCCGCAGGCGCTGACGGCGAACGGCAGGACGATGGAGGAGAACTGCGGCGGGCGGCTGACGGCCAACCCGCAGGTGATCCATTCGACCGAGACGCCGATCCTGAAGGATGCCGGGTTCATCAACCTGAAGGGCAACCTCTTCGACAGCGCGATCATGAAGACCTCGGTCATCTCGAAGGAATTCCGCGACCGCTACCTTTCGAACCCCGACGACCCCGAAGCCTTCGAGGGCACCGCGGTGGTCTTCGACGGCCCCGAGGATTTCCACCACCGGATCGACGACGAAAGCCTCGGCGTGACCGAGCACTCGATCCTCATCATGCGCGGCGCCGGGCCCATCGGCTATCCGGGCGGGGCCGAGGTGGTGAACATGCGGCCCCCCGCCTACCTGCTCAAGCGCGGCATCCACGCCCTGCCCTGCCTTGGCGACGGGCGGCAGTCGGGCACCTCCGGCAGCCCCTCGATCCTGAACGCCTCGCCCGAGGCGGCGGACGGCGGCGGGCTGGCGCTGGTGCAGACGGGCGACCGGCTGCGGATCGACCTCCGGAAATGCACCGCGAACATGCTGGTGGACGACGCCGAGCTCGACCGCCGCCGCGCGTCGCTGGGCGAACGCCCCTTCGCCCCCGACAGCCAGACCCCCTGGCAGGAGATCTTCCGCGAGAAGGTCCGCCCGTTCAGCGAGGGCATGACCCTGAAGGGCGCCGACGCCTACCGCGACATCGCCCACAAGGGCCTGCCGCGCGACAACCACTGAACCGACAAAAAAACGAGGAGACACACCATGAAACTCGTCCGCTACGGCGAACCCGGTGCCGAGAAGCCCGGCCTGATCGACGCCGAAGGCAAGATCCGCGACCTCTCGGGCCATGTGTCCGACATCACCGGCGCGGTCCTGTCGGACGGCGAACTGGACAAGCTGCGCGCGCTCGACCCGGCCGACCTGCCGCTGGTCGAGGGCAACCCCCGCTTCGGCCCCTGCGTCGGCAACATCGGCAAGTTCATGTGCATCGGCCTGAACTATTCCGACCACGCCGCCGAATCGAACCTGCCGATCCCCGAGCATCCGATCCTGTTCATGAAGGCGACCAGCGCCGTCGTCGGCCCGAACGACGACGTCTACATCCCCCGCGGATCGACCCAGACCGACTGGGAGGTCGAGCTGGGCGTCGTGATCGGCACCCGCTGCAAGTACGTGAGCGAGGAGGACGCGCTGAACTACGTCGCCGGCTACTGCGTGATCGACGACGTGTCCGAGCGGCACTTCCAGACCAAGCTCTCGGGCAACTGGACCAAGGGCAAGAGCTGCGACACCTTCGGCCCCACGGGCCCCTGGCTGGTGACGCGGGACGAGGTGGGCGATCCGCAGCAACTGGGCATGTGGCTGGACGTCAACGGCAAGCGCATGCAGACCGGCAACACCAACACCATGATCTTCACGGTGGCCCAGATCATCAGCCACCTGAGCCAGCTGATGACCCTGCATCCCGGCGACGTGATCTCGACCGGGACGCCTCCGGGCGTGGGCATGGGCATGAAGCCCGAACCCGTCTACCTGAAGGAGGGCGACACCATCACCCTCGCCATCGACAAGCTGGGCCAGCAGACCCAGTCCGTCAAACAGGACGCGTAAGCGAAAGGCCTTTCCATGAAACCCGGACTCCTCCTCATCGGCGGCGCGACCCAGCGGATGCTGGATCGCTTCACCGCCGAGTTCACCCTGCACAAGCTGGCCGACATCGACGACCTGCCCGCCTTCCTGAAGGACCACGGGGACAGCATCGTCGCCGTGGCGACCAACGGCGGCGCCGGGGTGAAGCCCGAGATCATGGACGGGCTGCCGAACCTGAAGGTCGTCAGCTGCTATGGCGTGGGCTACGACGCGATCGACGTCGATACCTGCGTCAAGCGCGGCATCCTCGTGTCGCACACGCCGAACGTGCTGAACGACGACGTGGCGAACACGGCGATCCTGCTGATGCTGGCCGCGATGCGCGATCTCGTTTTCAACGATGCCTACGTCCGCGCGGGCCGGTGGGAAAAGGAGGGCAGCACGCCCCTCACCCGCTCGCCCGAGAACCGGACGGTGGGGATCGTCGGGCTGGGCCGCATCGGCGAGACCATCGCGAAGAAGCTCGCCGCCTTCCAGTCGCGGGTGATCTACCACTCGCGAAACAGGAAGGACGGCGTGCCCTACGAATACTTCGGCGACCTGGTTGAGATGGCGAAGGAAAGCGACGTCCTGATCGTCATCACCCCCGGCGGCCCGGCCACCAACAAGCTGGTGAACCGGGAGGTGATCGAGGCGCTCGGGCCGGAAGGCACCCTCGTCAACGTCGCCCGCGGCACCGTGGTGGACGAGGCCGAGATGGTGAAGGCGCTCCAGGACGGTCGGCTGGGCTGGGCCGGGCTCGACGTGTTCGAGGCCGAGCCGAAGGTTCCGGCCGAGCTGTTCTCGATGAACAACGTCACGCTTCTGCCCCATGTCGCCAGCGCCACCCACGAGACGCGGCAGGCCATGGGCGATCTCGTCTGCGACAACCTCTCGCAGTTCCTGAAGGACGGGACGGTGCAGACGCCGGTCCCCGAGTGCGTTCACCTGACGTAAACAATTGAAAAGTCCCGCTGCCGCATCGGTGGCGGGGCGTTTCCCCTGACCCCACGATGGGGTCCGTATCCCGATATTGTCGCCGCCGCTCCCCATTCATGCCCAGATTGTCTGCGAATTCGTAACGCCAAGGGGCCAGAGAATTCGAGGACAAAGATGGACAGACTGACCGAGATGGAGGCCTTCGCGACCGTGGTTGACCAGGGGGGCTTCACGGATGCCGCCAAGAAGATGGGGATCTCCAAGTCCGCGGTGTCCAAGCATGTCTCCTCGCTCGAGGCCCGGCTGGGCGCCCGGCTGCTGAACCGTACCACCCGCCGCGTCAGCCCGACCGAGATCGGCCTCGCCTACTATGACCGCGCCCGCCGGGTGCTGAACGACGCCGGAGAGGCGGACAGCCTCGTGACCTCGATGCAATCCGCGCCCTCGGGACTGCTTCGCATCAGCGTGGCGACGGATTTCGGGGTCAATCACCTGTCGCCGATCCTCGGCGATTTCCTGTCCGAGTTTCCCGACATCACCGTGAACATGGTGCTGAACAACCGCTTCGTCGAGCTGATCTCGGAAGGCTTCGACATGGCCGTGCGCATCGGCGAGCTCGAGGACAGCACGCTGCGCGCCCGCAAGCTGACCGAGACGACCAAGCGGATGATCGGCGCGCCCAGCTATTTCAAGCAGTTCGGCCGCCCTGCCAAGATCGACGACCTGAACGAGCACAAGCTGCTGCACTATTCCAGCCAGTCGAACGGCGCGGTCTGGAAGCTGACCGCGCCCTCGGGCGAGAAGCGGCAGGTCAGGACGGCAGGCTGGCTTTCCGTCAACGACGGCCAGTCGCTGCTGAACGCCGCCATCTCCGGCCTCGGCATCGCCTATCTGCCCAGCTTCCTCTATGCCGACGCCATGGCCAAGGGGCTGGTGGAAGAGGCGATCCCGGACCTGCCGGTGGAAAGCCAGGGGATCTATGCGGTCTATCCGCCGGGCCGGTTCACGCAGCCCAAGGTGCGCGCCTTCATCGACTTCCTCGTGCACGCCTTCGCCGACAAGGGCCCCGACATCTGGTGAGGCCTCAGGGCGTCAGGATCGCCTCGACCCGCCGGTTCGCCAGTCGCCCGTCATCGGTGCTGTTGCTGGCCCTCGGCGCGAGGAATCCGACACCCTCGAACCGCAGCCGGTCGCGCGGCGCGCCATAGTCGCGCACCAGCCGGTCCATCACCGATTTCGCCCGCCTTTTCGACAGCGCGATGTTGGCGGCCAGCGCCCCCTCGTCGTCGGTGTGTCCGACCAGGGTCAGCGACTGCCCCGGGTTGTCGCGCAGGTAGGCCGCAAGCTGGTTGAGCGAATCGAACTGCCCCTCCTCCAAGTCGGCGGACCCCGTGCCGAACAGCAGGTCGTCGAGCGGCGCGCGCCCCGCCTGGCGCAACTCGGCCGTGACGTCCCCGCTTTCGCGCGGCAGCAGCGGATCGACCGACTTGGTCGAGGTGGCGATCACCGCCGGTTCCGCCTCGGGCGGGCTGATGCGCGTCATCTGCACGAACCCAGCCTGCGGCGCCCGGCTGACCAGCAGCGCCACCGCGTCGCCCTCGCCCTTCTGCGCCATGAGATAGCGGAAATCGCCGAGATCGACATGCATGTCCGGTTCGTTCACCACGTCCATCGCATAGCGGAAGTCGAAGCCGCCGCAGCCGACGTCCTGGCATTCGAACACCACGTCATAGCCGTCCTCGGTCAGCTGCCGACGCAGGGGCGACAGAAGCTGCGTCGTCGTGATCCCCTGCACCGGGATCTTCCACGCCTTGCGCGTCACCTGCCCCTCGACCGCCCGCGTCTGCACCGCACCGTCGGCGAAGGCCGAGACCGGCAGCGATTCCCGCCCCTCGGCCACCAGCCGCTGCGCGGTCAGGGTGCCGCGCGCCGGAAAGTCAAGCGTCAGGGCCGCCGCCAGCTGCGGCAGGGCCGCGAGGCACAGGGCGCATATCGTGGTTCTCGGCATCATCGGTATGAAGCGTGATACTCCGGATTCGGTTTCATGTCGGTTGCCGTCGCCACCCGGTTCGTCATGTTGAAGAAGCCCGCGACCGACGCGATGTCCCAGATGTCGCGGTCGCTGAACCCCGCCTCCCGCAGGGTCGCGCGGTCGGTGTCGTCGACGCTGTGGCAGGATTCTGTCAATTTTGCGGCAAAGGAAAGCATGGCCTTCTGGCGTGGCTCCAATGCCGCAACCCGCCAGTTCAGCACGATCTGCTCGCCCAGGATCGGGTCGCCGGAGAGCTGGCGCACCGCCGCGCCATGGGCCACGAGGCAGTAGAAGCAGCGGTTCACCGAGGACACGACCACCGCGATCATCTCGCGTTCCAGCTTCGTCAGGTTCGACTCGCCCAGCATCAGGTCGTTGTACATGGCGGTGAAGGCGTTCAGCTTGGCGATGTCGAAGGCATGGGCCTTCAGCACGTTCGGCACCATCCCGAGCTTTTCCTGGCAGATGTCGAAGTATTTCCGCGTCGCCTCGGGCAGCGGATCGACCATCGGCAGGTCCAGGGCGGTGGGGCTGTCGGTCATCGCGTGTCTCCCTTGATGCGGTAATGATAGCGCGCGGCCACCTCCATCCCAAGCGCGGCATAAAGCGCGTTGGCCCCCGCGTTCGCCTCGGTCACGAGGACGGCCATGTGCGTCGCGCCGTGACCGGCGGCCCAGATGGCGGCCTGGCGCATGACGTTGACGGCCGTGCCCTGCCGGCGCAGGGCGCGGCGCACCTCCAGCGCGTGCAGCATGGCGATGCCGTCGTGGATGGCGACGAAGGCCGAGGCGGCGGGCTTGTCCGCCGTGCGGCCCAGGATGCCGGTCTTCACGCCCCTGACCCGCGCCATCACCGCCTGCCGGTCCGCGCCCACGCCGCCCTCGGCCCAGATGTCGCGCATGATCTGGAGCGGCTCCCAGATGGTGAAGGCCGAGACGCGCGGCGGCCTCTCGGACGCCAGCCCGCCGATCGGGCAGACCCGCACAACGGTCGGGTCCGCCACGTCATAGCCCGCAGCCGCCAGCGCGTCGTCGAAGGCGCCGCCTCCCTGTTCCAGCCGGAACAGCGGCGGCTGGCCCAGCGACTGCATCGCGGCGGCGGCGGCGTCGATGTCGTCGGGGCCGAGCCTGCCGTGCAGTGTTGCCGCCGACACCCGCTTGCCCCCGCCCTTGCCCTCGCGCAGGCGGAACGGGTCGAGCTCGATGGTCCGTGCCGCGGGCCAGGTCGCCTCCATCGCGGCGAACAGCGCCTCGGGGGCAGGCGCGCTCATGCGGGGGTGCCCGGAAACAGCTGCGCCAGCTTCGCCATCGCCGCGCTGACCATGGGCCCGTCGGTGCCGCGGATCACGATGTTGGTGCCATAGGCCCCGTCGCGCTGGAACGGGTAGGAGCCGATGGAAAGCTCGGGATACTCCGCCGCCAGTTCCCCCAGCGGACCGGCCACGTCGCCTTCGCCGCGGTCGATCCTCAGCGTCTGGCTTTGCAGCGGCGCGCCGCCCGTCAGCTTCGGCAGGACCGAGGCGACCATCGCCTGGAACACCGTCGGCACCCCCGCCATCACATGGACATTGCCAAGGGTGAAGCCCGGCGCCACCGACACCGGGTTCTCGATCAGCGTCGCCCCCTCGGGGATCCGCGCCATCCGCATCCGGGCCGCGTTGAACTCCATCCCTTGCCGGTCGTAATGGGCGGCCATCAGCGCGCGCGCATCGTCACGCACGTCGATTGAAACGCCGAAGGCGGCGGCGATGCAGTCGGCCGTGATGTCGTCGTGGGTCGGTCCGATCCCGCCCGAGGTGAAGACGTGGTCGGCCCTGTCCTTCAGCTCGCGAACCGCCGTCATGATGGCGTCGCGGCTGTCCGACACCACCCGCACCTCGACCAGCGTGATGCCTCGGCGCGTCAGCTCGCCCGCGAGGTGGTGCATGTTGGAATCGCGAGTGCGCCCCGACAGGATCTCGTCTCCGATCACAAGCATCGCGGCGGTCGGGTTCGGCATGAAGGCTCTCCGTGTGACTGTCGTTCCGGGCTAGTCCAATCCGCGGGCCGAGGCGAGTCGCTTCGCGCCGGGCCGCGGCGGCGGCGGCGCTTTTGCTGCGCGGCGTGTTCTGATAGCGCAGGCGCCATGCTGTTTCCCACACCCCTCGTTCCCGGACGCCTGTTGCGCCGCTGGAACCGCTTCCTCTGCGAGGCCGTGCTCGACACCGGCGAAACCGTGCGCGCCCATTGCCCCAACCCCGGCGCGATGCTGGGGCTGAAGGACCCGGGCCTGCGCGTCTGGCTCGAGCCCAACGACGATCCGCGCCGAAAGTTGCGCCACGGCTGGCGGCTGGTGGAATTCGGCGACGGCCACTGGGCGGGGATCGACACCGCCGTGCCGAACCGGGTGGTGCGCGAGGCGCTGGAGGCACGGCAGATCGCGCCCCTGGCAGGCTATGGCGGGGTCCGCCCCGAGGTCGCCTATGGCACCCGCAGCCGGGTGGATTTCCTGCTGACCGAACCCGGCCTGCCCGACGCCTATGTCGAGGTGAAGAACGTCCACCTGAGGCGCGAGGACGACTGGGCCGAGTTTCCCGACTGCGTGACCGAGCGCGGCGCGAAGCACCTGCGCGAGCTGGTCGAGGTCGCGGCACAGGGGCACCGGGCGGTGATGCTGTACCTCGTGCAGCGCACAGACTGCGCGCGGCTCAGGATGGCGGGCGACCTCGACCCGGGCTATGCGGCGGCCTTCGCCGCGGCGGCACACTCCGGGGTGGAGATGCTGTGCTACGACACCCGGATCGACCCCATGGGCGTGCGGCTGGGCCGCCCGCTGCCGGTGGAGGTGCCGGGCCTCTAGGGATCACTCCGGGTCGGGCACCTTCAGGGCATCGTCATAGGTCAGGGTCGACACGTTCCGGTCCATCGTCATCCCCTCCTGCCAGCTCGCCACGTGCTCGGTCGTCTCCCACCGGACCGGCAGGCGGGTCCCGGGGTCGAGCCAGACCTCCTCCTTCGCGCCCCACCACGAATTGCCGCGCGCCGGGTGCGGATCCACCTTCGTGCGGTAGCGATACACCAGGCGCGGCCCCTCGGGCGTCTCGGTCAGGCCGGGGCAGTCCACCTCGGTCAGGTTCGCGGCCATGCTCTGCGGCACCTGGCGCTGCGCGGCTTCCATGTCCTCGGTCATCATCTGGCCCATCGGGGTCCATGGCCCCTCGGGCGAGGTGCCCATCCAGGCATCGCGGCCGATCATCAGCATGTACTGCCCGCTGCCGCGCACACCGCTGATCTGGCGCACGGGGCTTTCCACGATCGTGTCCGACGTGCTGACGAGCGTGCCGTCGGGGGAGTAGCTTTCCTGCACCTGCCGGAAGGGCGGGCGCCGGAAGGGGTCGAGCGGCCCGTCGAACAGGGCGCGGATCTCGGCCAGGCAGGCGGCATCGTCCTGCGCCACGGCCATGGACGGCACCGCCACCATCAGAACCAGAACCGTCCATCGCGCCATCTTCCGCCTCTCCACAGTGTGACCCAAGGTCAACCTTACGGCCCGGAAATGGCCTTGCAACCCCGTCGGGGGTGGTAGAAAGGGGCGCCAGGCCCTATTTATGGGCTGAAAGCGAACGGAACACCGATGGACGAGACCAGCCGTGGCCGCCTGACGAAGGACGGCATCCGCATCTACGAACCCGGCGACTTCGACGGCATGCGTGCCGCCGGACAGCTTGCCGCGCGCCTGCTCGACCGGATCGCGGAACATGTCACGGTCGGCCAGACCACAGGAGAGCTCGACCGCCTGATCACCCGGTGGGTCGACGAGGCGGGGGCGACCTCGGCCACCATCGGCTACAAGGGCTACCAGCACGCCAGCTGCATAAGCGTGAACCACGTCGTCTGCCACGGCATTCCCGGCGACAAGGTGCTGAAGGACGGCGACATCCTGAACATCGACGTGACCGTGATCGTCGACGGCTGGTACGGCGACACCAGCCGGATGTACGTCGCGGGCAAGCTGGGCCGCAAGGCCGAGCGGCTGCTGCAGGTGACCCACGACGCCCTGATGAAGGGGATCGAGATGGTCCGCCCCGGCAACACCTTCGGCGACATCGGCCACGCGATCCAGAGCTACGCGGAATCCCACCGCATGTCGGTGGTACGCGACTTCTGCGGTCACGGTCTGGGCCGGGTGTTCCACGCCCCGCCGAACGTGCTGCACTACGGGCGGCCCGGAACGGCGGCGGTGCTGGAGGAAGGCATGTTCTTCACCATCGAGCCGATGATCAACCTCGGCCGTCCCGAGACGAAGATCCTCGCCGACGACTGGACGGCGGTGACGCGGGACAAGTCCCTGTCGGCGCAGTACGAGCATTCGGTGGGGGTGACGGCGGACGGCTGCGAGCTGTTCACGACCTCGCCCGCCGGGAAGTTCTACCAGACCTTCTGATCCCGCGTCCCGCGCGCGCGCTCCTCCTCCCAGCGGATCAGCAGCTCCGGGCGGCCGTTCCGGTGGCTCAGGATATCCCCCATGAGCACCGGCGAACCCCTGCCGCGCGGCGCAGGCTGCGCGATCGCACGCTCGGCGCGGGGAGTCGCGGCGGCGATCCACCGCAACAGGGGTGGGGCGAGAACGGTCATGGGCGAAGGATAGCGCGGATCGCTCCGCACGCAAACTCAGATCGCGAACCCCAGCATCCGCGCCGCCTCGGCCATGCTGGCGACCGGCGTCGCGCCGACCGCGACGAGGCGCGCGGGGTCCGTCGTTTCCGCGAAGCCGAGCGTCTTCATCCCCGCCCGCACCCCGGCAGTGCAGCCGGCCGGGCTGTCGTCGATCACCGCGCAGCGCCCGGCCGCGATCCCGAGGTCGCGGGCCGCCTGGAGATAGAGCGCCGGGTCGGGCTTCGCCTTGCGCAGGGTGTGGGCGGAGTAGATCCGGCCGCGGAAGCGCTCCATCAGGCCGGTCTGTCCCAGCGTGATCCGCATCTTCTCCTCGCTGCCGTTCGAACCGACGGCATAGGGCACCCCCGCCGCATCCAGCGCATCGAGGAAGTCGACCACCCCGGCAATCGGCGGCACGCCCTTCCTCAGCTCGGCATACATCTCCTCGTACATCGAGGTCAGCCAGTCGTCGGGCAGGGCGGCACCGGCGGCCCTCGCCCGCTCGCCCACGCCCGCCATGGTGCCGCCGACGAACATCGTCTCGACCTGCGCCTCGGTCAGGGTCAGGCCGTGGCGGGCGAGGTTGGCGACAAGCAGGCGGTTGGTGATCGGCTCGCTGTCCACCAGCACGCCGTCGCAGTCGAAGATCACGAGATCGGGGCGGGGCTCAGGCATCGGGGTCCGTCCTCAGAAGGGTGATGACGGTCGAGCCATACTTGCGCTGGTCGAGGAGCGCCAGACCGGCGGGCGGCAGCGGGGCGCGGTCGTCCTCCCAGACCACGGTGGCGCCGGGGACGATCCACCCCCCCGCCATGGCCGAGGCCAGGGCCGCGGCGCCGAGCGGCGTGCCGTAGGGCGGGTCGAGGAAGACGAGATCGTGGGGCGCCTCCTGCCAGGGCGGCAGGCGGGTCGCGTCGCGGTTCAGCAGGCGCGCCACGTCGCCCGCCCGGCATTTCGCGATGTTCGCCGCGACCAGCTTCCGCGCCGCCGCGCCGCGGTCCACGAAGGTGACGGAGGCCGCGCCGCGCGACAGCGCCTCGAGCCCCAGCGCGCCGGTCCCGGCAAACAGGTCCAGCACCCGCGCGCCGTCGAAGTCGATGGCATGGGCACCGTTGACCAGCAGGTTGAACAGGCTTTCGCGCACCCGGTCGGTGGTGGGGCGCAAATGCGCCGCCGCATCGCCCGCGCCCACGGCGGCCAGGTGGGTGCCGCGCATCCTGCCGCCGATGATCCTCACGCCTTCAGCAGCGCCTTCATGTCGGTGGCCGGATCGGCGACGACGTCGGGCGCGGGCGACTTGCCGCCCTCGATCAGCCGCTTGCCGATCATGTAGTTCCTGGGATCGTTCATCGCGTCCACCGCCAGCAGCCGCTCGCCTCCGTAGTACCAGTGGCTGACCGCGCCCTCCTCGCCCCGTCGCACGACAACGCGGGTGTAGCCGGTGTTCAGCCCCGCGATCTGGAGCTTCACGTCGTACTGGTCGGACCAGAACCACGGCTTCGGCACGTAGGGCGTATCGGCCCCCAGCATGTTCGCCGCCACCTGCTCTGCCTGGTCGATGGCGTTCTGCACCGATTCCAGCCGGATATGCGTGCCGTTCACCGGGAACGAGGCGCAGTCCCCCGCCGCCCAGACCGCCGGATCCGAGGTGCGCCCGTAGACGTCGGTGACGATGCCGTTCTCGACCGTAAGCCCCGCCGCCAGCGCCAGCTGCGTCGACGGCGCGATGCCGACGCCGACGATGGCGAAGTCGGCCTCGATCTCGGTCCCGTCGGACAGCCGCGCGCCCGTCACCTTGTCCTCGCCCAGAAGCGTCTCCAGCCCCACGCCCTCGCGGATGTCGACGCCGTGGGCGCGGTGCAGGGCGCGGAAGAAGTCCGAGGTCTCGGGCGCGGCCACCCTCTGCAGGATCCTCGGCGCCATCTCCAGCAGCGTGACCTGCAGCCCCAGCTTCGCCGCGACCGCCGCGGCCTCGAGCCCGATGTAGCCGCCGCCGACGATCACCACCTTGCGCCCCGCGGCGAAGGCCGGGGTCATCCCGTCGACGTCCGACAGCGTGCGGACCTCGTAGACCCCGGCGAGGTTGCCTCCGATCCCGGCCGGCAGGCGGCGGGGGACGGATCCGGTGGTCAGCGCCAGCTGGTCGTAGGACAGCACCTCGTCACCGAGGCGCAGCGTGCGCGCGGCAAGGTCGATCCCCGTCGCCGGCTGGCCGAGGCGCAGGTCGATCTCCTTGTCGGCATAGAAGCTTTCCGGACGGAGGTAGAGCCGCGCCTCCTCCATCTCGCCCATCAGGTAGGCCTTGGAGAGCGGCGGGCGCTGGTAGGGCGGCACCGGTTCACGGCAGACCAGCGTCAGGCGGCCGTCGAACCCGAGGGCGCGCAGCTTCGCGACAAGCGACGATCCCGCCTGCCCGCCCCCGATGGCGATGATGTGCGACATGTGCCTCCGAACCGCTGGCGTTCTTCCGGCGCGAGCCTATAACCATCGCGAAGACAGGTTCAATCCAGCGAGGTGAGAAAACCCATGGCACTTTCCGAAGGCGACAGGCTTCCCGATGCGACTCTCGTCCGGCTGGGCGACAACGGCCCCGAAGGCGTTCCGCTGTCCTCGAAGACGGCCGGGCGCAAGGTCGTGATCTTCGCCGTGCCGGGCGCCTTCACGCCCACCTGCTCTTCGGCCCATGTCCCGAGCTTCGTGCGCACCAAGGACCAGCTGATGGAAAAGGGCGTGGAAGAGATCATCTGCATCTCGGTCAACGATCCCTTCGTGATGAAGGCCTGGGGCGAATCGACGGGGGCGACCGCCGCCGGGATCACCATGCTGGGCGATCCCGAAAGCGCCTTCACCACCGCGATCGGCATGGACTTCACCGCGCCTCCCGCCGGGCTGATCTCGCGCTCTTCGCGCTATGCCATGGTGGTCGAGGACGGCGTGGTGAAGACGCTGCACAGGGAAGAAGGGCCCGGCGTCTGCGACGTCTCGGGCGGCGAGGCGATCCTCGGCACGCTGTAACAGGCGAAGGGGGGACGCCGGTCGTCCCCCCTTTTTCTATTTCGCCAGCGTGTCGAGGCGGCTGGCGAGCTTCAGGTCCAGCATCGAAAGCCCGCCCGCGTCGTGGGTGGTCAGCGTCACGTTCACCGTCCTGTAGACGTTCGACCACTCGGGGTGGTGGTTCAGCTTCTCGGCATGGAGCGCGGCGCGGGTCATGAAGCCGAAGGCCTCGATGAAGTTCCTGAACTCGTAGGTCTTGGAGATCGCGTCGCGTTCTCCGTCGTGGGTCCAGCCCGCGGCCAGCAGGGGCGGCAGGCCCTCGGCCCGGGCGGTGTCGGTCAGCCTGTCGGTCATGCATCCTCGCTCATGGTCTTGCGGAAGGGGCCGTAGCTGGTCAGCACCTCGATCTCGTCGTCCACCGCCGCGCGTTCCGCCGTCAGATAGTCCTCCACCGCCCGCGCGAATCCCTCGTCCGCGATCCAGTGCAGCGAATGGACGGGCGACGGCAGATAGCCGCGGGCCAGCTTGTGTTCGCCCTGCGCCCCCGCCTCGACCCGCTTCAGGCCATGGGCGATGGCATAGTCGATGGCCTGGTAATAGCAGGCCTCGAAGTGCAGGCAGGGGTGATCCTCGATGCAGCCCCAGTAGCGGCCGTACAGCACCTCGCGCCCGATCACGTTCAGCGCGCCGGCCACGGGACGGGCGCCGTCCATGGCGAAGATCAGCAGGATGTCGTCGCGCAGCCGCTCGTGGGCGAGGCTGAAGAACCTTCGCGTCAGATAGGGCGTGCCCCACTTCCGCGCGCCGGTGTCCTGGTAGAAGCGCCAGAAGGCGTCCCAGTGCTGCGGCTCGATCTGCTCGCCCGTCAGCTGCACGATCTCGCCGCCGAAGCCCTGGGCGGTGGCGCGTTCCTTGCGGATGTTCTTGCGCTTCCTCGAGCTGAGATCGCCGAGGAAGTCGTCGAAACTGCCGTAGCCGCGGTTTTCCCAGTGGAACTGCTGGCCGGTGCGGTGCAGAAGCCCCATCTGCCTGCCCGCCTCCACCTCTTCTTCCGTGCAGAAGGTGACGTGGAGGGACGACAGGCGATTCTCCGACGCCAGCTGCACCGCCCCCTGCACCAGCGCGGCGGTGCCGGTCTCGAACCAGCCGGGCCGCGTGAGGAAGCGGCGGCCGGTGACCGGGGTGAAGGGCACCGCCATCTGGAGTTTCGGATAATAGCGCCCCCCCGCTCGTTCATAGGCATGGGCCCAGTTGTGGTCGAAGATGTATTCGCCCTGACTGTGGCCCTTGGCATAGAGCGGCGCGCAGGCGATCACCATTCCGTCCGCCTTCGCCACCAGGTACCGCGGCTGCCATCCGGTGCCGGGCCCGACCGAGCCGCTGTCCTCGAACGCCTTCAGGAAGCGGTGGGTGGTGAACGGGTCCAGCGCCCGCCCGCCATCTTCGGTCTCGGGGCAGGCGCAGGCGTCCCAGTCGGCGGCCTCGACCTGATCCAGGGAGGCCAGCACGTTCAGTTCGATCTGCGTTTCGCTCATCTGCGTCCGCAACTCCTTGCCTTGGGCCTGAGGTGGCGCGGCAGCGCGGCAATTCAAGGCAGGGCGGCGGCGTAGCCTTCGAACGTGATCTGGTCGGCGACGCGCCGCGCCGCGGCCTCGGCCTCGGGGCTGCGGATCGTCCAGCAGAGGATCGCGGCACCCTGCCCCTTCAGCCCGGCCACCCGCGGACGGCCCAGATCCTTCGCCTCGTGGCTGATGAAACAGGCGCCGGTGCGGTCGTAGTCCGCAATCTCGGCCAGCCGCGCGCAGGTGTCCGCGGGCAGCGACCAGTCGTCGGGATCGAAGGCGCAGGTGGTCAGGCCGCGGGGGATGTCGGGCGCAAGCCGCGCCATCGCGGCGATGGCGTGGGGGTTGAAGGACATCACCGCCACCGGCCCGCCATAGCCCGCCAGCGCCTCGGCCACCGCCCGCTCCAGCCGGCCCACATCGGGGCCGAGCGCGCCGTCCTGGTCCTTGACCTCGACCAGCAGCGGCACCGCGCCGTTCACGAGGTGCAGCACCTCGGCCAGCGTCGGCACCGTCTCGCCCCCGTCCGTCAGCGCGATCCGGCCCAGCTCGGCCGCCGTGCGGGCGTTGACCGGGCCGGTTTCGCCGGTCAGCCGGTCCAGCCGGGCGTCGTGGAAGACCACCGCCTGCCCGTCCGCGGTCAGCTGCACGTCAACCTCGATGCCATAGCCCGCCGCCATCGCGGCGCGGAAGGCGGCGCGGCTGTTCTCGACACGGCCCGCGGCGCGGTCGTGAAGCCCACGGTGCGCGAAGGGCGCGTCGAGGAAGCCCGGGGGAAGCGCCCTCATCTGATCTGGAAGATGCCTTCGATTTCCACCGCGACGCCCAGCGGCAGCGAAGCCGCGCTGACGGCGGACCGCGCGTGGCGGCCCGCGTCGCCGAAGGCTTCGACCAGGAAATCGGAGGCGCCGTTGATGACCTTGGGCTGGTCGGTGAAGTCGGCCGTCGAGTTGACGAAGCCGGTCAGCTTGACCACCCGCACCAGCCGGTCGAGGTCGCCGTTGCAGGCCGCCTTCAGCTGGGCGAGCAGGCTGATCGCGCAACGCCGCGCGGCCTTCGCCCCGGCCTCCACCTCCAGGTCGGCGCCCAGCTTGCCGGTGATCAGCCCGTTCTCGTCCTGCGAGATCTGGCCCGAGACATAGACCGTGTCGCCCGCCACGACATAGGGGACGTAGTTCGCCGCCGGCATCGGCGCTTCGGGCAGGGTCACGCCCAGGTCGGCCAGGCGGGTTTCGTAATCGGACATGGGATCCCTTTCGCGTCGCGGTGTGGTTCGCGCGCAGACTAGGCCAGGCGACGGCCCGGCGAAAGGGTGTCTCAGCTTTCCCGGAACGCCTTGGCGAAATAGTCCGCAAGCGGCTTGACGAGGTAGGCGATCGGCGTCCGGTCCTCGGTGCGCAGGAACGCCTCGACCGGCATGCCCGGCAGCAGCGACAGGTTGCGCGGCAGCTTGTCCAGCTCGTGGTCCTTCAGCCGGATCTCGGCGCGGTAGAAGGATCCGCGCGACGCCTCGTCGACGAAGGCGTCGGCCGAAAGCTTGGTGACGGTGCCGAAGAATTCGGGCGTGGTGCGCGAATCGAAGGACGAGAAGCGCAGGATCACGTCCTGGCCGACATGCACCTGGTCGATGTTGTTGGTCGCCACGCGGGCGGCGATCACCAGCGGGCGATCCTGCGGCACGATGAAGAGCAGCGGGTCGGCGGGCCGGATCACCGAACGTTCGGCGAAGACCTTCAGGCCATAGACCACCCCCGACACGGGCGCGGTGATGTCGAGCCGGCTCAGCCGCTCCTTCAGGGCGCGCCGCTTCTCGGCAAGGTCCAGTTCGCGGTAGGTCAGGTCGCGGGTCTGCGAGATCGCCTCTTCCCGCCGCGAGGTGTCGAGCTTGAGGATCTGGAGGTCGATCTCGGTCATCCGCCCCTCGGCCTCGGCCGCGTTGGCCGTCAGCTCGCCCACGCTGCCGCTCAGCCGCGCCTGTTCGCGCTGGAGCGCCAGCACCCGGCTCGCCTGCGCCAGCCCGCGGTCCAGAAGGGACTGCTGGCTTTCCAGCTCCTGTTCGATCAGGCCGAGCTGGGTTTGCAGCGCGGCCTGCTGGGCGCGGATGCCTTCCACCTGGCTCGCGATCTGCTTGCGCTTCAGGCCCAGCTGCTCGATCTCCTTGGCGACCGAGACGTTGCGCGCCTCGAACAGCCGGCGTTGGCCTTCGACCAGGTCCTCGACCTCGGGGCGCAGGCTTGCGGCCTCCAGAAGCTCGTCGTCGAAGGTCACCTCCTTCTCGCCGTCGCGCTCGGCCAGCAGGCGGGCGTTGCGGGCCATCAGCTCGAACAGCTGGCCCTCGACCGCGTTCAGCTCGGACAGCAGCAGCGTCGGGTCGAGCCGGATCAGCACCTCGCCGCGGGTGACGGTATCGCCTTCCTCGACCAGGATCTCCTGCACCACGCCGCCGTCGGGATGCTGGACGACCTGGCGGTTGCTCTCGACCTCGATCTGGCCGCCCGCGATGACGGCGCCCGACAGGGTGGTCAGCGCCGCCCACGAGCCGAAGCCGCCGACGAGAACCACGAGGGCGAACAGCCCGAACAGCACGGGACGGGTCGCGGACCAGCCGTTCTTCTCGCTCATTGCACGCCTGCCTTGATCGGCGTCGCGCCGGTCAGTTCCTTGTGGTTGCTCACCATTTCACGCAGCACCTCGTCGCGGGGACCGAAGGCGCGGCGGATGCCCTGCTCCAGGACCAGCAGCTTGTCGCATTCCTTGATCGCGGCCGGGCGGTGCGCCATGATCAGCACCGACTTGCCCTCCGCCTTCATCTGGCGGATCGACTCGTTCAGCGCCTCGGACCCCTCGTTGTCGAGGTTCGAGTTCGGCTCGTCCAGCACCAGCAGCACCGGGTCGCCGAACATCGCCCGCGCCAGGCCGATGCGCTGCATCTGCCCGCCCGAGAGGCGGCCGCCCGAAGGCGTGACCAGCGTGTCGTACCCGTCGGGCATCTTCAGGATCATCTCGTGCGCCGCGGCCTTCTTCGCGGCCAGCACGATGTCCTCGTCCTTCGCGTCCGGCAGCAGGCGGGCGATGTTCTGGGCGATGGTGCCGTCGAACAGCTGCACCCGCTGCGGCAGATAGCCGATGTGCTTGCCCAGGACGTCCGGCTCGTACTGGTCCAGCGCCGCGCCGTCGAGCCGGATCTTGCCGCCCGAGGGCCGCCAGATCCCGACCAGCGCCCGTGCCAGTGTGGACTTGCCCGAGGCGGAGTGGCCGATCACGCCCACCGCCTCGCCCGGCAGGACATCGAAGCTGACCATGCGGACCGCGGCCTGCTGCTCGCCCGGGGGGATGATCGTCGCCTGGGTGACGGAAAGGCGGGCCTGGGGGCGCGGCAGGGCGGTGCGGGGCTGCTCCTGCGGGACCATGCTCAGCAGCAGGGCGAGCCGCTTCCAGCCTTCCATCGCGCGCTGCACCAGTTGCCACTGGCCGATGGCCAGGTCGATCGGCGCCAGGGCGCGGCCCATCAGGATCGACGCGGCGATCATGCCGCCCGGCGTCATCTGCTGCTGGAGCACCAGGTAGGCGCCGAGCGCCAGCATCGCCGATTGCAGGAACAGCCGGAACGTCTTGGTGGTCGCCGAAAAGGTGCCCCCGAGGTCGCTGGCCGAGATCGTGTCGGCCAGCGAGGCGCCGCGCAGCTTCTGCCAGCGCGTGAAGGTCGAATCCTGCATCCCTAGAGAGCGGACTAGCTCGGCCTCGATCCGGATCTGCTCGGCCATGCGCTCGGCCCGGAGGGTGGCCTGGTTGGCGCGGGACACCGGCGTCACCGTCATCACCTGGTTCAGGATCGCCACGAACACCAGGATCGCGCCGCCGCCCACCGCCAGCATTCCGAGCCAGGGGTGGAACAGCGCGATCCCGGCCAGGAACACCGGCGTCCAGGGCAGGTCGAAGGCCGCGGTGAGCACCGGCGAGGACAGCAGGCGCTGCACCGCCTCGAGATCGCGCAGGTTGTTGGTGACGGCATCCTCGCGGTCGGGGGCGATGGTGGCCTTGCGGACCATGGCGGAGAACACGCGGCGGTCCAGCGTCGACTGGAACTTCGCCCCGATCCGCGCCAGGATCCGGCCCCGCGCGAAGTCGAGCACGCCCATCATAAGGAACAGGAAGCCCATCAGGACGAAGAGCCCCAGCAGCGTCGCCTCGGACCGGCTGCCGAGGACGCGGTCGTAGACCTGGAGCATGAACAGCGGGCCCGTCAGCATCAGCAGGTTCACGAAGAAGCTGAAGATCGCGACGGTCCAGAACAGCCTCCGGCTCTGGGCCCGAACCGATGCGAGTTCCCGTTGTCCGGCCACTGTGCTCTGAGGTCGCATGTCTTCAAGTCATCCAAAAAGGTCGGGTCGCCATCGGATCGCGCCGTGCGCCGGTCGCGCGGCGGGGCGCCGCCGACACGTCCGATGGCGCAGATCCGTGCCGCCGGCTGGACGATGCTGCATGGGGGACGACTCATGCAAGTGGTAATTTCCCTACTTCTCCGGCGTCACGCGGGCCGAAATGTGTCGAATCCGACGGATCGCGGGCGATTGTCCATGTCCCGCGGCCGCGCGACACGGTGCTGTTCCATGCGGCCGGAAAGCGTGTAGGCTGCGCGGACCCGGCGGGAGGCCGGGGGTCATCCGCGAGGACGAACATGCTGTCCCAGATCCCGTGCCGCCTGGCACTGGCCGCCGCCGTCACGCTGGCCGTTGCATCCGCGGCGCCCGCCAGCCCGTTCGACGGGCGCTACAAGCCCGCGCCGACCTCGGACTGCACCGTGACCGGGGCGGAAGGCGGCGTGATCGAGATCGAAGGCAACACCTTCACCGGGGTCGAGGCGGTCTGCGACATGACCCGCGCCACCAACGTGCGCGACATGAACGCCGTGCTCTACGACATGGCCTGCAAGTCCGCCGACACCGAATGGACCCGCCGCGCCATGCTGATGCAGGCCAGCGACGGCGGGCTGATCCTGGTCTGGGACGGATTCGCCTTCAAGTACGACATCTGCCCGAAGGATCCCGCGGCGAACACCGTGACCACGCCGCAGGACGTCGGCATCACGGACTGATCGTCGCCGCTCAGTCCGTGCGCCGCCCGAGGATGCCGCCCAGGACCTGGTTCAGGATCCGCTCGGCCAGATCCGGCTCGCGCTGCTGCGGCACGGGCTGGGGCACCGGCTGCGGCGCCACGTTGCCCGAGTTCGCCGTCGCGTCGCCGTTCTGCGCGGGATAGACGTCGGGCTGGGCGACCACCGGGGGCGGGCGGCGCATCGGCAGCGGCCGCGCCGGCAGCCCCTCCTCGACCCGGGTCATCACCTCGTGCCAGATCTCGGCGGGCAGGCCGCCGCCGGTGACGCCGGTCAGCGGCGTGTTGTCGTCGTAGCCCATCCAGACGCCGGCGACGTAATCGGCGGTGAAGCCCACGAACCACGCGTCCCGCGCCGCTTGGGTGGTGCCGGTCTTGCCGGCCGCCTCGTGCCCGGCCAGCTTCGCCCGGGTGCCGGTGCCGCCGTTCACGACCTCGGACATCATGTAGATAAGCTGCTGCGCCGCGTTCTCCGAGATCACCCGCTCGCCCAGCCCGCCGTCCTGGCCGATCAGCGCGGTCTCGTCGCCCTTCAGCCGCAGTTCCAGCAGGCCGTAGGGGCGAACCGAGGTGCCGCCGTTCAGGATCCCGGCATAGGCGCCGGTCATCTCCAGCAGGGTCGATTCCGACGCGCCGAGCGCCAGCGCGGGACCGGCGGCGAGGTCGCTCTTGATCCCGAAATCCTCGGCCACCTTGCGCACGTTCTCGCGGCCCACCGCCTCGGAGACGCGCACGGCGGCGGTATTCAGCGAATGCTTCAGCGCCTCGGTCAGCGTCACCCGGCCGCGGTACTTGCCGTCGTAGTTCTTCGGCGACCACGGCCCCGAGCCGGGCACGTTCAGCGTCAGCGGCTCGTCCATCACCATGTCGTTGGCGTTGTAGCCAAGTTCCAGCGCCGTGGCATAGACGAAGGGCTTGAAGGCGGAACCGGTCTGCCGCTTGGCCATGATCGCGCGGTTGAACTGCCCGGCGACGCCCTTCAGCTTGCGTCCGCCCACCATGGCGCGCACCGCGCCGTCCGCGCTCATCACCACGATGGCGGCCTGCGCCTTCGAGCTTTCCTTGACCTTGGTCTTGAAGATGTCGACCAGCGCGCTTTCCGCCGCGCGCTGCAGGCGCGGGTCGAAGGTGGTGCGCAGGATCACGTCCTCGGTCGTGTCGCGGGTCAGGAAATCGGGGCCGGCCTCCATCACCCAGTCCGCGAAATAGCCGCCCGCCCGCGCCTCGGCCGCTTCCGACAGCGTCGCCGGATTGGCGCGCGCCCTGTCGGCCTGTTCCCTCGTCAGATAGCCCTGCTCTTCCATCAGGCCGATCACCACCTGCGCCCGGCCCTGGGAGCGTTCAAGGTCGTTCGTCGGCGCATAGCGGGTCGGCGCCACCAGCAGGCCCGCCAGCATCGCCGCCTCGGCGGGGTCCACGTCGGCGGCGTGCTTGCCGAAGTACCGCTGCGCCGCCGCCTCGAACCCGCGGGCCCCGGCACCGAGGAAGGCGCGGTTCAGGTAGATCGTGAGGATCTCGTCCTTGGTGTATTTCGCCTCCATCGCCAGCGCATAGGTGGCCTCGGTGATCTTGCGCCAGAGCGAGCCCTCGCGGCAGTCGGCCTCGTATTCCCGCTCGTTCTTCCACTTGGCGGGGTCGTAGGGCACGCCGATGCAGAGCAGCTTCGCCGTCTGCTGGGTGATGGTCGAACCGCCATGCCCAGAAAGCGGGCCCCGCCCCTCGGCGAGGTTGATGCGGATCGCCCCCGCGACGCCGCGCGGAGACACCCCGAAATGCTTGTAGAACCGCTTGTCCTCGGTCGCGACGACCGCGTGCTTCAGGTAGGGCGAGACGCTGTCGGCGGTGATCTGCCCGCCGTACTGCTCGCCCCGCCAGGCGAAGGTCTTGCCGTCGCGGTCCAGCAGGGTGACGGAGCCCTTGGCGCGGGCGTCGAGCAGTTCGGTCACGGGGGGCAGCGTGGTGTAGTAGTAGAACACCCCGGCCCCGACCAGCAGCGCGATCACCAGCGCGGTGCGGAAGGCCAGCCGGAAGGTCAGCCGGAAGATCCAGCGGAACAGCGCCCCGATCAGGCCGAGGGGCCCGCGCCGCTTGCGCGGCGGAGTCGCCCGCGCCTTGCGCCGGGGCTGCGGTTTCGCGGCCGTCTTCGTCGGCCGCCGCCGGTCCGCCACCAGCGGTTTTCTCGGGCCCGATCCGGCCATGCCTGTCCCCAGTCTCTGCTGCTGTCTCTTCTTGCTGTTGCAGCAGAGACTACAGGCGGCGTCACCAAAAGGGGAGACCGCAACCGTTCAACTTTGCTTTTTCCAGCCCGCCTTATTTTTAGTCGCAGCCCGTCGTTTGTGCAAAAATTGTGCAAGAGCGCATGCAGCGCCCGCCCCGAAGGCGCCGGCAAGCTTGTGCGGCAAAGCCCCGATGCGCCTGTTGCGGTGCATGAAGGGTGCGCGGGACTCTGCTTGCGCCGAACGGAAGGGGACAGATGTGAAACTGATCATTGCAGCAATCAAACCGTTCAAGCTGGAGGAGGTCCGCGAAGCCCTGACCACCATCGGCGTGCGCGGCATGATGGTGACGGAAATCAAGGGCTTCGGATCCCAGTCCGGGCACACCGAGATCTACCGCGGCGCCGAATACGCGGTGAACTTCGTGCCCAAGGTGAAGCTCGAGATCGTGGTCAGCGCCTCGATGGCCGACCAGGTGGTCGAGACCATCGCCACCACCGCCAAGACCGACAAGATCGGCGACGGCAAGATTTTCGTCCTCGACGTGGACAGCGCCGTGCGCGTCCGCACCGGCGAAACCAACGAAGACGCGCTGTGACGCTCAGGCTGAAGGGGAAATGAGCAAGATGAGAAACCTTAACACACTGGCGGGCCTCACGGCCGTCCTGGCCGCCGCCGCCCTGCCTGCCCTCGCGCAGGACGCCACCGCCACCGCCGAGGCCGCCGCGGCGGCCGATGTCATCGACAAGGGCGACGTCGCCTGGATGATGACCTCCTCGCTGCTCGTGCTGTTCATGATCATTCCGGGCCTCGCGCTGTTCTACGGCGGCCTGGTGCGGTCGAAGAACATGCTGTCGGTGCTGATGCAGTGCACCCTGATCGCCTCGGTCGTGATGATCGTCTGGGTGCTCTGGGGCTATTCCTTCGCCTTCGGCGGCGGCACCTCGCCCTACTGGGGCGGCCTCGGCAAGCTGTTCCTCGCGGGCGTGAGCATGGACACCACCGCCGCGACCTTCTCGGACGGCATCGTCCTGCCCGAGTACGTCTTCATCGCCTTCCAGATGACCTTCGCCGCCATCACCCCGGCGCTGATCGTCGGCGCCTTCGCCGAGCGGGCGAAGTTCTCGGGGATCGTGCTGTTCATGATCCTCTGGGTCACCTTCGTCTACTTCCCGATCGCCCACATGGTCTGGGACGGCTCGGGCCTGATCTTCAACTGGGGCGCCATCGACTTCGCCGGCGGCACCGTGGTGCACATCAACGCCGGTATCGCAGGCCTCGTCTGGGCCGTCGTGCTGGGGCCGCGGGTCGGCTTCGGACGCGACAACATGGCGCCGCACTCGATGACGCTGACCATGGTCGGCGCGGCGATGCTGTGGGTCGGCTGGTTCGGCTTCAACGCCGGCTCCAACCTCGAAGCCACGGCGAACGCCACCCTGGCGATGCTGAACACCTTCGTCTGCACCGGCGCCGCCGTCGTCGCCTGGTGCGCGGTCGAAGGCATGGTGCGCGGCAAGGCCTCGGGCCTCGGCGCCGCCTCGGGCATGGTCGCGGGCCTCGTCGCGATCACCCCGGCCTGCGGCACCACCGGCCCGGTGGGCGCCATCGTGCTGGGCCTGATCGTCTCGCCGGTCTGCTTCTTCTTCGTGACCACGATCAAGTCGAGCTTCAAGTACGACGACAGCCTCGACGTCTTCGGCGTGCACGGGATCGGCGGCATCGTCGGCGCGATCATGACCGGCATCCTCTGCGCCCCCTCGCTGGGCGGCACCGGCTTCGTGGTCGAGGCGGGCACCATGGGCGCGCAGATCTTCGCGCAGATCAAGGGCGTGCTCGTGACCATCGTCTGGTCCGGCATCGGCTCGCTGGTGCTGATCTACATCACCAAGGCCATCACCGGCATCCGCGTCGCCGCGGAGGCCGAGCAGACGGGGCTCGACCTGACCTCCCACGGGGAGAGCGCCTACCACTCCTGATCGCCGCTCCGGCGGGCATCGGGCGACGCGGACCGGCAGGGAAACCTGCCGGTCCGTTTCGTTTCGGGGGGACGCCCGGCCCGGCCGATGTCGGCGCCCATGACCGGCCGCGGACCGGGGCTTTGCCCCGGACCCCAGGATATTTGGGAAGCAAAGATGGGAGGGGTGCGGGGAGGGGCCCCGGGCGGGCCCCCGGCCGCGTCAGACGCCGGCGTCGACGATTGCCTGGGCGAGGATCGGGACGGTCTTCGCGTTGAGGCCCGCGATGTTCATGCGGCTGTCGCCGACCATGTAGATGCCATTGTCGCGCCGCATCGCCTCGACCTGCTCGGGGCTGGCGCCGATCCGCGAGAACATGCCGCGGTGGTGGGCGATGAAGTCGAACCGGTCGGAGTTCGAGCGCTGGCGCAGCTCGTCCGCCAGCTGCTTGCGCAGGGCCAGCATGCCGGTCCTTACCTCCTCGAGCTCGGCCATCCAGTCTGCCCTCAGCCCGGGGTCGTTCAGGATCATCGTCACCAGCCGGGCGCCGTGGTCGGGCGGGAAGGAATAGTTCTGGCGGTTCAGGAAGGCGAGCGTGCCCTGGGTCACGGGCTTCATCCCCGCCTCGGGCGCGATGGCCATGAGGATGCCGGTGCGCTCGCGGTAGATGCCGAAGTTCTTCGAGCAGCTGGCGGCGATCAGCACCTCGGGCAGGCGGGCGGCGATCAGCCGGGTGCCCGCCGCGTCGGCGTCGAGCCCGTCGCCGAAGCCCTGGTAGGCGATGTCGATGAAGGGGATCGCCTTCTTCGCGGCCAAGAGGTCGGCGACCTGGCCCCACTGTTCAAGCGTCAGGTTGGCCCCGGTGGGATTGTGGCAGCAGCCGTGCAGCAGCACCACGTCGCCCTCGGCGATGGCCTGGAGGTCGCCGATCATCCCGAGGAAGTCGACGCCGCGGCTCGCCTCGTCGAAGTAGCGGTATTCCGCCATCTCCATCCCGAGGTAGCGGACGATGGAGGGGTGGTTCGGCCAGGTAGGTGCCGAGAGCCATACCTTCGCGCCGGGCGCGGCCAGGCGGATCAGTTCCAGCCCCTGGCGGATCGCGCCGGTGCCGCCGGGCGTCGCCGCCGCCGAGACGCGGTCGGCCGCCACGGCATCGCCGAGGATCAGGCCGCGCATCGCCTCGCCATAGGCCGGATCGCCCGCGAGGCCGGTATAGCTTTTCGTCTGCTCCTCTTCCCAGAGCTTCTTCTCGGCGGCCTTGACCGCGCGCATCACCGGCGTCCGGCCCTCGGCATCCTTGTAGACGCCGACGCCGAGGTCGATCTTGTCGGCCCGCGGATCCTCGCGGAAGGCCTGCATCAGCGCCAGGATCTTGTCGGCGGGTTGCGGTTTCAGGGTTTCGAGCATCAGGCTTCTCCGGTAGCGACCTTCAGGTCGTTGTACATGCCCCATTCCGCCCAGGATCCGTCGTAGAGGGCGTGGTTGCGGTGGCCGAGGATCTCGAGCGCGAGCGACAGGATCGCCGCCGTCACGCCCGAGCCGCAGGTGGTGATGGCGGGGCGCGACAGGTCGACGCCCGCCGCCTCGAACACCGCCTTAAGCTCGGCGGGCGATTTCATCGTGGAATCGGGGTTCAGCAGCGTCCTGTAGGGGACGTTGCGCGACTTCGGGATGTGGCCCGCCCGGAGGCCCGGACGCGGTTCGGGCGCCTCGCCGCGGAAGCGTTCGGCGGCGCGGGCGTCGATGATCTCGTGATCGGCGAGCTTGGCGGCGGCGGCGACCTGGGTCACGTCGCGCACCAGCTGGTTCTGGCGGCTGACGGTCATGTGGCGGTCGCGCACCACGGGCGGCAGATCCTCGACCGCGCGCCCCTCGGCCTGCCATTTCGGGAAACCGCCGTCCAGCACCGCGACGTCGGTCTTGCCCATCAGGCGGAACAGCCACCACATCCGCGCGGCCGACTGGAGCCCCGCGCCGTCGTAGACCACCACCTGGTGGCCATCGCCGATGCCGAGGGCGCGCATCCGCGACACGAACTTCTCGGGCGCGGGCGCCATGTGCGGCAGGGAGGAGCGGCTGTCGGAGATGTCCTCCAGCGCGAGGAAGCGGGCGCCGGGGATATGGGCGGCCTCGTACTCGGCCTTCGGGTCGCGGTTCTGGTCGGGCAGGTACCAGCTGGCGTCGAGGACGCGCAGGTCGGGATCGTTCAGGTGCTGCGCCAGCCAGTCCGTGGACACCAGCGTTGTGGGATCGTCGTAAGCCATGGCCTCCGCCTCGCCGCCTCTCGTGCTGAGGGTTGGGTAAACCGGGGGCGGTGCGCTGGCAAGGCCGACAAGTGGCGCGGGGGAGTCTCAGGCGTTGCGGCGCACACGGCGCGCATCAAGCATCGTGGCGAACCCGCCGCGCATCAAGCATCGTGGCGCAGAAGACGGGCCTTCTGGCGCTGCCAGTCCTTCTTGGCGGCGTCGGCGCGCTTGTCGTGGTTCTGCTTGCCCTTGGCGACGCCGACCTTCAGCTTCACCAGGCCCTTGTGGTTGAAGTACATCACCAGCGGCACGATGGTCATGCCCTTCCTCTGGGTGTCGTTCCAGAGCCGGGCCAGCTCGCGCTTGGAGGCCAGCAGCTTGCGCCGCCGCCGGTCCTCGTGGCCCCAGGTCTTGGCGTTGAGGTAGGGGGCGATGTAGCTGTTCACGAGCCACAGCTCGCCGTTCTCGACCGCGGCATAGCTTTCGGCCACGTTGGCCGAGTTCACGCGCAGCGACTTCACCTCGGACCCCATCAGCACGATGCCGCATTCGATGTCGTACTCGATGGCATAGTCGTGCCGGGCCCGCCGGTTCTCGGCGATGATCTTGTAGTTCGCGTTGTCGTCTTTGCTTGCCATGACCGCCCTGAGATAAGGGAGGAACAGCCACAAGTCCAGCCGGGGGCCCGTGGAAGGGGAGGATCGGGGGATGTTCTTGCAGATCGCGCTCGGCACCGCCGTGATCCTCGTCACCGTGGCCGTCGGCGGCGCCGCCTACTGGGCGCTCGAGACGCTGCTGGCGCGCCACGCCGCCTGGCTGCACCGCGAACCCCACGGGCCGCGGCAGATGCTGGTGCTGTGCCTTTCGGTGATCTGGACCCTGGCGCTGATGACCGTCTGCGTCTGGCTCTGGGCGCTGGTGCTGCGCGGACTCGGGGTCTTCGCGCACCTGGAGGAATCCGTGTACTTCTCGCTGGTCGCCTTCACCACGCTCGGCTTCGGCGACGTGCTGCTGCCGCGGGCGTGGCGGCTGCTCGGCGGCATGGCGGCGGCAAACGGGCTGCTGAACTTCGGGCTGATGACCGCGATGCTGGTCGAGGTGATGCGCAGCCTCCGGACGTCGCAGCAGGAGACGCGGCGGCGGCGGTCGGGGCAGCCCTGAGGCCGCCCCGGCGCGCTCAGAGAAGGCCCGCGTGCTGCATCGCGGCCCGAACCGCATCCTTGGCGTCGTCGGACAGGCCGACCAGCGGCAGGCGCACCTCGTCGCTGCAGAGCCCGAGGAGCGACATCGCGTACTTGGCGCTGACCAGACCCGGCTCGAGGAACAGCGCGGTGTGCAGCGGCATCAGCCGGTCCTGGTACTCCAGCGCCTTGGCGAAGTCGCCCGCCAGCGTCGCCTCCTGGAACTCGGCGCAGAGCTTCGGCGCGACGTTCGCCGTGACCGAGATCGCCCCCACCCCGCCGTGGGCGTTGTAGCCGAGGGCCGAGGCATCCTCGCCCGAGAGCTGGATGAAGTCCTTGCCGCAGGTGATCCGCTGGGCCGAGACGCGGGTGATGTCGCCGGTCGCGTCCTTCACGCCGACGATGCGCGGCAGCTTCGCCAGCGTGCCCATGGTGGCGGGCGACATGTCGATGACCGAGCGCGGCGGGATGTTGTAGATGATGATCGGGATCTCGGCGGCGTCGTGCAGCGCGGTGTAATGGGCGATCAGCCCCGCCTGGGTCGGCTTGTTGTAATAGGGCGTGACCACCAGCGCGGCGTCGGCCCCGACGGAGGCGGCGTGCTTCAGAAGCCGGATCCCCTCGGTCGTGTTGTTCGAGCCTGCGCCGGCGATCACCGGCACCCGGCCCGCGGCCTGGGCGACCACGACCTCGACCACCTTCTCGTGCTCGGCATGGGTCAGGGTCGGGCTTTCGCCGGTTGTCCCCACGGGGACAAGGCCGTGGGTGCCCTCGGCGATGTGCCAGTCCACGAGTTTCTTCAGCGAGTCCAGATCCAGCTGGCCGTCCTTGAACGGCGTGACAAGAGCGACATAGGACCCTTTGAACATGACACGCTTCCTTCAGATTTGCCGGGCAGGATTGCCCCGTTCGATGCGCGGCGGACCCTAGCGGCAGTTCCCGGGATTGCCAAGTTTGTGTATTGCCTCCCGGACACACCGCCATAGTCTGCGCGCCATGAAACAATCGAGCCTTCTGAACCTCCTCCTGGCCCTGGCGGTCGTCGCCGTCACCGCCGTCGCGCCGCTGACCGCGCAGACGGCCCCCTCGCCCCAGCGTCCGCCGGCGAGCGGCGTGGCGCTCGGCCTTGCCCAGGCGATGGCGGAACTGCGCAAGGGCGACTGGACGGCGGCGCTGGCCTCGGGAACGCGGGCCGGGCCGGTGGGGCGCGACATCATCGAGTGGCACCGCCTGCGCGCGGGTCTTGGCGATTTCGAGGAGGTGAAGTCCTTCCTGCGCCGCCGCCCCGACTGGCCCGGCCTGCCCTACCTGAAGGAAAAGAGCGAAGAGGCCCTGCCCCATGTCGGCGACGCCCCCGACGTCATCGCCTTCTTCGCCGACACCACGCCGCAGACCGGCCACGGCGTGATCTCGCTGGTCAACGCCTTCCGCAGCATCGGGGCCGAGGGCGACGCCCAGGCCGAGGCGGCCCTGGCCTGGGTCGACCGGCCGATGACCGCGGAGGCCGAGCTGGTGCTGCTGCGCTACTATCCCGAGATGCTGGCGCCGCTGCACCAGGCGCGGCTCGATTCGATGCTGTGGAAGGGCGCGACGCAGGCGGCGCGGCGGATGCTGACGCGGCTCGACGATCCGGGCCAGACCGCGTTGGCCGAGGCGCGGATGGCCCTGCGCGCCGACCGCCCCGGCATCGACACGCTGATCGCCAGGGTGCCGCCCGCGCTCCAGTCCGACCCCGGCCTCGCCTTCGAGCGGTTCCGCTGGCGCCACGCCAAGGGCCGCGACGCGGAGGCGGCGGCGCTGATCCTTGAACGCAGCGCCACCGCCGCGCTGCTGGGCCAGCCGCAGGTCTGGGCGCCCCGCCGCCGCGACCTGGCGCGGGCGCTGATGCGCGAGGGCAAGGTCGAGGACGCCTATGCCGTCGCGTCGTCGCACTGGCTGGAGGAGGGTTCGGACTTCGCCGATCTCGAATGGCTGTCGGGCTATATCCAGCTGACCTATCTCGACGATCCCGCCGGGGCGCTCCGGCATTTCCAGAAGTTCCGCACGGCGGTCGCCACGCCGATCAGCCTGGGGCGCGCGGGCTACTGGGAGGGGCGCGCCCACGAGGCGATGGGCGATGCCGAAGGCGCAGCCAACGCCTATGCCTTCGGGGCCGAGTACCAGACCAGCTTCTACGGCCTGCTCGCGGCCGAGCGGGCGGGCCTGCCGATGGACCCGACCCTGACCGGCGAGGAGGTCTATCCGCCGCTGGACCAGGCCGCCTTCCGCAGCTCGTCGGTGCTGGAGGCGGCGCTGCTGCTCCAGGCCGCCGGAGAGCGCGACCTGGCCGAGCGGTTCATGGTCCACCTCGGCGAGACGCTGGACGGCCGCGAGCTGGGCACGCTGGCCGACCTTGCGACGAAGCTGGGCGAGCCGCACCTGGCGCTGATGATCGGCAAGCAGGCGGCCTCGGTCGGGCTGACCCTGCCCCGCCCCTATTACCCGGTGGTCGAGCTGGGCGTGCCGGACATGCCGGTCCCGCGCGAACTGGCCCTTTCGATCGCCCGGCGGGAAAGCGAGTTCAACGCCGGCGTCTCGTCGGGCGTCGGCGCGCGGGGGCTGATGCAGCTGATGCCCGGCACCGCGAAGGACATGGCGCGCAAGCTGTCCCTGCCCTTCTCGCGCGACCGGCTGTTTTCCGACCCGACCTACAACGCGACCCTCGGCACGGCCTACCTGGCCGAGCTGATCGGACGGTTCGGCGCCAACGTGGTGCTGGTCTCGGCCGGCTACAACGCGGGGCCGGGACGGCCCCTGCGCTGGATGGAGGAGCTGGGGGATCCGCGCTCGCCCGATGTCGACGTGGTCGACTGGATCGAGCATGTGCCCTTCGACGAGACCCGCAACTACATCATGCGGGTCGCCGAAAGCCTGCCGGTCTACCGCGCGCGGCTGACCGGCGAGACCGAGGAGATCCGCTTCACCGAGGAGTTGAAGGCGCGCTAGGCGGCGAGAGACCCAGCCGGTCCAGCGCCGTCTCGAGCGGGGCGGGATCGTCGAAAGTCAGGCGCACGGGCAGGGTCAGCACCTTGGGGCGGAAACCATCGGGCAGGCGCACCGCGTCCTTCTCCGTCGTGACGAGCTGCGCGCCGAGCGCCTGCGCCTCGCGCTCGAGCCGGGTCAGGAGCGCGGTCGTCAGCGGCTGGTGGTCGTCGAGCGCGCGGGTCGCGGCCAGCACGGCCCCCTCCGCAGCCAGCGTGGCGAAGAACTTGGCCGGGCGGCCGATGCCCGCGAAGGCCAGGACGCGCAGGTCCTCCCAGTCCATGCCCATGGCCAGCGGGCGCACCGCGCCGGTCAGGTGCGGCACGGCGATGTCGGCGCCCCACCGGCGGCGGAACGCCTCCTGTGCGTCCTGCCCTCCGAGGCTCAGCAGCAGGTCGGCGCGGGCGAGGCCCTGCACCACGGGTTCGCGCAGTGGCCCCGCGGGCAGGACGCGGCCGTTGCCGAAGCCCTGCGCCGCATCCACGACCACCAGCGACAGCGCCTTGGCGACCGCCGGGTTCTGGAACCCGTCGTCGAGGATCACCGCCTCCGCCCCCGCCGCCTCGGCCGCCTGCACCCCGGCGGCCCGGTCCCGCGCGACCCAGACCGGGCAGAAGGCGGCCAGCAGCAGCGGCTCGTCCCCGGTGTCGGCGGCACCGTGGCGCGCGGGGTCCACCCGGACCGGCCCCTCCAGCCGCCCGCCGTGGCCGCGCGAGACGACATGCACCGCCCGCCCCCGGCCCGTGAGCATCTGCACCAGCGCCATCACCGTCGGCGTCTTCCCCGCGCCGCCCGCCGTCAGGTTGCCGACGCAGATCACCGGGACATTCGCGGCATGGCCCGTCCCGCCCCGCGCCAGCCGCCGCGCCGTTCCGGCGGCATAGAGCGCGCCGAACGGCGCCAGCAGCCGCGCCTGCCAGCCCGGCGCCTCCGGCGGATTGTCCCAGAAGCCCGGCGCCCTCATGGCGTCCTTCCGGCGGCGGCGCGGTCCAGCGCCTCCTCGATCAGCTCCAGCGCGCGGTCCGCGGCCTCGGCCCCCGCGGTGACGGCCTGCCAGCCGCCATGGGCCATCTCGGCCGCCTTGT
>NZ_PNOS01000048.1 GCF_002869745.1 Oceaniglobus roseus
GCCCTTGGCGGCGGCCAGCCGCTCGAGCAGGGGGGCGGGCGCGGTTCCGGCAAGGTACACCGCCCGGCCCGCCGCCTGCGCCTCGGCGATCAGCGCGATGGCGGCGGGGTCGCAGGGCAGGAGATCGGCGCGGATCTCGACCCGTCGCGCAAGCTCTGCCGCCGCCGCGTCCACCCGGCCGCCACGGCGCAGCAACGCCCCGAGCGTCGCCCAGGGCGCCTGCCCCAGCCCGGCCCAGAGCAGCTCGGCCCCGGGCGAGGTGCGCAGCAGAGCGTCGTCGGCCAGCACCACCAGCGGCGGCGTCTCAGCCATTCGTGGCCGCCCGCCCGCCGACGAAGACGCAGCCGTCGGTGATCAGCTCGGGCGGGCTCAGGCACAGGCCGCGCGCGACCGACCAGGCGGCCAGAACCTTGGGCACATAGGCGCGCGTCTCGGCATAGGGGGGGACCCCGCCGTGCTTGCGCACCGCCCCCTCGCCCGCGTTGTAGCCCGCCAGCGCCAGCAGTGCGTCGCCGCCGAACTCGCCCATCAGCCAGTCGAGATAGGTGATGCCGCCGCGGATGTTCTCGGTGGCGCGGGTGGCGTCGACGACGCCGAAGCGCGCCGCGGTCGCGGGCATGAGCTGCATCAGGCCCTGGGCGCCCGCCCGGCTGACCGCGTCGGACCGGCCGCCCGATTCGACCGCGATCACCGCGAGGGCGAGGGCGGGCGAGATCCGGGTGCCGACCGAGAACTTCAGGATGTCGCGGCCGTAGGCGTCGGCGATCTGGCGCAGGGTCTGGAGCCGCGGCGACGGGAAGCCCTGCCCCGAGGGCCCTTTCCGCAACGCGCTGAGGGCGCTGTCCACCCGCCCCGCCGGAGAGCGGCCGGAGACCGCCGTCCAGAACCAGTCCTGGGCGTCGCCCGCGGGCGCGAGGGCCACCGCGGCGGGGGGGACGTCGGGGGCGCTCGGCGTCGGCTTCGGCGCAGCGGCGGCGGCAGGGCGCGGCGGGGCCGGCGCGATCTGCACCGTGATCCGCTTCGACGCCCCGGCCTTCGGCGGCTTCACCCGTTTGAAGGTGAAGTCCGGAAACGGCTTCGGCGCATCGCCCCAGCCCGGCGACGCAAGGACGACGGCCGCCGCGATGGCGGTCCCGATCAGATGCAGTTTCATACGGTGCCTGCTCCGCCCCGTTCGTGTTTTGCCAAGCGTTGCAAAGAAAAGCCTGTCGCGCCAGCGGCTTGCGAACATTCGCGCCACTCCGCGGAATTGTGCGTCCTTTCGGAAACGATCTTCGGCGATGACGTGGCTCGCCCCTCAGAAATTATCATTGATAGACAGATGGTTAGGAAAACGCTCCACCTTGGCACCCGACTTCGCCGAGATGACGCGCCAAGGCCGTATTGTTGCCCACATTCTCGGGTCAATTCCCGTCATTCCGATACGGCGCAGGCCCTTCAAGGACGATCTCCTGCAACACGCCCGGCTCGGTAGGGAAACGCAACACGCACTTCGAGGGAAACCAGATCATGAAACTGTTCAAATTCGCCAAGACCTTCCGCAACGACGAAGACGGCGCCGTCACCGTCGACTGGGTCGTGCTGACCGCCGCCATCGTCGGCCTCGGCATCGCCGTGCTGACCTCCGTCACCTCGGGCACCAAGACCGTGACCGAGGCCGTCTCCACGCACCTGAGCGGCACCACCGTCACCACCACGTTCTGATCCGGGTCCACCCGACCCCCGATTGCGCGCGGCCGCCCCTCACCGGGGGCGGTCGTTGTGCTTTCCGGGTCGGATCGTCGGCATGCGCGGTCGGTGGATGCCACGCGGCGATCCGGAAAAGATCACGGATTTACTTGAAGCTTGCCGAAATCCCGCCTGAATCCGCCGTCATACCCGGTTCATCGCAATGGTGCGGTAACGATCCGGTCGGATCGCAGTCTACAGGCCGGAGCGGCCACACCAAGACCTGCCTCAGAAAGGGTAGAGACATGAAATTCTTCAAATTCGCCAAGACCTTCCGCAACGACGAAGACGGCGCCGTCACCGTCGACTGGGTCGTGCTGACCGCCGCCATCGTCGGCCTTGGCATCGCGGTGCTGACCTCGGTCACCTCGGGCACCAAGACCGTGACCGAGGCCGTCTCGACGCACCTCAGCGGCACCACCGTCACCACCACGTTCTGATCCGCCGCGCCGCGGGGCAGAGGTTCGGAAGGCCGCCCCAAGGGGTGGCCTTCCTTCTTTCCGGCAGACCTGTCCGGCCTGGGGTGATCCCCGACCGCCGCGATAACTTCCCGAAAGGACCACGAAAACCCTGCAAGCGCGTCCGAATTCCGCCCCAATCCGGCGTCACAACGGTTCCACCGCAACGGCACGGCCCCGACCAGCTCCCGGTCGGACGATCGAAGGACCGGGGCGCTGCAACGACGATCTCCCGAAAAGGACCTGACCATGAACATCTTCAAATTCGCCAAGACCTTCCGCAACGACGAAGACGGCGCCGTCACCGTCGACTGGGTCGTGCTGACCGCCGCCATCGTCGGACTCGGCATCGCGGTGCTGACCTCGGTCACCTCCGGCACCAAGACCGTGACCGAGGCCGTGTCCACGCACCTCAGCGGCACCACCGTCACCACCACGTTCTGATCCGGCGCGCCGCGCCGAAGATCCTGGCGGCGCCCTCTCCGGGGCGCCGCCGCCACCACACCGGAGCGATCCGGACTGCCCAAGATTTGTCGCAATTCCGCGTTATGCCGGACCGAAGGCGTGGGGCTCACGTCGGCATCTTCGCTGGCGGTACATGAACCGGAGTGCAAGGCCCTCGATGCCCAGACAATACCTCACCAGATTTTTCAGGGACGAAGACGGCGCCACCACTGTGGACTGGGTGCTCCTCACCGCCGGCGCCATGTCGCTGGCCCTGGCCGTGATGGCCACTTTCGGGGACGGGGCCGAGGCCGTCTCGAACACCGTGAGTTCGACCGTTGCAGCACGGCCGACCACCATCAACTGGTAAGCCCGGCACGCCGCCCCTGCGGCGCGCGGACAGGCCCGGAACGCCGTTCCGGGCCATCGCCGTTGCGGAAGCGACGGAACGTCACGAAGCGAATCCATGCAAAGCCCGGATTGTCGGCCTCGTTTTGCCGCATTCCGCGGGCATCCCGGGGCCCGTAACCGCGATCCCCGAGAATCCGCTCTCGCATGCCGCGGCATGCTGCGTCGAAAGGAAGTAATGATGCGTACGGTCTTTGGACTGGTCTTGATCCTGGGACTCGGCCTTGCCGGGTTCGCCGTCTACATGGCGCGCGACTACATCGCCGCCAACCAGGCCGCCCTGGAGGCGGAACGCGCCGCCCGTGGCGCGATCGTGCCGACCCAGGAGGTCTTCGTGATGACCCGGCAGGCCCGCTATGGCGAGCGCCTCGCGAAGGAGGACGTGCGGCTGGTGGCCTGGCCCGCCGACGCGATCCCCGAGGGGGCCTTCACCAGCGCCGACGCGCTGTTCCCCGAGGACAACCGCGAGCCGCGTTCGATCCTGCGGACCATGGAGAAGGACGAGGCGGTGCTGGCCGTCAAGGTCACCGATCCGGGCGTCGACGCCGGCGTCTCCTCGCGGCTGAGCCCCGGCATGCGCGCCTTCGCGATCCGCGTCGACGTCTCCTCGGGCGTCTCGGGCTTCCTGCGCCCCGGCGACCGCGTGGACGTGTTCTGGAGCGGCACCCTGCCCGGCGCCCAGGGCCGCGAGGACGTCACCAAGCTGATCGAGACCGGCGTGCGCCTCGTCGCCATCGACCAGTCCGCCGACGAGGACCGGTCGAGCCCCACCGTGGCCCGCACCGTCACCGTCGAGGCTTCGTCGCGCCAGGTCGCCGCCCTGGCCCAGGCCCAGTCCACCGGCCGCCTGTCGCTGGCCCTGGTCGGCGCCGAGGACACCACGACGTCGGAAGCGGTCGAGGTCGACCAGCGCGAACTTCTCGGCATCACCGAGGAGAAGGTCGTCGAGGTCGAGAAGGAGCGCGTCTGCACGATCAAGACCCGCAAGGGCGCCGAGGTGGTTGAGATTCCGATCGCCTGCAGCACCAACTGAGCGAATTGTGCTAGGGCGAAACGGGCACCCGATGTGGTGCCCGTTTCCGTTCCGGCCGCAAAATCGCAGGACTGTTGCGGCCAGCCCACATAAGCTCTGCCTCTCAACACTCTGTTTATTGAAAAAAAATTGCAACAGGGGCATTATCCGGCAAAAGCCGGGCGAAAGATCCGGTCCCTTGAGTGATCAGAGAGGCAGATCACATGCAGATCGACAGGTTTCTGAAAGCCGCTCTGGTCGGCTTTGCGCTTTCCCTTTCCGCGATACCGGCAGCGCAGGCGGAGACGCTCCGGGTGATGAACGGCGCGACCTCCAGCAGTCTGAACGTGCCGATGAACCGGGCCGTGGTCGTCGAATCCGATGAACCCTTCGCCGAGCTCAGCATCGCCAACCCGTCGATCGCCGACATCTCGACCCTGTCGGACCGCACCATCTACGTGCTCGGCAAGGCGCCGGGCCGCACCACGCTGACGCTGCTGAACGCCGAAGGCCGCCTGATCACCAACGTCGAGGTGCAGGTCGCCCCCGACATCGCGGAGTTCAAGGAACGGCTGCGCCAGATCCTGCCGGGCGAACCGATCGAGGTCCGCACCGCCAACGACGGCATCGTGCTGTCGGGGGTCGTCTCCAGCATGGCGCGGCTCGACCGCGCGCTGGATCTCGCCCAGCGCTATGCACCCGACCGGGTGTCCAACCTGATGAGCGTCGGCGGCACCCAGCAGGTGATGCTGAAGGTCCGCTTCGCCGAGATGTCGCGCTCGGTGCGCAAGAACCTGTCCAGCTCGGTCGCGCTCGGGGTCAACAAGTCGAACCTCGGCGTCACCGCGGGGACCGGCACCCTGGGCCAGGGGAACAACGCCACCAACATCCTGTCCGGCAACGGCTATACCTCGAGCAAGGAAAGCGAGGGCACCATCGCCATCGGGCTCGGAACCGACGCGATCCGCTTTGCGGTGCTGCTGGAGGCGCTGGAAAGCAAGGGCGTCGTGCGCACCCTGTCCGAGCCGAACCTGACCGCGCTCTCGGGACAGGAAGCCTCGTTCCTGGCGGGCGGCGAGTATCCGGTGCCGGTGGTCGACAACGACGGCGGCGTGACCATCGACTACAAGCCTTTCGGTGTCGAGCTGACCTTCACGCCCCGCGTCGTCGACCGCGACCTGATCAACCTGCAGCTCAAGGCGGCGGTGTCGGGCCTCGACAACTCGGTGACGTTCAACAACAACGGCTTCTCGGTCAACGCCTTCCGGCGGCGCGAGACCTCGACCGTGGTCGAGATGCGCGACGGCGAGAGCTTCGCGATCGCGGGCCTGCTCCAGGACGACTTCCAGGATCTCGCGGGCCAGGTGCCATGGCTCGGCGACATTCCGGTGCTCGGCTCGCTGTTCCGCAGCGCCAACTACGAGCGCAACCAGAGCGAGCTGGTCATCATCATCACCCCGCACCTCGTGACCCCCACCCGGGGCGAGGCGCTGGCCCTGCCGACGGACCGCGTCACCCTGCCCTCGGAGTCCGACCTGTTCCTGTTCGGCAAGACCACGGGCAGCAACCGGCCGACCCGCGGCGCCGCGTCGGAACTGGCGAAACAGGACTTCAGCGGGTCCTACGGCTATGTGATGGAGTGAGCGGCATGCGTGGACACCTGACTTCGGCCGCCCTCCTGGGCACCGCCCTCGCCCTCGGCGCCTGCACGTCCGAGAATTCGACCTTCCTGACGGGCTTCACCCAGCCCGCCGGCGCGTTTCTCGACGAGGGACAGTTCGGCAACGCCACCATGATCAACATGCAGGCGCAGAAGGCCTGCGCCAACAAGCCCAAGGGCTATATCGTGCCCGATCCCGTGGTGGTCCTGGATCCCGACGAATACCTCGATCCGAAGAGCCCGCAGCCCGAGGTCTACACCACGCCGCGCTATGGCTATGCCCGGTGCTCAGGCACGCTGAACGGCAAGTATGCCGAGGTGATCTTCGAGGAATACGTCGAAAGCGCCACCGAACTGCCGCCCGAAAAGCAGTCGACCTCGACCAGCGTCGTCGTTCCGACCGGCGGCTGACGACGCTGCGTCAGGGCGGTGAAATGACCACGAAAATGTCCCTAATCACCGCCCAGTCGCATCTTCCAAGCCTCAATGTCGCCAATATTGCGCAGCATCTTCGCCTGAGAAGAAACCGTGCCGACTCGAACGAGCGCACGCGGACTCTCGGGAGCAGAGGCTGAGCGAGCGACCCCTGCGGTTGCCCGGTCATCCCGCGGGTTCGGCAACCGAAGGAACGAGGCAATGATGACGAACGCCGTAGCGGAAAGCGATCCGGATCCGATCCTGGCCTGTACCATCTGCCGCAACGTGCAGGACTTCGACCTTCTCATCGAGGACATGGAAACGGAACTGGGCGAACGCTGGGGCGATCTGTCCTTCGCGGATGCCACGATCTTTCTGGAACAGCCCGACGCCGCGTCGATGGAGTTCGTCGCCATCGCCATCGACGAGGACGACGAGGCCAACGTCGCCACCATCGCCGAGCTGATCAAGACCGCCGTCCGCCGCGACATCAAGGTGCTGGTCATCGCCGAGGAGATCAGCCCGATGGTGCTGCACCAGCTGCTGAAGCTCGGCGCGAAGGAGTTCGTCCCCTACCCCCTGCCCGAGGGTGCCCTGCACGAGGCCATCGTCCGCCTGCGCACGCCCGAACCCGAGCCGGAGCCGGAGCCAAAACCGCAACCCGCGCCCGTCGCCGAGGCCCCGGCCCTGGTCGCGCCGACCGTCCGCACGGCCCACCCCGCGGGCGGACGCGACGGCGTGGTGCTGCCGGTCCACGGCCTGTCGGGCGGCGTCGGCGCGTCGACCTTCGCGGTGAACCTCGCCTGGGAACTGGCGACGATGAGCAAGGAGGACGCGCCGCGCGTCTGCCTGCTGGATCTCGACCTCCAGTACGGGTCGGTGGCGACCTACCTCGACCTCAGCCGCCGCGAGGCCGTGTTCGAGATGCTGACGAACACCGAGACGATGGACAGCGAAAGCTTCATGCACGCGCTGCTGACCTTCAACGACAAGCTCCACGTGCTGACCGCGCCCGCGGACATGCTGCCGCTGGATCTCATCACCCCGACCGATGTCGAGCGGATCATCGAACAGGCGCGCAGCCATTTCGACTATGTCGTGATCGACATGCCCTCGACCGTGGTGCACTGGAGCGAGGCGGTGCTGAATGCCGCGCACATCTATTTCCTGCTGCTCGAGATGGACATGCGTTCGGCCCAGAACGCGCTGCGCCTGATCCGCGCGCTGAAGGCCGAGGACCTGCCGGTCGAGAAGCTGCGCTATATCCTGAACCGGGCGCCGAAGTTCACCGACCTGTCGGGCAAGAGCCGGGTCAAGCGCCTGGCCGAGAATCTGGACATCACGATCGAGGTTCAGCTGCCCGACGGCGGCAACCAGGTGGTGCAGGCCTGCGACCACGGCCTGCCCCTGGCCGAGATCGCGAAGAAGAATCCGCTGCGGCGGGAGATCCAGAAACTGGCGAAATCCGCGCACGAGCTGAACCGCTCGGTGGCCGCGGGCAGGTAAGAGGTCCGCATGTTCTCACGTTACAGGAAGCAGGACGAGGCGAAGGTCGCGGCCAACGCCGCGCCGAAGCCGCTGCACGCGGTGGCCAAGGCCGCCGCGGCCAAGTTGCCGCAGGGCGCCGCGCCCGCACCGGCCCCCGCGGCCTCGGCTCTGCCGAAGACCGTCCGCGCCGTTCCCCAGACGGTCGCCGCCCAGGTCAGCCCGGAAAGCAAGGAGAAGAAGCGCCGCGAGCGCCTGGGCGAGATCAAGATCGAGATGCACTCGCGGCTGCTGGACAACCTGAACCTCGCCGCGCTCGACAAGGCGTCGGAAAGCGACCTGAAGGCCGAGATCATGGAGATCACGTCCGAGGCGCTGAACGAGATCGGCGTCGTGCTGAACCGCGAGGAACGGCTGACGCTGAACCAGGAGCTTTATGACGAGGTCAAGGGCCTCGGCCCGCTCGAGACGCTGCTGAAGGACGACTCGGTCAACGATATCCTGGTGAACGGGCCGCAGCAGATCTTCGTCGAGCGCAACGGCAAGCTGCAGCTGACCGACATCACCTTCAAGGACGAGCGCCACCTGCTCAGGATCATCGACAAGATCGTGTCCGCCGTGGGCCGCCGCGTCGATGAATCCAACCCCTATGTCGACGCCCGCCTCGCCGACGGCTCGCGCTTCAACGCCATGGTGCCACCGATCGCGGTGGACGGCTCGCTGGTGTCGATCCGGAAGTTCAAGAAGGAGAAGCTCGGGATCGACGACCTGGTGCGCTTCGGCGCCTTCTCGGAAGAGATGGCGCTGTACCTCGAGGCCGCCGTGTCCACCCGCCTGAACGTCATCGTCTCGGGCGGTACGGGTTCGGGCAAGACGACGACGCTGAACGCGCTGTCCTCCTTCATCGACAACTCCGAGCGGATCCTGACGATCGAGGACACCGCGGAACTCCAGCTGCAGCAGACCCACGTGGGCCGGATGGAAAGCCGCCCCGCCAACGTCGAGGGCAAGGGCGCGGTGACGCAGCGCGACTGCCTGAAGAACGCGCTCCGGATGCGCCCCGACCGCATCATCGTCGGCGAAACCCGCGGCGAGGAGGTGATCGACATGCTCCAGGCCATGAACACCGGCCACGACGGTTCGATGACGACGATCCACGCCAACTCGGCCCGCGACGGCGTGTCCCGTCTGGAAAACATGATCGCCATGGCCGGGATCGAGATGCCGATCAAGGCCGTGCGCTCGCAGATCGCCTCGGCCGTGAACCTGATCGTGCAGGCCAGCCGCCTCCAGGACGGCTCGCGCCGCATGACCTCGATCACCGAGATCACGGGCATGGAAGGCGACGTCATCTCGATGCAGGAGGTCTTCCGCTACCAGCGCGTGGGCCTCACCCCCGACAACAAGATCATCGGCCACTTCACCGCGACCGGCGTGCGCTCGCACTTCTCCGAGCGGTTCAGGATGTGGGGCATGCACCTGCCCTCCGAGATCTTCGAACCCTTCAACCCGGGACGTTAAGCAATGGTCATCAGTGCAGAACCGCTCATCTACGGCCTCATCTTCGTGGCCGTTCTGGTGCTGGTCGAAGGCATCTACCTGACGGTCTTCGGCAAGTCGATCAGCCTGAACAACCGCGTCAACCGGCGGCTCGACATGCTGGAGAAGGGCAAGGCACGCGAACAGGTCCTGGAACAGCTCCGCAAGGAGATGGGCCAGCATATGAAGAGCCAGAAGATCCCGCTCTATTCCATGCTGGCGAAGAAGGCGCAGCTGGCAAACATCGCCTTCACGCCGGCGCAGATGATGATGGTCATGGTCCTGCTCGGGGTCATCGCCTATGTCGGCCTGACGCTCCAGACCTCGGCCAGCACCCCGATCCGCATCGCGGTGGCGGTCGGCATGGGGGTCGGCGGCGTCTATGTCTGGGTCAACGGCAAGGCGAAGAAGCGTCTCGCCCTGATGGAAGAGCAGCTGCCCGACGCGGTCGAACTGATGGTGCGCTCGCTCCGCGTCGGCCATCCCTTCGGCGCGGCCGTCAACATCGTGGCGAAGGAGGTGCCCGATCCGCTGGGCACCGAGATGGGCGTGATCGCGGACGAGGCCGCCTATGGCCGGAACGTCGGCGATGCGCTCAAGTCGATGGCCGAGCGCATGGACATGCAGGATCTCCGTTTCCTCGCCGTGGCCGTGACGATCCAGCAGACCTCGGGCGGCAACCTGGCCGAGATCCTCGACGGCCTCGCCAAGGTGATCCGCTCGCGCTTCAAGCTGTTCCGCCGGGTGAAGGCGATCACGGCCGAGGCGAAATGGTCGGGCATGTTCCTGTCGGTCTTCCCGCTGGGCGCGCTGGTGATGATCAACCTGCTGTCGCCGAACTATTACGACGCGGTGAAGGAAACCTCGTACTTCATCCCGGCCTGCCTGGTGGTCGCCGGTTTCCTGGTGGTCAACATCGTCGTGATGAAGGCCCTCGTGAACATCAAGGTCTGAGAGGCCGACATGGAACTGATCTTCGACTTCCTGACCGCGAAACTCGGCCCCGCCGGGCCGCTCTACGCCATTGGCGGGCTTGGGGTGCTCCTGGTCCTGCTGACGCTGCCGGTGCTGCTGAAGCGGCGCGAGGATCCGATGGACAAGCTGGCCAGGCACAAGCGCGCCAGCAAGTCCAACACCGAGGGCGTGTCCCTGCGCCAGGGCAACAAGAACGACAAGCTCCAGAAGTACTCCACCTTCCTCGAGCCGCAGAACCAGGAGGAATACTCCTCGATCCGGCTGAAGCTGATGCAGGCGGGCTATCGCGACAAGACCGCGGTGCGCACCTTCCACTTCGCGCAGTTCGCGCTGGGGCTCGGGGCCCTGATCCTCGGCGCGCTCTACGCGGTGCTGTCCAGCGCCACCGGCACGCCGTCGACCCAGTCGCTGATCCTGTCGATCCTGATCCCCGGCGCCATCGGTTACATGGCGCCGAAGTACTGGGTCACCAAGCGCCAGCAGCAGCGGCGCGAGGAGATCACCAACGGCTTCCCCGACAGTCTCGACATGATGCTGGTCTGCGTCGAGGCCGGCCAGTCGCTGGACCAGTCGATCGTCCGGGTGTCGAAGGAGATCCGCGCCGGCTATCCCGCCCTCGCCGACGAGTTCGAGATCGTCAGCCACGAGATCAAGGCCGGCAAGGACAAGGTCGAGGTGCTGCGCGACATGAGCGAGCGGGCGGGCGTCACCGACGTGGCGAGCTTCGTGACCGTGCTGATCCAGTCCGCGACCTTCGGCACCTCGGTCGCCGAGGCGCTGCGCGTCTTCTCGGCCGAGATGCGTGACAAGCGCGTGATGCGGGCCGAGGAGAAGGCAAACACCTTGCCGACGAAGATGACCCTTGCCACAATGATGCTGACGGTTCCGCCGCTGCTGATCATCCTGCTGGGGCCGTCGATCTACAACATCGTCGAAACGCTCGGCAAATTCAAAATGTGAGGCGCATGGCGCATCCGAAGCCCATCCTCGTGATGATGGTCCTGCTGCTGGCCGCCTGTGGAAACACCGGCGGCTTCGGCCGTTCCGGGGACAACCCCTATGCCCCCGGCCCCGCCACCCGCGGCGAAAGCGTCGACGGGCTGCTGGTCGGCCACCGGCTGATGGCGGCACACGAGTACGAGCTGGCGCTGAAGGCCTATTACCGTGCCGCCGCCGAACAGGGCACCACCGTCGACGTGCTCTCGGCCATCGGCTCGGCCAACCTCAAGCTCGGTCGTCTCGGCCAGGCGGAACGGGTGCTGCGCCGGGCGGTCGAGAAGGACGAGACCTTCGTGCCCGCCTGGAACAACCTCGGCGTCGTGCTGATGGAACGGCGCAAGTACCCCGAGGCCGAGCGGGTGTTCCGCACCGCCTTCGCGCTCGATAGTGGCGAAAGTGACGACATTCGGGCGAATCTTGCCCTCGCCCTCGCCAGAATCGAAAAATCGACATATGCTCCCGAGGATAACAGCAACTTTGCGCTGGTTCGGCGGGGCTCGGGCGAATACCGGATCCTGTCCCGGACCTGAAGCAGAGACATCGAGAGCAGGACAAGGACGCAGGCACATGCGCCACCCACTGATTCTGACGCTCTGCCTCGGCAGTGCAATGGCCCTTGCGGCCTGTGACCGCTCGGGCAAGGCCGAGGTCGAACGCGCGTTGAAGGACGTCAACGTGATCGACGAGAGCAACCTGAACGACATCATGCTGACCGTGGCCGACCCGAACGAGGCGGTCGCCTATTTCAAGCGGGCGAGCGACGAGAACCCCGACCGGCTGGACCTCCAGCGCGGGCTCGGCAACTCGCTGATCCGCGCCAAGCGCCCGGCCGAGGCGGTGGCGGTCTGGAGCAAGGTCGCCCAGGCCCCCGGCGCCACCCCCGAGGACCGCGTCGACCTGGCCGACGCGCTGATCCGCTCGGGCGACTGGAAGAAGGCCGAGGCCGAGCTGGACCGCGTGCCGCCGACCCACGAAAGCTACAAGCGCTACAAGCTGGAGGCGATGGTCGCCGACAGCAACAAGGAGTGGCAGAAGGCCGACAGCTTCTACGAGATCGCGGCGGGCCTGACGACGAAGCCCGGCGGCGTGCTGAACAACTGGGGCTATTCCAAGCTGACCCGGGGCGACTACAAGGGCGCCGAAAGCCTGTTCACCCAGGCCCTCGTGCAGGAGCCGGACCTTTTCACCGCGAAGAACAACCTGGTGCTGGCGAGGGGCGCGCAGCGCAACTACGACCTGCCGGTGGTCGAGATGACCCAGGTCGAACAGGCGCAGCTGCTGCACACGATGGCGCTGACGGCGATCAAGCAGGGCGACGTTTCGATCGGCAAGGGTCTTCTGCAACAGGCGATCGAGGCGCATCCGCAGTATTTCGACGCTGCCGCCCGCTCGCTCGCGGCGCTGGAAGCCAACGTCCAGAACTGACGATGCTCGAGCTGCCCGCCAGCGCGGCCCTGTGGTTCCTGCCCTTCGTCGCGCCGATCTGCATCTGGGTCGCCTGGAACGACATGGCCCACATGAAGATCCCGAACAAGGCGGTGATGGCGCTGTTCCTCGTCTACCTGCTGGTCGGCCCCCTGGCCCTGCCGCTGGAAACCTGGCTCTGGAACTGGGTCAACCTGGTGGTGGTGCTGGCCGCGGGGTTCTTACTGAACATGGCCGGCGGGCTTGGCGCGGGGGATGCGAAGTTCGCCGCCGCCGCCGCGCCCTTCGTGATGCCGGGCGACCTGGACAACCTGCTGCTGCTCTTCGCGGCCATCGTGCTGGCTTCCTTCGTCACCCACCGCGCGGCCCGCGCGATCCCCGCGGTGCGCCGCGCCTTCCCCGACTGGGTCAGCTGGACCCACCGCAAGTTCCCGATGGGCCTGCCGCTTGGCGCGATGCTGCTGTTCTACCTCGGGCTCGCCGCGCTCGACGGCATCAGCCCAGCCGCAGCAGGATAAGCCGGGGACTGCGATAGACCTCGGTCAGGGGGATGTCGCGGGCCCGTACCTCGTCCACGACCACGCGCCGGGTCCTTGGGCTGATGGCGCAGGTCGGCACCAGCAGGTAGTCCGCGTTCTTGATCCCCGGAACCCCTTCATACCGCCAGGGCGCGCCGCCCTTCAGCCAGGCCATCCTGTCGCTGAACATCGGCAGCGGCGACAGCAGGTCCGCCACCAGGATCTGGGTGCCGTCGGCGAAGCCGCTCCGCTCCAGCTCGCGCGCCTCGGCCTCGAACCACAGGGTCATCCCGTTCTCGAGGGAACAGACCGGCAGGGTCTCGCCCAGCAGCACCGTCGGCGCGTCGCGGTCCGCGTCGGGGGCCATCCCCTCGACCTCGCCGCCCGCGCGTTCGCCGTCGATCTGGAGGTTCACCTGGTACTTCCGCGCGTTCGGGATCAGGAAGTCGGAGTGCCGCGCGCTCCGGGCGAAGACCGGGGAATAGCCGGCGGGATCCTCGACGAAGTGGCGCAGGGGGCTGAAGGCCATGTTCAGGAACGAGGGCGAGCCGAGCGCCAGCAGCGCACAGGCCACCATCGTCAGCGCCGGGCGCAGCTCCCACCCCCAGCTATTCCTCGACCCCGGCCCGGGCCGCAGCACAAGGAGCGCGAGCGCCAGCCAGAGCGACCACTGGGGATCGTTGCCGAAGTTCTGGTAGGTGATGTAGACGAACCCCGGAAGCAGCAGCAGCACCACGAGCCCCGCCCCCTTGCGCCCGGACTGTCGCAGAAGCACGACCGCCAGCAGCGCAAGAAGGTGCATGCCGAGGAACAGCGGCGCCGTCATCGCCTGGTCCAGCGGCCTGCTGGGGAAGGGGCGCACCTCGGACCTGGCGGTCACGATCAGGTCGTTCGCATAGGCCTGCCAATACGCGGGCCCAAGCAGCAGCGTCAGCCCCGCCAGTGCCAACGCCCCCGCCACGAGCCCCGCCACCAGCGTGCTCCGGGCCCCGCGCAGCAGCAGGGCGAGGATCGTGAGCGGCGCCAGCACCACGGCATAGGTGATCTTGATCATCACCACCGCCACCAGCACCAGCGCGATCAACGCGCCGTCAAGCCAGGGGCGGTCGCGCCCGAGCGGCGGCAGGACAGCCAGGGTCAGCGCCACGAAACAATATCCCCAGGCCCACCGATTGTAATGCATCGACATCGAGATGTTGGGATCGGCGCCGCCATGGACCAATGCCATCACGGTGACGACGACCAGCAGCGCGAAGCCGTAGCCAAGCCAGCCCGAGAACCGGCTCGACGCCGCGCGCAGCAGCGCGGGCACCAGGGCCAGGGCCACCAGCATCTGCCCCATGTGGACCGCCATCCCGATCCCCTGCCCCGCCTCGACGAAGACCGCGATGGGCCAGGCCGACAGCAGCCCGAGCGGGGTCATGAAATCCAGGTGCGGCATCTGCCCGTCGGCGATGCGCAGGACGATCTCGAACAGGTGCATCATGTCGCCTTCGTAGCGGTCGGCGTAAAGCCCGCCGCGCGCCAGGCCCATGGCGCCGAGACCCGCGATCAGCGCCAGGATCAGGGCCAGGAGGCCCAGGGGATACGTCCGCTTCATCTGTCTGTCTCGTCCATCATTTGGCCATATTGGTCTGCGACATCGGGTCCGACGGATCATTGTCCCCCAAGCTGGGCCAAAATCGGGCACCGCCGGGGAATGGACGAGACAAGATGACAACAACCCCGAGGCCCCCGCGATGAACGCTCCCGCTTCCAACGTCCTGGCACCTCCGCCGCCGCGCACGCTTGAAGCGATGCAGCTGCCGCCGGTGATGATGCGCGACATCCTGTTGAAGACGATGTTCCGCATGAACCTGGAACACGTCACCGACATCGCGCGGGTGATCTGCCTGCCCGTCAACGTCACGCAGGAGCTGGTCGACGCCGCGCGGATGCAGAAGCTGGTCGAGGCGACCGGCACGCTGCACGCCACCTCGTCCTCCGAGATGGGCTATACCCTGTCGGACGCGGGCAAGGCGCGGGCGCTGGATGCGCTGTCGCAGTCGGAATACTACGGCGCGATGCCGGTGCCGCTCCAGGTCTACGCCGAGCAGGTGAAGCGGCAGTCGATCCGCAACATCCAGATCACCCGCACCCAGCTGACCCGCGCCATGGGCCACCTGATCCTGCCCGACGACCTGCTCGACAATCTCGGCCCCGCCGTGGGCTCGGGCCGGTCGATCCTGATGTACGGCCCGCCGGGCAACGGCAAGTCCTCGATCTCGAACGGGGTGCGCGACGCCATCGGCGACAACATCTATGTTCCCCGGGCGATCGAGTATTCGGGCCAGGTCATCACCGTCTACGACCCGATCGTGCACACCGCGGTCGAGGAGGAACAGCAGGATCCGCACGCGCTGCGCCGGATCACCCGCTTCGACACCCGCTATGTCCATTGCCAGCGGCCCACGGTGGTCACGGGGGGCGAGCTGAACCTGTCGATGCTCGACCTCGTCTACAACCCGACCTCGCGCACCTATCAGGCGCCGCTGCAGCTGAAATCCACCGGCGGAATCTTCATCGTCGACGACCTCGGCCGCCAGGCCGACCCGCCGCAGGCGCTGATCAACCGCTGGATCGTGCCGCTGGAAGAGGGCAAGGACATCCTCGCCCTCCAGTCGGGCGAGAAGTTCACCGTGCCCTTCGACACGCTGGTGATCTTCTCGACCAACTTCCACCCGAACAAGATCTTCGACCAGGCCGCGCTGCGCCGGATCTTCTACAAGATCAAGATCGACGGGCCATCGCAGTCCGACTACCTCAAGATCTTCGCGCTGGTGGCGAAGAAGAAGAAGGTGCCGCTGAACGAGGAGACGCTGATCCACCTGCTGAAGAAGAAGTATCCGACGATCAACAACGTCTATGCCAACTATCAGCCGGTGTTCCTGATCGACCAGATGATCGCCATCTGCGAGTTCGAGGGCATCCCCTACCAGATGTCGCCCGAGCTGATCGACCGCGCCTGGGCGAACATGTTCGTCAGGGAAGAGGAGATCGTGCGCTGAGCCGCCCATGGCCGTGGCGGCGGGCCGTGCTAGGATAGGGAAAAACCCCTCAAGCCAAGGAACGCCGCCATGTCCCTCTCCAACATCCAGCGCGAATGGGAAGTCTTCGCCACCCTCGGCAAGCCCGGTATCGGCGCCGTGCGCGAGGTGATGCGCGACCACCTGCTGGTCCATGTCGAAGGCTACGGCGAGGTGCCCGTGACCGCCGACCAGATTTCCGAAGCCCATGACGGCAAGGTGATGCTGGACATGGACGCGCTGAACGACGAACTGCGCGCCGCCATCGCCCATGCCCACGACGCCGAGCCGCGTTGAGTCGGGTTGAGCGCGGCCCCATCGCCAAGCCGGCGTGTGCGCCCTAGATAGGGCGCATGGTCACCCTCCCCGCCCGCTTCCACGACTGGTTCGCCACCCGCGGCTGGTCGATCCACCCGCACCAGCAGGAGATGCTGGAGCGCGCCGATGCGCCCGCGCTCCTGCTGATCGCGCCCACCGGGGGCGGCAAGACGCTTGCAGGATTCCTGCCTTCGCTGGCCGATCTGGCCTCGGGGCAGCACGAAGGCTTGCACACCCTCTACATTTCACCGCTGAAGGCGCTGGCGGCCGACATCCGCCGCAACCTCTCGACCCCGATCACCGAGATGCGCCTGCCGATCCGGGTCGAGGACCGCACCGGCGACACGTCCTCGACCGCCAAGCGCCGCCAGCGGGCCGATCCGCCGCACATCCTGCTGACCACGCCGGAAAGTCTGGCGCTGCTACTGAGCTATGAGGACGCGCCGCGGATGTTCGCGGGGCTGAAGCGGGTGGTGGTGGACGAGATCCACGCGCTGGCCGAGTCGAAGCGGGGCGACCAGCTGATGCTGGCGCTGGCGCGGTTGCAGACACTGGTGCCGGGCCTGCGCCGGGTCGGTCTGTCGGCCACCGTGGAGGACCCGCAGGCCATCGCCTGCTTCCTTGCCCGCCACCCCGACCCCTGCGAGATCCTCCATGCCGATCCCGGCCCCGACCCCGACATCGCGATGCTGGAGACCGAGACCCAGCCGCCCTGGGCCGGGGGCGGCGGCGCCTACGCGATCCCGGCGGTGCTGGAACAGGTGCGCGCCCACAGGACCACGCTGATCTTCCACAACACCCGCGCGCAGGCAGAAATCTTCTTCCACAACCTGTGGCTCGCCAACGAGGACGCGCTGCCCATCGGCATCCACCACGGTTCGCTCTCGCGCGAACAGCGCATGAGGGTGGAGGCGGCGATGGTCGCGGGCACGCTGCGCGCGATCGTCTGCACCGGCTCCCTCGACCTCGGGATCGACTGGGGGGACGTCGACCTGGTGATCCAGGTCGGCGCGCCGAAGAACGTCAAGCGGCTGGTGCAGCGGATCGGCCGCGCGAACCACCGCTACAACGCGCCCTCTAAGGCGCTGCTGGTGCCCGCGAACCAGTTCGAGATCGTCGAATGCGTCGCCGCTCTGGAGGCGGTGAAGGCCCGCGCGCTCGACGGCGATCCGCGCGGCCCCGGCCCCCGCGACGTGCTGTGCCAGCACATCCTGATCGTCGCCTGCGCGGGGCCCTTCGCGGCCGACGACCTGTTCGCCGAAGTGAAGACCGCGGGCGCCTATGCCACGCTCACCCGCCCCCAGTTCGACGCCTGCCTCGATTTCGTGGCGACCGGCGGCTATGCGCTCAAGGCCTACGACCGCTGGCAGCGGCTGAAGCAGACCGACGGCCTCTGGCACCTGCGCGACCCCCGCGCGGCAAGGCAGATCCGCATGAACATCGGCACGATCCAGGACACCGACACGCTGAAGGTGCGCCTTCGGAACATGCGCGGGGGCCAGCCGCTCGGCGAGGTCGAGGAGGGCTTCGCCGCGACCCTCACGCCCGGCGACACCTTCCTGATCGGCGGCCAGATCGTCCGATACGAAGGCCTGCGCGAGATGACGGTCGAGGTCACGCGCCGCGCCGACAAGGAGCCGAAGATCGCCACCTTCATGGGCACCAAGTTCGCCACCTCCACGCAGCTGTCGCAACGGATCCTGCGGATGTTCGAACAGGACGACTGGCCCGAACTGCCCGCCCACACCCGCCAGTGGCTCCACCTCCAGCGCGACCGCTCGCAGCTGCCGAAGCCCGACCGCCTGCTGGTCGAAAGCTTCCCGTGGCGGGGGCGCGAGCACACCTGCATCTACGGTTTCGCCGGGCGCAACGCGATGCAGACGCTCGGGCTGCTCGTCACCCAGCGGATGGAGGTCATGGGCCTGCACCCCATGGGCTTCGTCGCCACCGACTACGCCGTGCTGATCTGGGGGCTCGACCGGCTCACCGATCCCGCGCCGCTGTTCGATGGCGCCGACCTGCGCGCAGGTTTCGAAACCTGGCTGGCGGGCAACGCGGTGATGAAGCGCACCTTCCGGGCCAGCGCGATCATCGCCGGGCTGATCGACCGGCAGACCGCCGGACAGAGAAAGACCGGACGTCAGGCGACATTTTCCTCCGACATCCTGTACGACACCTTGCACAAATACGACCCCGACCACGTCCTGATGCAGATCACGCGGGAGGAGGCGCTGAAGGGCCTTGTCGACTTCGGCCGGATCGAGGAGATGCTGGCGCGGAACGCGGGGCGGATCGACCACCTGGTGCTGCCCGGCGTCACGCCGCTGGCCGCGCCGCTGCTGCTGGAACCCGGCAAGGTGCCGATCAAGGGCGCCGCGACCGAACGGCTGCTGGCCGAGGAGGCCGAGCGGCTGATGAGCGAGGTCGGCCTGCCCCCGGTACCGCCGAAGCCGGTCTGGCGGGTGCCGTTCTGAGGGCGCGGACGCGCAAGCCTCTTGAACATTCGCGGAACATTGGTAGCACGGAGAGCATGGACGCCTGCGCATTCACCCTGTCCGGAGAGACGCTGTTCGCCCGCGCCAGCGGTGCCCTGTGGTGGCCCGCCGGGCGGCTTCTGTGCGTGTCGGACCTGCACCTTGGCAAATGCGAGCGGATCGCGCGACGCTCGGGCAACATGCTGCCGCCCTACGAGACGCAGGACACGCTGCTGCGCCTCCAGTCCGAGATCGAGGCGCTGGATCCCGCCCGCGTCGTCTGCCTCGGCGACAGTTTCGACGATCTGGACGCCGCCGCCAGCCTGCCCGAGGCCGAGCGGCTGTGGCTCCTGCGGCTTCAGGCCGGGCGGCGGTGGATCTGGATCGAGGGCAATCACGATCCCGGTCCCGTGGAGTTCGGCGGCACGCACCTGGCCGAACTGCCGCTGCCCCCCCTCACCTTCCGCCACATCGCGCGCAAGGGCGAGGCGGGCGAGGTGTCGGGACACTATCACCCCAAGGCCTGCCTGTCGCTCCGGGGGCGCATGGTGTCGCGGCCCTGTTTCCTCCACGATTCCGACCGCGTGATCCTGCCCGCCTTCGGCACCTATACCGGCGGCCTCCGCTGGGACGATCCGGCGCTGGCGGGGCTGATGCGGCGCGAGGCGACGGCGGTGCTGACCGGCCCCATGGCCCACGCCCTGCCGATGCCGCGGCGGGCCCTGACATGAGCGTGCTGCCCCGCGTCGCCGCCAGCTTCGCGGCGCAGAGCCTGATGCAGACCCTCGGGGCCGAGATGATCTCGGCTGCGGACGGTCGCTGCACCATCGCCGCGCCGATCCTGCCCGGATCGCGCCAGCAGCACGGCTTCGGCCACGCCGGGCTGACCTTCGCCATCGGCGACAGCGCCGCGGGCTATGCCGCGCTGAGCGTGATGCCCGAGGACCGGGAGGTTCTGACCGTCGAGATGAAGATCAACCTCCTGGCCCCCGCCAGGGGCGAAAGGCTGGTGGCCGAGGGGCGGGTCGTGAAGGCCGGGCGGCGGCTGGTGATCGTCAGCGCCCAGGTCTTCGCCGAGGAGGACGGCAGGCGCACTGCCGTCGCCCTCCTCCAGGGCACGATGATGCCGGTCTAGCGCGGGTCGAACCGCGCTTTTCGTCTGCTACTAGCGCCAGGAAGGCCTGACGCCCCTTCGCAGGGATCGGATGTCAGGCTGTCAGCCCCTCCGGTTCCGGAAGGCCGTTCGCCCGGCAGCAGGCGGTGACGGTGTTGGCCAGCAGGCAGGCGATGGTCATGGGCCCGACGCCGCCCGGCACCGGGGTGATGGCGCCCGCCACCTCGGCGCAGCTGTCGAAATCGCAGTCGCCGACGAGGCGGGTCTTGTCGCCGTCGGGGATGCGGTTGATGCCCACGTCGATGACCGTCGCGCCCGGCTTGATCCAGTCGCCCGGCACCATTTCCGGGCGGCCGACGGCGGCCACCACGATGTCGCCGCGCCGGACCGTCTCCTTCAGGTCCTTCGTCCTGCTGTGGCAGATGGTGACGGTGCAGCTGTCGTTCAGCAGCAGCTGCGCCATCGGCTTGCCGACGATGTTCGAGCGGCCGATCACCACCGCCTCCATCCCCGAAAGCGATCCGTGGTGGTCCCTGAGCAGCATCAGGCAGCCGAGCGGGGTGCAGGGCACCATGCTGCGCTGCCCGGTGCCCAGCAGCCCGACGTTCGAGATGTGAAATCCGTCCACGTCCTTCGCCGGGTCGATGGAGTTGATGACGAGGTCTGAGTCGAGGTGCTTCGGCAGCGGAAGCTGGACGAGGATCCCATGCACGCCGGGGTCCTTGTTCAGCTGGTCGACCATCCGCAGCAGCGCCTCCTCCGAGGTGTCCGCGGGCAGGCGATGTTCGAACGAGGCCATTCCCGCCTCCTTCGTCTGCTTGCCCTTCGAGCGGACATAGACCTGGCTGGCCGGATCCTCGCCCACCAGCACGACGGCGAGGCCGGGGGTGATGCCGTGCTCGGACTTCAACCGGGCGACGTGATCGGCCACCTTGGCCCTGACCGTCGCCGCGAAGGCCTTGCCGTCGAGAATGGTCGCGCTCATCGTCGTCTGTCCCCGCTTTCCTTGCGTGTGATCCGCCCGTGGCCCGGCGCATGGACCGGGCCCCCCGGGCACTATCGGGTGAAAGCGGCCCCTGTCCACCCTGGCAAAAGGTCTTGGGGCCGCGTCAGGGTCTCAGAACAGCCCTTCGATCTGGCCGTTCGCGTTCAGCCGGATGCTTTCGGCCGAGGGCACGCGGGGCAGGCCCGGCATCGTCATGATCTCGCCGCAGATGGCCACGACGAAGCCCGCGCCCGCCGACAGCCGCACTTCGCGCACCGGGATGGTGAACCCGGTGGGCGCGCCGCGCTTCTCGGGGTCGGTGGTGAAGGAATACTGCGTCTTGGCCATGCAGACCGGCAGGTTGCCGTAGCCCTGCGCTTCCCATTCCTTCAGCTGGGCGCGGATCTTGCCGTCGATCTGCACGCCGTCGGCGCGGTAGATCTTGGTCGCGATGGCCTCGATCTTGTCGGCGAGGCTCATCTCGTCGGGGTAGATCGGGGCAAAGTTGGCGCTGCCGCCCTCGGCCAGTTCGACGACCTTCGCGGCAAGGTCCTTCGTGCCCTCCGATCCGTTGGCCCAGTGCTTGCAGAGCACCGCCTCGCTCCCTTGCGTGGCGACGAACGCCTTCACCGCCTCGATCTCGGCCTCGGTGTCCGAGACGAAGTGGTTGATCGCGACGACCACGGGCACGCCGAAGCTCTTGACGTTCTCGATGTGGCGGCCGAGGTTTGCGCAGCCGGCCTTCACCGCCTCCACGTTCTCGGTCCCGAGGTCCGCCTTGGCCACCCCGCCGTTCATCTTCATCGCCCGCACCGTGGCGACCAGCACCACGGCCGAAGGAGACAGGCCCGCCTTGCGGCACTTGATGTCCATGAACTTTTCCGCCCCGAGATCGGCGCCGAAGCCCGCCTCGGTCACGACGTAATCGGCCAGCTTCAGCGCGGTCGTCGTGGCGATGACCGAGTTGCAGCCGTGGGCGATGTTGGCGAAGGGGCCGCCGTGGACGAAGGCCGGGTTGTTTTCCAGCGTCTGCACGAGGTTCGGCTGCATCGCGTCCTTCAGCAGCACCGTCATCGCGCCGTCGGCCTTGATGTCGCGGCAATAGACCGGCTTCTTGTCGCGGGTATAGGCCACGATCATGTCGCCGAGCCGTTTCTCGAGGTCCTTCAGGTCCTTGGCGAGGCAGAGTATCGCCATGACCTCCGACGCCACGGTGATGTCGAACCCGGCCTCGCGCGGGAAGCCGTTGGCGACACCGCCGAGGGAAGCCACGACCTGGCGCAGCGCCCGGTCGTTCATGTCGAGCACGCGGCGCCAGCTGACGCGGCGCACGTCGATGTCCAGCGGATTGCCCCAGTAGATCGAGTTGTCGATCATCGCGGCCAGCAGGTTGTGGGCCGAGGTGATGGCGTGGAAGTCGCCGGTGAAGTGGAGGTTCATCTCCTCCATCGGAACGATCTGCGCGTAACCGCCGCCGGCCGCGCCGCCCTTCATCCCGAAGTTGGGCCCGAGCGAGGCCTCGCGAATGCAGATGCAGGCCTTCTTGCCGATGGCGTTGAGGCCATCGCCGAGGCCGACGGTGGTCGTCGTCTTGCCCTCGCCCGCCGGGGTCGGGTTGATCGCGGTGACGAGGATCAGCTTGCCGTTCTCGCGGTCCTTCAGGCTGTCGATGAAGGGCTGGCTGACCTTGGCCTTGTCATGGCCGTAGGGCAGCAGGTCGTCGCTGCCGATGCCAAGCTTCTCGCCGATCTCCTGGATCGGGCGCTTCCTGGCCTCGCGGGCGATTTCGATGTCGGATTTCACACTCATGGCCCGTCCCTGTCCTTGTCCCGGTCGCTGTTTCGCGTGTCCCGCGGCCGATCGCGGCCGCCGCAGGTCCAGCCATACCCATAGGCAATTCCGGTCGGGGTGGGAATTGCGACGTTCGTTTCGCCGAAATCGCCAAGCGGACGGATCATCCCGGAGCGGGTGTTGGAAACGTTGGAACTTTTCCGGCGAATCGGGTGTTTCAGCTACAACAAGGAGAAATCCAGATGCTGAAAGCCACTCTTTTCATTCACGGCGGAATGTTGCTGGGCCTGTCGCTGGCCACGGCGATGTTCATCTGAACACCGGTCCCGCGAAGGGATGCGAAAGCCGGGCCCTCGGGTCCGGCTTTCTGCATTTCCGGGGGTCACGCCCCCCGCCATGCGCGCTGGCCCGGGATGTGGAGCGTCATGCGGTCGCCGAGACGCAGGGTGCCCGGCCGTTCGACCCAGGCGGTGACGCCGCGCAGGCCCTTGGCGGCGGCCTTGAACGCCTTTCCGTGGCCGGGGCGGGCCTGTTCGATGGTCTTTGCGGGAAACTGGCAGGGCTGGTTCAGCATGTCGACGGTGAGCGTGGTGCCGTCCGGGCCCTGCAGGCGGGCGGAGGGGGGCAGATGGGTGAAGTCCGGGATGCCCTCGAGCACGACCGAAGCACCCATCCATGCGGGATCCACGGCGTCGAGGTCCAGCGCGGCGGCGATCTGCGCCAGTTCCCCGGCGCTGACGAGCGACAGCTGGCGGGTGTTCCGGATCTCGGTATCGCGCGGATACTGCGTGGTGACGCGCGAGCAGGAGGGGCGGGTCTCGCCGGAGTGGATGTCCCCCGCATAGCCGCCCCAGCCGAGCGGCATCTCGGTCAGCGCCTCGGTGACGAGTTCCGGGGCGTCGCGGTGGGGGACGGCGCCAAGCCAGGTGATCGTGGCGCTGTGGGTCGTGGCGATGAGGGCGGGCATGGCTGTCTCCGGTCGGCTGCGCCGCGACGTTGGCCCGGGACGGCGCGGGGTGCAAACGGGATTTCGTCTCGGCGGTCCCGACCGCCCCGCGAGGACCGGGCCGCCGCGCGCCCGACTCGGCGTCGGGCCTACCTGCACTCGCATGCGCGCACTCGCGTTGCGGCAGTCGCGACGCATGGGTGTCGGTATCTGTCCAAAGAAAAAGCCGCCGAACCCGAGGGTCGGCGGCTTCAAGACGTAGTGCGAAAGTTCCGGAGTCTCAGGCGGTCGGTTCGGGCTCCAGTCCGCCGTCCGACGCCTTGGGCTTCTTCGTCTTCGGGATCGCGGTGATGGAGGGCGTGTTGCCCTGGTCGGGGCGGTTGTCGTTGTCGTCGCCCCGGTTCAGTGGCTCGCCGTTCACCACCTTCATGATCTCCGGGCCGGTGAGCGTTTCGTATTCCAGAAGCCCCTGGGCCAGACGCTCCAGATCGTCGCGCTTCTCGGTCAGGATCCGCTTGGCCGTCTGGTAGCCGGTGTCGATGATCTCTTTCACCTTGTCGTCGATGATCTTCTGGGTGTCGGCCGAGTGGTTCGTGCCGCCCCCGTAATTGCCGAGGTAGGACGACTGCTCGTTGGCGTAATCGACATAGCCCAGCTCTTCGGCGAAACCGAACTGCGTCACCATCGCGCGGGCGATCTTGCTGACCTGCTGGATGTCGGAGGCGGCGCCGGAGGTCACGTTCTCCTTGCCGAACACCAGCTCTTCCGCCACCCGGCCGCCCATGGCCATGGCGATCTTCGAGGTGTACTTCGTCCAGCTGACCGAGAGCTGATCCCGCTCGGGCAGGGACAGCACCAGCCCCAGGGCGCGGCCGCGGGGGATGATCGTGGCCTTGTGGATCGGGTCGTGCTGCGGGACGTTCAGGCCGACGATCGCATGGCCGGCCTCGTGGTAGGCGGTCAGCTTCTTCTCGTCCTCGGACATGACCATCGAGCGCCGCTCGGCCCCCATCATCACCTTGTCCTTCGCGTTCTCGAAATCCTCCATGATGACGAAGCGGCGGCCGACGCGGGCGGCCATCAGCGCGGCCTCGTTCACCAGGTTGGCGAGGTCGGCACCGGAGAAGCCGGGGCAGCCGCGGGCGATGATCCTGAGGTCGACGTCGGGGCCGAGGGGCACCTTGCGGGCGTGGACGCCGAGGATCTTCTCGCGGCCCTTGATGTCGGGGTTCGGCACCTGGACCTGGCGGTCGAAGCGGCCCGGGCGCAGCAGAGCGGGATCCAGGACGTCTGGGCGGTTGGTGGCGGCGACGATGATGATGCCCTCGTTCGCCTCGAACCCGTCCATCTCGACCAAGAGCTGGTTCAGCGTCTGCTCGCGCTCGTCGTTGCCGCCGCCGTAGCCGACACCGCGCGAGCGGCCGACCGCGTCGATCTCGTCGATGAAGACGATGCAGGGCGCGTTCTTCTTCGCCTGCTCGAACATGTCGCGCACGCGGGACGCGCCGACGCCGACGAACATCTCGACGAAGTCGGAGCCAGAGATGGTGAAGAAGGGCACGCCGGCCTCCCCCGCGATGGCGCGGGCCAGCAGCGTCTTGCCGGTGCCCGGAGGGCCGACCAGCAGGGCGCCCTTCGGGATCTTGCCGCCGAGGCGCGAGAACTTCTGCGGGTTCCTCAGGAACTCGACGATCTCCTCAAGCTCTTCCTTGGCCTCGTCGATGCCCGCCACGTCGTCGAAGGTGACGCGGCCGTGTTTTTCGGTCAAAAGCTTCGCGCGCGATTTGCCGAAGCCCATGGCGCCGCCTTTGCCGCCGCCCTGCATCCGGTTCATGAAGTAGATCCAGACGCCGATCAGCAGCAGGAACGGCAGGAAGGTCATCAGGACGGTGGTGAAGCCCGACTGTTCCTGCGGCTTGGCGTTCACGGTCACGTTCTTGTCGATCAGCCGTTCGACCAGCGCATCGCCGGTGTCGGGGCGGATCGTCACGTAATCGGTGCCGTCGGTGCCGCGGAACAGCACCTTTTCCCCGTCCAGCGTGACGGAGTTCACGTTCCCGTCGTCCACGGCCGCCACGAACTCGGAATAGCTGATCGAGCGCGAGGTCATCGAGGACTGTCCGCCCGAGAACAGGTTGAAGAGCGCCACGATCAGCAGGATCAGGACGGCCCAGAAGGCGAGGTTTCGCGCGTTACCCAAGGAAGGTCTCCCATTAACGGTCGAGCGACCGCAGGTGCGATCGTTGCAGCTAAGATAGAGATCGTGAATATTTGTTCAATGAGAGAACAGACGCGCCGGAAAGAGTCCGCCGGGCGGGTCCAGCGCGACACGATGGTCGGGACCGTGGCCGACCGCGCGGCAGGCGACCAGCCGTTCGCCGTCCCAGAGCGCGGGCTGGGACAGGAGCGCGGCGCGGGGCATCGCAGTGGCCTCCCGCCAGCCCTTCGCCTGCGCAAGGCCCTCGGGGCCAAGGGCGCGGACGGAAAGGGCTGCGTTATCAGGGGGCTGAAGGATCCATCGGGCGTCCCATGCACGACCCGAGCCCGCGGCTTCGGTCAGATCCGCGACCGCCGCGTGTTCGCGGGCGACGATCAGGCAGCCCCGTCGGGTCATCAGGGTGCAGCCGTGCAGCGTGGCCGTTCCCCCCGCAAGCCAGCGATCCATGGCCGCTTCCAGCGCCGCCTCGCGCGGCCGGTATTCCGCCGATGCGACGAATTGCAGCGCGGCGGCGAGGACGCGCAGCCGCGTGTCGGCCTCGACCCCGGCGAAGGAGTCGCGGTCGAGCAGGACCGAACCCCTCGCTCCGGGATCCTGCGCCGGACCGCCGTCCGGGTGATGCAGCAGGCAGGCCTCCGCCGCGTCGAGCGCCCGCCGCCCGAGCGCCTCGCGCGCACGGCGCAGGCGACGGGCAGTGTCGGAGAGGCGTGCGGCGTCGAGGCCTTCCGCACCGAGCGCCTTCAGCAGCGCGCGCAGGCGGACGCGGTCATAGGCGGGATCGTCGTTGCTGGGGTCGTCGGCATGGGGGATGCGCAGGACCTTGAGGTAATGGCGCAGCTCGTCCCGCCCTGCGTCGAGCAGGGGGCGGACGATGTGCCAGTCTCGTGACGCCGGTCCGCCCCCGGAAGCGTGTGTCAGGGCGCCCGACACACGCTGCACCGGGGCCATGCCCGACAGCCCCTCGACGCCCGAGCCGCGGGCGAGCCGCATCAGCAGCGTCTCGGCCTGATCGTCGCGCGTGTGGGCGAAGAGGACGTGGGAGACGGGCCCCCGCCAGGCCCCGATCAGCGCCAGCCGCGCGCGGCGGGCGGCATCCTGGAGGTTGCCCTGCCCGTCCCAGCCCTGCCAGCGGAGCGTCGTGTGGCGCAGCCCGTGCGCTTCGGCCTCGGCGGCGACCAGACGCGCCTCGTCGGCCGCCTCCGCGCGCAGCCCGTGGTCGACGGTGACGACGTGAAGCCGCGGGCCCCAGACCCGCGCCCAGTCGGCGGCGAGGTGCAGCATCGCCATGCTGTCGCCGCCGCCCGAGACCGCCAGCCCGATATGGTCGGGAAAGTCGGGGCCCAGGCACTGGCCCATCGCCTCGGCGAAGCGCTGCGCCAGCGGCGGCGGTGCGCTCACCCGCAGACGAGCGAACTGCGCGCCGTTTGCGCCTCGATGCTGGCGGGGCTTTCGGGGAAGCGCGTGGGCACCTCGCCGAGGATGGCGCAGGCGTCGGACTGCTGCCCGAGGGTGTTCAGCGTCAGCCCGAGCTTCAGCAGCGCCTCGGGCGCCTTTTCCCCCTCCGGCGCACCGGAGAAGGCCTCGAGGTAGGCGCGCGCCGCCTCGGCGTTCTCGCCGAGCTGCGACAGCGCCTCGCCCCGGTAGAAATGCGCCTGGCTGGTCAGGGCACCGGCCGTGAAGGTCTCGGTAAAGGTCTTGAAGAGGTCCGCGGCACTGCGAAAGCTACCGGAGTCGAGGGCCTCCTTCGCCCGATCGAAGTCTGCCTGTTCGCCGACGGCAAGTTCGGGTCCGCTGGGCGCAGCGGGGGGCGGCGGCGCGGCGGCGGGCACCGTGCCCGCCTCCCCGCCAAGCGGCTTGGTCTCTCCGAGGGCGCCGATGTCGCAGCCCTCCTCCAGCTCGCAGACGCGGAACTGGAGGTCGCCGATGCGGTTGGTGCCGTCGGTGACGATGCGGTTGACGCGGTTCGTCATCTCCTCGGTGTCGCCGGTCAGGCGGCGCAGCTCGGCCTCCATGGCGTCGATCCGCTGGAGCGCCGAGGTGCCCTGAAGGTTCATCTGCGGCGTGCCGGTGGTCGACAGCTCGCGCTTCAGCGACTCGATCTCGGTCAGCAGGACCGCGAGCTCCTGCTTGATGTCGGCGAGCGTGGTGTCGGCGTCCTGGGCCGCAGCCGCGCCGGGAAGCGCGGCGGGCAGGATCAGCACGGCCGAAAGGAGGGCGGCGCGCAGCATGCTCAGCTGGTCGCCCCGGCCGCGATCACGGTGACCGCGCGGCGGTTCTTGGCATAGCATTCCTCGGACGAGCAGACCTCGATCGGGCGCTCCTTGCCGTAGGTGACGGTGCGCAGCCGCCCGGCGCTGACGCCCTGGCTGACGAGGAAGTCGCGGGCCGAGGCGGCGCGGCGGGCGCCGAGGGCGAGGTTGTACTCGCGCGTGCCCTGTTCGTCGGCGTGGCCCTCGATGATCGCGGTGTAGGACGGGTTCTGCTGGAGCCAGGTCGCCTGCCCGGTCAGGGTGGCGCGGGCGGTGTCCGACAGCGTGGACTGGTCGACGGCGAAGAGCACCCGGTCGCCCACGGTTTGGGTGAAGTACTGGGGGCTGTCCGAGCCCAGCGTGCCCTGCCCGATCGTGTCGCTGCCAAGCGGGGCGCCGGCGCCGAAGCCGCCGTTCGGATCGCCGCCAAGGCCGTCCGCCCCGCCGCGGCCGAAGCGATCGGCGTTGGCGCAGGCCGAAAGGGCCAGTACCGTGCCCAGAAGCAATACCTTGCCGGTGTTCATCATCCTGTCTGTCCTGTGCTTGCGGCTGCCCGTTGCGGCAAGCCTATCATCCGGTTTCACGTTTGGAAACGCCGCGGGACCCGAGTTTCGGCGACGTCCCGCGCAAATTCCCGCTATTTCAGAAGCGGCGACCATGCCGGGTCCGAGGCGTTCCCCTCCAGCGGCACCTTCTTCAGGTTCCGCCCCGAGATGTCGACGGAATAGAGCGAGGATTCCCCCCCCGCCCCGGCGCTTTCGCGCATGAACATCAGCACCCGGCCGTTCGGCGCCCAGGTCGGACCCTCGTCCAGGAAGGACGCGGTCAGCAGCCGCTCCTCGGACCCGTCGGTGCGCATCACGCCGATGTGGAAGCGGCCCGCGTTCTGCTTGGTGAAGGCGATCAGGTCGCCGCGGGGGGACCAGACGGGGGTGCCGTAGCGCCCTTCGCCGAAGGAGATCCGCCGCGGCTCGCCGCCGTTCGCCGGCATGACGTAGAGCTGCGGCGCGCCCGAGCGGTCGCTCTCGAAGACGATCTGGCTGCCGTCGGGCGAATAGCTCGGCGCCGTCTCGATGCTGGGCGAGTTGGTCAGCCGCTCGGGCTGCCCGCCGGGGCGCAGCCGGTAGAGGTCGGTGTTGCCGCCCTGGGACGCCGAGAAGATGACGGTCTGGCCGTCGGGCGCGTAGCGGGGCGCGAAGGTCATGGAATCCGCGGGCACCGGCAGGGACACGCGGCTGACCGAGCCGACGTCCAGCTGGTAGATCTGCGGAAAGCCCGTCTCGTAGCTGGTATAGAGGATCCGGTCGCCCGTGGGCGAGAAGCGGGGCGCCAGCACGATGGCGCTGTCGTTGGTCAGGTACTGCACGTTGGCGCCGTCGTAATCCATCACGGCGAGGCGCTTCTTGCGGTCGTTCTTCGGCCCGGTCTCCGAGACGTAGACGACGCGGCTGTCGAAATAGCCGCCCTCGCCGGTGATCCGGGAATAGACAGCGTCGGCGACCTTGTGGGCCATGCGCCGCCACGAGGCGGTGGTGCCGTTGAACTGGAGCCCCTCGCCGAGCTGCGATTCGGCGAAGACGTCGAAGACCCGGAACTTCACCGTCAGCTGGCCGTCGGCGGTGGCCGAGACGGCGCCGGTGATCAGCGCCTGGGCGTTGATCGCCTTCCAGCTGGCATAGTCCGCCGTCGGCGAGAAGTCGGAGACCTGGGTGATGAAGGCATCGGCCGGGATCTCGCGGAACAGGCCGGTGCCCGCGAGATCGGCGGCGATCACGCGCGAGAGGCGCGCGGCGTACTCGCCGCCCCCGGGGTTCTCGGCGATGAAGTCCGGCACCGCGAAGGGCAGCGGCTCGATCACGCCTTCGGTGATGTCGATGCGCAGCGGGCCGTCCTGCGCCAGCGTGGGCGCGGCGGGCACCGCGCCCAGCAGGGCAAGGGCGGCGGCGAGAATTCGGATGGATGTCATGGTGGCACTCCTCATGGGGCCGGGGTGTCCCGTGGTCTGTCGTCCGGACGGCGCGTCAGTGTAATGCGGAACCGGGCGGTTTGGCTCCCGCTGAAAGGGGTAGGCGTGGCTTTTCCGCATCACCTCAGCCTCATCCCGTCGGGGTTGAAGGTCATCTCGACGTTCTGCCACTGGCCGTACTTGTCGGCGGGCAGCGGGAAGCCGGAGGCGCCGCAGCGGATGATCGCCCGGCGCGCCGCCTCGAAGGCCTGTCGGGCCGCCGCGTCGCTGCCGCCCGAGGACGAGACCATGCGGATCGTCGCGTTGTCGGGCTTGCCGTCGCGCTGCATCGCCACGGCGACGATCACCGTGGTGCGCAGGGCCTCGGAGGACAGGGCGCCGACGTTCCAGCACCGCTGCACCGACACCCGGAAGGCGTCCTTCTCGCCCGCGGTCAGCGGCGGGCCGGAGGGTTCGGCCTGGGTCGGCGCGGCCTCGGGGGCACTGTCGCTGCCGGGTCCGGCAAGGGCCTCCTGCAACGCCTTCTCGACGTTGTCCGAGCGGGCTTCCGAGGACTTCGGCGGGGTCGGCTTCGCGACCGGCGTGTCGGCGGGCTTCTCCGCCGCGGGCTTCGCCGGGGTCTCGGGCTTCGCGGGCGCGGCGGCCGCCAGCCGCTCGGGGCGGCTGCGGGGCCGGGAGGACACGGTCGGAGCAGCCGGCGCGGCGGCGGGGGGCGGCGCGGGTTCGTCGGTGGGCGTCTCGGCCTCGGTCACGATCTCGGTCGATGCCTCGGGCGGGGCCGTGGGCGTCTGTTCCTCGACCACCTGCTCGGGCGGGTCGGGCGTAGATCGGAAGGGCGGCGGGTAGGGGAAGAG
>NZ_PNOS01000049.1 GCF_002869745.1 Oceaniglobus roseus
GGCGCCGACCAGGGGCTGCTGCCCGCCGAGGGCGCCGCCCCCGGGGGCCTGGCCGCACGCTTGGCCCGAAGCGAGCGGCACAGGCCGCCGGACGGCCGGGCCGCCGACGAACCCGCCGAACCGCCACGATCCCGCTGAGCGTCCCGCCGCGCCGAACGGCGCTTCCAGACCTCAGCACAGAAGGACCGAACCCATGATCACCCGCCGCGCCCTCATCGCCACAGCCTCTGCCGCGACCCTGACGGCCTGCACCAGCCCCGCCGCCGTGACCCGCCGCGCCCCGGTGGAAGAACCCGCGGCGCCGCCCGCCCCGGTGCCCCCGGGCTATGGCGCCATCACCGACGAACCCTTCCCCGTCCCGGCCGTGCCGCCCGGCGTCGTCGATCCGAAGCTGTTCCGCACCGAGGTGCAGAACCCCTACCCGGACGAACCGGCGGGCACGATCATCATCGAGCCCGACAACGCCTTCCTCTACCTCGTGCAGGGCGAGGGGCGCGCGATGCGCTATGGCGTCGGGCTGGGCGCCGCGGGCTTCTCCTGGGCCGGGGTGGCGAAGATGCAGTACCGCCGCAAGTGGCCGAAGTGGACGCCGCCGGATTCGATGATCGAGCGCCGCCCCGAGTTCGCCCCCTACTCGGCGGCGAACGGCGGGATGCCCGGCGGCCCGGGCAACCCGCTCGGCGCGCGCGCGCTCTACCTGTTCCAGGACGGCAAGGACACGCTCTATCGCATCCATGGCGCCTGCGAACCGCAGTACCTGGGCAAGTTCGTCTCGTCCGGCTGCGTCCGCCTGCTCGACCAGGACGCGATCGACCTCTACGACCGCGCCACCGACGGCGCCAAGGTCATCGTCCAGCCATCGCAGAAGGCCAACCGCTTCGGCGTGGTGTACTGAGGGGCGCGCCGAACCCCCACAGACCGCTCCCGCGCGCCGTCGCGCCGGGAGCGCTTTGACCTGCCGGATCGATCGATCCGAAGATTACGCCTTCTTCTTTGTCCAAATACTCTGGAGGGAGGCGCGCAAGGGCCGGGGGGGCAAAGCCCCCTCCCCGCCCGCACAGTACCTCTCACTCACCCCAGGCGGTAACTTGATGCCCGCCATAAAGCATCTTCCTTATCGCAGCAGACGCGAGCGAAGAGGTGAAGCCGGGGGCCGGCGCGCTGACATCGTTCAACCGGCGCATCTGTTCACCGTTCAGGCTGATGTCCGCCGCCGCGATGTTGCCGGTCAATTGCGCCGCCGTCCGCGCGCCGACAAGGGTTGACGCGACGCCCGGCCGGGACATGGTCCAGGCAAGCGCCGCCTGAGCCGGCGTGCAGCCAAGTTCGGCCGCCACCTGCCGGAGCGTGTCGAGGATGACCCAGTTGCGATCCGTGAACTTGCTGTCGCCGAACGGATTGGCGCCGCTCAGCCGACCGGTATCTGCGGTGTCGTTCCGGTCGTACTTTCCCGTCAGGAAACCGCCTGCCAGCGGACTCCAGGGCATCACGCCCATCCCGCCCTCGCGTGCGGCGGGAAAATGCTCGGCCTCGACGTCACGCGCGACCAGCGAGTATTCCAGCTGCATGGCGATCGGGCCCGGTACGCGGCGCTCGGACGCGATGGTCGCCGCCTTCATCGCGACCCAGGCCGGCATGTCGGAGAAGGCGAAGTGGCGGATCTTGCCCGCACGCACCAGGTCGCCCAAGGTCTGCACGATCTCCTCCACCGGCGTGACACCGTCCCAGATGTGCATCCAGTAGAGATCTACGTAATCGGTCCCAAGCCGCTTAAGCGACCCGTCCAGCGCGCGATGGATGTTCTTCGATCCCGCGCCTCCGGCATGGGGATTGCCACCGCCGTCCTGCGAGGCGGTGAGAGGGCTGCTGGACCCGTTGAAGCCGAATTTCGTGGCCAGGACGATCTCGTTCCGCGACCCGGTCTCGCGGATGAACGTGCCGACCAACTCCTCGCTTGCGCCACCTGAGTAGATGTCGGCCGTGTCGACGAAATTGCCGCCTGCATCGCGATAGGCCGCGAAGATCTCGCGCGACGCCGCCTCGTCTGCGCCCCACGGGCCGGGCCCGAAGGTCATCGTGCCAAGAGCAAGCGGACTGACCACAAGGCCCGAACGGCCGAGGGCGCGATAATCTGTAAGAGACATGGGTACTCCTGATTTTCGTATTGATCGTTACGAAACATCTGCGGCTCTTGAACGGCAACGTCAACCACTTTAATAGCGATCACTATGGAAAGCCCCTCCGCACCGCGCCGAAAAACCGGCCGCCCCCTGTCCTTCGATCGAGACGTCGCGCTCGAGAAGGCGATGCTCGCGTTCTGGCAAAGCGGATACGAGACGACGTCGATCAGCGACCTCACCGCAGCGATGGGCGTGACCGCGCCCAGCATCTACGCCGCCTTCGGCGACAAGAAGCGATTGTTCCTCGAAGCGTTGCGGCGCTATGCGGGCGATCCTGCCGACTTGGAGGGGGCCATGAACCGCGCGCCGACCGCGCGGGACGCCGTGGTGCGGATGATCGAGAATGCGGCCACGCTCTTCACGGGCGATGCGACTCCGCGAGGATGCCTGCTCGCAAGCGCCGCCGCCACCGGGTCGAAGGATGCAGCCGACGTGCGCGAGGCTGCCGCGAACGAGCGGCGCGTCATCCGGTCGATCATCGTCAACAGGATCGAGCGCGACATCGCGCAGGGTCTCCTGCCGCAGACGACAAGGTGCGAGGTGCTCGCCGATCTCGCTCTCGCCGTGACGCAGGGCATGTCCGTCCTGGCGCGGGACGGTGCGGATCGGGACGCTTTGCTGGCGGTCGCCCGCGCGTCGATGTCGGTCTGGCCGGATCCGGTGGGCTGACGACCGGCGGATCGGGACATCGGCCTTCGTATCTATGCCAGCGTCCTTCGGGATGACCTCGGGCGCACCCTCGGCTTGCGCCGCCCTCAGCTCCGCAGCGGGCCGAACGCCCCTGCGTCAGCGTTCAGCCAAATCCGGGGCAGCAGGCCCGTGGCGCGCCGCGCGATGCGGGCCGATAACTCCGATCCTCAAGTGAAAACCGCCCCGGCCATGGACCGGGGCGGCTCGAAAATCGTATGCACGGGAATCATACGCCGATCATACGCGGATCATACATCCGCGGAGGGCCGGATCAACCCTTGATCAGCCCCATGGCTTCCAGCTTCAGCAGCACCTGATGGGCGCAGTGATCGACGTCCGACGTCTCGGTCTCGATCCTGAGTTCGGGCTTCTCCGGCACGTCATAGGGGTCGGAAATCCCGGTGAATTCCTTGATCTTCCCCTCGCGCGCCAGCTTGTAGAGTCCTTTACGATCCCGCCGCTCGCACTCCTCGATGCTGGTCGCGACGTGGACTTCCACAAAGGCGCCGAAGGCCTCGATGTCCTCGCGGACCGCCCGCCGGGTCGTGGCATAGGGCGCGATCGGAGCACAGATCGCGATGCCGCCGTTCTTGGTGATCTCGGAGGCGACATAACCGATGCGGCGGATGTTCAAGTCCCTGTGTTCCTTGGAGAATCCAAGCTCCGAAGACAGGTTCTTCCGGACGATGTCGCCGTCCAGCAAAGTGACCGGACGCCCGCCCTGCTCCATCAGCTTGACCATCAGCGCGTTCGCGATGGTCGACTTGCCCGAACCCGAGAAGCCGGTGAAGAAAACGGTGAACCCCTGTTGCGCCCGCGGCGGACGAGTACGGCGCAGTTCCTTCACCACCTCGGGGAACGAGAACCACTCGGGAATCTCCAGCCCCTCCTGCAGGCGACGGCGAAGCTCGGTGCCGCTGATGTTCAGGATCGTGACCTTGTCCTTGTCCTTGATCTCGTCCATCGGCTCGTACTGCGCGCGCTCCTGGACCCATACCATGTGTTTGAAGTCCACCATCTCGATCCCCATCTCGTCCTGATGGGTGCGGAACAGCTCCTGCGCGTCGTAGGGGCCGTAGAAATCCTCGCCGTTCGAGTTCTTGCCCGGCCCCGCGTGGTCGCGCCCGACGATGAAGTGGGTGCAGCCATAGTTCTTGCGGATCAGCCCGTGCCACACCGCCTCGCGGGGGCCCGCCATGCGCATGGCAAGCGGCAGCAGCGACATGGTGGTCGTCGCCGCCGGATACTTGTCCAGCACCGCCTCGTAGCAGCGCACGCGGGTGAAGTGATCGACGTCGCCGGGCTTGGTCATGCCGACGACGGGATGGATCAGCAGGTTGGCCTGGGCCTCCTTCGCGGCGCGGAAGGTCAGTTCCTGGTGGGCGCGGTGCAGCGGGTTGCGGGTCTGGAAGGCCACGACGCGGCGCCAGCCCATCTTGCGGAAATAGGCGCGCAGCTCGTTCGGGGTGTCGCGGCGGCCCTTGAAGTCGTAGTGCACGGGCTGCTGGATGCCGGTGACGGGCCCGCCGAGGTACACGGAGCCGGCCGTGTTGTGCAGGTAGTTCACCGCCGGATGGGCGCTGTCGTCGGCGCCGAACACCTTCTCGGCCTCGCGCGCCTTGTTCGGCACCCACTTGTCGGTGACGGTCATTGTGGCGAGGATCACGCCCTCCTGGTCGCGCAGCGCGATGTCCTGGCCGATTTCGATGCCGTCGGCATATTTCTCGGACACGTCCAGCGTGATCGGCATCGGCCAGAGCGTGCCGTTGGCCAGGCGCATGTTCTCGACCACGCCGTCATAGTCGGCTTCGCTCAGGAAGCCCTTCAGCGGATTGAAGCCGCCGTTCGTCAGCAGTTCGAGGTCGCAGATCTGGCGGGGCGTCAGATCCCAGGACGGCAGGTTGCCCGCCTCGGTCTTCAGTTTCTGGGCCGAATCATAGGAAACGAAGAGTTCGGGAATGGGCGCGAGGTTGGAATTCTGCATGAAGGAACGTCCGTCTGATCTGCTGGGTGGGAGATGGCGCCTTCCCCTGCCCCATCGCGCCCGCAAAGGCAAGCGGCGCGCGCGGATTTGGCAATCTGCGTGACAAACCGACCCGTTTCCCGGCAGAAAGCCGCCAGAACCCGCTATCTCGGCCGCAGGACGACCGGCAGTCCGTCGCGCGGACGCGGGATCGGGAGTCGCTGCCAGACCGGGGCGGGCGATCCGGCCAGTTCGATCCGGCAGCGCGGCAACAGGCACGCCACTAACAGCTTCACCTGCAGGGTCGAGAAGTGCATCCCGATGCACTTGTGCGCGCCGCCGCCGAACGGTGTCCAGGCGAAGCGGTGCCGCTTGTCCTCGGCCCGGCTGGACGAGAAGCGGCCGGGATCGAAGCGGGCGGGATCGGGATAGAGCTCGGGCGACATCATCGTCGTGCCGGGGTTGAGCGTGATCGCCGTGCCCGCGGGAATGTCGAACCCCTGCCAGTGGAAGTCGCGGGTCACCGTGCGCGGGATGAAGGGGACCGGCGGCACGAGGCGCAGCGCCTCCTTGAAGACCTGTTCCGTCCGCGCCATCGTGGCCAGCGCCGCCTCGTCCAGCGGGCGGTTGAGGGCCTCGGCCTCCCCGGCCAGCGCCTCCTGCCACTCCGGATGCGCTCCCAGCGCCCAGGCCATGGTCGTCAGCGCCGTCGCGGTGGTGTCGTGGGCCGCCATCATCAGGAAGTTGAACTGGTCGAGGATCTCGTCCTCGGACCAGCCCTGGCCTTCGGCATCCGTCGCCACGTACATCTGCGAGAAGAAATCCTCTCCCGGAGCGGCCCGCCGCTCGGCGATCAGCCGGCGGAAGGTGTCCCTCAGGAACGCCCGCCCCCTCACGCCGCGGCGCATGGCCGTGAAGGGAAGCGGGGCGCGGACCAGGCCGACCGTGGCGCGCACCTCGTCGATGAAGGCGCGGTTCAGCCGCGCGGCCAGCGGATCGTCCGGCGGCAGGCCCATGAACACCGCGCAGCCCACCCGGAGCGTCAGGTCCTTGATCGCGTCGTAGAAGCGGAACGCGCGCTCCGTCGGCCAGTCCGCCAGAAGGTCCGCCAGCACCGTTTCCATGCGCCGCAGGTAGTCCCGCATCGCCTCGGCCCGGAACGCCGACTGCATGATCCGCCGGTTCTGGCGGTGCTCGGCGACATCCTGGAGCATCAGACCGCCGGGGAAGATCCGCTCGAGCGCGCTCCACCCCGCCTCGGAGGAGAAGATGCCGTCGCGGTCCAGCAGCACGGTCTCGAGCGCCTCGACCCCGCAGAGGTTGACGCGCCAGACCCCCAGCATGTTGACCTTGTAGACCGGCCCGTAGGTCGCGATCGCCTGCTCCTGCAGGGCATAGCTGTTGCGAACGATGCCGAGGGTGTGGCCCAGCAGGGGCAGGGCGGGCGGTCCGGGAATATGCGCCAGGGCGGCGGCGGTCGGCATCGGAGACTCCTGTTTCCGGTGCCGAGCCTAGCACGGATGCCCGGGACGTTGGACCCTATTCGGCGGGGCTGTCGGCGACTTCCGCGCCGTAACCCAGCGGCAGCGACTCGTCCTTGCCCCCGGCCTCGCCCGCTTCGGCCAGGAACTTCTCGGTTTCCAGCGCGGCCATGCAGCCCATGCCGGCGCTGGTCACCGCCTGGCGATAGATGTGGTCGGTCAGGTCGCCCGCGGCGAAGACGCCGGGGATCGAGGTCGCCGTGCTGCCGGGCTTGGTCACGACATAACCGCCGTGGTGCAGTTCCAGCTGGTCCTTCACCAGCTCGGAGGCGGGGGCGTGACCGATGGCGACGAAGAAGCCCTTGCAGGGCACCTCGGTGATCTCGCCGGTCTTGACATTGCGCGCCCTGACGCCCTCGACCCCCAGCGGGTTCTCGGCGCCAACCACATCCTCGATCTGGTGATCCCACAGGACCTCGACCTTCGGGTTGGCGAAGAGACGGTTCTGCAGGATCTTCTCGGCACGCAACTCGTCGCGGCGGTGGATCAGCGTCACCTTGGAGGCGAAGTTGGTGAGGAACAGCGCCTCTTCCACGGCGGTGTTGCCGCCGCCCGCCACCACCACCTCGGCGCCCCTGTAGAAGAAACCGTCGCAGGTCGCGCAGGCCGAGACGCCGAAGCCCTTGAACTTCTCCTCGCCCGGAAGGCCCAGCCATTTCGCCTGGGCGCCGGTGGCGAGGATCAGCGCGTCGGCGGTATAGGTCGTGCCGCTGTCGCAGACCGCTGTGAAGGGGCGCTTCGACAGGTCCACGGACGAGACGTAGTCCGACACGATCTCGGCCCCCATCTCCTTCGCGTGGGCCTCCATCCTGACCATCAGGTCGGGCCCCATGACCGAGGTGTCGCCCGGCCAGTTCTCGACCTCGGTGGTGATCGTCAGCTGGCCGCCGGGCTGGAGACCCTGGATCAGCACCGGCTCCAGCATCGCCCGCGCGGCGTAGACGGCGGCGGTATAGCCCGCAGGACCGGAACCGATGATCAGAACCTTGACGTGACGCTGGGCCATGATGCCTTCTCCTCGACGGAAAACCTGAGACGCCGATATAGACAGGCGCGGCAGGCGGTGAAAGCCCCGGGTGGCAGATTGACGGTTCCGAAGCGATTTGCGGGCATCGGCATTAAGGATATTGCGCGCCCTTGAAATATAATTTCCGATAGGGCACATGCAGCACAAGCTTTGCAAAGCGCCGCAGGAGTATTCATGCCCACCCACAAGCTGGACCCGATCGACCGCAAGATCCTTGCCGAACTCCAGGCCGACGGCCGGATGACCAATGTCGAGCTTGCGCGCCGCGTCGGCATCTCGGCCCCGCCCTGCCTGCGCCGGGTGCGGACGCTGGAGGAAAGCGGCTACATCCGCGGCTACCACGCCAGCGTCGACGCCCGCGCCCTCGGCTTCGAGGTGCAGGTCTTCGCCATGGTCGGGCTCCAGAGCCAGGCCGAGGCCGACCTCTCGGCCTTCGAGAAGCGCTGCCGCGAATGGCCGCTGGTGCGCGAGTGCCACATGCTGAACGGCGAGGTGGACTTCATCCTGAAATGCGCCGCGCCGGACCTGTCGACCTTCCAGACCTTCCTGACCGAGCAGTTGACCGCGGCCGCCAACGTGGCGAGCGTCAAGACCTCGCTGGTGATCCGCGGCGCGAAGGACGAACCGGGCGTGCCCTTCGACGTCCTCGAGGAACGGCTGAAGCGGGAGGCATGAGCCGGGCGCGACCGGAGCCTGCGGAACCGCGGCGGGCAGACCAGCTGTCGGACCACCGGCCTTCCCCGAAGACCGGCCGGGCCGGGCACAGGTGAGGGGGTGCGGGGGAGGGGAGCATCCTCTCCCCCGCACTCCCTCACCGCGCGCCGCACCTTCGAAGCGCCGGAAGTCGGGTGTCGCGCGGTGCGTCCCCTACCCGTTTTCCTGCAACACCCGCCCGGCGAGGTAGAGCGAGCCGCAGATCAGGATCCGCGCCGCCGGATCCTGCGCGACGATCGCCTGCACTGCCTCGGCGACGCTTCCGGCCGTCTCGGCCTCCAGCCCCTCCGCCCGCGCCACGTCGCGCGTGGCCTCCGCCGGAAGGGTGTTCGCCTCGCCAGGGATCCCGACCGCATAAAGCCGCTCGGCCCGTCCCGCGAGCGGCCGCAGGAAGCCCGCGACGTCCTTCGTGTTCAGCATCCCGCAGATCAGCCAGGTCGGATGCGCGCCCATCCCGTCGAGCGTCGCGGCGATCGCCTCCCCGGCCGACGGATTGTGCCCGCCGTCGAGCCAGAGCTGCGCCGTGCCCGCCAGTTCCACCAGCGGCCCCGAGACCAGCCTTTGCATCCGTGCGGGCCATTCGGCGCGGGTCAGGGCGGCGGCGCAGGCGTCCTCGCCGAAGCCGAGGTGGCGCAGCGCGGCCACCACCATGCCGGCGTTGTCGTACTGGTGCGCGCCCAGAAGCCGTGGCGGCGGCAGGTCGAGAAGGCCGGTCTCGTCCTGGAACACCAGCCGCCCGCCCTCGGCCGCGACGTGCCAGTGCTGCCCCTGCACGAGGAGCGGCACTCCCAGCCGCGCCGCCTTCGCTTCGATCACCTCCAGCGCGGCGTCTTCCTGCCGGCCGACCACGCAGGGCACGCCGCGCTTCAGGATCCCGGCCTTCTCGCCCGCGATCTCGCCCACGGTCTCGCCCAGGTACTGCTGGTGGTCGAGCGAGACCGGCGTGATCACCGTGAGCCGCGGCGCCTCGATCACGTTCGTCGCGTCGAGACGGCCGCCGAGGCCCACCTCCAGCAGCGTCCAGTCGGCGGAGGTCCGGGCGAAGGCCAGCATGGCGGCGGCGGTCGTGATCTCGAAGAAGGTGATCGGCACGCCGCCGTTCGCCGCCTCGCACTCGTCCAGCAGCGCGGTCAGCGCCTCTTCCGAGATCAGCTCGCCCGCCACCCTGATCCGCTCGTGGAACCGGGCGAGGTGGGGCGAGGTATAGGCGTGGACGCGGGCGCCCGCCGCCTCCAGCCCCGCGCGCAGCATCGCCTGGGTCGAGCCCTTGCCGTTGGTACCGGCGATGTGGATCACCGGCGGCAGCGCACGCTCGGGGTGGCCGAGGTCCGCGAGGATCCGCCACATCCGGTCCAGCGTGAGGTCGATGATCTTGGGGTGCAGCGACATCAGCCGTTGCAGCACCAGGTCGGAGCCTCGGGGGGAAGTCACAGCCATGGCCGCACCGCTTGGAGGCCCGGCGCGGGCGACACCGCCCGCCCGGACGGGGTTCAGGAGGTTTCGTCGATCTCGGCCGGTTCGCCCGTCGCCGCGGTGGCGCGCTGGTCGGCCAGGCTCGCCACGTCGGCGGGCGGCGGCAGGTCGCCCGCCACCACCGGCGTCAGGCCCATGAGCATCCGCACGATGGTGATGAGTTCGCCGCGCATCTGCGCCCGCGCGATCACCCGGTCGAGCATCCCGTGGTCCAGCAGGTACTCGGCCCGCTGGAAGCCCTCGGGCAGCTTCTCGCGGATGGTCTGCTCGATCACCCGGGGACCGGCGAAGCAGATCAGCGCGTTCGGCTCGGCGATGTGGATGTCGCCCAGCATGGCATAGCTCGCCGTCACCCCGCCGGTGGTCGGGTGGGTCAGCACGACGATGTAGGGAAGGCCCGCCTCGCGCAGCATCTCGACCGCGACGGTGGTGCGGGGCATCTGCATCAGCGACAGGATCCCCTCCTGCATCCGCGCCCCGCCCGCGGCGGAGAACAGGATCAGCGGCCGCTTCAGCTTCACCGCGCGCTCGGCCGCGGCGATGATGGCGTTGCCGACATACATGCCCATCGAGCCCGCCATGAAGCTGAAGTCCTGGCAGGCGGCGACGATGGGGGTGCGGCCGATCTCGCCCTCGGCGACCAGCATCGCCTCCTTCTCGCCCGTGGCCTTCTGGGCGGCCTTCATGCGGTCGGGATACTTCTTCTGGTCGCGGAACTGGAGCGGGTCGGCCACCGGCGCGGGCACCTCGACCTCGGTGTAGATGCCGCCGTCGAAGAGCGTCGCGAAGCGTTCGCGCGGGGTCATCGGCATGTGATGCTGGCAGTTGGAGCAGACGTTCAGGTTCTCGGCCAGCTCGCGGTGGAACAGCATGGTGCCGCACTCGGGGCACTTGGTCCACAGGTTCTCGGGCACCTCGCGGCGGGAAAACAGCGAGTTGATCTTCGGGCGGACGTAGTTCGAAATCCAGTTCATCGGGCGGCGCGATCCTCGGTCCTGCGATGCCCCCCGACATAGGCCCGGGCGGACCGGAATGCAATCAACGGCGCACGAAGCGGCGCACCAGCCCCCAGGCCAGCAGCAGGATCGCGAGGTCGACCAGCACCAGTTCCGTCAGCGCCCCCTCGTCCGAGACCTCGTAGGGCGTGGTATAGAGCGCGAGGCCGGTGATCGTGCCCTTGGTGGCCAGCACCACCAGCGCGATGAGGTTGTTGGCGAAGTGGAATCCCCAGGCCGCGCCGAGGCTGCCGCTTTGCGCCGTCAGGTCGGCCGCCACCAGCCCGAACAGCGCCGCCGAGGCGACGACGAGCCAGGCGTTCGCGCCGTTGCTTGCGGGATCGTAATGGACCATGCCGAAGGCGAGGGCGGGCAGGACGAGCCAGACCAGCGGGCTTCGGAACCGGGCGGCAAGCTGCTGCTGGAGGTAGCCGCGGAAGACCAGCTCCTCGGCGCCGGTCTGGATCGCGACGCCGACCAGCGCGAAGGGCAGCAGGATCAGCCAGTGGACCGGCGAGAGGTTGTGGACGGGGGTGTAGAGCCACAGCCAGACCGCGGTCGAGGTGCCGTAGATCGCCAGCACCGTCGCCGCCGCCACCGCGAAGTCCCGGCACAACAGGTCCCCCGGCCCGAATAGCGTGCCCGCCCGCCGCCGGTGCAGCAGCCGCGCGGCCAGCATCGGGCCCAGCGCCATGCCGAGGAACGTGGCCAGCAGGATCAGCGTGACCCCCGGCGTCACCGGCTCGGCCAGCTCTGCCGCCAGGTCCATGGCGCGCCCGCCCTCGCCGCCCAGCCAGACCGCGCCCAGCAGGACGACCACCCAGAGCATCGCGCAGGCCGCGGTCAGCAGCACGCCGAGGACCAGCCGCCAGAGCTGCGGGCGCGCCCGGGCGGGGGCGACGAAATCTTCGAAGGCTTGTCGGTACATCGGCGCTCCCCGGGGTGTCGGGGCAGGCTATCCGCCCGGTGCGGCGGGAGCAATCAGCCTTGTCGAACCCGCCCCCCTCGCCTATCCCTGAAGCATCTGTTTTCGCGGGGAGGCGACCATGCCCAAGGGCAAGACCGACAAATCCAGACTGCCCAGCCGGCATGTGACCGAGGGCCCGGCACGGGCGCCCCACCGCTCCTACTACTACGCCATGGGCCTGACCGAGAGCGAGATCGCCCAGCCCTTCGTCGGCGTCGCCACCTGCTGGAACGAGGCCGCGCCCTGCAACATCGCGCTGAACCGGCAGGCGCAGGCGGTGAAGCTGGGGGTGAAGTCCGCGGGCGGCACCCCGCGGGAGTTCACCACGATCACCGTCACCGACGGCATCGCCATGGGGCACGAGGGGATGCGCTCGTCCCTCGCCTCGCGCGAGGCGATCGCCGACACGGTCGAGCTGACCATGCGCGGCCACTGCTACGACGCCATCGTCGGACTTGCGGGCTGCGACAAGTCGCTGCCGGGGATGATGATGGCCATGGTGCGGCTGAACACGCCCTCGGTGTTCCTCTACGGCGGGTCGATCCTGCCGGGCCGGGTGCCCGCGGGATCGGACGTGCCCGAGGATTTCGCCAGCCGCGACCTGACCGTGCAGGACATGTTCGAGGCCGTGGGCCGCCACCAGAGTGGCACCCTCTCCGACGCCGCGCTGACGATCCTCGAACGGGTTGCCTGCCCCTCGGCCGGGGCCTGCGGCGGCCAGTTCACGGCGAACACCATGGCCTGCGTGTCCGAGGCGATCGGGCTGGCCCTGTTCAACTCGGCCGGGGCGCCCGCGCCCTACGAATCCCGCGACCAGTACGCGGTGGCGAGCGGCGAGGCGGTGATGACGCTGATCGAGAAGAACATCCGTGCCCGCGACATCGTCACCCGGAAGTCGCTGGAGAACGCCGCCCGCGTCGTCGCCTGCACCGGCGGGTCGACGAACGCCGGGCTGCACCTGCCCGCCATCGCCCACGAGGCGGGGATCGACTTCTTCCTCGACGACGTCTGCGAGATCTTCCGGGATACCCCCTATTTCGTCGACCTGAAGCCGGGCGGGCAGTTCGTGGCCAAGGACCTCTACGAGGCGGGCGGCCTGCCTGTGGTGATGAAGGAGCTGAGGAAGGCGGGGCTGATCCACGAGGACTGCATCACCGCCAGCGGCCGCAGCATCGGCGAGGAGATCGACCGCGTGAGCTTCGAGGCGGACGGCCGGGTGATCCACCCGATCTCCAGCCCCATCACGAAGACCGGCGGCGTGGTCGGGCTGAAGGGCAACCTCGCGCCCGAGGGAGCCATCGTGAAGGTCGCCGGGATGAAGGCCGAGGAGCAGGTGTTCACCGGCCCGGCGCGCGTCTTCGAGAACGAGGAAGAGGCCTTCGCCGCCGTGCAGGCGCGCTCCTACAAGGAGGGCGAGGTGCTGGTGATCCGCAACGAGGGGCCGGCGGGCGGTCCGGGGATGCGCGAGATGCTCTCGACCACCGCCGCGCTTTCCGGCCAGGGGATGGGCAAGAAGGTGGCGCTGATCACCGACGGCCGATTCTCGGGCGCGACCCGCGGCTTCTGCGTGGGCCACGTGGGACCGGAGGCGGCGCAGGGTGGCCCCATCGCGCTGCTAAAGGACGGCGACATCATCACCATCGACGCGGTGAAGGGCGAACTTTCGGTGGACCTGTCCGCGGAAGAGATGGATGCCCGCCGCGCCGACTGGGGCGGCGCGAGGCCGACCAACTATGCCGCGGGCGCCCTCTGGAAATACGCGCAGCTGGTCGGGCCGACCTACAAGGGCGCCGTGACCCATCCCGGCGCGACGGCCGAAACCCATGTCTACATGGACCTCTGAGCCCATGCCGAGGCCAGACGACGCGCCATGGCCGACACGCTGAAGCGCGGCCTCGGCCGCTGGCTCGACCGGCGGATGCTGCGCCGCTGGACCCGGCTGGCCCGCAAGGCCCCCGCGATGGAGCTGGGCGCCCTGCGCGCCCTGCGCGGCCGGGCCGAACAGTTGCGCGACCGGACCGACCGGGTGATCCGCGCCGCCGAGATGCGGCTGGTGCTGCCCCGGATCGGGTCGAACGCGATCCAGAAGCCGCTTGGCACCGACTGGGCCTTCCGCCCCGAACTGTGGATGGCGCCCCTGCCGCGGCCCGGGGCCGTGGCCGTTGAGAGCCGCACGCAGATCGGCGGCGCGGTGACGATCTTCCACGACTGCCGGATTTCCGAGCTGACCTTCCGGCAGCTCCGGAACAGCCGCGCCGGGGACCTTGCGCCCTTCGGCCTCAGGATGGACGTGTTCCGCTTCGACGGCTCGTTCCTGTCGCTGGTGATCGACCTGCCCGAAGCCGCCGCCCGCAACCTGACCCGGCGCCACATCCTGCAGATGGACACGCTGGTCGAGATCGAGAAGCCGATCGAGATCTTCGCCCGCCTGAACATCAGGCACGGGCCGAATACCGAACAGATCGTGCGCGAGTTGCCGGTCACCGACCATACGCTGACGGTGGAGTTCGACCTGAACTACACCGACCTGAACGAGAAGCGGATCGAGAAGCTGTGGATCGACCTGATCTTTGAGGATCCGGAAATGAACCAGATCATCCTGCGCGACCTGACGCTGACGCGGCGCCCGCGCGCCGAACTCTGACCGGGAGCCGCCGATGGCCGCCTTCACGCTCGTTCCGCTGACCGTCACCGAAGGCGTCTGGCACGGCGTCCTGCGCCCCGCGGCCGACGGTGCCGCACCGCCGGAGGTGCGCGTCACCCACCTCGAACGGCCGCTGCCCGATGTCTCGGTCGCACCCGACGGCCGGGGCGGCTGGGTGCTGTCCTTTCCGCTGCCGCCGCAGGTGCTGTCCCAGGGGGTGCAGACGATCCTGATCTCGGAGGCCGCGAGCGGCGAGCGGCTGGGCGCCTTCACCATCGCCATGGGCGATGCGCTGGAGGGCGACATAAGGGCCGAGATCGACCTGCTCCGGGCCGAGCTCGACATGCTGAAGCGCGCGTTCCGGCGGCATTGCGTCGAAACCGGCTGACGCCGGCGCCTGCGGCGGGCGGGTAAAGGGGGCATTCTGCCCCCTCTGGCCCTTCGGGCCATTCACCCCCTGAGGATATTTGAAGAAGCAAAGATGGGGCGTGACGCTGCGTTGCGGGTGACTTGGCGGGTGTCAGGCGGAAGATTGGCGCGGCAAATCGGGAGGACGGCATGAGCGCATATCCACATCTTCTGGCCCCGCTGGACCTTGGCCATGTGACGCTGCCGAACCGGGTGCTGATGGGCTCCATGCACACCGGGCTGGAGGAGACGAAGGACTGGAACCGCGTCGCCGAGTTCTATGCCGCGCGGGCGCGAGGCGGCGTCGGGCTGATGGTGACGGGGGGCATGGCGCCGAACCGGGAGGGCGGGGTGTTCCCCGGAGCGGCGGGGCTGTTCTCGGCGGCGGACATCGCGAACCACCGGGTGGTGACGGAACGGGTGCACGACGCGGGCGGGCGGATCGCGATGCAGATCCTGCACGCGGGGCGCTATGCCTATTCGCCGGACTGCGTCGCGCCCTCGCCGGTCAAGTCGCCGATCTCGCCGTTTCCTCCGAGGGAGCTGGACGAGGCCGGGATCGAGAAGCAGATCGCCGACATCGCCACCGCCGCCGCCCGGGCGCGCGAGGCGGGGTATGACGGTGTCGAGGTGATGGGGAGCGAGGGGTATTTCCTGAACCAGTTCCTTGTCACCCATACCAACAAGCGGACCGACGGCTGGGGCGGGAGCTACGGGAACCGGATGCGGCTGCCGCTGGAGGTGGTCCGCCGCGTGCGCGCCGCCGTGGGGCAGGATTTCATCCTGATCTACCGGCTGTCGATGATCGACCTGATCCCGGACGGCTCGACCTGGGAGGAGGTGGTGCAACTGGCGAAGGCGGTCGAGGCGGCCGGGGCCAGCATCCTGAACACCGGCATCGGCTGGCACGAGGCGCGGATCCCGACCATCGCCACCTCGGTGCCGCGGCGGGCGTTCTCCTGGGTGACGAAGAAGCTGATGGGGGAGGTTTCGATCCCGGTCGTCACCTCGAACCGGATCAACACGCCCGAGGTGGCGGAGCAGGTGCTGGCCGAGGGCTGCGCCGACATGGTGTCGATGGCGCGCCCGTTCCTTGCCGATCCCGACTTCGTGGCGAAGGCGAAGGCGGGCCGCGCGGCGGAGATCGCGCCCTGCATCGCCTGCAACCAGGCCTGCCTGGACCACACCTTCTCGGGGAAGATCTCGTCCTGCCTGGTCAATCCCCGTGCCTGCCACGAGACCGAGCTGCCGATCGCCAGGGCCGAGGCTCCGCGCCGCATCGCCGTGGTGGGGGCCGGGCCTGCCGGGCTTTCGGCCGCGATCACCGCGGCCGAGCGGGGGCACGACGTGACGCTGTTCGACAAGGCCGAGGACATCGGCGGGCAGCTGAACATGGCGCGGGTGATCCCCGGCAAGGAGGAGTTCCACGGATTCGTCGACTGGTTCCGCACCATGGTCGGCGTGCGCGGCGTGACGCTGCGGCTTGGCTGGGCGGTGGAGGTCGAGGACCTGGCGGGGTTCGACGCGGTGATCGTGGCGACCGGCGTGCTGCCGCGGGATCCGGAAATCCCCGGGCAGGACGGGCCGAACGTGGTGAGCTATGTCGACGTGCTGCGGGGCGGTGCGCCGGTGGGCCAGCGGGTCGCCATCGTGGGCGCGGGCGGCATCGGCTTCGACGTGGCCGAGTTCCTGGCCCAGCAGGGGGACAGCCCGACGCTGCACCTGGACGAGTGGAAGGCGGAGTGGGGCGTCAGCGATCCGGCGCGGGACCGGGGCGGCCTGGCCCCCGAGGGCCCGAAGCCCGAGGCGCCCGCGCGGCGGATCACGCTGTTGCAGAGGAAGGCCGAGAAGCTGGGCAAGCGGCTGGGCAAGACCACGGGCTGGATCCACCGCGCCTCGCTCCAGATGAAGGGGGTCGAGATGATCGGCGGCGTGAACTACGAGCGGATCGACGGGACCGGCCTGCACGTCAGCTTCGGCGAGGACCGGCGCGACCCGAGGCTGATCGAGGCGGACACCATCGTGCTTTGCGCCGGGCAGGTGTCGGAGAAGAGCCTGGCCGACCGTCTGGCCGAGCGGGGGATCACGGCCCATGTCATCGGCGGCGCGGACGTTGCGGCAGAGCTCGACGCGAAGCGGGCCATCGACCAGGGCGTGCGGCTCGCCGCGACGCTCTGAGCCCTGGCGCCAAGCCGCGGCGTCAGTGCGCCGCGGCCCAGCTTGGCCCCTGCCCCGCCTCGACCGTCAGCGCCACGTCGAGGTGCACCGCGGGATGCGCCGCGCCCTCCATCACGGTCTTCGCGGCGCCGATCAGGTCGTCCGCCGCGCCCTCCTCCACCTCGAACAAGAGTTCGTCGTGGACCTGGAGCAGCATCTTCGCGGGCATCCCCTCGATCGCCTTCGGCATCCGGATCATCGCGCGGCGGATCACGTCGGCCGCGGTGCCCTGGATCGGCGCGTTGATCGCCGCGCGCTTCGCGAAGCCCGCCTGCGGCCCCTTGGCGTTGATCTCGGGCGTGTTGATGCGGCGGCCGAACAGGGTCTGGACGAACCCGTTGGCCTTCGCGAAGGCCACGGTATCGTCCATGTAGGCGCGGATGCCCGGGAAGCGCTCGAAATAGCGGTCGATGAAGCCCTGGGCCTGGTCGCGGGGGATGCGGAGGTTGCGGGCAAGGCCGAAGCCGGAGATGCCGTAGATCACGCCGAAGTTGATCGCCTTCGCCTGGCGGCGGATGTCGGGCGTCATCTGGTCGAGCGGCACGTCGAACATCTCGGACGCGGTCATCGCGTGGATGTCGAGTCCGTCGCGGAACGCCTGCTTCAGCGTGCCGATGTCGGCGACATGGGCGAGGATCCGAAGCTCGATCTGCGAGTAGTCGAGCGAGACCAGCACGTTGCCCTTCTCGGCCACGAAGGCCTCGCGGATGCGGCGGCCCTCCTCGCTCCTCACCGGGATGTTCTGGAGGTTCGGGTCGGTCGAGGCGAGGCGCCCGGTGTTCGCGCCGGCGATGGAATAGGAGGTGTGCACGCGCCCCGTCTCGGGATTGACGTGCTTCTGCAGCGCGTCGGTATAGGTCGACTTCAGCTTGTCGAGCTGCCGCCAGTCGAGGATCCGGCGCGGCAGATCGTGGATCGTCGCGAGATCCTCCAGCACGTCGGCCCCGGTCGAATAGGCGCCGGACTTGCCCCGCGAGGGCGCCTTGCCGTCGGGCATCTGCAACGACAGCTCGTCGAATAGGATCTCGCCCAGCTGCTTGGGCGAGTTGATCTTGAAGTCGCGCCCCGCCAGTTCGGTGATCTCGGCCTCGAGCGCCGCCATCTGCTGCGCGAACTTCGAGGACATGCGCGAGAGCACGTCGCGGTCGACCTTCACGCCGTGCATCTCCATCTCGGCCAGCACCGGCACCAGCGGCCGCTCGAGCGTCTCGTAGACGGTCGTCACCCGCGCCCTGTGGAGCTGCGGCTTGAAGCCCTGCCAGAGGCGCAGGGTGATGTCGGCATCCTCGGCCGCGTATTTCACGGCGTCGGGGATCGCCACGCGGTCGAAGGTCACCGCGGACTTGCCGGTGCCGAGAAGCGGCTTGATCGGGATCGGGGTGTGGCCGAGGTAGCGTTCGGCCAGCGTGTCCATGCCATGACCGTGCAGCCCCGCATGCATCGCGTAGGACATCAGCATGGTGTCGTCGAAGGGCGCCACCCTGATCCCGAGCCGGGCGAAGATCTTGGCGTCGTACTTCATGTTCTGGCCGATCTTCAGGACCGCCGGATCCTCCAGCAGCGGCTTCAGCATCGCCAGCGCCTCGTCGAAGCCCATCTGCCCCTCGGCCAGGTCGGCCGAGCCGAACAGGTCGTCCCCGCGCGACGCCTTGTGGGTCAGCGGGACATAGCAGGCCTGCCCCGGCGCCACGGCCAGCGAGATGCCCACCAGCTCGGCCAGCATCTCGTCGAGCGCGGTTGTCTCGGTGTCCACGGCCACCCAGCCGACGGCATGGGCGCGGTCGATCCAGGCCTGCAGGGCGGCGGCGTCCCTGACCCATTCGTAGGACTCGGGGTCGAAGTCCACCTGCACCGGCGCGGGCGCATCCTCGGGCGCGGGGGTCGCGGGAATCGCGGGCGCCTCGGTCCCGAGCGCGTCGGCCACCCGCTTGGTGATGGTGCGGAACTCCATGTCGGTGAGGAACTTCAGAAGCGTCTCGCTCTCCGGCTGCTTCACCTCCAGCGACTCGAGCGGATAGTCGAGCGCCATGTCGCAGTCGAGCTGCACCAGCTTCTTCGACAGCCGGATCTGGTCGGCATGTTCGATCAGCGTCTCGCGGCGCTTGTTCTGCTTGATCTCGCCCGCCCGCTCCAGCAGCGTCTCGAGGTCGCCGAACTCGTTGATCAGCAGCGCCGCCGTCTTGATCCCGATCCCCGGCGCGCCCGGCACGTTGTCGACGGAGTCGCCCGCGAGCGCCTGCACGTCGACCACCCGCTCGGGATAGACGCCGAACTTGGCGAACACGCCCTCGCGGTCGATCACCGTGTTCTTCATCGCGTCGAACATCACCACGCCGTCCCCGACGAGCTGCATCAGGTCCTTGTCGGAGCTGATGATCGTCACCCGCCCCCCGGCCTCGCGCGCCTTGCAGGCGAGGGTGGCGATGATGTCGTCGGCCTCGAACCCATGCTGTTCCAGACAGGCGATGTTGAAGGCGCGGGTCGCCTCGCGGGTCAGCGGGATCTGCGGGCGCAGTTCTTCCGGCATCTCCTCGCGGTTGGCCTTGTAGAGGTCGTACATGTCGTTGCGGAAGGTGTGCGAGCCCTTGTCGAAGACGACCGCCGCATGGGTCGGGGCGTCGTCGCCCTTGTTGTCCTCGATCATCTTCCACAGCATGTTGGCGAAGCCCGACACGGCGCCCACCGGCAGCCCGTCGGATTTCCGCGTCAGCGGCGGCAGGGCGTGGTAGGCGCGGAAGATGAAGGCCGAGCCGTCCACCAGCGACAGGTGGTGCCCCTTGCCGAACTTCGTCTCTGCCATGTCCGTCCCCTTCGCGAATCCCGTGCCAATGGGTTTAGGCGAGCCTCGTGCCGATTGCGACCGGGAACGCGCAGCCCTCAGCCGCAGTCGACCGTGTAGCTTTCCACCGTGGGGGCGCGCCGCTCCGCCCGACGTCCCGCCATCGGATCGGCGCCCAGCGGGCCGTCCCGCCGCTGCGCCCCGATTGGCCCGTCGGTGGGGTTGGCGCCGATGGGCCCGTCGCCTTCGGCATAGCGTCCGTCCGAGGGGTCGATCAGGATGTCGCCCGCCCTGAGCGGATCGCCGGGGACCAGCATCACCCGCCCGCAGATCTCGGCGGCTCGGACCCGCGACGAGGCGAGCACGCCGGCCGGCGCCTCCCGCAGGTCGACGACGTGACCGGCCTTCGTGGCCAGGCCCCGCACCCGGAACGTCAGCGTGTCCGGCAGTTCGAACCGCCGTGTCGCGTCACCCGGGCCGAACAGCCGCTCCTCGCCCTCCCAGCCGGTCCCGGCCGCGATCGCGATGCGGAAGGTTCCGGGCGGCACCAGCACGCGGAAGAAATCGCCGCCGCGGGCATAGGCCGCCATCGCAGCCTTGCCCGTGCCGGCGTCCTTCAGCACGACATAGTAATCCTCGCCCGGGTCCGTCTTCAGGACCAGCGGGAAGGTCAGCGGCAGGCCGGAGCGGTTCCACATCAGCCCCTGCCTCGGCGCCTCGGCCCGCGCGACGCCTGCGAGCGCCAGCAGCAGGAGAAGGGGCCAGAGCCGTCTCAATGGGTGTCGGCGTCGTCCGCGAGGACATACCGCTTGTCGCAGTAGCCGCATTCGACCCAGCCGCGGTCCGGCGGGATCTGCAGCCAGACCCGCGGATGGCCCAGCCCCGACTGGCTGCCGTCGCAGCTGACCCGGGTGGTGTGGACGATTTCGGTTTCCGGTTCCGGAAGGGCGCCTGTCGGGGGCAGGTCGCCTTCGATGTCGGCGTGCTTTTCGGACATGGGTCTTCCTTCAGCTTGTCCTGCGCGCAGGCAGGCCCTAGGTCATCCGCAGAGAATAGCGAACGCCGGGGGACCGGCAAGACCACAAAGGCAGACGTGATGACCACTCCCGCGATCGAGCTGAAGGGCCTGCGCAAGACCTATGCAGGCAGCAAGGGCGACGCGCCGAAGGAGGCCCTGAAGGGCATCGACCTGACGATCCCGCGGGGCTCGATCTTCGGCCTGCTCGGCCCGAACGGCGCGGGCAAGTCGACGCTGATCAACATCATGGCCGGGCTGGTGACGAAATCCGCGGGCACCGTGAAGATCTGGGGGTTCGACCAGGACGTGAACCCGCGCCAGTCCCGCGCCTCCATCGGCGTCATGCCGCAGGAGCTGAACCTCGACCCCTATTTCACGCCGCGGGGCGCGCTCGACGTGCAGGCCGGGCTTTACGGCGTACCGCGGTCCGAACGGCGCAGCGACGAGATCCTTGCCATGGTCGGGCTCGAGGACAAGGCCGAGGCCTATGCGCGCTCCCTCTCCGGTGGCATGCGGCGGCGCCTGCTGCTGGCCAAGGCGCTGGTCCACAACCCGCACATCCTGGTGCTGGACGAGCCGACCGCGGGCGTCGACATCGAGTTGCGCCAGATGCTCTGGACCAATGTCCGGAAGCTGAACGAGCAGGGCATGACGATCATCCTCACCACCCACTACCTCGAGGAGGCCGAGGAGATGTGCGACGAGATCGCCATCATCAACCACGGCGAACTGGTGGTGCGCGACCGGACCGAGAACCTGCTGTCCACCATCGACGCCAAGACGCTGGTGGTGACGACCGAGTCGGCGGTGCCCGCCGCCCTGTCGCTGCCGAAGGGCGCCAAGCTCGAGAAGCGCGGCGCGGGCGTGCTTGCGATCACCTATGCCCGGCAGGAGACCTCGCCCGACGACGTGCTCTCGGCCCTGCGCGCCGGGGGTGTGCGGATCTCGGACGTGGCGACCGAACAGGCGCGGCTCGAGGACGTGTTCCTGAACCTCACCCGCAGCCGCGCCGCCGCCTGAGGGTGCGCCGCTCAGGGGCGCCGCGCCGCTTGTGCTGGGGGAGGCAAGGATGATACCCCGATCCTGACATGATCGCCCCCGACCGCACCCAGCCCCACGTCGACACCGCGCCGAAGGTTTCGGACGAGATCCGCAAGACCACCTGCTACATGTGCGCCTGCCGCTGCGGCATCGACGTGCACATGAAGCGCGGCGCGGATGGCAAGCTTCAGGTCGCCTACATCGAGGGCAACCGCGACCACCCGGTGAACAGGGGCGTGCTCTGCGCCAAGGGGTCGGCCGGGATCATGCAGCACCTCTCCCCCGCCCGCCTGCGCGCCCCCCTGAAGCGCACCGGCCCCCGCGGGTCCGGCCAGTTCGAGGAGATCAGCTGGGAGGAGGCGATGGAGACGGCGCGCGGCTGGCTCGCTCCGCTGCGGGAACAGGCGCCGGAGAAGCTCGCCTTCTTCACCGGCCGCGACCAGTCGCAAAGCTTCACCTCGTGGTGGGCGCAGGCCTTCGGCACTCCGAACTATGCCGCGCACGGCGGCTTCTGCTCGGTCAACATGGCGGCGGCCGGCATCTACACCATGGGCGGCGCGTTCTGGGAGTTCGGCTCGCCCGACTGGGAACGCACGAAGCTCTTCATGCTCTTCGGCGTGGCCGAGGATCACGACAGCAACCCTATCAAGATGGGACTGGGCAAGCTGAAGGCCCGCGGCGCCAAGGTCATCGGGGTTAACCCGATCCGCACCGGCTACAATGCCGTCTCCGACGAATGGGTGGGGATCACGCCGGGCACCGACGGCCTTTTCATCCTGTCGCTGATCCACTGCCTGCTGAAGGCGGGAAGGATCGACCTTTCCTACCTCGCCCGCTTCACCAACGCGCCGGTGCTGGTGAACGGCGATCCGAAGTCGCCCGACCACGGCCTGCTGCTGACCACGGACGACGGCGTGCACATGGTCATCGACCGCAGGACCGGCAAACCCGCCCCCTTCGACGGCGAGGGGGTGGAACCCGACCTTGCCGGCTCGCTCCGCCGCGCGGGTGTCAGCCACCGCAGCGTGATGCAGCACATCGCCGAGCGCTACCTCTCCGACGACTACGCCCCGGAAACCACCGAGCGGCTGACCGGCATCCCCGCCAACACCACCCGCCGCATCGCCGCCGACCTCGCCCGCACGGCCTTCGACGAGGCGATCACGCTCGACCGCCCCTGGACGGACTTCCGCGGCCACCGGCACGAGACGATGACAGGCCGTCCGGTGTCCTTCCACGCCATGCGCGGCATCTCGGCCCATTCGAACGGCTTCCAGACCTGCCGCGCGCTGCACCTGCTGCAGATCCTGCTCGGCGCGGTCGAGACCCCCGGCGGGATGCGGTTCAAACCGCCCTACCCCAAGCCCGCCACGGCGCACCCGAAGCCCCATTGCAGGGTCACGCCGGGCAAGCCGCTCGACGGGCCGCACCTCGGTTTCGTCCAGGGCCCCGACGATCTGTGCCTGACCGAAGACGGCAGCCCGGCGCGCATCGACAAGGCGTTCAGCTGGGAAAATCCGATGTCGGCCCACGGGATGATGCACATGGTCATCTCGAACGCCCACGCGGGGGATCCCTATCCCATCGACACGCTGTTCCTCTACATGGCGAACATGGCCTGGAACTCGTCAATGAACACCGCCGAAGTCCAGCGGATGCTGAGCGACACCGACGCCGGCGGCGACTACGTCATTCCCCGGATCATCGTCTCCGACGCCTACTCGTCCGAGATGGTCGCCTATGCCGACCTCGTCCTGCCCGACACGACCTACCTCGAACGCCACGACTGCATCTCGCTCCTCGACCGCCCGATCTCGGAACCCGAGGCCGCCGCCGACGCGATCCGCTGGCCGGTGGTGGAGCCCGAGCGCCCGGGACATGCGGGGGTGCGCGGCTTCCAGTCCACGCTGCTCGACCTCGGCCACCGCCTGAAGCTGCCGGGGATGACGGCGGCGGACGGCTCGCCCGTCTACAGCGACTACGCCGACTACATCCAGACCCACGAGCGCCGCGCCGGGGTGGGACCGCTGGCGGGTTGGCGGGTGGGCGAAGCCGAAGGCGAGTCCACCCCGGCAACCGCGGGGTCGGGCCTGCGCCACGGCCGCGGCGCCCCGAACGGCGCGCAGCTCGACTCCTACATCCGCAACGGCGGCTTCTGGACCGGCCACATCCCCGAAGAGGCCGCCTTCTACAAGCCCTGGAACCGCGCCTACCAGGACTGGGCAGTCGCGATCGGCCTCTATGACAAGCCTCTGCCTTACGTCTTCTCGCTCTGGTGCGAACCCCTGCGCCGGTTCCAGCTCGCCGCCGAGGGACAGGGACGCCGCCAGCCGCCCGATCACCTGCGCGCCCGCATCCGCGCCACGCTCGACCCGCTGCCGATCTGGTATCCGCCGCTTCAGGACGGCCACGCCGACCCGGTGGAGTTCCCGCTCCACGCGCTGACCCAGCGGCCGATGGCGATGTACCACTCCTGGGGCAGCCAGAACGCCTGGCTCAGGCAGATCCACGGCATGAACCCGCTCTACGTCCCGACCGGCGTCTGGGAAGCGAACGGCTTCAGGACCGGCGACTGGGCCCGCGTGACCTCGCAGCATGGCGAGATCACGGTGCCCGTCGCCCACATGGCCGCGCTGAACCCGAACACCGTCTGGACCTGGAACGCCATCGGCAAGCGGAAGGGCGCCTGGGCGCTGGACCCCGAAGCGCCCGAGGCGAAGAAGGGCTTCCTGCTGAACCACCTGATCCACGAACTGCTGCCACCCAAGGGCGACGGGCTGCGCTGGTCGAACTCGGACCCCGTGACCGGGCAGGCCGCCTGGTTCGACCTGCGGGTGAAGATCGAGAAGGTGGCCGCGCCGCGCCAGACCTATCCCGACACCGGCACCCAGAGATCGCCTGTACCGCCCGCGCCGCAGACGGTGCGGCGGACGACCGGAGCGAAAGAGTGAGCGTCGTGCGGGTCGATGGTGCGGATGCCTCCGGCGGGAGTATTTGGGCAAAGAAGAAGCCAGGGGTGGCATGACCGATCTGCCGGAGAAGACCGAGAGGAAGCTGGGGCTGGTGATCGACCTCGACACCTGCGTCGGCTGCCATGCCTGCGTGATCGCCTGCAAGGGCTGGAACACCGAGAACTACGGCGCGCCCCTGGCCGATGCCGATGCCTACGGCACCGATCCCGTGGGCGCGTTCCTGAACCGCATCCACACCTTCGAGGTGCAGCCCGACCCGCGCGAGGACGGCAGCCTGCCGCCCGCGCAGATGTTCCACCTCCCGAAGTCCTGCCTGCACTGCGACGACGCCCCCTGCGTCACCGTCTGTCCCACCGGCGCGAGCTACAAGCGGGTCGAGGATGGGATCGTGCTGGTGAACGAGACCGACTGCATCGGCTGCGGCCTCTGCGCCTGGGCCTGTCCCTATGGCGCGCGCGAGATGGACCCGGCGGAGAAGGTGATGAAGAAATGCACCCTCTGCGTCGACCGGATCTACAACGACAACCTGCCGGAGGCGGACCGCCAGCCCGCCTGCGTCCGGACCTGCCCCGCGGGGGCGCGGCACTTCGGCGACCTCGCCGATCCCGACAGCGCCGTGTCGCGGCTGGTGGAGGCGCGGGGCGGCATGGACCTGATGCCCGAGCAGGGGACGAAACCGGTCAACAAGTACCTGCCGCCGCGGCCCCGGGATGCCGAGATCGACGTGCTGGCCCCCTACCTCGCGCCGGTGGACGAGCATCCGAAGGGGTTCCTCGGCTGGCTCGACCGGGCGCTCGGGAAGCTCTGAGCCATGCATCCCGCGCCCTCCCTGATCCTGTTCACCACGCTCTCGGGCCTCGGCTTCGGCCTCCTGGCCTTCCTCGGGGTCGGCCTGCCATCGGTGACGGGCTGGATCGCGGCGGTGTTCTTCGCCATCGGCTTCGTGCTGGCGGGGGGCGGGCTGGCCTTTTCGGCCTTCCACCTCGGCCACCCCGAGCGGGCGCTGAAGGCCTTCACCCAGTGGCGTTCGTCCTGGCTGTCGCGGGAGGCCTGGGCGGCGTCGGGCACGCTCGGCCTCATGGCGCTGTTCGCCGCGGCGCTGGTGCTGGGCGGGCTCAGGATCGCGCCGCTCGGCTGGCTCGGGGCGCTGGCCTGTCTTGCGACGGTCGGCGTCACCTCGATGATCTACGCCTCGCTTAGAACGGTGCCGCGCTGGCATCACTGGTCCACGACCGCGATGTTCCTCGGCTACGCGCTCTGCGGCGGCGCGCTTCTGGCCGGGCAGCGCTGGCCCGCGCTGGTGCTGCTGGCGCTGACGGGGCTGGGGCAGTTCCTTGCCTGGAAGGCGGGCGATGCGCGTTTCGCCGCCGCGGGCTCGACCACCGGGACCGCCACCGGGCTCGGGCACCTCGGGCAGGTGCGCCTGTTCGAACCGCCGCACACCGGCGGCAGCTACCTGACGCGCGAGATGGTGTTCGTGGTGGCGCGCAAGCACGCGACCAAGCTGCGATCAATCGCGCTGATCCTTGCGTTTCTCGTGCCGCTGGCCCTGCTGCTGCTGCCCGATTTCCACCACCTCGGCGCGGCGCTCGCGGTGCTGTCGCACACCCTGGGCGTGCTGGCCGCCCGCTGGCTGTTCTTCGCCGAGGCCGAGCATGTGGTCGGCCTCTACTATAACCGCAGCGCCGCCTGACCTCTCAGCCGCCGCAGACCGGGCAGCCGTCGCGTTTCTTCAGGCCGATCACCCGCGCCTCGGCATAGAGCGCGTCGAAGATCATCATCCGGCCGCGCAGCCCCTCGCCCGCGCCGGTGATCGCCTTCACCGCTTCCGCCGCCATCATCGACCCGGCGATGCCCGGCAGCGGACCCAGCACCCCCGCCTCGGCGCAGGACGGCGCAAGATGCGGCGCGGGGGCCGCGGGGAAGATGCACTGGTAACAGGGGGTGCCGCGGGCGGGGTCGAACAGGCTGACCTGCGCCTCCCACTGGGAGAGCGCGCCCGAGATCAGGGGGATCCCCGCCGCCGCTGCGGTGCGGTTGGCGAGGTAGCGCGTCTCGAAACTGTCGCAGCCGTCGAGGATCAGGTCGTAGTCCGCGAACAGCTCGGCCGCGATGTCCTCGGTCAGCCGCCGGTGATAGGGGCGCACCACCAGCCAGGGGTTCAGCGCCTTCATCGCCGCCTCGGCCGAGAACACCTTGGGCATCCCGATCCGCGCGTCGGCATGGATCACCTGCCGCTGGAGGTTGGTCCCCTCCACCGTGTCGTCGTCGATCACCCCGATGGTCCCCACCCCCGCGGCGGCAAGGTAGAGCAGCGCGGGCGAGCCGAGACCGCCGGCCCCGATGACCAGCACCCGCGAGTCCTTCAGCGCCTTCTGGCCCGGCCCGCCGATCTCGCGCAGGACGATGTGGCGGGCGTATCGTTCCAGCTCGGTCGACTGGAAGCCGTTCCGCGGCTGTTCGGACGGCGCCGCGCGGTTCTCGGGGCGGACGCGGCTGCGCAGCCGGCCAAGCCCGACGGAATAGGCCCAGACCAGCGCGGCGAGACCGGCCAGCACAAGCCATTCCTCCAGCGATCCGCCCGTCGCCTCGCGCAGGGCGGCGCCTTCGGGCAGGATGATCTGGAGCGCCAGCACGCCGACGAAGAGCAGCCCGATCATGCTCCAGCGCGCCGAGTGGGGCGCCCCCATCAGGCGGCCGATACCCCAGAGGGCGGCGGCAAGAACCAGAACCAGCACCATCAGCGAGTCCCCGTCGAGCCGAAGCCGCCCGCGCCGCGCGCCGTCTCGTCCAGCGCGCCGACCGTTTCGAACCGCGCCCGCACCACCGGGGCGACCACCATCTGCGCGATCCGCATCCCGTGTTCTACCGTCACCGGCGCATCGCCGAGGTTGACCACCAGCACCCCCACCGGTCCGCGGTAATCGCTGTCGAGCGTGCCGGGCGTGTTCAGGAGCGTCAGCCCCTGCCTCAGCGCAAGGCCCGAGCGGGGGCGCAGCTGCACCTCGAACCCCTCGGGAATGGCGAAGCGCAGCCCCGTGGGCACCAGCGCACGGGCCAGCGGCGCAAGCGTGAGGCCGGCGGTGCGGTCGGCCGCGGGGAGGTTCGCGCGCACATCGGCGCCCGCCGCGCCCGACGTCGCATAGTCCGGCAGGGCCACGCCGGGATCCGCCTCGCCCTCGCGCTGGATCTGCACGACGGGAACGGAGGGAGGGGGTGGGGAGGTCATGGAACGTCCTGAAGGCATGGATCGGGGGGGAGTGTGCGGCAAGCCCGCGGCGGAACACAATGGACAAAAGCGCGCGCCGCCCCTTGAGCCTGCGGCCCCCCGCCTGCACTCTGCCACGGACCCCAGGACCGACGCCGAGGACGAACCCCGCCAATGAGCTGGATGGCCGAAGAAATCCGCGAGATCCCCGCGCGCACCGCCGCGCAACTTGCCACCCGGGGCGAACGCTATGCCGAGGCCGGCCAGGCGCTGGCCCGGCTCGATCCGCCGACGCTCGTCACCTGCGCGCGCGGCAGTTCCGACCATGCGGCGCATTACCTGAAGTACCTGGTCGAGATGCTGTGCGGGGTGCCGGTCGCCTCGCTTGGCCCGTCGCTTGCCTCGGTCTACGATGCGCCGCTGCGCCTGCGCGGCATCCCCGTCCTCGCCATCTCGCAATCGGGGGGCAGCCGCGACCTTGCCGCCTTCGTCGAGAAGGCCCGCGACGTCGGTGCGCCGACGATTGCCCTGACGAACACGCCCGGCTCGCTTCTGGCGCTGAAGGCCGACACCGTGCTCGACCTTGCCGCGGGCCCGGAACGCGCGGTGGCCGCCACCAAGACCTTCGTCGCCTCCCTCGTCGGCGCCGCCGCCCTCGCCGCCGCCTGGTCGGGGGACACTGCCCTGGACGACGCGCTCCGGTCGCTGCCCGAGGCGCTGGAGCGGGCCGTCGCCGCCGACTGGTCCGCCGCGCTCGACAGTTTCGACGCCGCGACGCCGCTCTTCGTCGTCTCCCGCGGTCCCGCGCTCGCCATCGCGGGGGAGATCGCGCTGAAGTTCAAGGAGACCTGCCTGGTCCACGCCGAGGCCTTTTCGGCCGCCGAAGTGCGCCATGGCCCGATGGCGCTGGTCGACGACGCCTTCGCGGCCATGATCCTGCACAGCCGCGACGCGGGGCACGCCAGCATCGCCGAGGCGGAAGCCGCCATGGCCGATGCCGGCGCCCGGATCCTGCGCGTCGCCTCCAGCGGCCTGCCCGGTGCGCTGCCGAGCCCCGAGGCGCCGCACCCGCTGCTCGATCCGATCTGCCAGGTCGCCGCCTTCTACGGCTTCGTCGAACAACTGTCCCGCCGCCTCGGCCACGACCCCGATGCGCCGCGGCTGCTGAAGAAGGTCACGGTCACGCTCTGATCCGGGGTCCGTGGAATCGGCCCATGGCCCGCCGCCGCGGAACCTTCTATCGCAGCGGCGAACACCGTCCGAAGGCAGACCCCATGCAGCGCGTCCTCGTCACCGGCACCGCCGGGTTCATCGGCTTCCACCTCGCACGGCTGCTGCTGGCCGAAGGCTTCTGCGTCCACGGCTACGACGGGATGTCGGACTACTACGACGTCACGCTGAAGCAGCGCCGGCACGCGATGCTGCTCCAGACCCCCAACTTCTCGGCCGACGAGGCGCAGCTGGAAGATGCCGCGACCTTCGACCGTGTTGCCGATGCCTTCGCCCCCGACGTCATCGTCCACCTCGCAGGCCAGGCCGGGGTCCGCTATTCGCTGGAGAACCCCCGCGCCTATATCGACAGCAACGTGATCGGCACCTTCAACGTCATGGAAGCGGCGCGCCGGCTGAAGGTGCGGCACCTGCTGATGGCCTCGACCTCCTCGGTCTACGGCGCGAACGAGGACATGCCGTTCCGCGAAACCGACAAGGCCGACACCCAGCTGACGATCTGCGCCGCCACCAAGAAGGCGAACGAGAGCATGGCGCATTCCGATGCCCACCTCTGGGACCTGCCGACGACGATGTTCCGCTTCTTCACCGTCTACGGGCCCTGGGGGCGCCCCGACATGGCGCTTTTCAAGTTCACCGACGCGATCCTGAAGGGCACCCCCATCGACATCTACAACAACGGCGAGATGTACCGCGACGTCACCTATGTCGAGGACCTGGTGCGCGGAATCCGCCTGCTGATCGACGCGGCGCCCGTGCGCCCCGCCGCGGCGGAGGAGATCGAGGAGGGCGACAGCCTTTCGCCCGTCGCGCCCTTCCGGATCGTCAATATCGGCAATTCCGACAAGGTGCGCCTGCTCGATTTCGTCGACGCGATCGAGGACTGTCTCGGCCGGAAGGCGATCCGCAACTACATGGAGATGCAGCCCGGCGACGTCCCCGCCACCTGGGCCGATGCGACCCTGCTGCACCGCCTCACCGGCTATCGTCCGCAGACCGGCTTCCGCGACGGGATCGAGGCGTTCGTGACCTGGTTCCGGGACTACTACGGCAGATGATCGCCCCGGACGCCCCCATCGCCGTGATCGGACACGGCTATGTCGGCCTGCCGCTGGCCGTCGAGTTCGGCAAGCACCGCCCGGTGATCGGCTTCGACGTCAAGCTCGACCGCATCGCCGCGCTGCGCCAGGGCCGCGACCACACGCGAGAGGTCCACAGCGCCGATCTGGCCTCCGCGACGCACCTGACCTTCACCGCGGATCCCGCGGATCTCGCCGCGGCGCGGGTCTTCATCGTCACCGTCCCGACCCCGATCGACGCCCACAAGCGCCCGGACCTGACCGCTCTGCTCGGCGCCTCAGAAACCGTGGGCCCCGCGCTGAACTGCCCGGATCTGCGCAACACCCGCGTGGTCGACGTGGCGGCCGAGCTGGCGGATTACGGCGTCGCCGTGGAGGTCCAGGATCCTTGGGTCGACCCGTCAGAGGCAAAGGCGGAATATGGCCTTGTTCTGAGCGTACATCCGGATCCGGACAGCTACGACGGCGTCCTTCTCGCCGTGCCCCACACGCTGTTCATCGATGGCGGGATTGAGGAACTTCGGCGCTTCGGACGCCGGAACCATGTCTTCTTCGACCTGAAGAGCCGCTTCCGCGCGGAGGACAGCGACCTGCGGCTCTGAGGCCGCAGCTTTCTTCCTGCCGTTCTTCCGGACGACAAACCCCCCGACGGTTGAATCGTCGGGGGGTTTTGTGTGTTTGTTTTGTTCAGAGAGGTATGGGTTGTTCGTTAGGTTTGGCGGTGACCTACTCTCCCACGTCT
>NZ_PNOS01000050.1 GCF_002869745.1 Oceaniglobus roseus
TTCCTTGAGGAAACCGGTCCATTTTTCTTGAGAAAAATGGGGCCGGGGAGAGAGGCCGGTGCCGGGCGACCCGGTTTTCTCAAGAAAACCGGATCATTTTTCTTGAGAAAAATGATGCCCCGCGGGAGACGATGCGCGCGGAAGGGTCAGGAGCAGCCGCGGATCTCCACCGCGTTGCCGCCCGCAAGCACGGTGATCCGCACCTTCGAGCGGTCGAGGGCGAGGGGCTGGCCCGGCTCGGGCACCACGTCCACCGTCGCGTCGAGCCTGTCGCCCTGCCGCGTGGTACGGGCCTCCGACACCCAGACCGGCAGGCCCGGCAGCTCGATCACCGCGAATTCGCCCCGCCCCGCGGGCGGCATGGCGACGCTGGTGCTGAGGACATAGCCGTTCCGCTCCGGCGCCAGGGTGCAGGTGACGCGGCCCACCCCGGCGGCGCGCGCGCTGGTCGGCACGGCGCGCAGGCTCGCCGCGATGCGGGCGTCCTGGTGGTCGGCCGTGCCGTCGAGATCCGCGGCGAAGTCGGCGCTGAACGGCACGCAGATGTCGGAGCAGACGCCGATGTCGGCCCGTCCCCGCAGCCGGATCGGGCGCGCGGGATCGCGCGGCGTCAGCTCGACCGGCAGGATAAGCTGGTCGTGATAGCCGATGGAGGTCATGCCGTTGGTCGCGAACAGTTCCGGCGTCGGCCAGTGGAACGCGACCGAGGCGAGGTTCGATGAGCCTTCCCAAGTGAACTCCGGCGGGATGCCCGCATCCCCCGGCGCGCGCCAGTAGGTCTTCCAGCCGGGATCGAGCTGCACGCGGATCGCGGCCATCTGGGTGCCTTCGGCGGTGCGCCAGCCGGGCAGGATGTCGAGTTCGGCCGGCCCCGCGAGGGCGGGCGCGGCGGCGAGGGCGAGGCAGAGGGCAAGCACTGGGCGGCGGGTCATGGCGCGGGACCCTACCGGGGCGGCGCGATTATGGAAATCACAAACGAGAGAAGGGCGCCGCGCGTGGCAAAAGGGCAGCTTGCATCGCCCCCCGCGGTTTGCGACGCTCAAGACATGGTGCAGCACGAAACCTCTGACGATCTGGCTGGCAAGCTGCTGATCGCCATGCCCAGCATGGCCGATACGCGGTTCGAGCGCAGCGTGATCTACCTGTGCGAGCACAATGCCCACAGCTCCATGGGGCTGATCGTCAACAAGCCCATGGCGGACATCGGCTTCTCGGCGCTGCTCGAACAGCTGTCGATTCCGGTCGGTCCCGCCCTGCGCGAGATCGGCGTGCATTTCGGCGGGCCGGTGGACCATGCCCGGGGCTTCGTGCTCCACAGCGCCGAGTATCACGGCGACGAGGGGACGATGCGGCTTCGGGGCGGCTTCTCGATGACCGCGACGACGGACATCCTGGCGGACCTCGCCCATGGCGGCGGGCCGGACCGTGCGCTGATGGCGCTCGGGTATGCCGGCTGGGGGCCGGGGCAGCTGATGGCGGAGATCCGGCAGAACGGCTGGCTGACCTGCGCGGCGGATCCGGACGTGGTGTTCGGCCGCGACGACGACGGCAAGTGGAGCGCGGCGCTGGCGCTCATGGGGGTCGATCCGCTGACCCTTTCCGGGGCGGCAGGGCACGCCTGAGGGCACGGGGCGCTCGGAAGAGCTGACTCAACGCGATTGATGATCTCCGTGTCCCGGTCTTTCCGGGCGGTGTCGGCACGCGCCGTCACTTAATGAATCTGTTGACTGACGGGGCTCGCGATGTAGTTTAACACATATGTTAAGCGAAGGAATCGCCCCGTTGGACCAGATCTTCCAGGCCCTTTCGGACCCGACCCGCCGCGCCATGCTGCGCGACCTCGCCACCGGCGCGCGCAGCGTCAGCGACCTGGCCGCGCCGCATCCGATGTCGCTGGCCGCCGCCTCGCGCCACGTCAAGGTGCTGGAGGAGGCGGGGCTGCTGCGGCGCGAGGTGCAGTGGCGCACGCATATCTGCCACCTCGAGGCCGCGCCGCTCGCCGCGGCGCACCGCGAGCTGGCGTTCTACGAGAGGTTCTGGACCGGGCGGCTCGACGCCCTCGAACGGCTGCTGCGCGAGGACGACGCGCGGCTGAAGGATCAACCGCCGGACCCCGGCACATCGGAAGGAGAGGACGGATGACGGCAGAGACCCTCGAGAGCGGCTTCGGCACGCTCGCGGACGAGACGACACTGGTGATCCAGCGCTGGCTGCCGGGTCCCGCCTCGCGGGTCTGGCGGTATCTCACCGACAGCGACCTGCGCGCACAGTGGCTGGCGGCGGGGGACATGCGGCTGGAGGCCGGCGCCCCGGTCGAGCTGGTCTGGCGCAACGGCGATCTCTGCGCCGCGGACGATCCGCGGCCCGCGGATTTCCCCGAAGAGCACCGCCTGCAGAGCCGGGTGATCGCGGTGGAGCCGATGACGCGCCTGACCATCGCCTGGGGCGCGGGCGACGTGACCTTCGACCTCCGGGAGAAGGGCGACCGGGTGCTGCTGACCGTGACCCACCGCGGCATCGCCGAGCGGGGCGGGCGCGTGATGATCGGGGCGGGCTGGCACATGCATCTCGATGTCCTCGTCGCCCGCGTCTCCGGCACCCCCGCGCCCTCGTTCTGGTCGGGCTGGACGCGTCTGCGGGCGGCTTACGACGCGCGGCTGCCCTGAGGGGCCGGGCGGCCACGCCACGGCCTGAGGCCGGCGTGACCGCCCGCGACGCCCCTGCGCCTTGCCCCCTCCGGATTTGCGTGCAAGCCTGAGCGGGAAAGGACCGACCGGCCCGCCCATGGATTTCGGAACAGACGCCCTCTGGGCGCAGATCGCAGCGCTTCTGTCGCAGCTTCAGGCACAGCTGAACAACATGCTGCTGCCTTCGCGGCTGTGGCAGTTCGCGATCATCGCCGCCTGCATCGCCGGCGCCTGGCTGCTGCGGCGGGTCACGGACGAGCGGATGCGCGACTGGATGCGCAGCCGCGAGGGCTGGCGCACCTGGCAGCTCCGGGCGCTGCTGACGATCAACCGGCGGCTCCAGCTAATCTGGTTCGTGGTGCTGGTCTGGACCGCGACCTTCGCGATGCAGGCGGTCCACACCTTCCCCTCCCGCTATTTCTTGCTGGAGCTCGTGGGCAGCATCGCGCTCGCCTGGCTGCTCGTGGCCCTGGCGACGCGGCTGGTCCGCAACCCGCTGTTGCGCACCGTCGTGCGCTGGGGTCTCTGGATCTGGGTCACGCTCTACTACCTCGGGCTGGCCGACGAGGTGTCGCGCTTCCTCGACGGTGTGGGCATCACGCTCGGCGACTTCCGCCTCTCGCTGCTGACGCTGATCAACGCCGTCGTGGTGACGGGGGTGCTGTTCACGCTGGCGCGCATCGTCACCCAGACCACGGCCGCGCAGATCCGCAGCAACGACGAGATCAGCCCCTCGATGCAGGTGCTGTCGGTCAAGGGGATGCAGCTGCTGTTCTACGGCGCGGCCTTCTTCCTGGGGCTGAAGGCGGTGGGGGTGGACCTGACCGGCCTCGCCGTGCTCTCGGGCGCCATCGGCGTCGGCATCGGTTTCGGCTTGCAGAAGGTGATCTCGAACCTCGTCTCGGGGATCATCCTGCTGCTCGACAAGTCGATCAAGCCGGGCGACGTGATCTCGACCGGCGAGACCTTCGGCTGGATCAACACGCTCGGCGCGCGCTACGTCTCGATCTCGACCCGCGACGGAAAGGAGTACCTGATCCCGAACGAGGACCTGATCACCGGGCAGGTGGTCAACTGGTCCCATTCGAACGAATTCGTGCGCCTCGACATCTATTTCGGCACCGCCTATTCGGACGATCCCCACAAGGTGCGCGAGGTCGCCATCGAGGCGGCGTCGAACGTGCCCCGGGTGCTGAAGGACCGCGCGCCGGTCTGCCACATCGTCGGCTTCGGCGACAGCTCGGTGGACTACATCCTGCGGTTCTGGATCACCGATCCCACCGGCGGGCTGACCAACATCCGCGGCAACGTCTACCTGGCGCTCTGGGATGCATTCAAGGAGCACGGCATCTCGATTCCCTTCCCGCAGCGCGAGGTGAAGGTGCTGAACGAGGCGATCTCCGTCCGTCGGCAGGACGTGCAGGACTGATGTTGATGCACGCCCCCTGGCTTCTTCTTTGCCCAAATACTCCCGCCGGAGGCGTCCCGCGCTCTCCACGGGCGCGCCGCTGCCATGGATAGCCCCGACCTCGCAACGGCCGTCCCGCGCGACCTCTGCACCGATTGCGGAATCTCGCGCACGGACCAGCCGAAACGCTGCGGGCGGGCCTGCCAGTTCATCGCGCCGGACTATCCGCGGCTCGAGGCGCAGGTGCACGGCCGCGCGCGCGATCCTGCCCGCCCGGACGAGCTGCACTTCGGGCCGTTCCGCCGGATGCTGCGCGCCCGGCTCGAACCCCCGGCGGACGGCGCGCAGTGGACGGGGATCACCACCCGGATCGCGCAGCGACTGCTGGAAACGGGAGCGGTCGACGGCGTGCTCTGCATGTCACCCGATCCGGAGGACCGCTGGAAGCCGCGACCGGTGATCGTGACCGGGGCGGCGGAGATGGCGCAGGTGCGGGGGATGCGCATGGGCTATGCGCCGCTGCTGGCACTGCTGGAACCTGCGCGGGAGCGCGGGTTGAAGCGGCTCGCCGTGATCGGCATTCCCTGCCAGGTCTATGCGCTGAGGGCGCTGGAGGCCGAGCTGGGATTCGAGCGGCTGTACGTCATCGGCACGCCCTGTTCGGACAACACGACGACCGAGGCCTTTCACGACTTCCTCGCGCTGCTCTCGGACGCGCCGGAGACGATCAGCTACCTGGAGTTCCGCGCCGACTATCACGTGGAACTGAGGTTCGACGACGGGCGGCGGCAGGAGATCCCGTTCCTGCAACTGCCGATCTCGAAGCTGCCGCCGGACTTCTTCCCGCTAACCTGCCGCACCTGCGTCGACTACACCAACGTGCTGGCCGACATCACCGTCGGCTACATGGGCGGGGAGGGCGACCAGTGGCTGCTGGTCCGCAACGAGCGAGGGGAGGAGCTGCTGCGCCTGATCGAGGGCGAGGCGATGCTGTCGGCGCCGGGCTCGAAGGGGAAGCGGCAGGGCGCGGTGAAGGGCTTCGCCGCGAACGTGGCGCTGGCGGCGGGGGGGCTGCCGCTCCGGCGGATGCCGGACTGGCTGCGGCCGATCGTGTCGTGGGTCCAGCCGCGCTTCGGGCCGCGGGGGCTGGAGTTCGCCCGCGCGCGGGTCGAGATGAAGGCGGTGGAGACGGTGCTGCACCTGCGCCGGGAGCGGCGGGCGCGGATGAAGGCGATGATCCCGGCCCATGTCTGGGCGCTGGTCGCACCCTACGGCATCGCACCCGGGCCGGGCGAGGCGAAGGCCGAGGCGCCGGACCGTGGCGCAAAGCCGCCGCACCGGCAGTAAAGTTATCGGCAAAGACTGGCCGGATCGGTCCCGTGACGCTACGAATGTAGTAAATCTCGTGAGGGCGGTGTGATTATTTCCAGATTTCCGGGATGCTTCGGCCCGGCTGTGGCCTGTGCGCTGCTTTGCCTTCCCGGCACGGCCCTTGCGCTCGATTCGCTCGATTTCCGCGTCGAAGGCGCGGAGTCGGACCTGACGGACAGCCTGAGGAACGCCTCGCTGCTGGTCGCGGCCGAGACCGAGAAGACGACCGATCCGCAGGAACTGCTGGCGGCCGCGCTGGCGGATTACGGGCGGCTCGAGGGTTCGCTCTATTCCGAGGGGCGGTTCGGCGGGGGGATCCACATCCTGATCGACGGGCGCGAGGCGGCGTCGATCCCGCCGCTGAACCCGCCCGAGCGGATTTCGCGGATCGAGGTGCAGATCCAGCCCGGCCCGCAATACGTGTTCGCCGAGACGACGATCGCCCCGCAGGCGCCCGAGACCGAGGTGCCCGAGGAGTTCGCCACCGGCCAGCCAGCCCGCACCCCGGTGATCCGCGATGCCGTGGCGGCAGTGGTGGACGGCTGGCGCAACGTCGGGCGGGCCAAGGCCGAGGTCGGGGACCAGCGGGTGGTGGCCGACCACGCGGCGAACGACCTGGGCGTGAACGTCGGCATCCGTCCCGGGCCCGTCGTCCGGTTCGGCAAGCTGATCCTGAAGGGCGGCGAGTCGGTGCGCGACGCGCGGCTGCGGAAGATCGCCAGCCTGCCGACGAACGACATCTACGATCCCGAGGACGTGCAGAAGGTGGCGACACGGCTGCGCCGCACCGGCGTCTTCCGCGCCGTCGCCGTCACCGAGGCCGAGACGCTGGGCCCCGGCGACACCATGGACATCATCGCCACGCTGGACGAGCAGAAGCCGCGGCGGATCGGCGCGGGGGCCGAGTATTCGACGACCGAGGGGCTGCGGCTGACCGGCTACTGGCTGCACCGCAACCTCCTGGGCGGGGCCGAGCGGCTGAGCCTCGACGGCGAGATCTCGGGCATCGGCGGCGGCACCGGCGGCGTGGACTACAAGTTCTCCGCCCGCTACGGGCGGCCCGCGACGCCGAACGCTGACACCGACCTCTTCGTCCTGGCCGAGATCGAGCGGCTGGACGAGCCCGAATACCTGACCGAGCGGGCGACGCTGGGCTTCGGCTTCACCCGCTACGTCAACGACCGTCTGACGCTGGATGCCGGCCTCTCCTATCGCTTCAGCCGGGATACCGACGCGATCGGGACCACGAAGTACAACCAGATCCTTTTGCCGATCAGCGCCAAGTACGACAGCCGCGACGAGCCGCTGAACGCCACCAAGGGCTATTTCGCCGATGCCACGGTGCGCCCCTTTGTCGGCGTCGCGGGTAGCGACAGCGGCGTGCGGCTGACCTTCGACACCCGCGCCTATCTCGGGCTCGGGGCGACGGACCGGGTGGTGCTGGCGGGGCGGCTCCAGGGCGGCTCGATCCTCGGCGCCTCGCTGACCGGGGTGCCGAACGACGACCGCTTCTATTCCGGCGGCGGCGGCACGGTCCGGGGGCAGGATTACCAGTCGCTCGGGGTGCAGCTGACGCCGGACTTCCTGTCGGGCGGCAAATCCTTCGCCGTCGCCTCGGCCGAGGTCAGGACAAGGGTGACGGACAGCATCGGTCTGGTCGGCTTCGCGGATTTCGGCATCGTCAGCGACGACAGCTATCTTTCCGGCAATTCCGGCACCCACGGGGGCGCCGGGCTGGGGCTGCGCTATCTGACGCCGATCGGGCCGATCCGGCTTGACGTGGCGGTGCCCGTCGGCGGCACCAGCAACGGCGTGGCGATCTATGTGGGTATCGGGCAGGCGTTCTGATGTGGGTTCGGGTAAGATGGTTTGTTCTGGCGGTCCTGCTTGTCGCGGGGTCGCTGACGGCGTGGGCGCAGACCGGCACGGCGCAGGATGACGACGGCGGCGGCTTCCTCGAGCGGCTGATCGAGGACAACCTGTCGAGCGCCGGGCGCGACGTGCGCATCCAGGGCTTCCGCGGCGCACTGAGTTCCGAGGCCTCGCTGGACGAGCTGACCATCGCGGACGAGAACGGCGTCTGGCTGACCCTGCGCGGCGCGACGCTGGACTGGAGCCGCGCCTCGCTGCTGCGCGGTCGGCTGCAGGTGAACGAGCTGACGGCGGAGGAGATCATCCTGCCGCGCCTGCCCGCCGCCGACCAGTCCGCCAACGTGCCCGCCCCCGAGGCGGCGCCGTTCAGCCTGCCGGACCTGCCGGTCTCGGTGAACATCGACAAGGTGGCGGCGCAGCGCGTGGAACTGGGCGAGCCGCTGTTCGGCGCCGCCGCCGTGGTGTCGCTGGAAGGCTCGGTCTCGCTGGCGGACGGGGATGGCGAGGCGCTGATCTCGGTCGAGCGGATCGACGGCAAGGAGGGCAGCCTGAAGCTCGACGCCAGTTTCGCCAACGAGACGCGGCAGCTGAAGGTGGACCTGGCGTTGCAGGAGGGGGCGGACGGGATCGCCGCGAACCTGCTGGACATCCCCGGCAAGCCGTCGCTGAGCCTGACGGTGCAGGGCGAGGGGCCGCTGTCGGACTTCGCCGCCGACATCGCGCTGGCGACGGACGGGCAGGACCGCCTGTCGGGCCGGGTCGCCGTGACCCAGAGCGGCGAGGGCGACGCGGCGACCACCGGCTTCAACGTCGACCTCGGCGGCGACATCGCCCCGGTCTTCGCGCCGCAGTTCCGTCCCTTCTTCGGCCCCGACATCCAGCTTCAGGCGCGGGGGCAGACCCAGGCCGGGGGCGGCTTCGTTCTGGACACGCTGGACCTGTCGGCGCGGGCGCTGCAGCTGCAGGGGCAGGTTTCGGTCGGCGCCGACGGTCTTCCGGACAAGATCGACGTGACGGGCGAGATCGCCTCGCCCGATGGCAGCCCGGTGCAGCTGCCCGTGGGCGGCGAGGTGAAGGTCGGGCGGCTGGGACTGTCGGTGCAGTTCGACGCTTCGCAGAGCGAGGACTGGACCAGCGAGATCACGCTTAGCAACCTCGATCTCGCCACGCTGGACGTCGCGGATGCCACGCTGCGGGCGACGGGGCGGATCGCGGTCGAGGAGGGGCAGAGGAAGGTCGTGACCGGCGACGTCACCTTCCGGGCCAGCGGGCTCGACGCCGCCGATCCGGGCGTCGCGCAGGCCCTGGGCGACAGCGTCGAGGGCAGCGTCGGCATTACCTGGGCCACGGGCGCCCCGGTCGAGATCAACGACCTGACGATCGACGGCGCCAGCTTTGCCCTGGCGGGCGAGGGGCGGGTGGACGCCACGGGCGACGACGGCACGGTGGTGGCGCTGAACGCAAAGCTCAACGCCGACGACTTCGCCGCCTTCTCGGTGCTGGCTGGGCGCAACCTGGCGGGATCGGGCGAGTTGCAGGTCGGCGCGCAGGTGATGCCGCTGTCCGGCGGCTTCGACGTGACGCTGAACGGGACGGTCAACGATCTGCAGGTCGACCAGCCCCAGGCCGACGCGCTGCTGGCCGGGCGAACCGACATCGTGCTCAGGGCCGACCGGGACGAGACCGGCACGCGGCTCAGGACCCTGACTCTGGAGAATCCGGCGCTGGACGTCGACGCCTCGGCCGACCTGACGAGCGTGGCAAGCAACCTGCGCGCCAACGTCCGCATCGGCGACACCTCGGTGCTGGAGTCCCGGCTGTCGGGGCCCGCGGCGGTGGTCGTGGTGGCGCGGCAGGAGGGCGAGACCTGGGATTACGACGTGCAGGGCACGGCGCCGGGGGTGGAACTGACCGCGACGGGACAGGCCAGCAACCTGTCCGAGCCGGTGAAGCGGATCACCACCGAGACGAGCCTGAGCGCCGAGGACATCGGCCGCTTCTCCGGTCTTGCCGGGCGCGATCTGGCCGGGTCGGCCGACCTCACGCTCTCGGGCTTCGTCACGACCGACCTGCGGCAGGCGGACATGAAGGTGGACGGCACCGTCAATGACCTTGCCATCGGCGATCCGCGGATCGACCCGATCCTCGTCGGGCGCACGGCGCTGTCGACGCGGGTGCTGCGCGACGGACCTTCGGTGACGGTGGACCGGCTGGACCTCGACGCGCAGGGCATCGGGCTGACGGCGCAAGGCTCGGGCGCGGTGGAGGGGCTGGGCGTCGAATCGCCGCTCATCAGCGCCGACCTGACCCTCTCCGCCGACAGTCTCGCGCCCTTCTCGGCGCTCGCCGGGCGCGATCTGGGCGGGTCGGTGGATGCGAAGGTGCTGGGTTCGGCCCGGCTCGACTACTCCGAGGGCGACGTGAGCCTGACGGTGACGGGACGCGACGTTGCGACGGGGATCGAGGCGCTGGACCCGGTGCTGCGCGGCCTCGTGGAGCTGAAGGGCGACGTCAAGCGCGAGGGCGAGACGCTGACGGTGGAGGGGCTGGACCTGACCGCCGAGGCGCCGGGGCTGCGGCTTCAGGGCAGCGGCAGCGCGAGCGACCTGACGGGCACGCCGCTGGTCACGGCGGATGCGACGGTGTCGGCGGACGGCCTGTCGGTCTTCTCGGGGCTGGCGCAGCGGCAGCTGGCGGGTGCGCTCGACGCCACGGTGAACGGCTCGGCCCGGATCGACGGGACCGAGGCCGACCTGAAGGTGAAGGCGACGGGGCGCGGGCTGCAATCGGGGATGGAGAGCATCGACCCGATCCTGACCGGACTCGTCGACATCGACGCGGACGTGGCGCGGAATGGCGACACGGCGACGATCCGGCGGCTGTCGGTCACGGCGGACGGGCCGGGGCTGGTGCTGAACGGCACCGGCTCGGCCAGCGACCTGTCGGGCACGCCGCTGGTGCAGGCGGACGCGACGATGCGGGTGGGCGACCTTTCCGCCTTCTCCGGGCTTGCGGGGCGGCAGCTGGCGGGGTCGGTGGAGGCCGACGTGAACGGCAGCGCGCGGATCGACGGCTCGGAAGCGGACCTGACGGTGAAGGCGACGGGGCGTTCGCTGGAGGCGGGGATGGACAGCATCGACCCGCTGCTCTCCGGGCTGGTCGACATCGACGCCGACGTGCAGCGCAGTGCCGACACGATCACGGTGAGCCGGCTGAACCTTCGTGCCGACGGGCCGGGGCTGCGAGTGAACGGCAGCGGCAGCGCGACGGGGCTGACCGGGTCGGCGCCGAAGGTCACCGCGGACGCCGCGCTCGCGGTGGACGACCTCTCGGCCTTCTCGGGCCTCGCCGGGCGCGATCTTGGCGGCGCGCTGGACGTAACCGTGAAGGGCGAGGCGCAGACGGATCTTTCGGTGCTGGACGTGACGCTCGACGGCACGGCGCGGGAGCTGAAGGTGGGGCAGGAGAACGCCGACCGCCTGCTTCGGGGCGTGACCGAGATCGGGCTGACGGCGCGGCGCGAGGGCGAGGCGATCGACCTCTCCCGGCTTCGCATCGTCAATCCGCAGATCACCGCCACGGCGGACGGCCGCTACGACAAGGGGCAGAGCGCGCTGAAGGCCGACATCACCATCGCCGACCTGAGGGACGTGGACCCGCGGATGCAGGGTTCGGCCAACCTCAACCTCTTCGCCGAGGAGACGGGCGAGGTCTGGCAGGTCTCGCTCGACGGCGAGGGGGCCGGCGCCATGGTGGACGTGGTGGCCGAGGTGCGCGACGCGCTCTCGGGCAACCCCACCGTCGACGGCACCGCCAAGGTCAGCGCAGAGGACCTGTCGCGCTTCCGCCCGCTGGTGAACCTGCCGCTGGCCGGGTCGGTGAACGCCGACGTGCAGGGCAGCGTCCGCGCCGACCTGTCGGTCTTCGACCTGACCGCGGCGGTGACGGGGAACAACGTGCGCACCGGCATTGCGCAGGCGGATCAGCTTCTGGGGTCGCGGGTGACGGCGAACCTGGCCGCGCGGCGCGAGGGGGCGGACCGGCCCATCGTGGTGCGCACGCTGGACGTGCGGACCGGGCAGCTGACGCTGAACGCGGACGGCCAGCTTCTGGGCAGCGGCAACGACCTGAACTTCGACGCGCGGCTGGCCGATGTCGGGCTGTTCGTGCCGGGCTTCAACGGGCCGGTGACGGCGCAGGGGCGGGTCAGCCAGTCGGGCGGCAACCTGGGGCTGAACGTCACCGGCACCGGGCCGGGGGGCATCCGGCTGCGCGCCGACGGGACGGTGGCGCAGGACTTCTCGCGCGCCAACATCGACCTGACCGGAAGCGCGCCGCTGGGGCTGGCCGACCAGTTCATCCAGCCGAACTCGGTCGCGGGGACGCTGAACTTCGACGTCGCGGTGAACGGGCCGCTGGCGCTGTCCTCGGTCTCGGGGACCGTCACGGCGGACGGGGCGCGGGCGGTGGTGCCGGCGCAGGGCATCGTGCTCGAGAACATTTCGCTGCGCGGCGATCTTGGCGGCAACGCGCTGCGGCTGAACGTGCAGGCGGCGAAGCAGGGGGGCGGACAGCTGACCGTCACTGGGCCGATCTCGCTTGGCAGCGGGTTCAACGCCGATCTCACCATCGCGCTGAACGGTCTCGTGGTCGAGGATCCGCGGCTCTACAGGACGACGGTGGACGGCACGGTGACGGTGCAGGGGCCGCTCGCGGGCGGTGCGCGCATCGGCGGCGTTCTGCGGCTGGGCCAGACCGAGGTGCGCATCCCCTCGACCGGGCTGGGCGCCACGGGGCCGATCCCGGACGGGCTGGTGCATGTGAACGAGCCGGCGGCGGTGCGGGCGACGCGGGCACGGGCCGGGCTGCTCGACACCGACGGAAACGGCAGCGGCGGCGGTGGCAGCGGGGGTGGCGCGGCCTATCCGCTCGACATCACCATCGTGGCCGAGAACCGCATCTTCGTGCGCGGCCGCGGCCTGGACGTGGAGCTGGGCGGCACGCTGCAACTGGGCGGGACCACGGCGAACGTTATCCCATCGGGGCAGTTCGACCTGATCCGCGGCCGGCTCGACCTGCTGGGCAAGCGGCTGACCATGACCGAGGGGCGGATCGTGCTGCAGGGCGACTTCACCCCCTACATCCGCCTCGTCGCCAGCACCGAGGCGGGGGACACCACGGTCCTGATCGTCGTCGAGGGCGAGGCGATGGCGCCCGGGATCTCTTTCCGCTCGCAGCCCGAACTGCCCGAGGACGAGGTGCTGGCGCGGCTGCTGTTTGGCAAGTCGATCTCGTCCATCTCGCCCCTGCAGGCGGCGCAGCTGGCCTCGGCCGTGGCGACGCTGGCGGGCAAGGGCGGCGGCGGGATCGTCAACCGGCTGCGCGGCAACTTCGGGCTGGACGACCTGGACATCACCACCGATTCCGAGGGCAATGCCGGGGTCCGCGCGGGCAAGTACCTGACCGAGAACCTCTATACCGATGTCACCGTGGAATCCGGCGGCGACGCGCGGATCAACCTGAACCTCGACCTCACCGACTCGCTGAAGCTGAAGGGCGGCACCGGCAGCGATGGGGACACCTCGGTCGGCATCTTCTTCGAGAAGGATTACTGAGCGCGCGCGCCCCGGCGGCGCGGCTCAGAGCCGCTTGCCGCTGTCCGGGGCGAAGAGGTGCAGGCTCTGCTCCGCAGCGCTCAGGCGCAGCCGCTCGGGTGTCTTGCCGATGTGGTGGACGCCCGGCAGGCTGACCACCAGCGGCTCCTTTGTATCGGCGAGGGTGCCGTGAAGCAGGGTGTTCGCGCCCAGCGGTTCGGACAGGTGGAAGACCGCCTCGATGGGCCCGTCGGCGTCCTTCACCAGGTGTTCGGGACGGATGCCGAGCTTGACCGCGCCCCGGTGCGTGCCGTGGCCGGGCAGGACGGCCCCGTTGCCGAGCGTGGCCCCGCCCTCGGCGAGGGTGGCGTCGAGCACGTTCATCGAGGGCGAACCGATGAACTGCGCGGCGAACAGGGTCTTCGGCGTCTCGTAGACCTCGAGCGGCGTGCCGATCTGCTCCACGTGGCCCGCGTTCATCACGATCATGCGGTCGGCCATGGTCATCGCCTCGACCTGGTCGTGAGTGACATAGAGCGCGGTGATGCCGAGCTTGGATTGCAGCTCGCGGATCTCGATCCGCATCTGCACGCGCAGCTTGGCGTCGAGGTTCGACAGGGGCTCGTCGAACAGGAACACGGCCGGCTCGCGGACGATGGCGCGGCCCATGGCGACGCGCTGGCGCTGGCCGCCGGACAGCGCCTTCGGCTTCCGGTCGAGATAGTCGGAGAGCTGGAGGAGCGCCGCCGCCTCCTGCACCTTCGCCTCGATCCGGTCCTTCGGCATCCCCGCGATCTTCAGACCGTAGCCCATGTTCTGGCGCACCGACATGTGCGGGTAGAGCGCGTAGTTCTGGAACACCATGGCGATGTCGCGGTCCATCGGCTCGACATCGTTCACCCGCTTGCCGCCGATCCTGACCTCGCCCGCGGTGACGCTTTCCAGCCCCGCGACCATCCTGAGGAGCGTGGACTTGCCGCAGCCCGAGGGGCCGACGATGACGATGAACTCGCCGTCCGCGATGGCGATGGAGACGCCGTGGATCACCTCGGTCTGGCCGAAGCGCTTCTTCACGTCGTCGAGGTCAACTGTTGCCATGGGTGCTATTTCTCGCTGTCGACAAGGCCGCGGATGAAGAGCTTCTGCATCGACACGACGACGATCACCGGCGGGATCATGGCCAGGATCGAGGTCGCCATGATGACCGGCCAGTCGGCGATGTCGTCGCCCGAGGGGAACATCTGCTTGATGCCCATGACGATGGTGTTCATGTCCGGGTCGGTGGTGATGAGGAGCGGCCAGAGGTACTGGTTCCAGCCGTAGATGAACAGGATGACGAAGAGCGCGGCGATGTTGGTGCGGCTCATCGGCAGCAGGATGTCCCAGAAGAAGCGCATGGGCCGCGCCCCGTCGACCCGCGCCGCCTCGGCCAGCTCGTCCGGGACGGTCAGGAAGAACTGGCGGAACAGGAAGGTGGCGGTGGCCGAGGCGATCAGCGGCAGGATCAGGCCGGAATAGCTGTTCAGCATCCCGAAGCCCGCGACCACCTCGTAGGTCGGCACGATCCTGACTTCCACCGGCAGCATCAGGGTGAGGAAGATCAGCCAGAAGAAGGTCGTGCGGAAGGGGAAGCGGAAATAGACGATGGCGAAGGCCGAGAGCAGCGAGATGATGATCTTCCCGACGGCGATGCCGACGGCCATGATCATCGAGTTGACCAGCATCGTCGCCACGGGGACGTTGACGCCCGAGAACAGCGCCTTGCCGTAGTTCTCGAGGAAATGGCCGCCGGGCAGCAGCGGCATCGGCGGACGGGCGATCTCGGGCTGGGTCACGGTCGAGGCCACGAAGGCCAGCCAGATCGGAAAGAACACCACGAGGACGCCGAGGATCATCAGCAGATGCGTCAGCCAGAGGCCGGTCCCCCGCTTCTCGACCATGCCCGGGGGCGGGTCTTTCCGTGTGTCGTCGCTCCGCGCCATCAGTAATGCACCCGCTTCTCGACGAACTTGAACTGGATCACGGTGAGAAGCCCCACGACGAAGAGCAGGATCACCGACTGCGCGGCCGAGGAGCCCAGGTCCTGGCCCACGAAGCCGTCCTTGAACACCTTGTAGACGAGGATCGTCGTCGCCTGCTGGGGCCCGCCCGCGGTGATGGTGTGGATCACGCCGAAGGTCTCGAAGAAGGCGTAGACGATGTTGACCACCAGCAGGAAGAAGGTGGTGGGCGACAGGAGCGGCAGGACGATGGTGAAGAAGCGCCGCCAGAAGCGCGCGCCGTCGATCGCCGCCGCCTCGATCAGGGATTTCGGCACCGCCTGGAGCGCGGCGAAGAAGAACAGGAAGTTGTAGCTGATGCGCCCCCAGGCCGAGGCGACGACGACGAGGCCCATCGCCTCGCCCCCGTTCAGGACGTGGTTCCAGTCATAGCCGAGGAGGCCGAGATACCACGCAATCACCCCGACGCGGGTGTTGAACATGAAGAGCCACAGCACACCGGCGACGGCCGGTGCGACGGCATAGGGCCAGATCAGCAGCGTGCGGTAGACGCCCGCGCCCTTGATCAGCCGGTCGGCAAGGACGGCGAGGAACAGCGCGGGGATCATCGAGACCAGCGTCACAAGGGTCGAGAAGACGGCCGTGGTGACGAAGGATTCGCGGTAGTACGGATCGGTCAGCAGGTATTCGAAATTGCCGAGGCCGACGAACTGCATCGACAGGCCGAAGGGGTCGGGGATGAACAGCGACTGCCAGATCGCCTGGCCGGCCGGATAGAAGAAGAACACCGCCGAGATCGCCACCTGCGGGGCGATCAGCAGCAGCGGCAGAAGCCAGCCCTTGAACGTGACGCGCTTTTCCATCGCCTCAGCGGACCGCGCCCCCGGAGCCGGGGGCGCGGAACCTCCTTACCTGTTGGCCTGCTCGAAGCGGCGCAGCAGCTGGTTGCCGCGCTCGACCGCGCTGTCCAGCGCCGCCTGCGCGTCCTTGTCGCCGGACCAGACGGCCTCGAGCTCTTCGTCGATGATCCCGCGGATCTGGTCGAAGTTGCCCAGGCGGATGCCCTTCGAGTTCGCCGTCGGCTCGTTCGCGGTCATCTGCTTCACCGCGATGTCGGTGCCCGGATTGGCGTCGTAGAAGCCCTGCTCGCGGGTCAGGTCGGCCGCGGCGCCGGTGATCGGCAGGTAGCCCGAGTCCTGGTGCCACTTCGCCTGCACCTCGGGGGAGGAGAGGAAGTTCAGGAACTCGGCGACACCGACGTAATCCTCGGCCTCGTGACCTTCCATGACCCAGAGCGAGGCGCCGCCGATGATCGTGTTCCGCGGCGCGGCCTCGACGTCGTCCCAGTAGGGCAGGGGGCGGATGCCGAAGTCGAACTTCGCCTCGGCCTTGATGCCGCCGTAGCCGGCCGAGCTTTCGGTGAACAGCGCGCATTCGCCGCCGCGGAAGTTGGCACCGCCCTCGTTGCGGCGTCCGGTATAGACGAACTTCCCGTCCTTGGCCCATTCGCCCATCTTCGCGATGTGCTTGACCTGGAGCGGCTGGTTGAACGTCAGCTCGGTGTCCAGCCCGGCAAACCCGTTCTCCTGCGTCGCGAAGGGCACGTCATGGTAGCCGGACAGGTTCTCCAGGTGGATCCAGCTCTGCCAGGCGGTGACGAGCGGGCACCCGACGCCCGCGTCCTTCAGCTGGGTCAGCACCTCGTCGACCTTCTCCCAGGTCGAGAGATCGACGTCGGGGTCGATCCCGGCCTCCTTCAGCTTGTCGCGGTTGACCCAGAGGACGGGCGTGGACGAGTTGTAGGGCAGCGACAGCATCTTGCCGTCGGAGGTGGTGTAGTAACCGCTGACCGCGCCGATGTAGGCATCGGCATCCCACTCGACCCCGGCGTCGTCCATCACCTGGTACACCGGCTTGATCGCGCCCTTGGCGGCCATCATCGTGGCGGTGCCGACCTCGAACACCATCAGGATGTGCGGCTGCTCGCCCGCGCGGAAGGCGGCGATGCCGGCGTTCAGCGTTTCCGAGTAGTTGCCCTTGAAGGTCGGGACGACGGTGTATTCGTCCTGGCTTTCGTTGAACAGCTCGGCCTGGGCGACAAGGCGGTCGCCGTTGGCGCCGGTGAAGGCGTGCCAGAACTGGATCTCGGTCTGTGCATATGCCTGCCCGCTCAGGGCGACGGCCGCCGCGAAGGCGGAGATTGCGATTTTCATGGTATCCTCCCTGCGGCCATGGCCGCGATTCCCTTGTCCTTCATGGATACCGGAACTTGCGGCCGAGAACAGCCCTTCTTGGCCATGTCATAAACTCTTTACAATCAGGGGCTTGCGGGCGGGCGGCGGACATTGTGCCGCAGGGGTGCCCTCGGCGTGGGCCGGATCGGCCGCGGGGCCGGGACGACGCGCCTAGCTGTCGGCGTTGGTGAAATCGGCGGGCTGGAACGTCACCTTCACCTCGAAGGCGTCTCCGGCCTCGCCGATCTCGCTGGTGCCGCCCAGCTGCATCACGAAGGCCCCGATCAGCTGCGAGCCGAGGCCAGACACCGTCTCTTCGGGGACTTCCAGCAGCGGCGTGCCGATCGAGTTGCGCACCGACAGGACGATCTCGCCCGGTCCGCTGCCCAGCAGCGACACCGTCACCCAGGGCAGTCCCGAGGGCGGGCGGCCGATGTACTTGAAGGCGTTGGTCACCGCCTCGGTCACCAGCAGGGACAGCGGCACCGCCTGGTCGGGATAGAGCAGCACCGGCTGCGTCTCGAGCGAGAACTCGATCCGCTCGCCGGGGATCACCGAGGAATTGGCGAGCTGGCGCGAGATGTCCGAGATCAGCTCGTCCGCGCGGACCTCGGAGAAGACGTTGGCCTGGTAGAGGCTGCGATGCACGGTGGCGAGACCCATCACCCGGTCCTGCAGCCGCTTCAGCATGAACTTGGATTCCGGGTGCTTCGACTTCCGGATCTGCATGTTGGTGATCGACGCGATGAGCTGGAGGTTGTTCTTCACCCGGTGGTGCACCTCCTTCAGCAACACGTCCTTCTCGTGCAGCAGGTTCTCCTGGTCGGCCTCGTCCCGCAGGATCTGGTCGGTCATCTGCGAGAAGGCGTCCATCACCTCGCGCAGCTCGGCCGGCACCTCGTCGCTCGGGGCGGTGGTGCGGATGCGGCGCGAGGCGGTGAAGGCGCGGATGTCGCGGCGCAGGGTGCGGATGTGGCGGATCACCAGGCGGTGGACCGCGACGAAGGCCACGGTGAGGCTGGTGAGCCACATGATGATCGGGAAGGCGACGGCCGACAGCAGCCGCGCCGGACCGACCACCCCCTCGGACGCCGGCCAGAGGGCAAGAGCGAAGATCTGGTCGCTGACCAGCGGCACGGCCGTGTAGATGCGCGGATGGCCGGTCGAATCGCGGTCGCGGAACACGACGCCCTTGCTGACCGTCAGCGCCTTCAGCGAGCGCGAGGCGGGGATGCGCGAGGCGACGGATTGCAGCCCCGCCTCGGAGGTCAGGGGATTGCCGACGGCGTCGAAGGTCAGGATGTCGAGGGGCGACAGCTTCTGCTCGGACACCGATTCCAGCGCGATGGCGGTGTGCGGCACCGTGAGGCTGATATAGCCGATGGGCCTGCCGTTCTCGAACACCGGCTGCACGACGAGAATCGCGGTCCGCTTGGTGATCGCGGTCTGCGGGCTGATCGTCACGACCTGCCGGGGATTTTCCTTGAACGAGAGGAACGAGGGCCGTTGCGACAGGTCGGTTCCCGTGCCCGACGAGGCGCAGACCGCCGTCCCGGTGTTGTCGATGAAGCCGGCCCAGACGATGTTGTCGCTGGACTCGGTCACGTCCTGCATGTGGGCGCTGCAACCCTCGGGGCTGTCCAGCAGCTCGGGCATGAACAGCGCCAGCGACTCGGCGATGCCGAGGGTGCGGGTGATGATCCGGCGCTCGGCCGCGGCGGCGTTCAGCGTCTCGCCCAGCAGGGCGGACTCGATGCTCTGGTTCGCCTCGTCGATCACCCGGTAGGTCTGCAGGACCGCGATGATGCCGATGGGCAAAAGCGACAGCCCAAGCAAAACGACCAGCCTGAATCCAAGCCGGTCGAATGTACCGAAACCGCGTCCACCGGGGACCACCCGTCAGCCCTGTTGCGGGGAAGCTGCCAGGACCGACGCCGTGTTTGCGTCGCTGATTGTCGGATCCTCCCCCTCGGACAAGTGGAGGAGCTCGGCCAGACGTTTTCGGCCGCGGTTGGCGCGGCTCTTGATGGTGCCGACGGCGACGCCGCACATCTCGGCGGCCTCCTCGTAGGCGAAGCCCGAGCCGCCGACGAGGATCAGCGCCTCGCGCTGCTCCACCGGCAACTGCTCGAACGCGGTGCGGAAATCGTTGAGGGCGAGGCGGCCGTCGTGGTCCGGCTTAACCGCCAGCCCCGCGGCCATGATCCCGTCGACATCCGCCACCTCCCGCTTCACCTTGCGGCGGCTGGAATAGAAGGCGTTGCGCTGGATCGTGAACAGCCAGGCGCGCAGGTTCGTGCCGGGCGTGAAGGACTTGATGCTCTTCCACGCCTTCTCGATCGTGTCCTGCACGAGATCGTCGGCGGCCGACGGGTTTCGGGTCAGCGACATGGCGAAGGCCCGCAGGGCGGGCAGGTGTTCGACCATCTCTTCCCGCGGGTCGCGGTTATTTTTCATCGGAACTGTCCTGCTGGCGAAGCTTGTCCAGCAACTGCTTGAACCGGTCGGGTACGTCGTCCTTCTCGACCTCGCGGTACACGCGACGCAGATTTTCGTCGATCTGCTTCATGAGGTTCGAAGGATCCTTTTCAGAGCTCATTATGGGCATTTCGCTTGTATTATTGCGCAGCTTCGGGAACCAACGCCGCCTGAACGCGTTCGGTTCCGACTGCCGCGAGAATTTCCAAGGAACGACACCGCATGAATTCGACCCCGCACGAAACCGATCTTTCAACCCAGATTGGGGGGGATCTGCCCTATCTACGCCGCTATGCGCGGGCACTCACAGGCAGCCAGGAGACCGGAGACCGCTATGCCGCGGCCACACTGGAGGCCATACTGGTCGACAGATCCATCTTCGACAAGGCTTTTGCGCCAAAGGTTTCCCTGTTCCGCGCCTTTCACATGATCTGGTCCACGGCAGGCGCGCCCACCGCCGACACCGAGGATCCGGTAACGCGGCTCGAGTCCGCGGCGCTGGACCACATGTCGGGCCTGACCAACAACAGCCGCGAGGCGCTGCTGCTCTCGACGATCGAATCCTTCAACAACGCCGAGATCGCGCAGGTCATGGACCTGAACGAACACGAGGCGCAGGAACTGATCGACATCGCCATCGCCGAGATGGAGCGTTCGATGGCCGGCAAGGTGATGATCATCGAGGACGAGGCGATCATCGCCATGGACATCCACTCGATCGTCTCCGACATGGGCCACGAGGTCACGGGCATCGCCCGCACCCGCGCCGCCGCGGTGGACCTCGCCAGCAAGAAGCGCCCGGACCTGATCTTGGCCGACATCCAGCTGGCCGACAACTCCTCCGGCATCGACGCCGTGAACGACATCCTGTCCCAGTTCGAGGAAATGCCGGTGATCTTCATCACCGCCTTCCCCGAGCGCCTGCTGACCGGCAACAAGCCGGAACCGGCCTTCCTGATCTCGAAACCCTACTCCGAGGATCAGGTCCGCTCGGCCGTCAGCCAGGCGATGTTCTTCTCGAGCACGGAAACACTGAAGTCGCCCCTGTGAGGCGTGCCCGGCGCGGCCCGACCGGGGCCGTGCCGCGGAACATTCCGGGCATTTCTGCGTTGCAGCACCAGACGTTTCGACCCTTGGAGGGAATGACATGGCCACCATCAAAGAACAGACCACCGAAGACCTTGCGCGCCAGATCGAGCAGCTGAAGGCCGACATCGGTTCGCTGACCAAGACGATCACCGACCTCGGCAAGTCGAGCGGCAGCGATTTCGCCCGCACGGCACGGGAAAAGGCCGCTGCGGCGCGCGAGGCGGGCGAGGACCAGGTCGCCTATCTCCAGCGCCAGGCCCGCGACAGCCTGACCGAGGCCGAGACCTACGTGCGCACGAACCCCGGCACCGCGCTCGGCATCGCGGCGGGCATCGGCTTCCTGATCGGACTCCTCGGCTCCCGTCGCTGAGACGATGCTTCAGTACTTCCTCTTCCCGGTGCAGCACGCCCTGCGCCGGGCGGCCCGCAGGGCGGTCTTCGGGACCGTCGCGGGCCTTCTCATGCTGGTCGGTGCGGCCTTCCTGACGCTCGCCGCCTGGATCTATCTCGCCAGCGTGCTCGGCATCTTCTACGCCGCACTGGTGCTTGGCCTCGTGTTCGTCGGGATCGGCCTGATCGTGCTCGCCATCGGCCTGCGGCCGCCGCGCTACAGGCATCCGCCCCCGCCGGTCGCGCAGCCGACGACCCTCGTCAGCGCCTTCCTCAGCGGCATCGCGGCCGGGCAGGGTCTCAGACGGAAGTGACCCGCCGGAACATCCGGTGCACGGTCTCGGAGGTGAATGGCGCCTCGAGGAAGGGCAGCGCGTCGAGTTGATCCTCCGGCGCGTCGTCGCCATGCAGCACCACATGCGGAATCGCCGCACGCATCCGCGCGAGCAGGTTCCGGTCGTCCTGCTTCACCAGGTTCTGCGGAACGATGGCCATGAAGAAGGGGCCGTGGGCGTCCAGCACGGCCCCGGCCTGTTCCTTCGATGTGACGACCACGATGTCGAGGTCGCTCTGGATTTCGCAAAGGCTCTCGGCAAGATCGTTGGCGATGACGAACTGTGGTTCGAAGATGAGAACCGAACGATCACCAGAGTGCCGAGGCACTTCGGGGGTCATATCTTGAATCAACCTTCTTCAGTTGCAGAAGGTATGGATCAAATCCCGCATCGGTGCATTAATCTATGACATACCCGCGGAGTTTTGGATGGCGACGAAGTGCGAGAACTGTCCCCTGAGAAAGTTGAAGGTCTTCGACCCGCTCACGGATGACGAGGTCGCCTTCATGACGCGGTTCAAGACCGGCGAGCTTTCGGTCGAGGCGGGCTCGCAACTGCTGATGGACGGCTCGAACTCGCCGCAGCTCTTCACCGCCCTGTCGGGCATGGGGTTGCGCTACAAGACGCTGGAGGACGGGCGCCGCCAGGTGGTGAATTTCGTTTTTCCCGGCGATTTCCTCGGGATGCAGGCCGGCATCATGGGCGAGATGCAGCATTCGGTCGAGGCCACGACGCGCATGACGCTCTGCGTCTTCAGCCGCAACGACATCTGGTCGCTGTTCAAGAGCCACCCGTCCCGGGCCTTCGATCTGACCTGGGTGGCGGCGACGGAAGAGCATTTCCTGGGCGATGCGCTGGCCACGATCGGCCAGCGCACGGCGATCGAGCGCATCGCCTGGGCGATGGTGCGCATCTTCGCGCGCGGCAAGTCGCTTGGCATGACGTCGGGTCAGACGATGCCGCTGCCGTACCGCCAGCAGGACCTGGCCGATGCCCTTGGGCTGTCGCTGGTCCACACGAACAAGACCATCGCGAAGCTGCGCGAGCGTCAGACGATGTCCTGGCACGACGGCAAGCTGCACGTGATGAAGCTGGAGGAACTGGCCGCCATCGCGCAGTGCGAGACCGACGATCTAAAGAGGCGCCCGCTGATCTGACCCGTCGGCCGTTGCCGCGCCGGGTTCGACGCCGTCCCCCGCGCCGCTCGGAGGTGCATCCTCCGTGCGCTCCTCGTCCGCCTGCGCCGCCTCCGGATCTCCGTCACGTCCATCGGCCTCCGGCTCGTCGTCGCCGGACGTTTCCGCGTCGGAAACCTCCGCCGACGGTGCGGGGGCCAGCGGGTCCACCGGGGGGCGGCCGATGGTCTTGCGCCCCATCCGGGCAGCCCGTCGGGCGCGGTCCAGTTCGGCGTTCAGGAAAGCGCCCAGCAGCACGACGAAGGCGCTGAGATAGAGCCACATCATCAGCGCGATCACCGCGCCGAGCGCGCCGTAGATCTCGTTGTATTTCCCGAAGTTGGTCAGGTAGAGCGAGAAGCCCCAGGACACCGACACCCAGATGACCACCGCCACCACCGCGCCCGGCGTCAGCCATCCAGGGCGCTGGCCGCGCCGGTTCGGCCCGTAGCGGTAGATCATCGCGAGACCCGCCAGCACCACCGCGACGACGATGCTCCAGCGCGCGGCCGACAGCGCCAGCTGGGTCAGGGGGCCGAGCGGCAGGAAGACCAGCACGATCGGCGCCACGACGACCGAGCCGAGCGCGACCAGCGCGACCCCGACCAGCGACAGCGTGACGCCGACGGCCACGACCGTCTGGCGCATGCTGTTGCGGTTGCTGACCCGGTAGATCGCGTTCAGGCCCCGGATCAGCGCCGCCACCCCGGCGCGCGACGACCAGAGCGCGGCCGTGGTCGAGATCGCCGTCGTCCAGCCGAGGGCGCTGGAGGTCGTCAGGATCAGCTGGTTGATCTGGGTGTCGAGGATGTCGAAGGCATCCTCGGGCACGAAATTGCGCAGGAGTTGCAGCTGGTTGTCGACGATCAGAGGATCCGCGAACACGCCCCAGAGCGCGATCAGCGCCGCCACCCCGGGGAAGATCGCCAGCATGCCATAGAAGGCGACACCGGCCGAGATCAGGCCGAGGTTCAGCTCGTGCATGCCCTGGAATACGGACCACGAGGCCCTCCACCAGATCTTCCATTCCGGCGTCATGGCGGGGCCTCCCTGCCGACCCGACGCGCGGGCCCCGCGAGAGGTCCGGGCGAGGGTTCCGTCGCGCCCCGTCCCGCCGCCCGGATCAGGCGGCTGCGCTGCGCGGGCCCGCGAAGAACCAGATGATGAAACCGATCACCGGAAGGATGAGAACGAGAAGGATCCACAGGACCTTGGTTCCCGTCGTCTCCCGGGACCCGAAAATCGAAACGAGCGCCCAGATATCAAGCACGAGGACGATCAATCCTCCGAGTCCGCCGAGGCCCATGGTGGTATTCTCCAATACGATCGTTGCCGATGCGCAACGCCGAAACGCGTCCGCGGGTTCCCTAGCGGCTCGCGGTTCGCGCGTTCCGCCGATCGGCAGGGGCGCCATTGAGATTGCGGGGCCGCGATGCTATGTTGTGTGCACGCTCTGCGCCGGAGCCTCCCGGCGCGCCACGAAGGAGGACGATGTCCTGTCTCTGTCCCATGACGCAGCCCATGCCAAGGCTGCCCGGAACCCCGGCATGAGTTCCGCGGTTCCCACGCTCTCAAGCGAGCAACTGCTTGACCACATCCTGACATCGCTGGACGACGAAAAGGCCGAAGAGGTCGTGACGGTCGATCTGCGCGGCAAGTCCGAGATGGGGGATTACATGGTCATCTGCTCGGGGCGCTCCTCGCGGCAGGTGACGGCGATTGCCCAGAATCTGGTGGATCACCTGAAGCAGGACTTCGGCCGCGCCAGCAAGGTCGAGGGCAAGGATACCGGCGACTGGGTGCTGATCGACACGGGCGACGTGATCGTCCACGTCTTCCGTCCCGAGGTGCGCGAGTTCTACCAGTTGGAGAAGATGTGGCTCTCGCCCGCCGACCAGAAGGGCGCCGTGCCGGTCTGACCGCGGTCTGACCGGCCCGCCATGAGACTGCACGTCTGCGCCGTCGGCCGCGCCCGCGCGGGGGCGGAGAAGGATCTGACCGAGGACTATCTTGCCCGGCTCGGCAAGGTCGGCCGGGGCGTGTCGCTCGGCCCCGCCGTCCTGCACGAGGTCGAGGACCGCAAGGGCGGCGGGATGGCTGCCGAGGCGGAACTCCTTCTGCGGGCGGTGCCCACCGGGGCGCTCACCTGCGTGCTGGACGAGCGGGGGCAGGAGATGTCCTCGCCCGACTTCGCCGCGCTTCTCGCCCGCTGGCGCGACCAGGGGCGGCAGGACGCGGCCTTCCTGATCGGCGGCGCCGACGGCCTGGACCCCGCTTTGCGCGCCCGCGCCGATGCGGCGCTGTCCTTCGGCGCGATGGTCTGGCCGCACATGCTGGTGCGCGCGATGCTCGCCGAACAGCTCTACCGCGCCGCCTCGATCCTTGCCGGGACGCCCTATCACCGCGCCTGACCTTCGCCCTTCGCGCGGGACCGGTTTCCTCGAGGAAACCGGACCATTTTCCTCGAGGAAAATGGGGCCCCCCGGGCCAGCCTCCGGCCTTGGGGCGCTATGTCGGTGCTGGCACCGTTCCGGTTTCCTTGAGGAAACCGACCCATTTTTCTCGAGAAAAATGGGCTCCTGCGGTGGGGGCGGGACCAGGATCGGCCTGCGGACGCCTCCGGCGGAAGCGGTTCGCGCAGGATGGCGCCGCGCGGAGAGCGCCGCAATTCGGCGGTCGAAATCCCGGGCGATCCGCGCTAGACCGAGGCGCAAACGCGAAGAGGTGCGCCATGAGAGTTCCGAAACCCGTCGTCCTTTGCATCCTCGATGGCTGGGGCATCAACCCCGACACCTCCGCCAATGCGCCCGCCCTGGCCGAGACGCCGACCTTCGACCGGATCATGGCCGAATGTCCCCATGCCACGCTCACGACCCACGGCCCCGACGTGGGGCTGCCGACCGGGCAGATGGGCAATTCCGAGGTCGGGCACACCAACATCGGCGCGGGCCGGGTGGTGGCGATGGATCTCGGGATGATCGACCTCGCCATCGAGGACGGCTCCTTCGCGGCGAAGGCGCCGCTCTGCGCCTTCATCGAGGCGCTGCAGGACAGCGGTGGCACCGCGCACCTGATGGGCGTCGTGTCGGACGGCGGGGTGCACGGACATCTCGACCACATCGCCGCGGCGGCGCGGGTGATCGCCGGGGCAGGGGTGCCGGTGGTGGTCCACGGCATCACCGACGGGCGGGACGTGGCGCCGAAATCGGCCGCCGGTTATTTCGAGACGCTGGAGGCGAAGCTGCCCGAGGGGGTGGAGATCGCCACCGTGATCGGGCGCTATTTCGCCATGGATCGCGACAACCGGTGGGACCGGGTCGAACAGGCCTACGACGCCATGGTGCGCGGTCAGGGCAAGGCCGGGGCCGAAAGCCCAACGGCGGCCGTCGAGGCGGCCTATGCCGCCGACAGGACCGACGAGTTCATCCCGGCCACCGTCGTCGGCGGCTATTCCGGCATGAAGGAGGGCGACGGGTTCTTCTGCCTCAACTTCCGCGCAGACCGGGCGCGGGAGATCCTGGCGGCCATCGGCTTCGAGGACTTCGACGGGTTCGACCGGGGCGCGCGGCCGAAGCTCGCCGCGCGGCTCGGGATGGTCGACTACTCCACCGATCACAACGCGGTCTGGGAGACCGTCTTCCCCAAGCAGGTCATCGCCAACACGATAGGCGAATGGGTGGCGAAGCACGGCCGCTCGCAGTTCCGACTGGCGGAGACCGAGAAGTATCCCCACGTCACCTTCTTCCTGAACGGCGGCAAGGAGACGCCCTACGAGGGCGAGGAGCGGGCGATGCCGAAATCGCCCGATGTCGCGACCTACGACCTGAAGCCCGAGATGTCCTCGGTCGAGGTCACCGACCGCTTCGTCGAGGCGATCGAGCGGCCGTTCGACCTGATCGTCTGCAACTACGCCAACCCCGACATGGTGGGCCACACCGGCAGCCTGGAGGCCGCCATCGCCGCCTGCACCGCCGTGGACGCGGGGCTCGCGCGGGTGGTCGAGGCGCTGGAGAAGGCGGGGGGCGCGATGATCGTCACCGCCGACCACGGCAACTGCGAGACCATGGTCGACCCCGAGACGGGCGGACCCCACACCAGCCACACGACCAACCCGGTGCCCGTGGCGCTGTTCGGCGGCCCCGAGGGCGCGCGGCTGGCGGACGGGCGGCTCGCCGACCTCGCGCCGACGCTGCTTGAGCTCATGGGGCTGGAGCAGCCGGAGGAGATGACCGGAAAGAGCCTGATCGTCCGATGATCCCGCGTGCCGTCGTCCTGGCCCTGATGCTCGCCGCCCTGGCCCCCGTGGCCGGGGCGCAGACAGATCCCGGCGCGATCGCGCGGCGGGCGGCCTCGGCCCTGGACGAGGCGGCGCGCGGTCTGGCGGCGGCGGACGGC
>NZ_PNOS01000051.1 GCF_002869745.1 Oceaniglobus roseus
TCGCCGCCGAGCCGCACCAGCAGCCGCGCGGGCGCGCCCCGCGCGGCGGCCGGCGCAGAGGCGGCGGGCGCCTCCGTCCCCGCAAGGGGCACCATGTCGAGGTCCAGATAGGTCGAGGTCACCATGAAGAAGACCAGCAGGATCATCAGCACGTCGATCATTGCGACGAGGGAGATCGCCGCCGCTTGCCGGGGAGAGCGCTGGAGCCGCATCCGCTACTCCAGCCGGTCCTCGATGGCATAGAGACGGCCCACCGCGGCCTCCATGGCCTGGCCCGCCCGCTCGACCCGCGCGCCGAGCAGGCCCGCCGCCAGCGCCGCCGGGATCGCCACGATCAGCCCCGCGGCAGTGGTCAGAAGCGCCTGCCAGATCCCCGCGGCCAGCAGCGCCGCGTTCGCCGCGCCCTCGGCCAGGGCCAGTTCCTGAAACGCCTGGATCATCCCCAGCACGGTGCCGAGCAGCCCCAGCAGCGGCGAGACCATGGCGATCAGCTCCAGCAGCCGAAGCGACGAGGACATGCGCGCGATCTCGGCATTGCCGCGCCATTCCAGATCGTCGTCGAGCGCCTTGCGCGGCAGCCGCGCCATCAGTCCCGTCATCGCCTGGGCGAGGAGCAGATCGGCGGGGGCGCCGGCGGGCTCGACCGCCGCCTTCGCGCCCACCCTGTCGCCCTCGCCCCAGAACCGGAACGCCGCCTCGCGCCGCTCGGCGCCGCCGGTGACGCCGCGCAGCTGCAGGATCTTCGCCGCGATCACGGCCAGCGAGAACAGCGACAGCAGGATCAGGATCCAGACGATCGGCCCGCCGTCCACCAGCATCCGGACCATGGCTCAGGCCCTCACTCGGACAGGGTGGCCGAGGCGCGGCTGGCGAGGTCGAGGAAGGCGAAGCAGTCGGTCGCCTCGCCGTTCGCTGGCGTGCAGGCGGGAATGTCGTGCAGCAGCACGTCCGAGATGTCGTCGCACCCCGTCTCGGGGATCTCGAACAGCTTCAGGGTCGTGCGCCCCGCCGGCAGCGGCGCCGCGTCGATCGTCAGAAGCCGGTCGATCACGCCGCCCGAATCGAGGATCGCCAGCGACATCTCGAACGCCTCCAGCGTCCGGCCCGTCCGGTTGCGGAACAGGAAGAAGGCGCGGCAGGCGCCCGTGTCCGTCGGCTCGAGCTTGTTCAGCTCGACCAGCAGCCTCCCCTCCGCCGCCGTCGCAGGCGCCGCCGCGCCAAGGGCCAGCAGCCCCGCGGCAAGCCATCCCAGAACCCGCATCCCGTACCCTCCCGAACATGTTCCGTGCCCATGAGACGGCGAAGCCCGCCCGCGGGTCAAGCGATGTTTTCCTTGGAGCGGCGGGGCCGATCGGCGATGCTGGAGGCGATCCGCCCCTCGCCAAGGAGCCGCCATGACCGCCGCCCGCACCCTGCCCCTCGCGCTTGCCTGCAGCCTTGTCGCCGCGGCCCCGGGTCACGGGGCGGCACAGAAGTCATCCGACTTCTGCAAGCCCGGCAGCGGCGTCGACATGGTCGACACCTCGATGATCGTCGACGACGCGTTCCTGTCGGCCATGCGCGACATCGGCGTCACCACCATCGCCCGCTACTACGACACCGAGGACGAGACGATCCCGGGCAAGCGCCTGCGCCCCGAGGAGCCGGCGCTGATCAAGTCCTACGGCATGTCGCTGGTGGTGGTGTTCCAGCACAACAACAACAAGGCCGAGACCTTCAACGACTGGGAACGCCGCGGACCCGCCGACGCCGCCGAGGCGCTGAAACTCGCCGCGCAGTTCCGCCAGCCGCCGAACGGCGCCATCTACTTCGGCGTCGACGGCGATTTCGTCGGCCCCGGCGCGGCCTTCCACACCGACGACGTGATCCGCTATTTCGAGGCGATCAACGACACCTTCGACCGGGCCGGGGTGTCCTATCCCGTGGGCGTCTACGGCTCGGGCGAGACCTGCGCGACGCTCTTCGCCGAACAGCTGGCCGGGTTCTGCTGGCTCTCCCACTCCCACGGCTTCACCGGCACCCCGGCGGCGCTGGAGGGCGGCTGGTACGATATCGAGCAGTTCCTGCCGACCGAGTGCGGCGGGCGCGAGGTGGACTTCAACAGGCTGCGCGAGGGGGTGACGGCCTTCGGGCAGTGGATGCCGGAATAGGACCGGCGGCGTCGCGCGGGCTGCGCGTTCGGGACCGGGGCTCTGCCCCGGACCCCGGGATATTTGGAAAGCAAAGATGGGGGAACCCTCTCAACTGGCAGGCAGAGCGCCTCGCTGCATCGTCAAGGGTTTCTTCTTTGCTCAAATACTCAATATCCCGAAGCTCTCGGCCGTCACGGCGTGCGGGTGAAGATCAGGCCCATGGAGTCGTGCAGCGTGATCGGGCCGCCGGTGTAGTCCTCGCCGATGCCCGGGGTCTTCAGCGAAAGTTTCCAGCCGTCGCCCTCGATGCCGGGGACGTCGAGCGCGAGCGGATCGATCTCGTCGGTCGGCTTGCCCTCCATGTGCAGCAGCGCATATACCTGCTCGCCGTCGGGGCCGTTCCGGAGCGCGCGGAACAGGGTGCGGCCCGCGATCGGCTGCATGTAGTCGAAGTGATCGCCCGGCCCGAAGGCCTCGCGCAGCCAGGGGCGGTCGCGGCGGAAGTTGCGCAGGTCGAGGCAGAAGGCGCATTGCACCGGGGAGAGCTGCGAGAAGTGGCCGGCGACGTTGCAGTATTCGTGCATGTCGTCCATCCAGGCGCGGGCGCAGACCTTGAGGTTCTCCACGGTGAACGGGTGCGGCCCCTTCAGCTCGGGTTCGGCCCGGTTCAGGAGGCGCGCGATCTCCTCGAGGTCGTATTCCGTCACCTCCACGAGGGCCGGCAGGAACTCGAAGAACCGGAGCAGGTCCTCCCGCGTCTCGAAGCCGAGCGCCTTGAGGCGGTGGAAGTTGCTGGGCACGGAATAGGAGTAGGCGTCGACCTGCCATTTCAGCGAGATCGCCTCTTCCGCCACCACCTTCACCCCGTAGGTGTCGTCCTGATTGCGGATGAACCCCCACGACGCGCGGGCCGTGGCGTTCAGGAAATCCATCGGCACGCCGGGCAGCACGCCGTAGGTCAGGGCGTGGACCACCGGGTTGTCGTAGGCCTTGTCGAGGATCTCCATCCGCGTCTTGCCGAGGCGGGTGTTGACGTTCATCTTCGGGCTGACCTGGGTGCCGCGCCTCAGCGTGTCGTGGTTCGAGGTGCCCGAGATCCAGTTCTGCCCGACCTCCAGCATCTCGCGGATCCGCCAGTATTTCGACAGCCAGAACGTGTAGAGGAACGGCGTGTTGTGGGCGAAGGTCAGCGGACCCCACTGGAACACGTCCTTGTCCCGCTGGTTGTCGATCACCGAGCGGTAGGTCGAGGACAGCTCCCAGTCCTCGTCGGGCCAGGGGCGGCCGTCCTCGAAGATGAACCAAGGGCGGTAGGTGGTGCCGCAGACCTCCTGTTCGATGTCCGCCATGCTCTGGAGGTAGGCGTCGTCGTGCAGCAGCGCGTTCGAAGCGGGATCCCAGAACTTGAAGTCCTGCGCCCCGTCCACGCGCACCCCGTCGGCGCCGAAATCGACCTTGCGCCGCTGCATCTCCAGAAGGATCGCCCGCACCGCCGGGTTCTGGTAGTCGAGGTTCTGGCCGTACATGTTCGGCCCCGCGAAGAACTGCCGGTTCAGCGCGTCGAGCCCCTGGTTGTCGGAATGGCCGAAGACGACGTCGAAGATCAGCTTCTTCTTCCGCTTCGGGAAGTTGTGCAGCACGGCGGCGAAATCCACCAGCTCGTCCGGGCGGCCGGATTCGAGCAGCACCGGGTTCACCGTGGACATGCCGGAGATGACGATGTCGTAGCCCCAGTTCGTCGTGTCGGGCCGGGTCAGCGACACCGCCACCTCGTCCTCGCCCTCGGCCGTCTCCTGCCAGAAGCCCGGCCCCTTCTCGTAGACCGTCGTCGGCTCCACCGGCAGCAGCTGCACCGCCTCGTAGCCGAGGAACAGCTTGTCCGCGGGTTCCAGCGGCAGCCCGTTCTCGATCCGCTCGGACAGGCGCTGGTAGTGGCGCGTTAGGCTGGCGAGCGTGCCGCCGGCGGTGGCGGTCGGCACGTGGATCTGCAGGATGTTCGAGGGCGGGCCGAACTTGTGCGGCGTCTCGCCCTTCAGCGCCTGCCAGTAGGCGCAATCGCCGCGCTCGGCCTGCATCTTCGCCACGTCGTAAAGCTCGGCCGGGGCGAAGGCGCCGAAGGGCAGCGACATCGCCAGCGGATCGAAGGAGCGGGTCCAGACCCCCTCGGCGTCCTGCCAGATCAGCGAATAGAAATCGCCGACCTGCTCGCGGCTGCCCGCCACCATGCCGCGCGCCGCGGCGAAGGTGCGCGCCTCGTAGCGCACGGTGGGCAGCAGCACGCGGTCGAAGACCACGTCCTGGCGCAGATGGGTCAGGTCCAGCGGTTCGCGGGGGCGCAGCACCTCGAGGAAAACGTCGCCCTCGGGGATCCGCCGCTCGAGCAGCTGCGGGGTCCAGAAGCTGAACTCCGCCACCTCGCCGCGCACCTGTCCGCCCATGGTCCGGGCGATCTTCTGGTCGGCGGCGAAGGTCGATTCCGCGCGGGTGTAGAGATCGGCACAGAGCTCGGCCTGACGGTGGGCGGCGTCGGGATCGGCGGTGATACGGTCGCTCAAGGGCATGAAATCGTGTCTCCGGTCGCTTCTTCGGGTTGCGCGGAAGCTGTTATATCCGGGGCCGAGTGTCCACCCCCGGCCCCGCCCTTCAGGCCGCCGCGGCGCCCTGAAGGGCCTGATCCAGCGAAACCGCGAGCTTCTGCACCAGATCCGAGCACTCTTCGTCCGAGATGATGAAGGGCGGCGCCAGCAGGACGTGGTCGCCGAGCCGCCCGTCGATGGTGCCCGACATCGGATAGCAGATCAGCCCGTTGGCGAAGGCCCGCGCCTTCACCATTGCCGCGAGCTTCGCGCCCGGATCGAAGGGCGCCTTCGTCCCGCGATCGGCCACCAGCTCGATCCCGATGAACAGGCCGCGGCCGCGGATGTCGCCGACGTGGGGGTGCTGGCCCAGCGTCGCGTTCAGCATCCCCGTCAGCTTCTCGCCCTGCGCCTTGGCCCGCGCGACCAGCCCCCGCTCCTCCAGCGCCGAGAGCACGGCGACCCCGGCGGCGGCGGCGGTCGGGTGGCCCTGGTAGGTGTGGCCGTGCTGGAAGAAGCCGGACCCATTGGCAATCGCGTCATAGATCTTCGCGGTGCAGAGCGTCGCGCCGATCGGCTGGTATCCCGCGCCGAGGCCCTTGGCGATGCAGAGGATATCGGGCGCCACCCCCTCCGCCTCGCAGGCGAAGAGGTGGCCGGTGCGCCCCATGCCGCACATCACCTCGTCGAGGATCAGCAGGATCCCGTGTCGGTCGCAGATCTCGCGGATCCGCCTGAAGTAGCCCGGCGCCGCCGTCAGCGCGCCCGCGGTGGCCCCCACCACCGGTTCGGCGATGAAGGCCATCACCGTCTCGGGGCCGACGCGCAGCAGCTCCTCCTCCAGCAGGTCCGCCGCCCTGAGCCCGTAGTCCCCGGGCGACTCGCCCTCGTGGCGGAGGCGGTAGTCGTAGCAGGGGTCGATGTGGCTGACGTCCAGAAGCAGCGGCGCGAACTGCTCGCGCCGCCAGGCGTTGCCCCCGGCCGCGAGGGCGCCCAGCGTGTTGCCGTGATAGCTCTGCTTGCGCGCCACGATCCGGCCCCGCTGCGGCTCGCCGGTCTCGACGAAGTACTGCCGCGCGAGCTTCAGTGCCGCCTCGACGGCCTCGGAGCCGCCCGAGACGAGGTAGACGCGGTCGAGCTCTCCCGGCGCCCTCTCGATCAGCATGTCGGCCAGCCGCTCGGCCGGCGCGGAGGTGAAGAAACCGGTATGGGCATAGGCGAGGCTGTCGAGCTGCGCCTTCACCGCCTCGATCACCGTCCGGTCGCCGTGGCCGAGGCAGGATACCGCGGCACCGCCCGAGGCGTCGAGATAGCGCTTGCCGGAGGCGTCCGTCAGCCAGCATCCCTCGCCCGAGACGGCAACGGGAGGCGCGGATTTCGTGTGGCGCGGGAAGATATGGGACATCGCGGACCTCTCCTTGGTGTTCGGGTGCGGGGCGGCGTCAGGCGGCGCCGGGCAGGTGGACCTGCCGCCCCTCCTCGCGGAAATCGTCAAAGCCGAATGGCCAGACCGCGCCAGGCCAGCGCAGCTCCATCTGGCCGAGCCGGGGGCGGTAGACGGCGGTGTAGAGCGTGCCGAACCCGGCGTCGAAGGCGGTGGAGTAGAGCGGCGGTTTCAGGAAGGCGGCGATGAACCGGTCCTCGGGATCGCGGTGCAACGCCATGCGGTGCAACAGGAATCTCTCGCGCTCCACGGTCGCGGTGAACCGCGCGTGGCTGACCCATTCCACCTGCTCCTGGTGGTTGGTCGCCACGGCGGCATGGCTGATCGTGGTCTGGCGGTCCGGCGACATGTAGGCCGTCAGGTAGCGCCGCTCGCGGTCCAGAACCGTGACGTTGTAGCTCATGTGCGTCGGCACCCGCTGCAACACCGACCCGGCCTCGGCCGCCGTCTCGCAGACCTGAAGGATGTAGCGCAGGATCAGCGGCACGCCGAAGCCGGTGCCGACCACCCGCCGCCCCCCGAAGGTCAGCGACACGGCCAGCCCTGCGTCGTTCATCCCGTCGACCAGCCCCCAGAGCCCGTCGGACGTGCCGATCACCCCCCGCCCCTGCCAGCGGGTCGACAGCACGAGGGAGTCGAAGGCATTGGCGTTGTAGTCGTAGTTGCGGACCAGCACGGGCTCTTCCCCCGACCACACGGCCTGGGAACAGCCCGAGAGGTAAGGCGGCGGATTGTAGAAGGACAGGAACCGCGCCGCCTGGTCGCCGCCCCCCGCGAGTTCGCAGAGATGATCGTAGAGCGGCAGGATCTCGGGCATGTGGGTCCCGAGCGCCCGGCGGCACTGGGCATAGCTCGGGCGCGCGGTATCGCCTTCCGAGGACCACCAGCGCAGGTAGGCCGGCCAGTAGTCGCGGAACAGCCCGGCCCATTTCGGGCCGGGCACCGGTTCGGAGAGCGCGCGCCAGAGCATGGCTTACATGATCTTGAACGCCGGATCGGCCAGCGCGGGGCCTGCCTGCGCAACCGGCAGGGCCTTGCCCTCGACGCCCTGCTTGATGCCGTGGATCCACTTCTTCGCCCGCTCGTTCAGGTCGAAGGACTTGGTCATCGACCGTCCCCGCGTGACGAGGATGCCGATGTCCGCGCCCTCGTAGCGGTAGTCGCCGGGCTGGAGGATGCGCAGGTAGAAGGCCTCGTTCTCGGACTCGACCGCGCGGCGGTGATAGTCGAAGCGGTCGAACACCACGCGGCCGTCCTCCAGCATCCGGTAGATGCCGGTCTCGGGCGAGGCGGTGCAGATGTCGACGCTGTCCTCGGTGTGCTTGACCACCATCTGCGACCACGAGTCGATCATGTCGGGGTTGGCCCAGCGGGCGTTCAGCTCGTCTACGTCCAGGCTGAACTTCTTCTTCGAGAACTCCAGCAGATGGAACAGGAACAGCGGCGCGTCGGCATGGGCGAAGGCGGCGTGGTTCGTCATCGACGAACAGCCCGTGATGCGCGGATTGAGCTCGCCGAGCCACAGGTCGCCGGTCTTCTTGTCGATCAGGAAGTCGAGTTCGAAGTAGCCGCGGTAGCCTTCCTTGCGCAGCTGCTCGCCGAACTTGAAGGTCAGGTCGCGGGCCTGCTGGCGCACCTTCGGGGGGAAGGCGGTGGCCAGGATCTCGTTGCCGCACCAGCCGCCGCGATAGGGGGTCAGCTCCTTGAAGCCGACGAGCTCGGTCATCAGCGGGCCGACGATGGTGCCCTCCTTGGTCGAGCAGGCCTCGATCGCCGAGCCGCGGCAGTCGATCCGCTTCATGATCTTGATCTCGCCCTCGCCCACGATCTCCGACTCGTGGCGGCGGAAATCGGCCTCGGACTTGATGAAGAAGGTGGTGTGCCCGGAATCGCCGAAGGCCGATTGCAGCACGAGGTCGTGCCCGATCCCCGCCTTCTCGGAAATCTCGCGCAGGTGTTCATAGCTTTCGACCACCGACAGGGTGTTCGGCACCGACGGCACGCCCGCCTTGTTGCCGATCCTCACCGTCTCGATCTTGTTGTCCATGGACTGCCTGAGCTTCGCCTTGGGGAACCACACGTCCGCCCCCAGCTCCTTCGCCAGCCGCTCTGTCTCCTCGTCGAACATCAGGAACACGAACTTCGGCTTGCCGCCGCGCCGCTTGATGAAGTCGATCACCTCCTTGTGCTGGAGGAGATAGTTGTTGATGTCCTCGATGCTCTGGAACTCGGCGTGGGGCTGTTCCGAGGGGCAGAAGACGTTCGGATGCTTGCCGCCGTAGCAGTCGATATAGCAGATGTACTTGAAGTTCTTCACCCACTCGTCGATCCCGAGCAGGTTGAAGTTGGTCGCCGAGATGAAATAGATCGGATCCTCGTTGCGGTGGAAGAACCGGCGGATCTCGGAAATGTTGTTCAGCTGGGTCGTTGCCATTGTCTGTCTCCCTGTCTCTTCTTCTTATTCCGCGGCGGTGGAAAGTCGGGTTTCTGAAAGCTGCGACAGCGCCTCGGGCGTGAACACCCGAAGCCCGAGGTCCGGCCGGTAGCCGTGGATCTCGCTCACGTCGAGGGCGCGCATGAAGGCCAGGATCTCGTGGCTGACCACCTGCCCGGGCACGAGGATCGGGAAGCCCGGCGGATAGGGGATGATGAAGGAGGCCGAGACGATCTCGTGCCCCGCCTCCATCGCCGTCTTCAGCGAGCCGTCGAGTTCAAGGTAGTCGCAGTTGTTGTCGTCGTAGGCCAGGAAGAAGGCTGCGCGGATGTCCCCCTCGGGCGTTGCCTCGTCGGCGCGGAAGGCGTCGTGAAAGCGCGAGAAGTCGGGCAGCGGCGGCAGGTCCTCGCGCAGGTTCTTCACCCGGCGGTCGAAGGCCTTGCGTTCCATGTTGGACGCGTCGTCGAGCAGGTCGTCGAGCGACTTCGCGATCTCCACCAAAACCTCGATCAGGTAGGCGACGGAAGACCGCGTGGTGCCGATGTTCGTCATGAACAGCACGGTGTTGCGCGAGGTCTTGTTGATCTGGATGCCGTACTTGTCCATCAGGATCTGGGTCTTGAACGTGTCGCCGTCCCAGCCCGTGCCGCCCACGGCCAGCGTCACCCGCGTCGCGTCCAGCACGAACTCGTCCCGCTCCCAGCAGTCCCAGAGATCGGTCCAGCCCTGCTTGGTGTCGTAATAGGACGTCACGCCGCTTTCGCGATGCTCCTCGGGGATCATGTCGCCCGCCGCCAGAACCTTGAAATACTTGCCGAGCAGCGGATGCTCGGAAATCGCGCGGCGCATCGACATCGCCGCCTCGATCTGGCGCTGCACGAACTCGAACCCCTCCAGCTCGACCTGACGCCGCCCGACGTCGAGCGAGGCGATGATCTGGTAGTTCGGCGAGGTCGATGTGTGGGTCATGTAGGCTTCGTGGAACGACGCCTCGACCTCGCCCTTGAAGTCCTGGTCGTTGACGTGGATCATCGACCCCTGCCGGAGCGAGGTCAGCGTCTTGTGCGTCGACTGCGTGGCGTACGAGCGGACGCGGGCCTGGGGCGGCGGGATCAGCCGGGTGTTCACCAGCGTCTCGTCGTCGGCCCCCTCCAGCTCGATCTGCTGCGCCTCGTACGCCGCCAGATGCTCGGGCGAACGCAGCCGCTCGCGCAGCACGTTCGCCGCGTTCATCGCGGTGCGGTTGCGATAGGTCGGGTTGAAGCGGGCGAAGGCGAACCAGGCCTCGTCCCAGAGGAACACGAGGTCGGGCTTGATGGCGAGGCATTCCTCCATCACCCGCTCGACGTTGTAGACGAGGCCGTCGAAGGTGCAGTTCGTCAGCAGCAGCATCCGCACCCGGTCGAGCTTTCCGGCCGCTTTCAGCTCCAGCAGCTGCTTCTTGATCTCCTTCAGCGGCACCGCGCCGTACATCGAGTATTCGTTCAGCGGATAGCTGTCGAGGTAGACGACGTTCGCCCCCGCCAGCACCATCCCGTAATGGTGCGACTTGTGGCAGTCGCGGTCGACCAGCACGATGTCCCCCGGCCGCACGAGGGCCTGCACGACGATCTTGTTGCAGGTCGAGGTGCCGTTGGTGGCGAAATAGGTCTGTTTCGAGCCGAAGGCGCGCGCCGCCAGCTCCTGCGCCTCCTTGATCGGCCCGTGGGGCTCGAGCAGCGAGTCGAGCCCGCCGGAGGTCGCCGAGGTCTCGGCCAGGAAGATGTTGGGGCCGTAGAACGCGCCCATGTCCTGGATCCAGTGCGACCGCGATATCGACTTCCCGCGCGAGATCGGCATGGCGTGGAAGACGCCGGTGGGCTGCTTCGAATACTCCACCAGCGCGGTGAAGAACGGCGTCTTGTTGCGCGCCTGCACGCCCCGAAGGATGTTCAGGTGCAGCTCCATGAAGTCTTCCTGGTTGTAGAAGACCCGCCGGCAGATCCCGAGGTCGAGCCCCGCGATCTCCTCCACCGACCGCTCGGTGACGAGATAGGCGTCGAGCTCGGGGCGCACCTTGGCGATCATCCGGCACAGTTCGGGGCCGTAGTTCTCGGGCTGGAGCGTGTTGATGAAGGCCTCGCCCCCGGCGCGCACCAGGAAGCGCTCCAGCATCGCCTGCTCCAGCTTCGACTTCAGCGAAAGCCCGGGGCGCACGACGATGGCTTGGATGTTGTGGTTGAACAGCACCGCGATCAGCGCATCCTCGAGCGAGGGGACCACGACCGCCTCGTAGATGAAGGGATCCTCCGGGCGGCGCATCCGCTGCACGTTGGACTTCAGCCACCGCTCCTGGTGCTCGTTCACGTCGTCGACGATCAGCACCTCGAAATAGGGCTTGGTCATCGCCCGCGCCTCGGGCGACAGCAGCGCCTCGTCCTCGATCTCGTCCGCGTCGCTGGAATCGCGGCTCAGCGGGATGTGGCGGCGGCGGTAGGCGCCGGTGGTCAGCGCCCGCGTCACCCGCTGGGTGGCGAAGGCCAGGTCCTCGAAGCTGCCGTGCTCGAACTGGCGGCGCATGTGGTCGAAGGCGGCCATGCCGGGAAAGGCCCAGTAGGGCTCGATCACGGCGAGCCCCTCGAACAGCTGCTCGACCCGCGCGCGCAGCAGCTTGCCGTCGCGCGCGTTGTGGTCGCGGGAGAGGCTGCCGGTGGCATCCCGCAGCGCGCTCCACCGGTCGGATCGAAGCTGGATCGCCGAGTAGTAGTCGTTGACGGAATGCATGGTCTGTCTCCCTCTTGTGGCGGCGGCGGACCGCTTACTTGCCCGACACCTTCCCGTAGACCGGTGTCACCTCGAAGTTGTCCTCGTCCTGCGGCGCCACGCCGGCCCCGCCGATGCTGTCGGCAGGCACGTCGACGTGCAGCCCGGCGCGCGATCCCTGGCGCGGGATCTCGAGCGGGCCGAGCGTGTGCAGGAAGGCGTCGGTGCCGCTGCTGCGGTCGTAGACCGGGAAATCGGTCGAGCGGTCGCGGAACGACTTCAGCACCTGGCCCAGCCCCTTCATCCCCGTCTCGCGCTGGCGGCGCACCATCGACAGGTCCACCTCGATCGGGAACATGTCCTCCTGCCCCGCCGACTGGTGCAGCACGGTGGCGGCCGGATCGACGACGATCGACCGCCCGACGCCCCCGGCGCCAAGGCCGTTGACCGCGAAGACATAGCACTGGAACTGCGCCGCGGTGGAGCGGGCGATGGCCAGCTCGGCGTCGCGGTCGGTGGTGCCGGTCAGCACCGGGTTCAGCAGCACCTCGGCGCCCATGGACGTCAGCTGCCGCGTCGTTTCCGGGAACCAGATGTCATAGCAGATCGACAGGCCGAAGCGGCCCACGTCGGGCACGTCGAAGACGCAGAACTCGGTTCCCGCGGCGATGCCCGTCTCGTAGGGGCGGAACGGGAACATCTTGGAATAGCGGCGGATGATCTCGCCCTCGGGGTTGATGACGACCGCGGTGTTGAAGATCCGCCCGTCCGGCGCGCGCAGGAACATCGAGCCGGGGATCAGCCAGACCCGGTGGCGCCGCGCGGCGTCGCGGAAACGCTCCAGCGCCTCGTTCTCGGGCGGCAGGGCGAAACGGTCGAGCGGGCCATAGGGCGCCAGCTCGGAGAACAGGACCATCTGGGTCCATGGGAAACGCGCCATCAGGATGTCGAGACGCTGGATCATGCCGTCGACATTGGGGTGCAGGGCGTTGACGTACATCTGCACGCCGGCGATCGCAAAGGGGGTCATGGGTCGGGTCCTGGTCTGCGGCGGAACAGGGGCTCCGCCGCCGGTGGGTTGGAAGGACGCGCGAGGTCCGGGCCGGGCATCCTCTGCCCGGCCCCCGGCATCACGCGGTGCTTTCGCGGGGGCGGCGTGCGGGCACCTTGGCCGCACGTCCCCGCTGCAGGAACACCACGAGGGCCAGAAGCGCAAGGGCGGGAATGAACATCCAGTACTTGCTCGGCACCGCCTCGGGCTTCAGCACCCGCAGCACCTCCTGGTCCCAGTCGAGCCCCGCTTCCGCCGCCGGAGAGCCGAAGGCGACGTCGTCGATCAGCATCCTGCCGTCCTCCTCGCGGAAGGTCAGGCCGGCATTCTCCAGCCTCTCGTCGCCCGTGGCCCCCTCGCCGATCGGCAGCAGCGCGACGAACTCGACCGGATCGCCCAGGTCGTTCACCCCCGCGATCCTGAGGCGCAGGTCGTCGCCCACCGGCGTCGCCTCGGCGGCGGCGGCGATCTCGGACGGGGCCTCCTCGGCATAGGGCGGCGCCACCATGTCCATCCAGAAGCCCGGGCGGAACAGGGTGAAGGCCACCAGCAGCAGCGCGATGCTTTCGTAGAAGCGGTTCTTCGCCAGGAACCAGCCCTGCGTCGCCGCCGCGAAGAGCAGCATCGCCACCGTCGCCACGATGAAGATGAACACCCCGTGGAACAGGTCCACGTTGATCAGCAGCAGGTCGGTGTTGAAGATGAACAGGAACGGCAGCGCGGCGGTCCGGAGCGAGTAGAAGAATGCCACCACCCCGGTCTTGATCGGATCGCCCCCGGACACGGCGGCGGCGGCGAAACTGGCAAGCCCCACCGGCGGCGTCACGTCGGCCATGATCCCGAAGTAGAACACGAACAGGTGCACCGCGATCAGCGGCACGATCAGCCCGTTCTGCTGCCCGAGCGTCACGATCACCGGAGCAAGCAGGGCCGAGACCACGATGTAGTTCGCCGTCGTCGGCAGCCCCATCCCGAGGATCAGCGACAGGATCGCGGTCAGCAGCAGGATCGCCAGGATGTTGCCGCCCGACAGCACCTCGACCACGTCGGCCAGGGCCGAGCCCACGCCGGTCTGCGACACGGCGCCGACGATGATGCCGGCGGTCGCCGTGGCGATGCCGATGCCGATCATGTTGCGCGCGCCCGTCACCAGCCCCTCCAGCAGGTCGACGAAGCCCTGCTTCGTCGCGGCGCCATAGCGGCTCTGGCCGCGCATCATCGCCATCAGCGGACGCTGGGTCAGCAGGATGAACACCATGTAGGCCGAGGCCCAGAAGGCCGAGAGGCCGGGCGACAGGCGGTCGACCATCAGCGCCCAGACCAGCACCACAACCGGCAGGATGAAGTGCAGCCCCGAGCGCGCGGTCGGCCCCGGCAGCGGCAGGCTCGTCACCTCGGCGTTGGGATCGTCCATCTTCAGCGGCGCTTCCTTGCTCGCCACCCAGAGCAGCGCGATGTAGGCCGCCGTCAGCACGGCGAAGACGATGTAGGGCGCGGCATCGGGGAAGGCCGGCCGGATCCAGCCCATGCCGTAGTAGACGACGAAGGACAGCACGCAGATGGCGATGATCGCGAAGGCGATGCCGACGAGGCGCTGCACGATCGGCTTCGGCGTGTAGGCGCGCGGCAGGCCCTGCATCCCGGCCTTCATGGCCTCGAGGTGCACGATGTAGACCAGCGCGATGTACGAGATGACGGCCGGCAGGAAGGCGTGCTTCACCACGTCGAAATAGGGAATGCCGACATATTCCACCATCAGGAAGGCGGCGGCGCCCATCACCGGCGGCATGATCTGGCCGTTGACCGAGGAGGCGACCTCGACCGCGCCGGCCTTCTCGGAAGAGAAGCCGACCTTCTTCATCAGCGGGATGGTGAATGTGCCCGTGGTCACCACGTTGGCGATGGACGAGCCCGAGATGAGCCCGGTCATTGCCGATGCGACGACCGCCGCCTTGGCCGGGCCGCCCCGCATGTGGCCCATCAGCGAGAAGGCGACCTGGATGAAGTAGTTGCCTGCACCCGCCTTGTCCAACAGCGCGCCGAACAGCACGAACAGGAACACAAAGGAGGTCGACACGCCAAGCGCGATGCCGAACACGCCCTCGGTCGTGATCCACTGGTGGTTCACGATCTCGGACAGGTTGTTGCCCTTGTGGGCGATGATCCCGGGCATGTAGGGCCCGAGCACGGTATAGGCGAGGAACACCGAGGCGACGATCATCAGTGCCGGGCCGAGCGCGCGGCGCGTCGCCTCGAGCAGCACCAGGATGCCGATCACCGAGACCACGAAGTCCTGCATGTTCGGCGCGCCGACGCGGTTCGAGATCTCGCGGTAGAAGACGAAAAGGTACAGCGCGGTGGCCGCGCCGACCACGGCCAGCCCCCACTCCCACGCCGGGATCTTGTCCTTGGGGGAGCCGAGAAGGATCGCGCCGATCAGCAGGATCACCACGACGGGGATCCACCAGACCGCCGTCTCGCCCTTGGCGGCCATCATGAACAGAAGGCCCAGGATCACCGGCACCGCGACGCCGAGCACCAGCTGGAACGGGGTGCGCGTCGCCGGAAAGGCGGCGAAGGCGAGGAAGACGGCGAAGGCCAGGTGGATCGAGCGCGCCTCGGTGTCGTTGAACACGCCCCAGCCGACGATGAACGGGATCGGCGAGGCGATCCAGAGCTGGAACAGCGACCACGCCAGCGCGACGAGCATCAGCGCAAGTCCCACCGGCCCGGCGACGGACCTGCCCCCGGTATCGGAGGACGCGACGAGTTCGTCCAGTTCGCTCTGCGAAAGTCCGCCGTGGCCCGCGGCCTCGGCTTCGACGGCGGCAGCCTTCTGCTGATCCTTGTCCGACATGGTACTATCCCCGTTGGTGCGCCCCGTTTTTCCGGTGGCGTCGGTTTGTGGGTGCCAGTTCTGGCGCGGGGACGGCACGCGGACGCGCCGCCCCCGGTCGTCCAGGGGGGCGGATTACATCCAGCCGCGCTCCTTGTAGTACTTCTCGGCGCCCGGATGCAGCGGGGCCGACAGGCCGTCCTTGATCATTTCCTCTTCCTTGAGGTTCTCGAAGGCCGGGTGCAGCTTCTTGAAGCGGTCGAAGTTGTCGAACACCGCCTTCACCACCTCGTAGACGACATCCTCGGGGACATCGGCGGAGGTCACGAAGGTCGCCTTCACGCCGAAGGTCTTCACGTCCTCGTCGGTGCCCTGGTACATGCCGCCCGGAATTGTGGCCCAGGCATAGAACGGGTTGTCGTTCACCAGCTTCTCGATCGCCGGACCGTCCACCGGCACCAGGTGCGCGTCGACCGTCGACACCGCCTCCTGGATCGAGCCGTTGGGGTGGCCGACGGTGTAGACGATGGCATCCACCTTGTTGTCGCCAAGCGCCGCCGCCTGCTCGGCCGGCTTCAGCTCGGAGGCGAGCGAGAAGTCGTCCATGGTCCAGCCCTTTGCGTCCAGCACGACTTCCATCGTGGCGAGCTGCCCCGAGCCCGGGTTGCCGACGTTCACCCGCTTGCCCTTCATGTCGTCGAAGGTCTTGATGCCGGAATCGTCGCGGGCGATCACGGTGAACGGCTCGGCATGGACCGAGAACACCGCGCGCTCCTTGTCGAACTTGTCGCCCTCGAACTGCGAGGTGCCGTTGTAGGCGTGGTACTGCCAGTCCGACTGGGCCACGCCCATGTCCATGTCCCCTGCCTTGATCGCGTTGATGTTGGCGATCGAGCCGCCGGTCGAGGGCGCGGTGCACTTCAGGCCGGTCTTGGCCGAGTCGCGGTTCACCAGGCGGCAGATCGACTGGCCGACGACGAAATAGACGCCCGTCTGGCCCCCGGTGCCGATGGTGATGAACTTCTCCTGCGCCGTGGCGGCGGTGCCCGCCAGCATGGCGCCGATCAGCGCCGCGTTTCTGATGGTCTTCATTGTTTTCTCCCGTTTGGACAGATCCGCGGGCATTCCGCCCGCCTGCCTGTTTGCGGCCCGCCCGCGCGCACGCCGACGGCCCCTGTCTTGGTCCGGGCGCTTGCCCGTCTCGCCTCCCCTGGACTGGCGGGCGCCTGGCCCGCGCCGGTCCGGATCCTCGGCCTGCCCCTCCATGTCAGGAGGTTTTCGGAAATCCGTCAACCGGTAATCGGGGTCGGCGGAACAATCCGGGCACATGCGGGCAAGCCTAGGGGCGTTTATTATTCTGCACAAGCGCCTTGCCGCATTTTTGTGCAACGCCTTCATGCCAGCGGTCCGACTCCGACGGTCTGTTGAGAATACAACGAAAAAGGGCGCCGGATCGCTCCGGCGCCCGTCTGGACGAAAAGTGGCGGAAGCTGTCGAAATCAGCCGCGCAGTTCGGCCACGGCATCGGCCAAGGCCGCCTCGAAGATCGCCATGCCCTCGGCCACGACGGCATCGGAGGCGGTGATCGGCACCATGATCCTGAGCGCGTTGCCGTGCATCCCGCAGGACAGGAGCAGCAGGCCCCGCTTCAGCGCGTGGGCGCAGACCGCCTTGGTCAGCGCGGCGTCGGGGGCGGCGCTGTCGAAGTCGGTGACGAACTCGACCGCCAGCATCGCGCCGAGGCCGCGGATGTCCCACATCCGGTAGGGCGCGACGCGGGCGCCCATGTCGGCGAACTGCGCGCGCATCCGCTCGCCCAGCTGCAGCGACCGCTCCAGCAGGTTCTCCTCCTCGATCACGTCGATGGCGGCCAGCGCGGCGGCGCAGGCCACCGGGTTGCCGCCGTAGGTGCCGCCAAGGCCGCCCGGCGCCATCGCGTCCATGATGTCGGCCCGGCCGATCACGCCCGCCAGCGGGTAGCCGCCCGCCATGGACTTCGCCACGGTGATCAGGTCCGGCACGACGCCCGAATGCTCGATCGCGAACCACTTGCCGGTGCGCGCGAAGCCGGACTGGATCTCGTCGGCGATCAGCAGGATGCCGTGCTGGTCGCAGATCTCGCGCAGCGCCTTCAGCATCTCGAAGGGCACGGGGGTATAGCCGCCCTCGCCCAGCACCGGCTCGATGATGATCGCCGCCACCCGCTCGGGCTGGGCATCGGTCAGGAACAGGTTGCGAAGTCCGGTCAGCGCGTCCTGTACGGTGATCCCGTCGCGCACCGAGGGGAACGGCGCGCGGAAGATGTCACCCGGGAACGGACCGACGTCCTTCTTGTAGGGGCTGACCTTGCCGGTCATGCCCAGCGTCAGCAGGGTGCGCCCGTGATAGCCGCCGGTGAAGGCGATGACACCGGGGCGGCCCGTGGCGGCGCGGGCGATCTTCACCGCGTTCTCCACGGCCTCCGCGCCGGTCGTGACCAGCAGCGATTTCTTCGGCGCGTCGCCGGGGGCCAGCGCGTTCAGCCGCTCGGCCAGCGCGACATAGGGCTCGTAGGGGACGACCTGGAACGAGGTGTGGGTGAAATGCGCCTCCTGCTCCATCGCGGCGGCGACGACGCGGGGGTGGCGGTGGCCGGTGTTCAGCACGGCGATGCCGCCGCAGAAGTCGATGTAGCGGTTGCCCTCGACATCCCACAGCTCGGCATTTTCGGCATGGGCGGCGAAGATCGGCGCGGCCGAGGCGACGCCGCGGGCGACGGCGGCCTGGCGGCGGGCCAGCAGGTCGGCGTTGGTCTTCGCGGGCGCCGGATCGGTCGCGACCAGCTCGATCTTCGGCGCGGAGGCGGCCGCGGCCTTGGCGCGGGTCTTGCGCGGTGTCTTGGGGGTGGAGGGGGCCATGGTCAGGGATCCTTTACAACAGGCGCCGCATCCCGAGGGGAGTCGCGGCTGGGGTGTTGAGAATTCTCAATATCCCGTCGAATATAGTTGTCAAATGGATTTGCGACGCCAGATGACGTTTTCGGCCACGCTTGATCTTTGGCCGCCGATTGCGGATCAGTGTCGGGTCGGCATGTCTCGGCACGGGAAAGGGCGCGGCCCATGGACATTGGCAAGAAACTCCAGGCCGTGCGCAAGCAGAAGGGCCTCTCGCAGCGGGAACTTGCCGCACGGGCGGGGCTGACGAACGGCACGATCTCGCTGATCGAGAAGAACCGCACCTCGCCCTCCGTCGCCTCGCTGAAAAGCCTGCTGGACGCGATCCCGATGAGCATGTCGGAATTCTTCTCCTCCTTCGAGGAGGAGCAGGACCGCACGAAGGTGTTCTGGGGCGCCGACGAGTTCACCGAGCTCTCGCCGAACGGGCCCGGCGGGCTGTCGCTGCGCCAGCTTGGCGACGCCTCGCGCCACGCGCTCCAGATCCTGCACGAAACCTATCCCCCCGGCGCGGACACGGGCGAGAAGCTGATGGCCCACGAAAGCGAGGAGGCGGGGATCGTCGTGCGCGGAGAGGTCGAGGTCACGGTCGACGGCCAGACCCGCACCCTGGGCCCCGGCGACGGCTACCTCTTCGACAGCCGCCTGCCCCACCGCTTCCGCAACACCGGCAGCGAGCCCTGCGAGATCATCAGCGCCTGCACCCCGCCCACGTTCTGAGACGCGGCGCCCCCGCCACGCCGGCGCGCGTTCCGCACCGCCCCGCCCCTCCGGCGCTTGACCCGGACCGCAGGGCGCTTAGGCAGGAGACAGAGACAACCCGCGAGGCCACCGCGCCATGATGCCCGCCGAGACTGGCGCCGAGACAGGCGCCGCGCCGCGCTTCAACATCCTGATCGTCGCGCAGGAGGGTCGCCTCGCCTACGAGGCCGCGCTGTTCGCCGCCTCCCTGCGCGCGAGCGACCCCGCCTTTCCCGGCCGCCTCATCCTGGCCGAGCCGCAGCCGGGCCCCCTCTGGCCCGAGGATCCGCGCATCGCTGACCCCGAGCTGCGCGCGCTGCTGACCGACCACTTCGGGGCCGAGATCCGCCCCTTTGAGTCGAGACACTTCGGCGCCGAATATCCCTACGGCAACAAGATCGAGGGGCTGTCGGTCCTCCCCGAGGGAGAACCCTTCGTGTTCTTCGACACCGACACGCTGATCACCGGCCCGCTGTCGCAGCTTCCCTTCGATTTCTCCAAGCCCTCCGCCTCCATGCGACGCGAGGGCACATGGCCGCAGATCGAACTCTACGGCCCCGGCTACGGCGAGATCTGGAAATCGCTCTACGACCGGTTCGGACTCGACTACGAAAGCTCCCTCGACCTTGCCCAGCCGGACGAATACTGGCAGCGCTATCTCTATTTCAACGCGGGCTGGTTCTTCCACGAGGATCCGAAGACCTTCGGCGAACGGTTCCTCCGCTACGCCCTGACGATCCGCGACGATCCCCCGCGCGAACTCGTCTGCCAGCAGCTCTTTCCCTGGCTCGACCAGATCGCCCTGCCACTCGTCATCCACGGCCTCGGCGGCGCGCGCCACACCCTGCCCGAGGGCACGCTCGACGGCAGCCATTCCTGCCACTACCGGATGCTTCCCCTGCTCTACGCCCGGGAAGGCGATGCGGTGGTCGAGCTGCTCGAGCGGATCGTGGCGCCGCAGAAGGTGAAGAAGGTGCTGAAGGCGCACAAGCCGATCCGCAAGATGGTGCTGCACGGACAGGGGCGGAAGGTGCGGGCGCTGTTCGACCAGGCGGACCTGCCGCGGAAGGAGCAGGCGATCCGCAACCGCATCCGCAAGAACGGCTTCTGGATGCGCTGAGTCCCGGCCCCCGCCACAGCCCCGTTGAGTGTCGCGCCGCCAGCCCTTATGGCTTTCTGCGACCAGACCAACCGGGAGGCCCCCATGTCCACCACCACCTACGGCTTCGACACGCTGCAGATCCACGCGGGCAGCCGCCCGGACCCCGCCACCGGCGCGCGGCAGACGCCGATCTACCAGACCACCGCCTATGTCTTCCGCGACGCCGACCATGCCGCGGCGCTCTTCAACCTGCAGGAAGTCGGCTACATCTACTCGCGCCTGACCAACCCCACCGTCGCCGTGCTGCAGGAGCGCATCGCGACGCTGGAAGGCGGCGTCGGCGCGGTCTGCTGCTCGTCGGGTCACGCCGCGCAACTGATGGCGCTGTTCCCGCTGATGGGTCCGGGCAAGAACATCGTCGCCTCGACGCGCCTCTACGGCGGCACGGTCACGCAGTTCACCCAGACCATCAAGCGCTTCGGCTGGTCGGCGACCTTCGTCGATTTCGACGACCTCGACGCGGTGAAGGCGGCCATCGACGACGACACCCGCGCCATCTTCTGCGAGGCCATCGCCAACCCCGGCGGCTACATCACCGACCTCGACGCCATCGCCCCCATCGCAGAGGCGGCCGGAATCCCGCTGATCGTCGACAACACCTCGGCCACCCCCTACCTCTGCCGCCCGATCGAGCATGGCGCGACCCTCGTCGTCCACTCGACCACGAAGTACCTCACCGGCAACGGCACCGTGACGGGCGGCTGCGTGGTGGACTCGGGCACCTTCGACTGGTCCGCCTCGGGCAAGTTCCCCTCCCTGTCGGACCCGGAACCCGCCTACCACGGGTTGAAGTTTCACGAGACTTTCGGCCCCCTCGCCTTCACCTTCCACGGCATCGCCATCGGCCTCCGGGACCTCGGCATGACGATGAACCCGCAGGCCGCCCATTACACCCTGATGGGGATCGAGACGCTGAGCCTCAGGATGGAGCGGCACGTCGAGAACGCGGTGAAGATCGCGAAGTGGCTCGAGAACGATCCGCGGGTCGACTACGTGACCTATGCCGGTCTCGAAAGCTCGCCCTACCACGCGCGCACGAAGACGATCTGCCCGAAGGGCGCCGGCGGCCTGTTCACCTTCGCGGTCAAGGGCGGCTACGACGCCTGCATGAAGCTGATCGACGCGGTCGAGATCTTCTCCCATGTCGCCAACCTCGGCGACGCGCGCTCGCTCATCATCCACTCGGCCTCGACGACGCACCGGCAGTTGAACGAGAACCAGCAGCGCGCGGCCGGGGCGGCACCGGAAACGGTCCGCGTCTCGATCGGGATCGAGGATGCCGACGACCTGATCGCCGACCTCGACCAGGCGCTGGCCAAGGCCACCGCCTGAGCGCGCGACGCCCGGCGCCGCACGGCGCCGGGCAAGTTGACGGGCGAGTTGACGGGCGAACTGGCCGGGAGAATTATTTGTAACGGTCAAGGAAGCGTGGTGGTCTTCCTTACAGCCATGGTGTACGTTCAACCTTACACTGTATCCGGTAAACCATGTCATGTCGTTCCTCACCCGCGCCCTCACACAGGATAACGCCGCCGCGCTGCTCGGAATGATGGACGATGCCTTCTGCATCTGCGACATCATCCTCGACCCCCGCGGCATCCCGATGGACTACCGCTTCATCGAGGCGAACCCGGCGTTCGAGACAATGACCGGCCTCATCGATCCCATCGGCCGCACCGCGGTCGAGATCGTGCCGCAGCTCGAACAGCACTGGATCGACCTCTACGGCGAGGTCGCGCTGACCCGGATGCCCCGCCGCTTCCAGGAGACCGCCTCGGGCCTCCAGCGGCATTTCGACGTCTTCGCCGCCCCGATCGAGCCGCACGGCCGCTTCGCCCTCGTCTTCCGCGACATCACCGCCCAGAAACGGGCCGAGGAAGAACGGGAAGCCGCCCTGGTGCAGGCCCAGGAACTGCTGGAAGAACTCAACCACAGGGTGATGAACAGCCTCGGGATGATTTCCGCCATCGTCTCGCTGGAGGCGCGCAAGAAGAACAACCCCGACACCGCCGCACCGCTCCTGAAGGTGCGCGACCGGGTGCAGGCGCTGGCGCTGCTCTACAAGACGCTGAACGCCACCGGCTCGGTCGCCACGATCCGGTCGGACGAATATCTCGGCGCGATCATCGAGGGGCTGGAAGCCTCGGTCGCGGACACATCGAAGATGGCGATCCTGTCGCGAATCGATTCCGTCGAACTGTCGACGCGTACCGCCATCCCGCTTGGGCTGATCGTCAACGAACTCGTGACCAACGCCCTGAAATACGCCTTCGCCGAGGATCCCAACGGCTCGGTCGAGGTGACGCTGACCGCCCAGGACGGGTTGCTCTGCCTCAGCGTGAAGGACGACGGCTGCGGCATGGGCAACGCGCCGACCTCGGACAGCGGCGTCGGCAGCCGCCTGGTCGAGGCGTTCATCGCCCAGATCGGCGGCCGCTCGGAAACCGCAAGCTCGTCCTCCGGGACAACCGTGAAGGTCTGGTTCGAGGCGGCACCGGCCCGTGAGGGGCCGGTGCCGACCTCGGCGCCCGCCTGACCTCAGTCGGGCCGCTCGAGCCGGTACACCATCTGCACCGTCGCCGTGATGTCGAGCGATCCGCCCGCCACGGGCATCGCCTCCATCGCCGCGCGCTCGTACATCGGGCGCGGACCGCCGCCCCCGCCGCCCATGTCGTTCAGCTCCACCAGCTGCCCCAGCGGCACTCCGGCGGCGCGGGCGTAAAGCTCGGCCTTGGCGCGGCCGTCCTCCACCGCGGCGACGCGCGCCCGGTCCTGGAGCGGCTTCGGATCGGCGATATCGAACCGGATTCCGCTGAAACTGTTGCCGCCGGCCTGCGTCACCCCGTCGATCACCTTCGCGACCTGGCCGAGGTCGCGCACCCGCACCTCGAGGTCCGACGCCGCCTCGTAGCCTTCGATCTCCGACGCGCCGCCCCGCTCGGGGGGCTGGCCGTAGACCGGCTGCAACTGGAGCGTCGTCGTGCGGACATCCAGTGCCGCGACGCCGATCCCGCGGATCGCATCCAGCACGCGCTGCATCTGCGCGCCGCCCGCCGACATCGCCTCGGCCGCCGTCCTGGCCTGCGCGCGCACGCCGAGGCTGAGCACCGCCATGTCGGAGGGCGCGCTGACGCTGCCCTCGCCGGTGACGACCAGCCGCGACCCCTTCGTTTCCTGCGCGCTCGCGCCGCTTGTGCAAAGAACCGCCGAGACTGCGGCGCCGATCAGCAAGCTGCGCCAAAGACCGCCCAAACTGCCCATGGGGACCCCCTTTCATTGACCATTGGCCTCGGCTACCATCAGCGTGGCTTCAGGGTTACGAAAGCTGTTTTTGTTTTGCTCGGCGAAAAGCTGCTGTAGAAGGCGCGAAATCGGCCTTTTGGACTCCTGCCTGCGCCGCCACATGGTAGACCGCTGATATGAAACCGAACTTCACACTCGAATTGTCGCACTCGGGAATCACCCTGCTGGACCTGACCCGGGGCCAGCCGGTGCAGGTCGGCGAGGTCTCCCTGTCCGATCCGGACTTCGACGACAGCATCGCGACCCTGCGCAACACCGCGGCGGAACGCAGCGACGTGCCGCTGACGACGCAGATCGTCATCCCGGACTCCGAGATCCTGTTCACCACCATCGACCTGCCCGAGGCCAAGGGCGGCGCGAAGCGGCCGCTGAAGGAGCGCCGCGAGATCGCGGTGCGCGAGGGGCTGGAAGGCATGACGCCCTATGCTCTGGCCGATCTCGTCTATGTCTGGCGGGTCAAGGGCAAGTCCGAGCTTGCCGTGGCCGCCGTCGCCCGCGAAACCCTGGCCGAGGCCGAGAGCTTCGCCGCGACCCGCGGCTTCAACCCGATCCGCTTCGTGGCGCATCCGACCCGGGACAAGTTCAGCGGACCGATCAACTTCGGCGAGACCGCGCTGGCCGCGAACCGCCGCGCGGCCGAGGCCCGGGCCGCCGCCGAAGCCGCGGCCCGCGCCGAGGAAGCCCGCGCCGAGGAGGCCCGCCGCGCCGCCGCCGCCCGCGCGGCCGCGCCCCCGGCCGAGCCGGAGCCGGGCCCGTCGGCCCAGCCCGCC
>NZ_PNOS01000052.1 GCF_002869745.1 Oceaniglobus roseus
AGCGGTCCGGCGCGATGACGGCGGCGGCGGCGGTACGGGCGTCGTTGACCGCGGCCGCCACGACCGCTGTCGCGGGGGCGTTCGCGGGCGCCCCGGCGCGCGCGGCAAAGACCGCCCCGTGGGCATAGGCGCCCCAGGGCAGGGTCAGGGCCACGAGGAGGCCGAGGAGGAGGGGACGAAGCCGGTGCATCGGCCCCTGTTGCCAGAGCCGACCCCGGAAGTCGAGACTTCGGCCCCCGCGATGCCGCTGATTTCACGGCATCGTGGGGATCGTGACGGCAGGATGCCGCTCAGAGCGGCAGGCCCATCCGTTGCAGCAGCGCGTCCTTGACGACGTAGTGGTGGTAGAGCGCGGCGACGGCATGGATCCCGGCGAGGATCATCAGCGCGTTGGCGGCAAGGGCGTGGATGTCGCCCGCCTCGTGGATGCCCAGATACCAGGCCGAGATGCCGAGGGCCGGCACCGCCAGCATCAGCAGGTAGAGCAGCCAGTGGCCGATCCGCCCGCCCTTCCGGAGCAGTTCCGGCGCCTGCGCGGATTCGGGCGGCACGCCGCGGGTCTTGCGCAGCGCGAAGCGGACCAGCACCAGCACCAGGATGGCGATGCCGACATAGACGTGGGCCCAGGGCAGCAGGCCCGTCACCGTCTCGCCCTTGTCGTGCTGGTGCAGGGCGCGGCCCATGCCGTCGGAAAAGATGTAGTTGCCGAGGACAAGCAGGGCGATCAGCCAGTGCAGGGCGATCTGCCCGTGGGTGTAGGTGGTGCGTTCGGCCATGGGGAACTCCGTGGGACAGGGATGGGACGTCGGCATACGAACGCGCCGCCGCCCCGTTTCCGTCCCTCATGGACCCCGGACCTGACCGTTTCCTGACGGGCTCAGGCCGCCTTCAGCAGTCCGCGCCCCTTCAGCAGCGCCTCGACACCCGGCATCCGGCCGCGGAAGGCGGTGTAGAGGGCATCGGCCTCCTCCACTCCGCCGACCGACAGGATGTGCCGCTCCAGCTTCTTCGCCGTCTCGGGGTCGAAGGCGCTGCCCGCTTCCTCGAAGGCCTGGAAGGCGTCGGCATCCATGACCTCGGACCACATGTAGCTGTAGTAGCCGGACGAGTATCCGTCGCCCGAGAAGACATGGGCGAAATGCGGCGTGGCGTGGCGCATCCGGATCGCGCGGGGCATCTCCAGCCCTTCCAGCACCTCGGCCTGCCGCTCCATCGGGTCCGACGGCGCCTCGCCCGAGTGGAAGTCGAGATCGACGAGGGCCGAGGCGAGGTATTCCACCGTCTGGAACCCCATGTCGTAGGTCGAGGCGGCGAGCAGGCGGTCGAGCATGTCCTTCGGCATCGGCTTGCCCGTCTCGGCGTGGGTGGCGAATTCGCCGAGCACCTCGGGCACGTCCAGCCAGTGTTCGTAAAGCTGCGAAGGCAGTTCCACGAAGTCGCGGGCGACGGAGGTGCCCGAGACGGATTCGTATGTCACGTCTGAGAGCATCTGGTGCAGGGCATGGCCGAACTCGTGGAACAGCGTGCGCGCGTCGTCGTAGGAGAGGAGCGCGGGCTTGCCCTTCGGCGGCCTGGCGAAGTTGCAGACGTTGATGACATGGGGGCGGATGTCGCCCGCCAGCTTCTGCTGCGAACGCATGGCCGAACACCAGGCGCCCGACCGCTTGCCGCCCCGCGCGAAGTAGTCGCCGATGAAGACGGCGATATGCCGGCCGTCGCGCGTCACCTCCCAGGCGCGGCAGTCGGGGTGGTAGAGCGGCACGTCCAGCCTCTTGAACACCAGCCCGAACAGGCGGGTGGCGCAGGTGAAGGCGGCCTCGATCATCCGGTCGAGTTGCAGGTACGGCTTGATCTCGGCCTCGTCGAGGTCGTGCTCCTCGGCGCGGCGCTTCTCGGCGTAGTAGCGCCAGTCCCAGGGTTCGAGGTCGCCGTTCACGCCGTCGCCGTGCATCATCGCGGTGAGGCGGGTCGCGTCGGCGTCGGCGGCGGCCTTGGCGGGCTCCCAGACCTGCATCAGAAGGTCGCGGACGGCGCCGGGGGTCTTGGCCATCTCGGTTTCAAGCTTGTAGTCGGCGAAGCTGTCGTAGCCGAGCAGCATCGCCCGCTCCTCGCGCAGCTTCAGGATCTCGGCGGCGATGGCGCAATTGTCGGTCTCGCCGCCGTTGGCGCCGCGGGCGGTCCAGGCTTCATAGGCCCTTGCGCGCAGGTCGCGGCGGGGCGAGAACTGGAGGAACGGCACGATCAGCGAGCGCGACAGCGTGATGACGGGGCCATCGGTGCCCTTCTCCTCGCCCGCCGCGCGGGCTCCGGCCACGACGAAATCGGGCAGGCCTTCCAGGTCGGCCTCGGACAGCTCCATGAACCAGCCCCGCTCGTCGGCCAGCAGGTTCTGGGTGAATTGGGTGCCGAGCACGGCGAGGCGGCTTTTCACCTCGGTCAGCCGGTCGCGGGCGTAGCCTTCGAGCTGGGCGCCCTGGCGGACGAAGCCGCGGTGGGTGAGGTAGAGGACGCGCTGCTGCTCGGGCGTGAGGTCGAGGCTGTCCTTCCGCTGCCAGAGGCTGTCGATCCGGGCGAACAGCTTCTCGTTCATCGAGATTTCCGAGGAATAGGCCGAAAGCTTCGGCGAGAACTCCCGTTGCAGCCGCTCGCGCTCGGGATTCGAGTCGGACCCGGCGAGGGTGTAGAACACCGACAGCACCTGGGACAGCTTGCGGTCGGCAAGCTCCAGCGCCTCGATCGTGTTGGCGAAGGTCGGCGCCGCGTCGTTGTCGGCGATGGCGGCGATGTTGGCGCGCGCCTCGGTCAGGGCGGCGTCGAGGGCGGGTTCGAAGGCGTCGTCCCCGATCTCGCCGAAGGGCGGCAGGCCGAAGGGGGTCTGCCAGTCTTGAAGAAGGGGATTGGTCATGGACGCGGCTCCGGTTGCTGGGGTTTCCCCGTACCTAATGGGCCGGGGCGCCCACGGCCAGTGGTAACGGGGGCGCCCGTACATACGGCGCCGGGCGTGAGGATGCGAGCGGCGCGGGAAGGTGCCGGACTCCGCCAAGCTCCGTGGGCGGCGGCGGCGCGCTGTGCTATGCTGCGAGTCGCGGCGGCCAGGGCAGGTCGGCCGCACCGCGTGGCGCGAGATCCGGAGAACCGGGCGGCCTGAGGCGCGGATGGCGAGCAGTTTTCAAGGTGACAGGACCAGATTCGATGATTTTGACGCGTTACACCGGCCACGCTCTGGTGGCCCTCTGCCTGTTCTCGGCAGCCTGCAACCTGGCGCAGGACAGCGACGAGACGGTGGCCTCGGCGGACGGGGCGATTTCCATCGACTTCCTGTCGGACCGGGCCAACGGGATCCTCTCGGCCTGCGCAAGGGGCGACGGCGCGGCCTGCGACCGGGCACAGCGCAACGCCGAGATCAGCGACGACGGCGTGTTCTCGCGGATCAACGTTGCCTGCGGGTCGGGGCGGCAGGCCTATTGCGACCTGCGGAAGGGGCTGGTGGACGCGGAACTGCGGATGCGGGGGGTCTAGGGGGCCTAAGTGGCTTCGCGGCCCGGCGGCCTCGGCGGTGACATCGCGGAGGCGACCGCGCGCTACTCCAGCGGCCGTGCCTCGTCCACCAGCATCACCGGGATGCCGTTACGGATCGGGTAGGCCAGGTGCGCGGCCTTGGAGACCAGCTCCATCCGCTCGGCATCGAAGCTCAGGGGCGCGCGGGTCTGCGGGCAGACCAGCGCCTCCAGCATCTTGCGGTCGTGCTCGGCCTCGCTCACTGCATGATCTCCTCGTTGTCGCCGCGGCGCAGGGCGAACTCGATCAGCGTCACCAGCGTCTCGCGGCGGGTCGACAGCGACGGCGCCTCGAGAAGCGCCTGCTTGTCCTCCGGCTCGAACGGGCAGAGCATGGACAAGGAATTGATCAGCAGCTCGTCTTCGGCCTCGTTTAGCGAGGCCCAGTCGGTCTTGAGGTCCTGCGCCTCGAAGAAGCGGCTGAGGAGCCTGAGGAAGGCGTCGCGGTCGAAGTCGCGGTCCTGCTCGGCCGGGCCGAGATCGCGCGAGAAGCCGTCCCAGGACACGTCGCAGCAGCGATAGGGGGTGAAGCCGCTGGTCTCGGCCGTGATGCGGAACCGCGACACGCCGGCCAGCGTGATCATGTAGCGTCCGTCCTCGGTCTCGGAGAAGCCGGTCACGCGGCCCGCGCAGCCGATGCTGTGCAGCCGCGTCTCGGTCGAGCCGGGGATGTCGCGCGGCTGGACCATGCCCACCAGCCGGTGCTGGGTCTTCAGCGTGTCGTCCAGCATCGCAAGGTACTTCGGCTCGAAGATATGCAGCGGCAGGCGCGCCCGGGGCAGCAGAAGCGCACCCGGAAGCGGGAAGACCGGAATGTTCGGGGGAAGGTCTTTGACTGGGATCATACCCGGTCAGATAGGACGCCCGCCCCTCATGCAAAGATCATCGAGGAGAGTTTTCTGCGCCCCGCCAGCGCCACCGGGTCCTTCGCCGGGAGCGATTCGAAGATGGTGAAGAGCTGCGTCTTCGCCGCGCCCTCGTTCCACTCCCGGTCGCGCCGGAACAGCTCCAGCAGCTGGTCCACGGCCCCCTGCACGTCGCCGTGGGCATGCAGCGCCTGGGCCAGGTCGAAGCGCGCCTGGTGGTTCGCCGGATCGGCCTCGACCGCGGCCTTCAGCTCGTCGATCGGCCCCGCATCCGCGGCCTGCCGGGCAAGCTGGAGCTGGGCATGGGCCGCCTCCAGCTCGGGCGCGTGGGAGATCGAGGCGTCGGCGCCGTTCAGGATGGCTTCGGCCTGGGTCAAGTCACCCATGGCGATGTGTACCCGCACCATCCCCGCATAGGCCTTCGCGTTCAGGGGATCCTCGCCCAGGATCGCGGCGAAGGTCTGCGCGGCATCGACCAGCGCGCCCTGCTCCAGCATCGCCTCGGCCGCCTCCAGCGCCTCGTCCAGCCCGCCCGAGGCGTCGCCGCCCGCGGCCTCGGCCACGCGCTTGACGAAGGCCTCGACCTCGGACTGGGGCAGGGCGCCCTGGAAACCGTCCAGCGGCTGTCCCTTGTAGAAGGCATAGACCGTGGGGATCGACTGGATGCGAAGCTGCGCCGCGATCTGCTGCGCCTCGTCCACGTTCACCTTCACCATCTTCACCGCGCCCTTCGCCTTGGTCACGGCGGCTTCCAGCATCGGCCCGAGCGTCTTGCAGGGGCCGCACCAGGGCGCCCAGAAGTCGACGATCACGGGGACGGACTGGCTGGCCTCCACGACATCGGCCATGAAGGTGGCTTCGGTCGTGTCCTTGATCAGCGCGTCCTTGGCGGCGGCATCCTTGGTCTGTCCGAATTGCAGCATCTCGGTCGGTCCTTCCACGAAAGGGGATGGCGGGTCGCGCTGTAGATGGAGCAATCGGGGGCGTCTTGCAAGGTCAGCCCTGTGGCGCCTGCGGCGGCGATTTCGGCAGCGGCAGGCAGCCGGTCAGCCCCGCGGGCAGCACCAGCGGCGCCCCGGCCGCATAGAGGGCGCGGGCGAACCCCGCGCGCGGGCCCTTCACCACCAGCCAGAGCGGGCCCGCCGCCATGATCCCGGTGTCCTCGGGCAGGCGGGCGGCGAAGCCTTCGGGCGGCAGCAGGACGACGGCGCCGGGGGCGGCGTCCGACACCAGCATGACCGCCGCCATGATCCCGATCCATCCCGCCAGCAGCAGGGGCAGGGCCAGCATAAGGCGCCTAATAGTCATGGATGTGCTCCAGCGTCTCGGGGCCGGTCCGCAACGCCCGCAGTACGTCCGCCAGATCGCGGACCTTCACCAGCCTGAGGTTGCGCACGTCGCCGAACCCCTGCCGCGCGAAGGAATGGAGCGCGCCCTCCACCGGCGCAGGCGACAGCGTCGAGACCAGGATGTCGTCGTTGCCTGCGATCTCCACGAAGTCGCCGCCTGCCTCCGCCAGCCGTTCGGCCAGCCGGGTGAAGGCGCGATAGCGCGGCGTCTCGATCTCGACCCCCTGGGGGCGCGCGCCGATCACCGTGACCCCCTCCATCGCCGCCAGCGCCTCGGGAGCCACGCCCGACACCACCGCGCGCATCGTCAGCGCGTCCGCGCCGACCTGCCCGACGGCGCCCTCGATGACCTTCGCATAGGCCGCCTTGCCCCGGTACTCGATCCCGAGGGCGAAGCGCCGCTCGCGGTCGCGGAAGGCCCCCGTCGCCGCCGCGTCCAGCGCCCGGGCATCGGCGCGGAAGTCCCAGCGGTACCACGGCACCTGCCGGAGAAACGCGGCATACTCCGCCGTCTGCCGCGCCGAGAGGTCGTCGAGCGGCGCCCGCTCCGGCCCGCGGATCCATGTCGCCACGCGCCCCGCCGTCTCCTCGTAAAGCGCCTTCAGCGCCAGCTCCGCCGTGAAGCTGACGCCGATAGTGTAGATCGTCAGCTTCGTCTCCCCCGTCGCCCCGCCATGGGCCGCCGCCGCGCGCGACAGCGGACAGAGCGCGCCCCAGAAGCCCGCGACTGCCCGCAGGAACCTGAAGTCGTGGGGATCGCCCGCGGCGATGACCTGCGCGTAATCCTCGTAGGCGTGGACGATGTGCCACTCGGGATAGGTCAGCAGCGTGCGGCTTTCGGCGCGCCGGTCCTCGGGCGGCAGGAGCGGTTCGTAGGTCTCCGCCACAGCCTCGCCCCGGCAGGCCAGTTCGACCCAGGCCACCGGCGCCAGCAGCAGCGCGGCAAGCACCGCCGCCGCCAGCAGCGCCCGGCCGAGCCAGCGGCCGAGGACGCGGATCACCGCCTGTCCAGGAACAGCCCCGACAGCAGCGCCATGCCGCCGAGGGCGAGGTGGGGCAGGTTCGCCATCACCTTGAAGTCGAAGGGCAGGTCCTGCACCCCGTACTGGAAGATCCCGAAGTCGAGGTATCCCGACCCCCAGACCAGCCCCATCGCCCCGTCCGCGAGGTAGAGCGCGCCGAACAGCAGCAGGAAGGTCCGCGCCACCTGCCGCGACACCAGCGCCCCCGCCAGCGCCCAGAGCGCCGAGGCGAGGTGCAGCGCGTCGTCGAAGAGGTCCAGCTCGAAGATGCCGAAGGTCAGCCCCTCGCTGTCGCGCACGCCGGGGATGTAGTTCAGCGCCGCCGCGCCGAGCAGGACGAGGAAGTAGACGAAGCAGATCGCGCGCAGGGTCATAGCGGCTCCAGATATCTGTCCCAGAGGGCGTTGCGGAAGCGGAGATCGGGGTCGAGCGCGCGCTTCGCCGCGGCGAACTCCGCCGCGCGCGGATAGGCGGCGGCGAACTGCGCGCCCGTCGCATGGGGGCGGTAGGGCAGGTAGTAGCTGCCACCGAGGTCCAGCACCCGCCCGATCAGGGCGCGGGTCATCCGGGCCATGTCCTCCTCCGCGCGCAGGGTCATCTCCTGGCTGAACAGCATCACCGCCGCGATCCGCGGCCCCGGCGCATAGGAGAGCCAGCTTTCGGGGTCGGGCGCCACGAAGCGCAGGGTGACGTTCAGCAGCTCCTGGTAGCTCGCCGGGATCACCTCGCGGCAGGCCCTCGTGAAATCGGCGAAGCGGTCGGGCGGCACGAAGTATTCGTGCAGGATGTCGGTGCGCCCCGGGTCGCGGTCGTCCAGCGTCACCACCGGCTCGTTGATCAGGCTGTTGCGCGTCGCCGCCCCGGCCAGCCACGGCGCGACCGCCGTCTCGGTCCACCAGCGCGCCCGCTTCACCGGCTCGTTGCCGAGCTGCGCGCGGAAGATGTGCCGCGCCGCCCGGCTCATCGCGCCCGAGCCCGCGGCGGGCGGCAGGTCGGACTGGTCGGCGGCGGGACGGTAGGAGATCAGCAGTGCCTCCTCGAAGAATCGCGCCCTCTCGACGTTGAGCCGGCCATAGGCCATCTCGACCGCCGGATCCTCCAGCGCGGCGACGAAGGCCGTGCCCAAGGCCTCCCCCGGCATCTCGGCATATGTTGCCTCCAGCCGCCGGTTCGGAACCATCTCGACCGTCAGGTCGGTGATCAGCCCGGTCAGCCCGTAGCCCCCCATGGTCATCGCGAAAAGCTCGGCGTTCTCGTCGCGCGAACAGGTGATCCAGTCGCCGTCCTGCGTCACCAAACGGATGCTTCGCACGGTCGACCCCATCGGCCCGTGGGGCACCGGCCAGCCGTGGGCGTTGACGCAGAAGGTGGAGCCGACGCCGAAGTCGTTGTTGCTTTGCATCACCTTCGGCGAGAAGCCGAGTGGATCGAGCGCCGCGATCACCTGCCCCCACCGTGCCCCCGCGTGGACGCGGAACAGCCCGTTCGCCGTGTCCGGCTCGACGAAGCCGTTGTCGCAGGTGATGGCGTGGCCGCCCCGGGGGATCGACTGGCCGCCCATGGAATGGCGCGCCGCCGAGAGGCACACGGGCCGCCCGGACGCGCGGGCCTCGTCCAGCTCATTGCGGAAGCGGTTGACCAGCGGTTCGCCCACGTCCTCGGTGACGGTGATGTGGCGGAAGACCGGCGTCTCCGACAGCCCGCTCGCGTCGTTCAGCGTGCCCGGCGCGTCCGCCGGTCGCAGCGACCGGGTGCCGTCCGGCGACGGCATCCGCGGCCCAAGGGCGCGGCTGCCCCAGGCGCCCAGAGCCGCCCCCGCCCCGAGAAGGGCCGCGCGGCGGGTGAGGCGCAGCAGGCCCATCGTGTCAGAGGTCGAAGGTCGCGAAGACGGGCGCGTGGTCGCTGGGCTTCTCCCAGCCCCGCGCCGTCCTGAGGATCCGCGAGCCGTGGGCGGCGGAGGCGATGTCCGGCGTTGCCCAGATGTGGTCGAGCCTGCGCCCCTTGTCCGCCGCGTCCCAGTCGGGCGAGCGGTAGGACCACCAGGAATAGAGCCGCCCGTCGGGAATGTCCGCCCGCGTGACGTCCACCCACCTGCCGGCCTCCTGCGCGGCGCCCAGATGTTCCACCTCGACCGGCGTGTGACTGACGATCTTCAGCAGCGCCTTGTGGTCCCAGACATCGTCCTCGCGCGGCGCGATGTTCAGATCTCCGACGAGGATCGACCGCGCGGGCCGCTCGGCATGGAAGGCGTCGCGCATGTCGGTGAGATAGTCTAGCTTCTGGCCGAACTTCTCGTTGATCTCGCGGTCCGGCTTGTCGCCGCCCGCCGGGACGTAGAAGTTGTGGATCACCACGCCGTTCTCCAGCTGCCCCGCGATGTGGCGCGCGTGGCCGAGCCCCGCGTGGTCCAGCGCCGACACCTCCCGCAGCGGCAGCTTCGACAGGATCGCGACCCCGTTGTAGCCCTTCTGCCCCCGCGCGACCATGTGGGTGTAGCCGAGCGCGTGGAACGCCTCGCGCGGGATCAGGTCGACCGGCGCCTTGCATTCCTGCAGGCAGAGGATGTCGGGCGCCTCGGTCTCCATCAGCTGCGCCACCAGGCCCTCGCGCAGGCGGACGGAGTTGATGTTCCAGGTGGCGAGGGTGAAGGGCATCTGTCTCTGGTCCGGCGTCAGGGATTGGCTGGCCGGTTATGGACCGGATCGGGCCCGCGCCGCAACGGGGCGCAACCTCGCCCTGCCTCATGCGCGCAAGACATCGGGGCGGGTTCCGGTTTCCTCGAGGAAACCGGACCATTTTCCTTGAGGAAAATGGCTTGCGACGACAGGCCCGACTTCGGGGCGGGGCCGGTTTTCTTGAGAAAACCGGAACATTTTCCTTCAGGAAAATGGCGCCCCGGTGGAGGTGGAGGGGAAGGCCGGAGAGGGCGGATGCCTCCGGCGGGAGTATTTTCGGCAAAGAAGAAGCAGCAGGCTCCGCTATGCCGTCCGGTCGGCGCGCGGGGCGGGCTGGCGGCGATGGACGGGGCGGCGGTCCCGCGGTAGCGTCGCGGCCATGCTTCTGGTGCGCAACAGGAATTTCCGGCTGTTCTGGTCGGCGGCGGCGGTGTCGAACCTCGGGGACGGGGTGTCGGCGCTGGCCTTTCCCTGGCTGACCTCGCTTCTGACCCGCGACCCGGTGCTGATCGGCGCCGTCGCCGCGGCCGGTCGGCTGCCCTGGCTGCTTTTCGCCATTCCCGCCGGGGTCGTGACCGACGCGGCGGACCGGCGGCGGCTGATCGTCGGCGCGGACCTCGTCCGACTCGTGCTGACCCTCGGGATCGTCGCCCTGGCGCTGTCGCTGCCTGCGCTGCCAGCTGGCGCCGATGCCGCCGGGGCCGCGGGGCCGGTGGCGGCGCTGGCGGCCATCGCCTTCTGCCTCGGCGCGGCGGAGGTGCTGCGCGACAACGCCGCGCAGAGCGCGCTGCCGTCGCTGGTGCCCCACGGCGACCTCGAAGCCGCCAACGGGCAGCTCTGGACGGCGGAAGAGGTGATGGGCCGCTTCGTCGGTCCGCCGCTGGCCGGGCTGCTGATCGCCCTCGCCGTGCCGGTGCCCTTCCTGGCCGACGCCGCCACCTTCGCCCTGGCCGCGGCGCTGGTTTCGGCCGTGGCGCTGGCCCCGAGGCCCGCGCCGCGCGCGAACCGCGGCTTCCTCGCGCGGATGGGGGAGGGGATGCTCTGGCTCTGGCGTCACCCGGCGCTGCTCTATCTCGCCGTCTTCCTCGGCGTGGTGAATTTCCTGTCGGCGGGCACGCTGGCCCTGCTGGTGCTGGTCGGGCAGGAGATCCTTGGCCTCAGCCCCGCGGGCTACGGGCTGCTTCTGACCTGTGGCGCCGTCGGCGGCGTACTGGGCGGCCTGGCCGGGCCCGCCCTCGCCCGGCGCTGCGGCGCGCGGGCCTGCGTCGTCGGCGCGCTTCTGGCCATGCTGGCCGAGCCTGCCGCCGTCGCCTTCGGGGCCTCCGCGCCGGGCGTCGCGGCGGGACTGGCGACGAGCGCCTTCGGCGGCATGGTGTGGAACATCGTCACCGTGTCCTGGCGGCAGCGGATGATCCCCGATGCGCTGCTGGGTCGGGTGAACAGCCTTTACCGCTTCTTCGCCTGGGGCGGCATCCCGCTTGGCGCGCTGGCGGCGGGGGCGATGGGGGCCTGGCTGGCGCCGGAGCTGGGCCGGACCGAGGCCCTGCGCGCGCCCTACCTGCTGGCCACCGCCGCCTTCGCCGGTCTCGCGCTGCTCGCCTGGCCGACGCTGCGGTTCCGCGCGCCGCGGCCCTGAGGCTCAGCCGCCGACGCCGAAGCCCCTTGCGCCGCCGGTGCGCCCGAAGCCGCCGCGGGTTCCGGTCGTGGTCTTGGTCATCGGCGCCTTGCCGACGGTGGTCGGCGGGCGGGAGAAGGCCGAAGGGGACAGTTTCGCCGTACCGCGGTTGGAGGAGTAGGTCGAGGTGCCCCCCGGCGTCGTGAACCGTCCGTCCTGGGTGCGGTACATCGGCTGCGCGCCCGCCATTCCCCGGCCGCCGAGAAGGTTGCCGATCAGGTAGCCCGCGAGCAGGGGCATGAAGATGCTGCCCGATCCGCCGTTGCCGACCTGCTGCGCCTCGCTGCCGCAGGCGCCCTCCCCGTGCTGCTCCTCGCAGACGGCGAGGCTGTCGTAGCGCGGCGCCGTTTCCACATGGAGCTGCTGCGCCTCGGCGAAGGCCGTCTCGCACTGCTCGATCGTCAGCAGCCCGCCCGTGTCGGCGGCGTCCTTGCAGCTGGCGAGGTCGGGATAGGCCTGGGCATCGACCTGTTCCTCCTGGCAGCCCGCCAGGGTGAAGGCGGCGGCGCCGAGCAGCGTCAGCGCGACGGAGCGGGAGCGGGGTCTCATGGGCGATCCTTTCGAAACGTCTGGGGGCGGGCGTCGTCAGTCCCGGATGAAATGCGGCTTGAAGCGGGAAAGGTCCTGGGTGATGCGGCTGCGGTCCTCGCGCAGGCCCATGCCGACGCAGGTCCCGCCGACGATCCAGGCGCCGATGACGGGGCGGAAGCCGTCGAACTCCGGCAGCGGGTGGTAGGCCTGCACGATCCGCGGATGGCCGCCGTACCCGGCATCGCCCACCCGTTCGGTCTCCTGCCCGTCCTCGACGATCCTGACCGAGGCGCCCTCGCGCGAGAACAGGGGTTTCGTGACGTGGCCCTGCGCCAGCCTGTCGCGCGCCTGCGCGAAGCCGGGCATGGGCGAGGATCCGCGCCCGGCCAGCGCCTCGGCCACGTCGGCCTCGAAGAAGGCGGGCAGGAGGTTCGGGTGATCCGGGAACAGCTGCCAGAGCACCGGCAGGATCCCCTTGTTCGAGAGCAGCATCTTCCAGGCCGGTTCCAGCAGCAGGCAGCCCGAGGTGGCGATGTGCTTGGCGAAGTCGTCCTGCAGCATGTCCTCCCAGGGGTAGAGCTTGAACAGCGTGCCGATCACCCGGTCCTGGTCGTCGGTGAACTGGCCCTCGTCGCTGATCCCGATCTTCTCAAGATCGACGTAATGGGCGCCGAGCCCCGCCTCGCGCGCGGCCCAGCCCATGGCCTCGACCGTGGCATAGTCCTCGGGGTTGCCCGCGATGGCGGCGAAGTGCAGGTCCTCGGACGGGCGGAACACCGCGCGGAACCGTTCGACCAGCGCCTCGTGGATGCCGTTGAACTGGTCGTCGCCCGGCTCCAGCACCCCGGCGCCCAGCTGATCCTCGAGCCAGGCCCACTGGAACGACGCGCTCTCGTAGAGCGAGGTTGGCGTGTCGGCGTTGTATTCCAGCAGCTTCGCGGGGCCGGTGCCGTCGTAGGCGAAGTCGAACCGGCCGTAGATCTCGGGCTCGCTCCGTTTCCAGCTATCGGCGACGAGGTCGCGGTAGGGCTCGGGGATGGCGAGCCGGTCCATCAGCCGTTCATGCGTCACGACGTGGGCCACCGCCTCGCGGCACATGGCGTGCAGCTCGGTCGCGGGATCCTCGATGTCGTTCTCGACCTCGGCGAGGCTGAAGCGGTAGGCCGAGGTTTCGTCCCAGTAGGGTTCGCCGTGCATGTCGAGGAAGGTGAAGCCCACGGCCTCGGCCTTCTCGCGCAGGTCAGGACGTTCGGGGAGGGGGATCTTCTGCATGGCGTCCTGTCGGATTGGTCGACGTCACACATAGGTGCGGCGCCCCGGGAGCGGAAGGGACCGGGAGCGCCCTGGCGCTCAGGCCGCGGCGTGCAGCGCGTCGAGCCGGGCCAGCGTGTCGGCGTCGAAGCCCAGGGCCGCCGCGGCGACGTTGTCGCGCAGGTGGGCGCGCTTCGAGGTGCCGGGGATCAGCAGGATGTTCGGGCTGCGCTGAAGAAGCCAGGCCAGCGCCACCTGCTGCTTCGACCGGCCGAGCGCCGCGGCCACCTCCTCCAGCCCCGCCGACTGGATCGGGGAGAAGCCGCCGAGGGGAAAGAACGGGACGAAGGCGATGCCCTCGGCGGCGAGGCTGTTGATCAGGGCGTCGTCGGCGCGGTCGACCAGGTTGTACTGGTTCTGGACGCAGACCACCGGCGCGATGCCGCGCGCCGTCGCGACCTGTCCGGCGCTGACGTTGCTGATGCCGATGTGGCGCAGCAGGCCTTCCTCCTGCATCCGGCGCATGGTCTCCATGGGCGCGGCGATGTCGTCTTCCGGTCCGCCCATGCGGAGGTTCACGATGTCCATGGCGTCCACGCCGAGGCGGCCGAGGTTGTCCTCGACCGACCTGCGCAGGAAGTCCGGGCTGCGGTCGAGGTTCCAGTTGCCCGCCTCGTCCCGCCAGGCGCCGATCTTCGTCACCAGGGTCAGGCCTTCGGGATAGGGGTGCAGCGCCTCGCGGATCAGCTCGTTCGTGACGTGGGGGCCGTAGAAGTCGCTGGTGTCGACGTGGTCGATCCCGAGCGCGACGGCCTCCCTCAGCACGGCGCGGCATTCGTCGGGGTCGGCGGGCGGGCCGAAGACGTGGGGCCCGGCCAGCTGCATCGCGCCGAAGCCCATGCGGTTCACGGTGATGCCGGTGCCGGGAAAGGTGAAGCGCCCGGCGGCTTTCGGATCAAGAAGGGTCATGGATCGTCTCCTGTGTCTCTGTGGGACAGAAGATATCCGTTCGGCTGATCTGGAAAATCGGGCCCCGGCCGAATAGGCTGCACGCCATGGCGAACACCGATGACCTGCCCCTCGACGATCTTGCCGTCTTCCTCGCGGTGGCGGAGACCGGGGGGTTCCGCGCCGCGGCGAAGCGGCTGAACCGCGCGCCCTCCACAATCAGCGACACCGTCGCCCGCGTCGAGGCGCGGCTCGGCACGCCGCTTCTCACGCGCAGCACCCGCGCCGTGCGGCCGACCGAGGCGGGGCAGGCGCTGGCCGCCCGCCTCGCGCCGCTGATGACCGAGGCGCGCATCGCGCTCGAGGATGCGGCCACCGCGGCAGGGGCGGTGCGCGGGCCCTTGCGGCTGAACGTGCCGAAGGCGGGGATGCTCGACATCCTGCCGCCGCTGATCGACCGCTTCCTCGACCGCTATCCCGAGGTCACGGTCGAGATCCTGGTCGAGGACCGCTTCGTCGATACCATCGCCGCGGGGTGCCACGCAGGCATCCGCTACGACGAGTCGCTGGAGCCCGACGTGATCGCCGTGCCGATCGGTCCCCGGCGCCAGCAGGCGCCCTGGCCGCCGCGCCCGCCTATCTCGACCGCCGCGGCGCGCCGCGTCATCCCCGCGAGGTGATGGAGCACGACTGCATCCTGATCCGCTTCGCCAGCGGCGCGCTGGTGCCGTGGGAGTTCGAGCGGGGGGCGGAGAGCCTTGCCCTGAACCCGCCCGGCCGGCTGATCCTCAGCGCCGCGGCGGCGGAGACGATGATCGCCCATGCGCTGGCGGGGCGGGGGCTGGTCCAGTGCTTCGGCAACTGGCTGGAGCCGCATTTCGCCGACGGCAGCCTCGTTCCGCTGCTGCAGGACTGGTGGCCCGACTTCTCCGGTCCGCGCCTCTACTTCACCTCGCGCTTCATGCCCGCGCCGCTTCGGGCCTTCGTCGACATGCTGGCGGAGGAGCGGCGGGCGGAACGCGGATAAGGGCAGGAGGCCGATGGCCCCCTGCCCCCATGTGCGGCGACAGGGCGGAGATGTGCGGATAAACCCCGCCGCCGCGTCTCGGAGGGCCCGGAGCGGGCCCGTGTTCGTCAGCCGCGGCGCCAGCCGTAGCGCTGCAGGCAACCCGGCTCGAAACCCGTCACCCAGCCGCGGTCGCTGCGCAGGGTCTGGGCGCATTGCTGGGGCAGGCGGTTCGGATGGCGCATCGACCGGCTGATGCAGCGCGCGCCGAACAGGGTCTGCGCCCCGTGGCGGTTGTAGATCGTGCGCAGGCACGAGGCCGGGACGGTCCGCTGGTCGCGGTCACGCCAGTCGTGGCGGTCGTGGTGCTCGTAGCGGGGCTTGTCGTGGCGGGGCAGCCGGTAGCGCGGCTGCTGATAGACCGGCGGCACCGGGCGGCGCCAGTCGTGGACCGGGACGGCCGCGGCGTTGCGCTCGCGTTGCTTCTCGCGGTTGATGGCGAGACCGATGATGGCGACGGTGGCGGCACCGGCGAGGATCCGGGCCAGCTGCTGGTTGCTGTTGTCCTGGGCCTGCGCCGGGGTGGCGGCGACAGGGCTGAAGGCCAGGGCGGCGGCCAGTGTTGCAGTCAGTGCGGCGGCGGCGAGGGAGCGGAACATCGGGCGGTCCTTTCTTGGCTGGGGCGTCTGGAAGGGGCAGGGCGACGGGCGCTGCCTCGGGATGCCCTCAACCTGGGACCGGACCGGCAGGACAGGCAATAACGCCCCCCCGCTATCCGATAACCTTCGCCCAAACCCCTGTGGTTATTGAATGTCTCGCCTTTTCGCGCCAAGGTGCACGGGACGTCGTGAACGCCCCCCGAACCCCCGGTGCCCGCCCATGTCGCGCCTTTTCCTCTCCGCACTCCTGGCCCTGACGCTCTCCGCGACCTGGGCCGAGGCCGCCTGCTATGCCGATTACAAGGCCAAGCGGGACAATCCCCTGCGCCTGCATTACGGTGTGATCCAGTTGCCCGAGGCCGCCTGTTCCAAGCAGGCGGCGGCGGGGGTGATCGCCCGGCGGATCGGGGCCGACGGCTGGCAGCTTCTGACGGTGGTGTCGGTCTTCGACGACAGCGGGCTACAACAGAGGAAAGCCAGTGCCGGCCAGTTCTTTCTCCGCTACTGACATCCGCCGCTCCACCCAGCGCTTCGTCGCCTTCGGCATCGCCGCCATCGTCGCCATCCTCCTCGGGGCGGCGGTGTTCCTGTTCCTGAACCTGCCCGACGCCAACGCCTTCAACGCGCGGGTGGAACAGATCTTCATCGACAACGATGCGCTGACCTCGGGCGCCGACATCCAGCTGCTGGAAATCCTCGCCCAGTCCGGCACCACCTTTTCCGAAGTGCTGACGAGCTATCGCATGGTGATCTTCGTACTGCTGGTCTTCGCCGCCGCGCTGCTGGTGGCGACCCTGGTGTTTCTGCTGGTCATCATCGCCCTGAACCGCCGGATGGGCGAGATCCAGCGCTCGGGCATCCAGGTCGCGTCGCTGCTGATCTCGCGGGGCGAGCGCACGGTCTATCTGAACGACATGGAGTTCAAGCTGACGGAGGCGGCGATCGAGACGCTGTCGGTGCTGGCCGAGGCGCGCATGGACGACGAGGTGCTGTCGGGCGCCGAGATCGAGGCGATGATCTCGGGCCGGAACGCCGCCGACTGCGACGAGGCGGCGGGCGCGACCCGCATAAAGCGGCTGCGCGACACGCTCGGCAACCAGATGGTGAGCGAGCTTCTGGTGAAGAACATCGCGCGCCGCGGTTACATGCTGTCGATCGACAAGGGCGTGATCCGCATGATGTAGGTCGCGATCCCGCGCGATTCGGGACCGGTGCCGCGGCATGATTTTCGGAACCGGCGCTACGGATCCGGTCTTATCCCCTGCGTCCCGGGCTGATAGGCCGGGCCAGTGCCGTGTCGGACCGGAAGGGCAGCCCATGACGGATCCCGTGCCCCCGAACCTGCCCCCGGTCCCGTCCAGAGGGCTGTCGGACCATGCGCAGCAGCGGCGCGGTCTGCGGCGTGTCTTCGTGGCGGGCGGGAAGCCGGATTTCGTCCACTACGACATCATCGATTCGCGCTGGCTGGGCCCGCCGCTCCAGATCGCGGCGCTGTCGGATTTCCACACCATCACCCCGTGGATGCGCCCCGCCGACCTGCGCCGCACCGTCGACCTGGTCAATGCCATGCCGCTCGACATGGTGGTGCTGCTCGGCGACTACATCTCGGCCCGCCCGACGCCGGGCTGGTACGGCCGGGTCGAGGAGACGGCAGAGGAGCTCGCCCGGCTCGAGGCGCCGCTCGGGGTCCACGCCGTGCTCGGAAACCACGACTGGCGCGACGACGACCTCGCCCGCGCCACCGACTACCGCGAAAGCGCGGTGCTGCACGCGCTCAGGGCCGAGAACATCCCGGTGCTGATGAACGAGGCGGTCAGCCTCGATCACCAGAGCTATCCGTTCTGGCTGGTCGGCTACGACAGCCAGCAGGGGCACCGCCACTGGAGGGACGGCACTGCCCGTCACGATCCTGACACGGCCTTCCGCGACGTCCCCCACGGCGCGCCCGCGATCCTGCTGGCCCACGAACCCGACTGCTTCGCGATGAACGAGACGCGGGCGATGCTCCAGCTCTCGGGCCACACCCATGGCGGGCAGGCGAACTTCTTCGGCTGGCGGCCGCTGACGCCGTCGGAATATTCCGACCGCTACGCCTACGGCTACGTGAGGGAACATGCCCAGCATCTGGTCGTGTCGGGGGGCATCGGGTACTCTCACGTACCGCTGCGCATCGCGGCGCCGCCCGAGGTCACGCTGGTGACGCTGCGGGGCAAGGGAGCAGGCTGAGCCCGGGGCGGTCGCATGGACCGGCGCGGAGCGGACCAGATCAGACGGGAAGAAGACATGGACGACATCGTGATCCTCTCCGGCGCGCGCACCGCCGTCGGCACCTTCGGCGGGGCGCTTGCGGGCACGCCACCCATCGACCTCGGCGCAACCGTCGCCCGCGCGGCGTTCGAGCGGGCGGGCGTCGAGGCCGGGCAGATCGGCCATGTCGTCTTCGGCCACGTGATCAACACCGAACCCCGCGACATGTACGTCTCGCGCGTGGCCTCCATGGACGCGGGCGTGCCCGAGACGGTTCCGGCGATGAACGTGAACCGGCTTTGCGGCTCGGGGATCCAGGCGATCGTGTCGTGCATCCAGGCGCTGGCGCTCGGCGATGCCGACTATGCGCTGGCTGCCGGGTCGGAGTGCATGAGCCGTTCGCCCTTCATCCTGCCGCAGGCGCGGTGGGGCCAGAAGATGGGCGACGTGAAGGCGCAGGACATGATGCTCGGCGCGCTGAACTGTCCCTTCGGCACCGGCCACATGGGCGTGACGGCGGAGAACGTCGCGCGTGAACACCAGATCAGCCGCGAGGATCAGGACGCCTTCGCGCTGGAAAGCCAGACCCGCGCCGCCCGCGCCATCTCGGAAGGCCGCTTCGCCTCCCAGATCGTGCCGGTCGAGGTCAGGAAGGGCCGCGAGAGTTTCGCCTTCGACAGGGACGAGCATCCGAAAAGCACGACATCGGAAGCCCTTGCAGGCCTGCGGCCGGTCTTCCAGAAGGATGGCACCGTGACGGCCGGCAACGCCTCGGGCATCAACGACGGCGCGGCCGCCTTGGTCCTTGCCCGCGCCGACGCCGCCGGGAAGGCGGGCCTGACCGCGAAGTTCCGCATCCTCGGCTACGCCCATGCCGGCGTCCGCCCCGAGGTCATGGGCATCGGTCCCGTTCCCGCCGTCCGCGCGCTGCTGGAGCGCACGGGCCTGTCGGCCGACGACTTCGACGTGATCGAGAGCAACGAGGCCTTCGCGTCGCAGGCCCTTGCCGTGACGAAGGAACTGTCCTTCGACCCCGCGAAGGTGAACCCGAACGGCGGGGCCATCTCGCTCGGCCATCCCGTCGGCGCGACGGGGGCGATCATCACCGTGAAGGCGATGTACGAGCTGGAGCGCACGGGCGGCAGACGCGCCCTGATGACCATGTGCATCGGCGGCGGCCAGGGCATCGCGCTGGCCATCGAGCGGGTCTAGAGCGCCTTCAGAGAGGGCGGCCCTGCAACAGCTTCGGGACGTCGCCGGTCAGCCCGGCGGCCTCCCGGATGAAGCCGCGGCGCAGCCCGGGCATCGCGTTGACCGCGCCCATGCCAAGGTCGCGCAGGCCGCGAAGCAGCGGATTGTCGTTCGAGAACAGGCGGTTGAACCCGTCCGTCACCACCGCCAGCGCGGTTGCGTCGAACCTCCGCCAGCGCTGGTATCGCTCCAGCACGTCGATCCGGCCGATGTCCTCGCCCCGCCGCCGCGCCTCGCCCAGAACCTCGGCCAGCGCGGCGATGTCCTTCAGCCCCGCGTTCAGACCCTGCCCGGCGATGGGGTGGACGGCATGGGCCGCGTCGCCGCAGAGCGCGATGCGCGGCGCGACGAAGCGGGTCGCGAGCGACAGCGCCAGCGGATAGGTGTGCCGCTTCCCGGCCAGCGCGATCCCGCCCAGGAAGTCGCCGAAGCGCGGGCGCAGCAGGGCCAGATAGCCCTCGTCGTCCAGCCCGTTGATCCTTCGCGCGTTCTCCGTCCGCTCGGTCCAGACGATGGACGAGCGGTTGCCAGTCAGCGGCAGGATCGCGAGCGGCCCCTCGGGCATGAAGAACTGGTGCGCGATGCCGTCGTGCGGCTTCTCGTGCGACAGGGCGGCGACCAGCGCGCTCTGCCCGTAGTCCCAGCCGGTGTGGCGGATCCCGGCGCGCTCGGCCGTGGCCGAGTGCCGCCCGTCGCAGCCGACGAGCAGCGCGGCGGACAGCCCTGTGCCGTCGTCCAGCGTCACCGCCACGCCATCGTCCCCGGCCTCCTGTGCGACGACCTTCCGACCCCGGAACAGCGTCACCCCGTCCAGCGCGGCCGCGAGCGCCGGACGCAGGTGGCGGTCCTCGGCCATGTGGCCCATCGGGCCTTCCTCGATCTCGTGGTGCGAGAACTCCAGCACGAAGGGGGAGGGGCCTTCGCCCGCGCGCCCGTCGCTCACCTTGATGTCGAGGATCGGCTGCGCCGTCCCGGCCACCGCCCCCCAGACCCCGAGCGCCTTCAGCATCCTGACGGACGCTAGCGACAGGGCATAGGAGCGGCCGTCGAAATCACCCGAGTCGTCGGCCGTCCCCGGCGCGGGGTCGACCATCGCGACCGTGAACCCGGCCGAGGCGAGGGCGATGGCGAGGGTCGAGCCGTTCAGCCCGCCGCCCGCGATGACGATGTCGAAGCGCGTTTCCATGACCGATGCATATGTCCCGGCGCGGGGCATTGTCCATGCGCCCCGCTGCCGCTAGCACTGTCGCACCGGGTGCGGATGAAGGGGCAGGGACGATGGGCAAGGACTGGCTGACGATGACGGCGGCGGACCTCGGGCGGGGGATCGCCGCGGGCGAGATCGGGCCGGTGGCGCTGACCGAGACCTATCTGGACGCGATCGAGGCGCACGCGTTCACCCCCCGCATCTATGCCCGCACCACTCCCGACCGGGCGCGCGCCGAAGCGGCGGCGGCGGAGGCACGGGCGAAGGTCGGCCGTCGTCTCTCGCCGCTCGACGGCGTGCCGATCTCGTGGAAGGACCTGTTCGACACCGCGGGCGTGGCGACCGAGTCGGGCTCGGCCTTGCTGAAAGGCAGGACGCCCGAGCGCGACGCGCTGGTGCTGAGGAACGCGACGGCCATGGGCACGGTCTGCCTCGGCAAGACGCACCAGACGGAACTGGCCTTCTCGGGCCTCGGGATGAACCCCGTCACCGCCACCCCGCCGAACGTGAACGACCACGACGCGGTCCCCGGCGGCTCCTCCTCCGGCGCGGCGACCAGCGTGGCCTTCGGGCTGGCGGCCTGCGGGATCGGGTCGGACACCGGCGGATCGGTCCGGGTGCCCTCGGTCTGGAACGACCTCGTGGGGCTCAAGACCACCTCGGGGCGGTTGTCGCTGGAGGGTGTCGTGCCGCTCTGCCCGCGGTTCGACACCGTCGGCCCGCTCTGCCGCTCGGTCGAGGACGCGGCGCTGATGCTGGCGGCGCTGGAGGGGCGGCCGCCGGCCGACCTCGGCGCCGCGACGCTGAAGGGCACGCGCATGATGGTGCTGGAGACCTCGGCCCAGGAGGATCTGGACCCGACCGTTTCGACGGCGTTCGAGGCGGCGGTGGCGAAGCTGACGGAGGCGGGCGTGCGGATCGAACGCCGCGAGATCCCCGAGGTGGCCGAGGCGATGGCCCTGTCGCCGCTCCTTTTCGCGCCCGAGGCCTATGGCGTCTGGGGCAAGGCGATCGAGGCCAACCCGGACGCCATGCACGACCAGGTGCGCGAGCGGTTCCGCGGCGGCAGGGACGTGACCGCCTCGGACTACATCGCCGCCTGGCTGACCGTGGACCGCTGCCGCGCGGCGTACCTCGAACAGACGGCGGGGTTCGACGCGGTGCTGATCCCGACCTGCCCGATCCTGCCGCCGAATCTGAAGCGGCTGGAGACGGAGAAGGATTACTTCGTCAACGCCAACCTGATGACTTTGCGAAATACGCGGATCGGCAACCTGATGGGGCTGGCGGTGCTGGCCCTGCCGACCGGCGTGAAGTCCACCGGGATCAGCCTGATGGGGCGGCCCTTCGGCGAGGAGCGGCTGCTTCGGCTCGGGCGCGCGGCCGAGGCGGCGCTGGCCTGAAAGTCACAGGAAAGTCACAGGCCGCCGGGCAAACCGCTGAAATGCCCGCGTTGTTCTGGACCCTGCGCGAAGCGCTAAGCTATCGTCGCGCCAAAGGGGCGGCACGACCCCGGACTCTGAGGCATAGATGATTTTTCCCGAGCGGTTCTCGAACCTGCCTGAGTATGCGTTTCCGCGTCTGCGGATGCTGCTGGACGCCCATGCGCCCGGCGGCGACGTGATTCACATGACCATCGGCGAGCCGCGCCATCCGTTCCCCGACTGGATCACCGACATCATCGTCGAAAATGCGGCCGGATTCGGGAAATATCCGCCCAACGAAGGCACGCCCGAGCTTCTGGAGGCGATCGGCGGATGGATCGCCCGGCGCTATGGCGTGACGCTGGACGCCCAGTCGCAGGTGATGGTGCTGAACGGCACGCGCGAGGGGCTCTACAACGCCGCGATGGCGCTGTGCCCCGAGCCGAAGGGCGGCCGCAAGCCGGTGATCCTGACGCCGAACCCGTTCTACCAGGTCTATGCCGTGGCCGCCCTGTCGGTCGGGGCCGAGCCGGTCTATGTCCCCGCGACCGCGGCCACCGGGTTCCTGCCGGACTACGGCGCGCTGCCGAAGGACGTGCTGGAGCGGACCGAGATCGCCTATCTCTGCTCGCCCGCCAACCCGCAGGGCGCCGTCGCCTCCTTCGATTACTGGGCCGACCTGATCCGGCTGGCCGAGACGCACGATTTCCGCATCTTCGCCGACGAGTGCTATTCCGAGATCTGGCGCGACAAGGCCCCCGCCGGCGCGATGCAGGTGGCCCACGAGATCGGCGCGGATCCCGAGCGGGTGGTGATCTTCCATTCGCTGTCCAAGCGGTCGAACCTGCCCGGCCTGCGCTCGGGCTTCGTGGCCTCGGGGCCGGAGACGATGAAGCGGCTGCGCCAGCTGCGCGCCTATTCCGGCGCGCCCCTGCCCCTGCCGCTCCAGAAGGTGGCCGAGGCGGTGTGGCAGGACGAGGCCCATGTCGACGCCAGCCGCGAGATGTACCGCCGGAAGTTCGACATCGCCGACGAGGTGTTCCGCGGCATCCAGGGCTGCGGCGCGCCCGAGGCGGGCTTCTTCCTCTGGCTGCCCGTCGAGGACGGCGAGCAGGCGGCGCTGAAGCTCTGGAAGGAAACGGGGGTCCGGGTGCTGCCGGGCGCCTACCTGTCGCGCGACACGGGGGGCGACAACCCCGGCCGCGGCTATATCCGAGTGGCCATGGTGGCCGAAGAAAAAGAAATGCAGCGCGGGCTCGAGCAGGTCCGCGACTGTCTCATGACGTGAGGAACAGGTAGATGGCGTATCAGACCCGGCACCGCGACCCGCTTTTCGACAGCGACACCCAGGCCGCGCTTGAACGGCGCGGCAAGGAACTGCTCGGGATGACGCTGATCGGGGCGGGCCTGGTCGTGGCGCTGATGCTCGGATCCTACGTGCCCGACGATCCGTCGTGGTTCGTGGTGACGGACCAGCCGGCGCAGAACCTGCTGGGCCGGTTCGGCGCCTCGGTGGCCTCGCCGCTCTACAACATCGTCGGCTGGGCGGCCTGGGGCTTTGCCGTAGTGTTCCTGGCCTGGGGTCTGCGCTTCCTTCTTCACATCGGCGAGGAGCGGGCCAGCGCCCGGCTGATCTTCGCGCCGCTCGCCATCGCGCTGGGCGCCGTCTACATCTCGACCCACCAGCCGCCGGTCGGCTGGGCGCATTACTTCGGCCTCGGCGGACTGTTCGGCGACACCATCCTCGGCGCGGTGCTGGGCGTGGTGCCGGTGCAGGCGACCTTCGGGCTGAAGATCATGGCCTTCTTCATGGCCATCGGCACCGTCGCCATGGGCCTGTTCGTGCTCGGCTTCACCATGCCCGAAGTGCGGGCGATGGTGCTCTTCGGGCTGAGAAGCGTCGTGCGCTGCTACGACATGACGATGTCCGCGCTGGGCTATGGCGCGGCGGGGCTGGGCCGCGGCGCGGCGGCGGGGCTGCGCGCGGCGCAGGACGCAGGGCAGACCCTGGCCGAGCGGCGCATGGCGGCGCGGGCCGCGGCCGAGGAGCAGGCGCGCCTCGATGCCGA
>NZ_PNOS01000053.1 GCF_002869745.1 Oceaniglobus roseus
CGCGATCAGCCCCAGCGCCGCCCAGAGCGTCAGCAGCGCGAGCCCCGACAGCCAGGCCGCCAGCCCCACCAGCGCCACCAGGATCGCCGCCAGCAACGCCACGAACACGGGGCGCGGCATCGCCCGGCCGACGCCGCCGATGTCGCGATAAAGGGCCGCCGCCCGGATCCGCTCGGTCCGCGCGAGGGGCCAGAGGGTGAACAGCAGCGCCGTCAGCAGGCCGTAGACCGCCGCCTCGACCAGCGGCACCGGATACAGAGCGAAGCTAGCCGGGACGGGCAGCCGCGCCTCGATCAGCGGCGCGAAGAGCAGCGGCGCGACGCCGCCGATGACAAGCCCGATGACGATCCCCGCCAGCGCCAGAACGCCGATCTGGATCAGGTAGACCTGGAAGATCGTCCGCCCCTCGGCGCCCAGCGTCTTCAAAGTCGCGATGACCCCGGTCTTGCCCTCCAGATGCGCGCGCACCGCCGCCGCCACGCCGACACCGCCCACGGCAAGACCCGCGAGCCCCACCAGCACGAGGAAGGCCGACAGCCGCTCGACGAAGCGCGAGAGCCCCGGCGCCCCGTTGCGACTGTCCCGCCAGCGGTATCCGGACTGGTCCATCGTCGCGGCCACCTGCGTCTTCACCGCTTCCAGCGAGGTGCCCGGCGGCAGCCGCAGCCGGTACTCGGTCTCGTAGAGCGTACCGGGCGCCAGCAGCCCCGATCCCTCCAGCGCGCTCGTCCGGACGATGGTGCGCGGTCCCAGCGTGAAGCCGCCGGTCCCACTGTCGGGCTCCCGCGCCAGCCGCGCCATGACGGTGAACTCCTGCGTGCCGAGCCGGAACATGTCGCCCGGCGCCAGCCCCAGGCGGTCCATCAGCACGCCGTCCATCACCGCGCCGGGCCGCCCGTCGGCCCCGTCCAGCGCCTGCGCCAGCTCCATCTCCGGCTCGAGCCGCACCCGGCCGTAGAGCGGATAGGCCGAATCGACGCCCTTGACCTGCGTCAGCCCCCGCTCCGCATCCCCGTCCCGGGGCACCACGGCCATGGAGCGGAAGTCGACGATCTCGGACACGTCGCCGAGGCCGTCGAGGAACGCCCGCTCCTCCGGCTTCGCGAAGCGATAGGTCAGCTCGACCGAGGCATCGCCGCCAAGGATCGAGGCGCCCTCCCGCGCCAGCCCCTGCTCGATGCTCTCGCGTACCGTGCCGACCGCCGCGATGGCGGCGATCCCGAGGGCGAGGCAGGCGAGGAACACCCGGAAGCCCTTCAATCCCCCGCGCAACTCCCGTCGCGCGATCCGTGCCGCGACACCGATGCTCATGCCGCCCCCCGGCCCGGGCGAACGCCCCATGCCCATCTTTGCTTCATGAATATCCCCGCCGGAGGCATTGAAAGTTCTCTCACTCCGCCGCCCGCGCCTCGGCCCGGTCCTCGGGCGCGATGCGCCCGTCCTCCAGCCGGATCACCCGGTCGCAGCGCTCGGCCAGCTCGGGCGCGTGGGTGACGAGGATCAGCGTCGCGCCGTGGCGGTCGCGCAGCCCGAACAGAAGATCCATGATCGCCTGCCCCGTGCTGCCGTCGAGGTTCCCCGTCGGCTCGTCCGCCAGCAGCACCTCGGGGCGCACCGCGGCGGCACGGGCCAGCGCCACCCGCTGCTGCTCGCCCCCCGACATCTGCGAGGGATAGTGCGAGGCACGCGCGCCGAGACCGACCGCCGCAAGCTCGGCCCCGGCGCGGGCGAAGGCGTCCTCTGCCCCCGCCAGTTCGAGCGGCGTCGCGACGTTCTCCAGCGCGGTCATCGTCGGAATCAGGTGGAAGGACTGGAACACCACCCCCATATGATCCCGGCGGAACCGCGCCAGCGCGTCCTCGTTGAGGTCGGTGATGTCCTGCCCCAGCACCCGCACACGCCCCGTGGTGGCCCGGTCGAGACCGCCCATCAGCATCAGGAGAGACGACTTGCCAGATCCCGAAGGCCCCACCAGCCCCACCGTTTCGCCCTTCATCACGTCAAGGCTGATGCCCTTCAGGATCTCCACCCGCCCGGCGTTGCCGTCGAGGGACAGGGTGATGTCCGTGAGGGACAGGATCGGATCGCTCATCGTTCGCACCTTTTCTGGCCGTTCAGGGGGATATGGGGCGCGTGCGACCCTGCGCAAGCTGCCCCTTGCCGCCGGGTTCGCCTTGGGACTGATCGCCGCACCGCTCGCGGCCCAGCCGCTGACCGTTGCCGCGCTCGGCGACAGCCTGACCCAGGGCTATGGCCTGCCCCAGCCTGAAGGCTTCGTGCCGCAGCTGGAACAATGGCTGCACGAGAACGGCGCGCCCGAGGTGAAGGTGCTGAACGCGGGGGTGTCGGGCGACACCACGGCGGGGGGACTCAGCCGCGTCGACTGGACGCTGACCGACGATGTCGGCGCGATGATCGTGGCGCTCGGCGGCAACGACCTTCTGCGCGGGATCGAGCCTGCGACCAGCCGCGCGAACCTCGAGGGCATCCTGAAGGCGGCCGGGGCGAAGGACGTGCCGGTGCTGCTGATCGGCCTCAAGGCGCCCGGCAACTACGGCCCCGAGTACCAGGCCGCCTTCGACGCCATGTATCCCGACCTCGCGCAGCAGTACGGCACCCTCTACGCCGAAAGCTTCCTTGCCGCGCTGGAGGAGATGCCGGACCGCGATGCGACGCGGGCGAAATACATCCAGTCCGACGGCATCCACCCCAACGCCGAGGGCGTGAAGCTGATCGTCCGGAACCTCGGGCCGAAGGTGCTGGAGCTGATCGCCCGCGCCCGCGGGGAGTAGGCGCTTCGGCCCCCGAACGGGGCTGGAACTTCCGCCCCCCATGGGCGATGGTCGCCGCGGTATCACGGAGCCTGCCATGGACATCGTCGAAGAGTTGCGCCGCATCGTCGGCCCCGCAAACGTGCTGACCGGAGAGGACTGCGCCCCCTGGGTCGGCGACTGGACGGGCAAGTACCACGGCCAGCCCCGCGCGGTGATCCGCCCCGTCACCACCGCCGAGGTCAGCGCGGTGATGAAGCTGGCCAGCCGGACCGGAACGCCCGTCGTTCCCTCGGCGGGCCACACCGGGCTTGTCGGCGGCACCCATGCCCCCGACCGGCTGGTCCTGTCCGTCGACCGGATGCGCCGGATCCGCGAGGTCCGGCCCGGGGCGCGGATCGCCGTGGTCGAGGCGGGCGTCGTGCTCACCACCCTTCACGATGCCGTGGCAGAGCACGACCTTGTCTTCCCCGTCACCTTCGGCGCCCGCGGCTCGGCCATGATCGGCGGCATCCTGTCGACGAATGCCGGCGGCTCCAACGTCCTGCGCTACGGCAACACGCGCGAGCAGGTGCTGGGGATCGAGGTCGTCCTGCCCTCGGGCGAGGTGCTGGACCTGATGAGCGAGCTTCGCAAGGACAACTCCGGTTTCGACCTGCGCGACCTGTTCGTCGGCGCCGAGGGCACGCTCGGCATCATCACCGGCGCGGTGCTGAAGCTGATGCCGAAGCCGAAGGCCTATGCCACCGCCATGGTCGCCCTGCCCGCGCTGTCCGACGCGCTGGATCTGCTGAACCGTCTCCAGTCTTCAAGCGGCGGCGCGGTCGAGGCGTTCGAGTTCATGCCGGGGTCCTACATGCGGCGGCATCTGGAGGTGGTGAAGGGCGCCCGCCCCGCCTTCGACACCATCCACGAGGTGAACGTCATGCTCGAGATCGGCGGCACCGCGCCGCGCGACGCCGAGGTGGCCGAGGACGGCTCGGTCGCGCTGACCGCCGCGCTGGAGGAGTCGCTGGCCGAGCTGATCGAGGAGGGCCGCGTGCTCGACGCCGTGGTGGCGCGCAGCGAGGCGCAGCGGGCCGAGATGTGGAAGCGGCGCGAGGACGCGGCCGAGATTTCCGTATCGAAGAAGCCGCTGATCCTGATGGATGTCGCCGTGGCGCTGGACCACGTGCCCGCCTTCCTCGACCGCGCCGAAATCGCGCTGAAGGAGGCCGACGCCGGGGCCGAGATGGTCCTCGTCTCGCACCTCGGGGACGGCAACCTGCACCTGACGATCTGGCCCTCGCCCGAGACTGCCGCCGAACGGGGCGAGCTGATCCTGGAGAAGATCGAGGATGTCGTCGCCGAGATGCGCGGCAGCTTCTCGGCCGAGCACGGGATCGGGCTGTCGAAGCAGGGCACCATGGCGCGGCGGAAGGATCCTGTGGCGCTGGACGTGATGACGAGGATCAAGGCTGCGCTCGACCCGGCGGGGATCATGAATCCCGGAAAGGTGCTGCCCTGAAGGCCTTCCTCGTCATCCTGCGCGACCCGGCGCTGCGGCTGATCGCGCTCGCACTCCTGTCGGTGTCGACCTACGCCGCCTCGATCGGTCCCTACCAGTCGCTGATCGCGGTGCGCGTGTTCGGCTTCTCGGACGGGCAGTACGCGCTGATCTACTGCACCGGCGCGGCGCTCTCGCTTGCCGCGGCGATGGTGGTGGGGGTCGTCACCGACCGCACGGCGCGGCGGCGCACCATGGCGCGCTTCATGGCGGGGGCGGGGCTGGTCGGGGCCTTCGGCGTCGGGCTGGTCCAGACGCCGCTCGCCTTCGTCGTCGCCCACACGCTGTTCTTCCCCGCCGCCGCGACGTTGTTCGGCCAGCTCTTCGCCATGGCCCGCCTGGCCGGGTCGATCCATCCGCAGGCCGAGAGGGTGGCGATCCAGACCAGCCTGCGCGCGGTCTTCTGCCTGCCCTGGCTCGTCGTCCTGCCGATCTGGGCGCTGGTCTTCCAGGGCGGGGTCGAGCTCCTGTCGGTCTACCTCGTCTGCGGCACCATGGCCTCGATCACGCTGGCGATCTTCCTCTTCGCCTGGCCGAAGGACGGAAGCACGCGGTGGAAGGACGAACGCTCGGGCCTGTCCATCGGCGCGGCCCTGGGCGAGTTGGCGAACGGCCCGGTGCTGAGCCGTGCCGTGCTGCTGGCGATGATGACGGGGAGCGTGACGCTCTACATGATCCTGATCGGCCTCGTGCTGAACGGCGCGCCGGGGCGGGACGAAAGCGACGTGTCGCTGTTCGTCGGCATCGTCGCGGGGCTGGAGGTGCCGTTCATGCTGATGCTGCCCGCCCTGACGCTGCGCTTCGGCATCACCCGCGTGCTGACGGGGGCGAGCCTGCTTTACGCCGCCTTCCTCGCCACGCTGCCCTACCTCGGGGCGACGCCCGCCGTCTGGCTGCTGCTGCTGCCCGCGGGCATCGGCGCCTCGGTGCTGGTGTCGCAGCCGCTGCTGTACCTCCAGGACCTCTTGGGGCGTCGGCCCGGCATGGGCGGCTCGCTGATCTCGCTGGTGCAGCTTGGCGCGCAGGTCTTCGCGGCGGGGGTCTTCGCCCTTGGCACCGCGCTTGGCGGCTACCAGGCGGCGGCGGTGCTGGGCGCGCTCGCGGCGGCGACGGCGGGGATCACGCTCTGGTCGATGGACCGGCGCGGGCTGCCCGTGCAGGCCTGAGCCGGGCGTTCAGGCCGCCTTCCAGTCGAAGAACCCCGCGCCCGCCCGCGACAGGAGCGCCGCCGCCAGGTCGCGGCCCATCTCGGCGCCGTCCTCGATCGCGCCGCTGCGCCGGTCGGCCAGCGCCTCGGATCCGTCGGTCCTCAGGATCTCGCCCCTCAGCCTGAGCGATCCGCCGTCCAGTTCGGCCAGCCCGGCAATCGGCGTCTCGCAGGAGCCGTCGAGCGCGGCCAGGAACGCCCGCTCCGCCGCCAGCCGCTGGCCCGTGGGTCCGTCGTGGATCGCCGCCAGCATCTCCGCCACGCGGGAGTCGTCGGCGCGCCGCTCGATCCCGATGGCGCCCTGCGCGACGGCCGGCAGCATCTCGTCCTCGGGGATCGGCTGGCGCGGCACGTCGGGCAGGTTCATCCGGTTCAGCCCCGCCATGGCAAGGAACGTCGCCATCGCCACCCCGTCCTCCAGCTTCTTCAGCCGGGTCTGGAGGTTGCCGCGGAACTCGACGATCTGCAGGTCGGGCCTCCGGTTCAGAAGCTGCGCCTTGCGGCGAAGCGACGAGGTGCCCACCACGCTCCCCTCCGCCAGCGCCGCCAGCGCCCCGCCATCCAGCGCCACGAAGGCGTCGCGCACGTCCTCGCGCGGCAGGTAGGTGTCGAGCAGAAGGCCCCCCGGCTGTTCCACCGGCATGTCCTTCATCGAATGCACCGCGATGTCGATGCCGCCCGACAGAAGCTCTTCCTCGATCTCGCGGGTGAACAGGCCCTTGCCGCCGATCTCCTTCAGGGGCCGGTCCAGCACCCTGTCGCCCGTGGTCTTGATGACCACGATCTCGAAAGCCTCGAACGGCAGGTCGAAGGCGTCGGCCAGCCGGGCGCGGGTTTCATGGGCCTGGGCCAGGGCCAGCGGCGAACCGCGGGTGCCGATCTTCAGGGGCTCGTCGGGGGTGGGCAGGGTCAAGCGCATGGCAAAGGCTTACAAGTGTCAGGTTGACCTGACAATATCAAACAGCGGCGGCCTTTCCGGCTTGACAAACAGGCACCTGAACCGGACCACAGACGGCAGCGACGAGGGGGGCGAGATGGCCGAGACGAAGAAACTGATGCGCGCGCTGGCGGGCGAGACCATGGACGTGCCCCCGGCCTGGATGATGCGCCAGGCGGGCCGCTACCTGCCCGAGTACAAGGCCACCCGCGCCGAGGCCGGGGACTTCCTGTCGCTCTGCTATACCCCCGACCTCGCCGCCGAGGTGACACTGCAACCGATCCGCCGCTTCGCCTTCGACGCGGCGATCCTGTTCGCCGACATCCTTCTGGTGCCCGACGCCCTTGGCGCGGACCTCTGGTTCGTCACCGGCGAGGGGCCGCGGCTGTCGACGATCACCGACCAGGCCGCCTTCGACGCCCTGAAACCCGGCGACGCGATCCACGACCACCTCGCCCCGGTCTACGAGACCGTCCGGATCCTTGCCCGCGAACTGCCCTCCGACGTCGCGCTGATCGGCTTCGCCGGCGCGCCCTGGACCGTCGCCACCTACATGATCGCGGGCCGCGGCACCCCCGACCAGGGCCCGGCCCATGACCTGAAGGCCCAGAACCGGCCGCTGTTCGACGCGCTGATGCAGCGGATCACCGAGGCGACGATCGAGTACCTCTCGGCCCAGATCGACGCCGGCGCCGAGACGGTGAAGCTGTTCGACAGCTGGGCCGGATCGCTGAAGGGGCAGGACTTCCACGATTACGCCCTGACCCCCGCCAGGACGATCATCGCGGCGCTGAAGGCGCGCCACCCCGGCGTCCCGGTCATCGCCTTCCCGCGCGAGGCGGGCGACAACTACATCGGGTTCGCCAAGGCCACCGGCGCGGACTGCGTCGCGCTCGACAACTCGGTGTCGGCGGAATGGGCGGCGGAGAAGGTGCAGGTGGACGGCTGCGTGCAGGGCAACCTCGCCCCCGGTCACATGGTGACGGGCGGCCAGGCCCTGGTGGACGAGGTGAAGCGGATCAGGGCGGCGTTCTCGAAGGGCCCGCACATCTTCAACCTCGGCCACGGCATCACCCCCGATGCCGACCCCGACAACGTCGCCCTCATGCTCGAGTCGCTGCGCGCCCCGGCCTAGGCAGGAGCCACACCATCGCCGCCAGCAGCCCGAAGGCGAAGGCCGGGTAGCTGACCCCGGCCAGGAACGCGCCCGCATAGGCATCGTGGCTGGTCGCGCTGCCTTCCGGTCCCGAACCGACGAGGCGCGAGAAGAAGATCTGCCCGACGATGGCCACCCCCATCGCGCCGCCGACCTGCTGGAACGCCTGCAACGCGCCCGAGGCCGCGCCCGAATTCTCGCCCGAGACCGAGGCGAGGACCGTGTTGAACAGCGGCGAGATCGCGGTGCCCAGCCCGAAGCCCGCCATCAGCAGCGGCGGCAGGAACCGGAGGCTCACCACCTCCTCGCCGATGCCGTACACCAGGAACCAGAGCCAGATCATGCCGAGCGACATCATCGACGCGCCCGTTGTGATCCGCGCCCTGAGCACCCGGTTGCCGAGCCGCCCCGCCACCAGCGAGGCCATCAGCACGCCCACCGAGAACGGCACGGTCGTCAGCCCGGACTGCAGCGGCGTCAGCCCGAAGCCGTCCTGCAGGAAGAGCGCCATGATCAGGAAGAAGCTCGGCATCCCCGAGAACAGGATCGCCGTCAGCAGCACGCCGACAAGGTAGTTCCGGTTCGCCAGAAGCCCGGCCGACAGCAGCTGCGCCCCGCCCCGCGCCGCCTGCCGCTTCTGCCACCGGACGAACAGCGCCGCCATCGGCAGCGCCGCCGCGATCATCGCGAAGCACCACAGCGGCCAGCCCAGCTGCCGCCCCTCGATCAGCGGGAACACCACGAAGAGCAGCGCCAGCCCCGCCACGACGATGCCGACGACATCGTTCTTCTGGTCCGGGCGGCGCGAGACCTTCGGCAGGAACCGGAGCGCCAGAAGGATCGCCAGCACCCCCACCGGCACGTTGACAAGGAAGATCGGCCGCCAGTCGAGCCCCCAGAGATCCGCGCCGATCAGCACGCCCCCCAGAAGCGGCCCGCTGACCGAGGCGAGACCGGCCGACAGCCCGAAGGTCGCGAAGGCCGCGCCCCGTTCCTCCGGCGGGAACAGCGCGGGCACCAGCGCCAGCGTCTGTGGCACCATCATCGCGCCGCCCACCGCCTGCACGGCCCGCGATGCCACCAGCACCCCGATGCTCGGCGCGAGGCCGCAGAGCGCCGAACCGAGGGTGAACACCACGACCCCCGCCATGAACACGTTGCGCCGCCCGTAGATGTCGCCGTAACGCCCGCCGGGCAGCAGGCACAGGGCGAAGACGAGGATGTAGATGGCGACCACCCACTCGATCTGGCTGGGGCTGGCGTTCAGCGAGGCCTTCATGCTCGGCAGCGCGACGTTCACGATGGTGACGTCGATCAGGTTCATGAAGCTCGCCGTCAGCAGCACCGCCATGGCGATCCAGCGCGCCCGGGGCGCGGGGCGCTCGCCCTCGGCCGCTTTGGCCGGGCCGCCGGGCGCCGGTTCGGAAGTGGTGACGGACATGGATCGGGCCTTCGCTGCTCTGGTTCGCCGTGGCAAGGCCAGACCTAGCGTGCGCCGCGCCCGCTCCAAGCCGCGGGGCGGAAAAGGCCGCGTGCCCCGCCGCCGCATGGCCCCCACCCTGCCCCGCTCCCGCCGTCTTTGCCGCGCAGCCTGCGGGCCAGCCGGTTTCCGGGGAGGTTCGCCATGCTCTTCACCCTGCGCCTTGCCTTCAGCCTCCTGCGCAGCGCGCTCGTCGCCTGCTCCATCGTGCTGGCGGGCTGGCTGACGGCGGTGCCGCCGACCCCGGCCGAACGCCAGGCGCTCGACCTGCCGCTCGGACGGGTCGATGCCGAAGGGCGCCGGGCGCTCGCCAACCTGCGCCTTGCCCGCGCCGCGCTCGACATCGCACCGGGGCTTGCCGTCGGCCTCATCACCCGGCAGGGCCACGGCGAGGCCTCAAGCGCCGAGGTCGAGGCCGCCCTGCGCGCCATCGCCCGCGGGCAGCCGGACGACACGCCCCCCGAGGCCACCGAACCGCCGCGACGGGCCGGCGGCGCGAAATTCGTGAAGGCACCGAAAAGGGGGTGACGCCGTCCGATCGCGCCGCGGCGCGCCGACCGGCCGCCGTTGTGGCCGAAGCGCGACGGCTGTAAGATCGCGGGGTCAGGCGCATGAGGTGTGGCGATGCGATCGTTCCGGACCCTGGTCGAACGACAGATCCAGAAGACGCGGCTCTCCGGCGGCCTGCAGGGGTTGAAGGGCGAGGGCAAACCGTTGCCGGACGCGACGGGCGACGCCTTTACCGATCCCGGCGTCGCCGCCGGATTCCGGATGATGGCCGAAGCCGGCGTGCTGCCCGAGGAGATCCGGCTGAAGAAGCAGGTCGCCGACCAGCGCGCCGTGCTGGCAGGCGTGACCGACCCCGAGGCGCGCAAGCGCGAGATGGCGCGGCTCTCCGGGCTGATGCTGCGCCAGAGCATCGCCGAGGAAGCACGACGGAAGTTCCTGAAGGGGTAAGCGTCCCCGTCCAGGCTACTTCCGGATCCGGTATCCCGTCCTGAAGATCCAGGCGATCACGCCGACGCAAAGCGCGGTGAACAGCGCGATGGCGAGCAGGCTCCAGACCACCGGCACGTCGGATGCGCCGAAGAAGGACCAGCGGAAGCCCGAGACGAGGTAGACCACGGGGTTGAACAGCGTCACCGTCTGCCAGGCGGGCGGCAGCATCGAGATCGAGTAGAACGAGCCGCCGAGGAAGACGAGCGGGGTGACGATCAGCAGCGGCACGAGCTGCAGCTGCTCGAAGTTCTGCGCCCAGATGCCGATGATGAAGCCGAACAGCGAGAAGGACAGGCAGGTCAGGACAAGGAAGGCCAGCATCCAGAGGGGGTGCTGCACCGAGATGTCGACGAAGGCGAAGGAGGTGGCGAGGATGATCAGACCGATCATCAGCGATTTCGTCGCCGCCGCCAGCACGTAGCCCGCCGTGATCTCGATGAACGAGGCAGGGGCCGAGAGCAGCTCGTAGATCGTGCCGATGAACTTCGGGAAGTAGATGCCGAAGGCGGCGTTGCTGACCGATTGCTGGAGCACCGACAGCATCATCAGCCCCGGCACGATGAAGGCGCCATAGCTCACCCCCTCGACCTCGTCGATGCGCGAGCCGATGGCGGCGCCGAAGACGACGAAGTAGAGCGAGGTGGACAGCACCGGCGAGACGATGCTCTGCAGGAGCGTGCGGAAGGTGCGCGCCATCTCGAAGACATAGATCGCGCGGACGGCCTGGAGGTTCATGCCGCGTCCTCCTTCACCAGGTTCACGAAGATGTCCTCGAGCGAGCTCTGGCGCGTCTGCACGTCCCTGAGCGTCAGCCCCGCCCCCGAGAGCGCCGAAAGGAGCTTGGTGATCCCGGTGCGGTTGGCCCGCGTGTCATAGGTATAGACCAGCGTACCCTCGGGCCCGAGATCCAGGTCGAAATCGCCGAGGCCATCGGGCACCGCGTTGACCGGGCTCTGCAGCTCGATCACCATCTGCTTCTGGCCCATCCGCTTCAGCAGCGCCGCCTTGTCCTCGACCAGCAGGATCTCGCCCTTGGCGATGATGCCGATGCGGTCGGCGATGGCCTCCGCCTCCTCGATGTAATGGGTGGTGAGGATGATCGTCACGCCGTCGGCCTTCAGGTCGGCGACGACCCGCCACATGTCCTTCCTCAGTTCCACGTCGACCCCGGCGGTGGGTTCGTCGAGGAACAGCACCCGCGGCTCGTGGCTCAGCGCCTTGGCGATCAGCACCCGCCGCTTCATGCCCCCCGAGAGCTCCACCACCTTCGAATCCTTCTTGTCCCAGAGCGACAGCTGCCGCAGCACCCGCTCCACATGGGCGTCGTCGGGGCCGAGGCCGAACAGCCCGCGCGAGAAGCGGACGGTGTTGATCACCCGCTCGAACGGCTCCAGCGTGATCTCCTGCGGCACGAGGCCGATCAGCCGCCGCGCCGCGCGGTAGTCGTCCAGGATGTCGTGCCCGCCCACGGTGACGCGCCCCGACGTGGGCCGGGTGATCCCGCAGACGGTGGAGATCAGCGTCGTCTTCCCCGCCCCGTTCGGACCCAGAAGCGCCAGGATCTCGCCTGCGCGGATGTCGAGAGAGACCGACTTCAGCGCCTGGAACCCGCTGCCGTAGGTCTTGGTGAGGTCGGTGATGGATACGATGTCCGGCATCGGTGGCGCTCCGGAAAGTGATGTGTTCCGCGAAGGTAGCCGGAAAACCGGCAGGCACAATGGCAGACAGCCCGGCGCACCCGAGCGCCACCGCACCGCCCCCCGCGCAGAGGTTCCGCAGCAAGCGTTCCAGGCAAGACGCCCCCACGGCCTTCTTCCTTGCCCCAATACGCCCGCCGGAGGCCAACCACACCTTCGGCTGCCGCAACGCCGACCAGCAGGGCGCACCCGAAGACGCCCGGACAGGGTACCCCAAGGACCGATCGCGGCAGAAAAGCGGGAGAGATGGCGACCCCGGCAGGAAGCTGAAAATCCGCCAGAACCCGTGGAATTTCAAAGGGTACCTCGGGACACAGTGAGCGGTTTCCGCCGCTTGCAGGTCAATGGCTTACGCGTTGCGTTGGGACACAATTCGACCGATCTGGAAATCAAAAACCCCGGCGCGCTGGCGGGCGCTACCGGGGCATATCGTCTTGGGAAACTTCACAAGCTTCCCGGCGAACATACCCCGTCCCTTCCCGCCAGTCACCCCATAATCGCCCTGCATTGGGGGATCGACGCATGAACCGGTTCGAGTGGCTGAAAGCCGTCATGCAGCTCCGGGGCGTCTCGGCCAGCACGAAGAACGTGGCGACGGCTCTGGCCGTCCAGTTCGCCTGCGACGACACCGGGCAGCTGAACCCGAAGCTGGCCACCCTGGTCGAGTATCTGGGCGTCTCACTCGCCACCGTGAAGCGCGCGATCCGCGAGCTGGCGGACGGCGGATGGCTGCACCGGACCGAGGGGCGCGGGGCCGGAAATCGCACCGCCTACAGCCTCGTCTCGCCGGGCAAGATCGTGCCCTTCCGGGCGGCGAAAAGGGCTCAATCCGAGGTCGGAAAAAAGGGGTCGCAGGTGAGCTTTCAGGCCGAAGAAAAGGGTTCACCAGTGAGCCGAAAAGGGGTCACTGGTGAGCTTTCCTATATAGAACAATCTTCTGAACAAAAGGGGGCGCCCTTCGAGGCTTACCGGCGACACCGGTTCACAGGCAACATCTGCGATGGTCCCATGTTCATCGCACAGCGGGATTGGCAGCGCCTGAACCCATGGGTGGATTGGCTGAGAAAGCGCGGCCTGCCGAAGCTCTGCGACATGCCCCTGACGGCGCCAGGATCGACCAAGGGCGGCACCGTGTTCGCGCTGCCCTTCCGGAAGCCACCCGAGGACGACAGGCGGACGGCCGAGGCTCTGGCCTACTTCGCCGCGATGATCGACGCCAGGGAGGTGCGCTATGCGGCGCAGTGAGCCGATATCCGAGGCGGAACGGGCAAGGAAAGCCGATGTGCGCAGCGCGCTCTACCGGCTTTCCGTGAGGGTCAGTCAGCTCCGGCCCCATGCCCGAGACCCCGAACGCTTCCACGAGGAGAAATCCGAGATCTCTTTCGACCTTCTGCAACTGGCCGAACGGATTGGCTGACCCTCCCCAGCCATCGCGGGTCCTTCCTGCGATGGTGCCACAGGGGTAATTCGCACCCCGCGACTTAGCTAGTTTGAGATGCCCTGAAACACTAAGATAAGCCCATGACACTGTTCGAAAATCTCGACAACCAGACCCCGAAGGAGATGAGCAAGAGCGCCTTCGCCAAGCGCATCGGCGTGACTTCCGGGCGGGTGTCGCAGATGGTCAAGGCGGGCTTGCCGGTTCTCGACAACGGGCGCGTCCCGCTGGCCGCTGCCGAGTCCTGGTATCGGGCGAACGTCCGGCAGAAGGCGAGCGAGGCCCAGCACAGCGCCAGTGTCCTCAGCCGGGTGAAGCAGGAGCGCGAGGAAGCGCAACGTGACCTGTTGCAGCTCGACCTTGCGCAGCGGAAGGGCGAGCTGATCGACCGGCGCGAGGTCGAGCTGGCGCTTCACGACCGGGCCAGGGCGGAGCGGGACGCACACACGGCGTGGGTCAGCCGGATTGCGCCGATCATCGCGGCCGAGGTCGATGCCGACCTGTCCGCGCTGTTCTCGGCACTGGACCGGGAAATGCGCGCCCACCTCGAGGAGCTGGCCGACACGCCGCTGGCGGAGCTGCTGAACCATGCTTGACGCCAGGACCATCGCGGACAACGCATGGCGCGCCGGGCTGCGCCCCGAACGGCAGATGCTGGTCAGCGAATGGGCGGACCGATACCGGCGCCTGCCGTCCACCAGCGCCGAGCCTGGACGCTGGCGGACGGACCGCACCCCGTACCTGCGCGAGATCATGGATTGCCTGTCCACCAGCTCCCCTGTCGAGCGGGTGGCGATCATCAAGGGGGCGCAGACCGGCGGGACCGAGGCGGGACTTAACTTCCTCGGATACATCGTCTGCAACAGCCCCGGTCTTGCCATGCTGGTGATGCCGAGCGTGGACATGGTGCGGCGCAACACCCGGACCCGGATCGACCCCTACTTCGAGATCGTGCCCGAGATCGCGGCCCGCGTCGTCCCGGCGAAGTCGCGCGAGCCGGGCAACACTGCCACCCACAAGAAGTTCGTCGGCGGCGAGCTGGTGATGACCGGGGCGAACGCGGCCGCAAGCCTGCGCTCGACCCCGGCCCGCTTCCTGGTCCTCGATGAGATCGACGCCTTCCCGCTCGACGTGGAAGGCGAGGGCGATCCGATTGCGCTGGCGGTTCAGCGGACCGTCACCTATCGCGGCCGGCGGAAAATCCTGATGATCAGCACCCCTACCATCAAGGGGTTTAGCCGGATCGAAGCGGCCTATCTCGAAAGCGACCAGCGGCGCTTTCACGTCCCCTGCCTGCACTGCGCGGAACCCTTCGTCATCACCTGGGCGGCGATCCAGTGGCAGAAGGACCGGCCCGAGACCGCCGCCTGCATCTGCCCGAGCTGCGGCGGGATCCACGAGGAACGGGACAAGCCCGCCATGTTGCGCGGCGGCTTCTGGAAGGCCACGGCGCCGGGCGACGGGCGCACCGCGGGCTTTCACCTCCCCGCCCTGCTGTCGCCCTTCGAGACCTGGGCGGATATCGCCTGGGAACACACGCGGGTGAAGGCGGACCCCGCCCGCCTGAAATCGTGGGTGAACACCAAGCTGGGCGAGACCTGGGAGGAGAAGGCGGCGCAGGACGTGGACGGCGGCGCCCTGTCGAAGCGGGTGGAGAGCTGGGGCCACGAGCTGCCCGCCGAGGTCGCCGCGATCACCGTGGGGATCGACACCCAGGACACATGGCTGGCGCTCGAAATCGTCGGCTGGGGCGCGGGCGAGGAATCCTGGTCACTGGACTTCATCCGCCTGCACGGCGATCCGACCGGCCCCGCGCTCTGGGCCGAGCTGGACGCGATCCTGACGCGGAGCTGGGCGCACCCGATCACCGGCACCCTGCCCGTCGCCGCCGCCTGCCAGGACAGCGGAGGGCACTTCACGGCGCGTGTGCTGGACTTCACGACCCCGCGCCATCACCGTCGCGTCTACGCGATCAAGGGCGCCTCCCGCGCCGGTCTGGACGCATGGCCGCACCGCCCGAGCCTGTCGAAGCACAGGAAGAAGCCGCTGTACCTGATCGGTGTGGACACCCTGAAAGAGATCGCCTTCACCCGTCTTGCCAAGACGGACCACGGCCCAGGCTTCGTGCACATACCCGAGGGGCGCGAGGCGGCATGGTTCTCGGAGATGACGGCCGAGAAGCCCTTCACGAAGTACAGCAAGGGGCGCGCGATCCGCGAGTGGCGCAAGGCCCCCTCCGAGCGCAACGAAGCCTTCGACTGCCGGATCTACGCGGCGGCGGCGCTCGAGTCTCTGAAGTCCTCGGGCTTCGACCTGGACGCGGAGGCGGCGCGGATAGCAGCGCTGGCCGAGGAAGGCGCAGCCAAGCCCGCGCGGCGCAAGCCCCAGGTCATCCGGTCACGGTTTCTGGGCGGGTGACAGAGATTCGCAGGTCGCGCGAGGGGGGGCATTACCCGAAGCGGCCCCGTCAGTCGGTGAGTGGGAAAACCCCGACAACGCGCGGTCTGCTGCCTTCTGGCGGGCGCGGCGCGATCGTCAAGGAGGTCGAGCCGGATCTCGCAGTGTGCCTGGCACAGCTACTCTAGATCTTCAGTCCTATAGACTTGCCCGCTTAGATTAGACCATGCTGCATTGAAAGCGCCCATAGTTAGGAGAGTAGAGTTTGGCTCGTCAACCTATCCCCAAACAGTATCACGACGCTCCGAAGACTTTGGGTACCAAGGCACCTGCCGGTAGCAGGTTGGCCTCTCTCATTGGTCAGTGCGCTGCCAATTCAGCCGAAAGTGAGGTTCATATGGGCTTGTGCCTAGGGTCTATGCTTGGAGTTGAGAATGCCGCTTCGGTAGCCGTATTTACATCAATTCAAAATTCCCGAGCTCGTCGTGAGATCGTTTTTGCAGCAGCGGAAGCATCACTTGGCGAAGACGACCTAAATGTGCTCAGGATCATCATAGACATTTATAATCGGCTAGATGGAGTCAGAACTGACATTGTGCACGGAATATGGGGAAGTATATCTACTGTACCAGATCAAGTTGTTTGGACGTCTGTGAAGCAGTATTCTAATTTTCTCATTAACGACTATAAGATGAGTGAGAAGGGAGATTTGACGTACGAATGGCGGCAGGAACAATGGTTAAAAATTTGCAGCCTTTGGAAACTTGATGAAATTGAGCTCCTGATCAAGCAAATGGATTTACTAGCAGACTTACTTAGGAATTTTCATGCCTACCTTCGATATCGGCAAGATCCAGCTGGGAAGTCGGCATATGAGGCTATCTTAACTAATCCACTATATGTCGATATGCTCAGGGAAAAATCTTAACCGGCAAAAACCTCGCAGTAGCGTTGCATTCTGCAAACCGCAGATGACCCCGAAGGGCGCTCTTGATTGCAGGCGAGATTGAGGGCAGTGTGCAGGTGGGCTTCAACACCCGGACCAGTGATAGGCAAGTCAGCGTTGGCGCGCTTCGACTTGCGAACGAAGACTGCCTTGGCGGGCGTCTTACCGCGACGAATATGGTCGGGGGCAGGCGTCATGTCCAGAGGGAAACCTTAAAAGCGTCTGGCTTGTCTCACTGGCAAGTGTTGAACCCCCGGCTGCCGCGTCCGCTACACGGCTTGGCCTTCAACAGCCACAACCAGTGAGAAGATCCATGACCAACCAACTGACCCGTCGCGCGGTCCTGTCCGCGCTCCCCGTCTCCGGCGCCGCCATGGCGCTGCCCGCCATTGCCTCTCCGGCCCGCTATCTTCCCGCCTCCGACGCTGACTCGATCCTCGTCCACATGAGAGCGATCCACGCGGCTCTGAGGACCGACTTGCCCAACGGGTTCGAAGTCTCGCGCACCTTTTCGGTCATTGACGAGACGCTGCTGGCAGCGGCCTTCCCCCCTGCTTACCAGTATGGCGACCCGATGATGCATTATGACCTCGGGCGTAGCACTTGGGTGGAGGGCCGGTGACATGACCCTTTCCCTGAACCTCAACATGCTGATCGACCCCGCAACCGCCCTTGCGCGCGGGGAGGCCCTGTTCCTGGGCGAGCTGCCCGAGCAGGTGAAGCAGTTGGCCGAGCTGCAAGCCGACAGCGCGACCAGTGCCACGGCTGTAAGCGCATTTGACGGCGACGCCTTCCGAGAAGCCCAAGATGCCGCAAACTCCGAGCTTGCGGACGTGGTGGGACTGGCCTTGGCGCTGGAAGAGCTGACCTTCGAGCATCCGGGCTTGAACACCTTCGGCGATGCAAGCCGCCCGCTCTACGCGGTTCTGCGCACCTTGGTGGACTCTGCGAAGCGGGCCGAGCAGTTGCAGGACGCGGTTTGGGAAGCGGCAGTGAAGCGGGTGACCTGAAAACGCCCCAACTTGACGCGGTTTCCAGATTATAGTAAACCGCGTCAAAAGGAGGCGATATGCCCACAACCTTTCAGCACATCCCCCTACTCTTCACACCGGCCGAAACCGCCAAGATCACCGGCGTCTCGGAGCGCTCGCAGAGAAACTGGCGGGCGAGGGGCTTTCTCAAGCCGCTGCCCCCCGGCAAACATTTCCGTGCAGATGTGTTCGACCTTTCGGTGTTGGTAGTGGCGAACCTGATCAGCGACCGACTGCCGGTCGAGAAGTCCGTTGCCTGGGCACACCTTTGCGCGAAGCGCGTGGCTTACCACGCGCTCTGCCAGACAAGCGCCTGGACCGACCTTCATGTGGGCTTCGACTTCCCGCATTTCCTCCGACATCAGGCGGGTCGAGCCGTGGCGGATCACTTCGAGGAGACCATTCGAGTGATTCCGGCGCAGTACTTCTTCCTCTGGGCCGACGGCACAGAGCTTTGGGACGTGGATCTGAACAGCGCTTTCGAGAATGCTACTCCCTCGCAATTGCGCGGAGCGGTGTTGGTTCTTGATCTGAACCATCTTGGGCAAGAGCTTCTGGATCGCCAAAAGCCGCTCATGCGCCTTGCCCGAACCGATACTTCCCTCGAGTCGGGTGAATAGGATGAGCGCCCCCTTCGCCCCCCTCACCGCCCTGCGCAACCTGTTCCGCCCGACGCACAAGCGGCAGCTCGAAGCCGCGACGAGCGGGCGCCGATGGCAGATGATCGGCGGCGATGCCCGCAGCTCGATCCACGGCGGCGCGGCGACCGTCTCGACTCGCGCCCAGCACTACGCCCTGAACAACCCCCACGGGGCCAACATGGCGCAGAAGCTGCCCGACAACCTGATCGGGCACGGGATCAAGCCGATTGCCCAGGTCGAGGACGAAGCGACCCGGCGCGGCTTGCATCGTTCCTTCCTCGCCTGGACGGATCGCGCCGACGCGACCGGCGGCGCGGACTTCTACGCGCTTCAGCACCAAGCCGCCCGCGATATGGTGGTAACGGGCGAGGCGCTGTTCGTGTGGATCTTCGCCCAGGACGGCGCCCCCCAGCTGCAACGCCTGCACCCCGAACAGCTCGACCGGTCCTATACCAAGGAAATCAGCGACTCCCGCTATGCGGTGCAGGGGGTCGAGTTCGACCGGGCAACGGGCGCACGGGTGGCCTACCATATCCGGCCCGGCGCCGGGTTCGGGCAAGGCGGATTTTCAGCCGGTCACTATGCCGGAACGCTGCCCCCGGTCCGCTTCGAGGCCCGCTCCGTGATCCACCTGTTCCGCGCCCTGGTGCCGGGACAGGTGCGCGGCCTGTCCTGGTTCGCCCCGATCCTGCTGACTGCGCACGAGCTGGACCAACTGTCCGACGCGCTCCTGGTGCGCGCCAAGGTGGCCGCGCTTCACGCCGGGTTCATCTATGACGCGGACGGCACCGGCGGCGGCTACAGCGGCACCGCGAAGGGCGACACGCTGGAAGTCAGCCTCGAACCCGGCACCATGTCGGTGATGCCCCCGAACAAGCGGGTTGAGTTCTCCGACCCGCCCGACAGCGGCGACGCCCCGGCGCTGGCCGTCCACACCCTGCGCGCCATGGCGGCGGGCGTGGGGCTGACCTATGAGCAACTGACCGGGGATTATTCCCAAGTCAACTATTCGAGCCAGCGGGCGGCGATGCTTGAGTTTCGTCGGTTCTGCGAAGCCGTGCAGCATCACGTCATCGTCTTTCAGCTCTGCCGTCCGGTCTGGGACGCCTTCATGCGCTGGCAGGTGATGCAAGGCACCGTCTCGGCCCGCGACTATCTCGACCCCCGGTCCGGCCTGATGACGGCGAAGTGGCTGCCCCCGAGCTGGCCGTGGGTGGATCCGCAGAAGGACGCGACGGCGGCGATCATGGAAATGGACGCCAACCTGCGCAGCCGCGCCGACATCATCGCAGAACGCGGATACGACATCGAGGAAATCGACCGCCAGATTGCGGCGGACCGCGCCCGCGCCGAACAGCTGAACATCGCCCCGAAGCCGAAGGAAGGCGCAGCCAATGCCGCTTGACATGCAGACCCGCGCCGCCTTCCGGCCGACCACGCTCGACCGCAAGGGGCGCACCGTGCAGGTGATCCTATCGACCGGCGCCCCGGTGATCCGGTCCGGCTTCGACGGCCCCTATTCCGAGCGGCTGGAAATCAGCGCGAAGGCGGTGGACCTTTCGCGGATGCCGGTCCCGGTTCTCGACGGGCACCGCCAGGACGGCGTTGCCAGCATCCTCGGGACGCTGGAAAGCGCGACTATCGAGGGCGGCGCACTGGTCGGGACCGTGAGGATATCGGCCCGCCATGAGCCGCTGATGGACGATATCGAGGCCGGTGTGATCCGGTCCGTCTCCATCGGCTACACCGTCCAGACCTTCCAAGATCGGCCCGGAGAGAACGGGCAGAAAACCCGAACCGCGACCCGCTGGACACTGGCCGAGGCCAGTTTCGTGTCGGTCCCGGCGGACCCCCAGGCAACCACGAGGAGTGATCCCATGCCGACCGATACGACCACGGCGGAACCGCCCGCCACCACCACCCACGCCCCGCCCCAGGTCGCGACCGTGACCCGCGCCGAGACCAACGCGGAGATCCGCGCCTTGGCGACGATGCTGGGGCTTCCCCAGGACTTCGCCAACGGGCTGATCGACCGCGAGGCGAGCATCGACCAAGCCCGCGCCGAGGCCATCGCCCAAGTGCAGACCCGCGCTGCCACGACCGGCCCCCGCGTCACGGCGATGCACCAGCTCGACAGCCCCGCCAACCTGGTGACGCGGATGGGCGAGGCGCAGTTCGCCCGCGCCAACCCCGCGCACACCCCGAGCGAGGCGGCGCGGCCCTACATGGGGATGACGACTCTCGACATGGCGCGCGACGTGCTGACCCGCTCCGGTGTCGCCCTGACCGGGCTTTCCCCGGCGGACGTGATCACCCGCGCACTACACACCACCTCGGACTTCCCCGCGATTTTCGGGGACACCGTGAACCGTTCGCTGCGCGCGGGATATGCCGCCGCGCCGGACACCCTGAAATCGGCAGCGCGGCGCACCACGGCCCGCGACTTCCGAGCCAAGACTTCGATCCAGCTGGGCGAGGCGCCGACGCTCGAAAAAGTCAACGAAGGCGGCGAGTTCAAACACGGGACCATGGACGAAGCCAAGGAGTCTTATGCGATCGACAGCTACGGCCGGATCTTCGCGATCAGCCGCAAGGCGATGGTGAACGACGACCTGGGCGCCTTCGTGGACATGGCCGGAAAGTGGGGCATGGCGGCGGTGGAGTTCGAGGCGCAGTTCCTGGTCAACCTGCTGGTGGCCAACTCGGGGATCGGCCCGAACATGGATGACGGCAACGCGCTGTTCCACGCCTCGCACGGCAACCTCGCCGCCTCCGGGGCGATCCTGTCGGAAGCCACCCTCTCGGCCGCGCGCCTCGCCATGCGGACGCAGAAGGGGCTTTCCGGCAAGCCGATCAAGGTGACCCCGAAATACCTGATCGTGCCCCCGGCGCTGGAAACCAAGGCCGAGAAGCTGCTGGCAACCGTGCAGGCCCACAAGAGCGACGACGTGAACCCCTTCGGCGGCAAGCTGCAACTGCTAGTGGAGGCCCGCCTGACGAACGCGACGCGCTGGTACGTCGCCGCCGATCCGGCCCAGGTCGAGGGTCTGGAATACGCCTACCTGCAAGGCGAGTAAGGGCCCCAGGTCGAGACCAAGGCGGGGTTCGAGGTGGACGGGATGCAGTTCAAGGTCCGCCTCGACTTCGGCGCGGCCTTCCTCGACCACCGCGCCTGGTACATGAACCCCGGCGCATAAGGGCGGACCCATGGCTGACGTTGCCACCATGATGACCCAGCTCGACACCCTCCGCGCCGCCCGCGCGAAGGGTGTCTCGAAGCTGCGCCTGGGGGATGAGGAAGTGACCTATCGTTCCGACGCGGAAATGGCGGCGGCGATCAGCGACCTCGAAAGCCGCCTCGCAGCTGCCCAGGGGCGGACGATTCGCACCGTCCGCTTCGCCACGTCGAAGGGGCTGTGATGTCCCGGCGCGCTGCCCCTTCCATGCCGACCGCGCACCAGATCAAGGAGGCATATGACGCTGTTGTTGCCCTTCACCCTGGTGCGAGGATCAAGGCGGTTGGACCGGACGGCGTAGCCTTTGACTATCCCGACAAGGGCGCCCGCGATGCTAGCAAGTGGGATGACAAGCCTTTCACGGGGACAAAATGATGCCCGAGGACTATCTGCGATCTCGCCCACGCCGAGGTCGGTGGTTTCACTACTACCGTCGCAATGGGACCGAGACACCTCTCGGCGTTCACGGCGTTCCCCCCGAAGATCCACGCGTCAAAGCGGCTTATTGGGCCGAACACGCCCGCTGGCAGGAACGCCCGCCAGGCACCACAACTCCCCGCTCCGGCACCTTTGCCTGGGCGGTGGACCTTTACCTGACTTCGCCCCACTGGACGAAGGAGATCAGCGAAGGCACCCGGGCGCAGCGCGGACCGATTCTGCGCAGATACGTCGAAGCCCAGGGCGAACGGCCGCTTTCCACCATCACACCGGAGCTGATCGAAGTCGCTCTGTTTGCCAAAGGCGGGCACAGCGCGGTGAACGAATACAAGGCGCTGAAACCCGTGTTCGACTATGCGCGCGGCCTGCGGTTCATCGCCAAGAATCCGATGCTGGCGGTGGAAATCAAGAAGCCGAAGATCAAGGGCTTCCCTACCGCCGATGCCGCCGACATCGAGCGTTTCATGGGCTTGTGGCCGGTGGGCACCGTCGAGCGGTTGCTGTTCGACTTGGCGCTGTTCACTGGCGCTGGCAGGTCCGACTTGGCCGTGATCGGGCGGCACAACATCATCGAGGGCTTGTTGACGTACCATCGCCGCAAAACCGGGGCGGTGGCCGAGGTGCCCCTGACCGCAGAGCTGCGCGCCGTCATCCGCCGTACCCCGGATATCGCCCCGGCGTTCATTCTGAACGGCTACGGCAAGCCCTACGCGCCCGGCAGCCTGGGCAACCTGTTCGGTGAGGCTGCGCGGGCGGCAGGCATGACCGCGCGACTGCACGGGCTGCGAAAAGCGTTCTGCTGCTACTGGGCTGCGCAAGGAGCGACCACGCACCAGATCGCTGCAATGGCAGGTCACATCACGCTGTCGGAAGTCGAACGGTACACCCGCGCGGCGGACAGAACGAGAATGGTCAAGCTGCTGATCGGGGCCGCGTAGTGGGACACACCAACCCCAGATTGGGACACACCTTTGCAACCTACTGAAAACAAGGCGATAAAATGCTAGAAATGAGAGAATGGCGACCCCGGCAGGACTTGAACCTGCAACCTATCCCTTAGGAGGGGATTGCTCTATCCAGTTGAGCCACGGGGTCGCGTGCGGCGGCGGGCGCCGACGGGGGTTCTCATAGCCGCAAGCGGCCGCCCTGTCATCCCGAAACCTGATCTGCCCGCACAGGCGGGGGCGGCATCCGCCGCCTTGCCTCCGCGATCAGGCTCATCGCGGTCAGGGCCGAGGATTTCGGCGCACCGGGCAGGCTTTCGCCCGCGATCTCGAAGCCGGCGCTGCCGAAGGCGCCGCGGAAGGTCAGGGCGTGGACGTTGCGGGCAAGGGCGGGGTCGGCCACCAGCTCCACCCGCGTCGCGTCGAAGCCGAGCCCGGCCATGGCGACCGAGGCGGCGACGTTCGCGTTCTGCGGATAGCGGCGGGCGGCCTCGCGGGCGGTGCCGGTGAAGTGCACGGCCGGCGCGGCGAGGCGGTCGAGGTCCAGCACCGCCTCCGCCGGAGAGCCGCGCCAGCCCGCGGGGGGTTTGCTGCCGCGGTAGGTCACCTCCTCGAGGCCGCCCTCCCTCGCCGCCGCGAGCGCGTCGAGCGCGCCGATGGCACCGGAAGCGAAGGAGAGCCGACCGCCGCCGTCCTGCGCCGCGAGCAGGCGCCGCGACACCTCCGGGTCCGCCATCGCCCCGCTCGACACCGCGATCAGGTCGATCCCTGCCGCCAGCAGCGCCGGGCCGTGTTCGGTAAGCGCCCCGTGGCCCGCGCATTCCAGCGCGAGG
>NZ_PNOS01000054.1 GCF_002869745.1 Oceaniglobus roseus
CCGCCTTCTGGGCCCGCCACACGCCGCACGCCCGACGCGCCGAAGCCCGCGCCGCGCTGATCGCCGAGCAGCGCGCGCGCCTCGACCGGCTGCTGGTGGCGGGCGCGATCGAGCCCCGGGAGATGCGCCGCCTGATGGCGAGCCTCGCCGCCGGGCTGGAAGTGGGCGCGACCCGCGCCGCGGTGCTCCCCCTTGCGCCCGCGCCGCCGACGTCCTTCAGGGCGATGCCGGGTGGCCTGCGTCCCCCGGGCTCGACGCTGATCGCCGGCTGGCAGCATGGCACGCCCGGCCTGATGGATCGCGCGAATCGACTGCGCGCCGATGGCCAGGTGGTGACGGTGCTGCGGCTGTCGCCCACCGCGCTCTATCACCGGGTCGCCTTCGCCGCCACGGGCCTCTGGGTGCAGACCGGTGGGGTCTGGGGGCGCGCGCGGCGCGACGAACCGTTGGTGCGGGTCACAACCCTGGCGGCGCGGACCGAAGTCGAGGCCGCGCGCATCGCGCCCCTGCGTGGCGTGGGTGGACAACTGAGCCGCTGACGTGGGACAAGCGACAAAGACCGTCGAAAACCCGTTTTGCACCATGCCGGAGAGTGAAAGCCGCCCGGACCTTTGACGCGGCCCGCCCGTGATGCAATTTCTCGTTGAACGAACATTCTAGGAGCCCCCATGCAGCGCAAGGTTACCAAGGCCGTCTTTCCCGTCGCCGGGCTGGGAACCCGGTTCCTGCCCGCGACCAAGTCGATCCCGAAGGAGATCATGACGCTCGTGGATCGGCCGCTGATCCAGTACGCCATCGACGAGGCCCGCGCGGCCGGCATCACCGAGTTCATCTTCGTCACCTCGCGCGGCAAGTCCGCGCTGGAGGATTACTTCGACTATGCGCCCGAACTGGAGGCGGCGCTCGAGGCCAAGGGCAAGACCGATCTGCTGGGCGTGCTCGATTCCACCAACATGGACAGCGGCGCCATCGCCTATATCCGCCAGCACAAGGCCCTTGGCCTTGGCCATGCCGTGTGGTGCGCGCGGCGGCTGGTGGGGGACGAGCCCTTCGCGGTGATCCTGCCCGACGACGTGATCGCGGCCGAAAAGCCCTGCCTTGCCCAGATGGTCGAGGCCTACGAGAAGACGGGCGGCAACATGGTCGCCGCCATGGAAGTGCCGGACGAGAAGGTGTCGGCCTACGGCGTGCTCGACACCTCCGAGGACGACGGCACCCTGGTGAAGGTCAAGGGCATGGTCGAGAAGCCCAAGGCCGGCACCGCGCCGTCGAACCTGGCGGTGATCGGCCGCTACATCCTGACGCCGAACGTGATGAACCGGCTGAACGACAAGAAGTCGGGCGCGGGCGGCGAAATCCAGCTGACCGATGCCATCGCGGCAGAGATCGACGGGCCCGACGGCGTCTACGGCCTGCGCTTCAACGGCCAGCGGTTCGACTGCGGCTCGAAGGCCGGCTTCCTGCAGGCCACCGTTGCCTTCGGCCTGTCGCGCCCCGACCTGAAGGAGGAGTTCGGCGAATATATCGACGACCTGACCTCCAGCCGGGCCGCGTCGCAGTAGGGGCGGCGCCATGGACAGGGTGCTGGTCACCGGCGGCGCGGGATACATCGGCTCCCATGCCTGCAAGGCGCTGCGGCAGGCAGGCTTCACGCCCGTCTGCCTCGACAACCTCTCGACCGGCTGGCAGGCCGCGGTGAAGTTCGGACCGTTCGAACGCGGCGACCTTCTGGACCGCGCGCGCCTGGACGAGGTGTTCGCCGCCCACGCCCCCGTTGCCGTGATGCACTTCGCCGCCTTCTCGGACGTGGGCGAGTCGATGCGCGATCCGGGGAAATACTGGCGCAACAACGTCACCGGCTCGCTGAACCTGATCGAGGCGGCGCTGGCCGCGGGCTGCAGGGACTTCGTCTTCTCCTCCACCTGCGCCACCTACGGGGAGCAGGACGGGGTGATGCTGGACGAAAATTGTCCGCAGAAGCCGATCAACGCCTATGGCGCCTCGAAGAAGGCGATCGAGGACATGCTGGAGAACTTCGGCGCCTCCCACGGATTGCGCCATGTCATCTTCCGGTACTTCAACGTCGCGGGTGCCGATCCCGACGGCGAGGTGGGCGAGAACCACAATCCCGAATCGCATCTGATTCCGCTGATGCTCCAGGCGATCCAGGGCAAGCGGGCGGCGCTGACGATCAACGGCACGGACTACGACACGCCCGACGGCACCTGCATCCGCGACTATGTCCACGTCTGCGACCTGGTGGATGCCCATGTGCTGGGCCTGAAGTGGTTGCAGGACGGCAAGGGCAGCCGGGTGTTCAACCTTGGCACCGGGCGCGGCTTCTCGGTGCGGCAGGTGGTCGAGTACTCCGCCACCGTCACCAACCGCCAGGTGCCCGTCATCGAAGGCCCGCGCCGCCCCGGCGACTGCACCGCCCTGGTCTCGGGCAGCACCCGGGCCGAGCTGGAGCTGGGCTGGAAGCCCCGGCGGTCGGACCTTCAGACGATGATCGCCGACGCCTGGCGCTGGCACGAGTCCGCGCAGTTCGGCCCGTCGCGTGACCGCGCGCTGCCTTGACCTGACACGGCTGGTCAGCCGGGCCGGGCTCGGGCCGCCGACCGGGGTGGACCGCGTGGAGCTGGCCTATCTCGACGCGCTGCTGGCGCGCCCCGAACCGCTGTTCGCGCTCTGCCGCCTCGCCTTGGGCTTCGCCCTGCTCGACCGTGCGGGCGCCGCGGCGCTGCGGGCGCGGATCGCGGGGCAGGCGCCGTGGGGGCGGGGTGACATCATCGGCCAGCTGTCCCGCAGGCTTGCCCCCGCGCGCCGCCGGGCCGAGGCCGACGTGCGCCGCCTTTCGCGCGCCACCTGCCTGCGCCGCGGCCTTGGTGCGCTGGCGCAGCGGGGTCTGCCGCCGGGCACGCTCTATCTCAACACCGGCCACAGCAACCTCGACGCCGCCACCTTCGGGGCGCTGAGATCGGTGCCGGAACTGAGGATCGCGGTGCTGGTCCACGACACGATCCCGCTCGATTTCCCCGGCTACCAGCGTCCCGGCACGCCCGCGGCGTTCGAGAAGCGGATGCGCGCCGTCTCGGCCCATGCCGACACGGTGATCTGCAACTCGCGCCAGACCGAGGCCGACGTGCAGCGCCATTTCACGGGCTTCGGCCGGGTGCCGCCCTGCGTCACCGCCCATCTCGGCATCGATCCGCCCCGCCCGGACGCGTCCGCCCTGCCCGCGACGCTGGATCCCGCGCGTCCGCGCTTCGTGGCCGTCGGCACCATCGAGCCGCGCAAGAACCACGCCCTGCTGCTCGACCTCTGGGACCGCATGGCGGCAGAGGAGGGGGCCGGGGCGATCCCCGATCTCTGGATCGTCGGGCGGCGCGGCTGGAACAACGAGGCCGTCTTTGCCCGGCTCGATGCATCGCCGCTGCGCGGGTTGCGGATCCACGAGACAGGCACGCTGGACGACGGCGGCATGGCGGCGCTGGTGCAGGGCGCCGCGGCGCTGCTGTTCCCCAGCCACGCCGAGGGCTTCGGCCTGCCCCCGGTCGAGGCGGCGGCACTGGGCACGCCTGTGGTCTGTTCACCACTTCCCGTCCTGCAGGAGGTGCTGGGCGACTTCCCCGTTTACGCAGAAGCGACCGATCTGTACGCTTGGCGCAACGAGGTGAAAAGACTGGCAAAAGCGCAGCGCGACGGCATCCGCCCCCAGGCAGAACAGCCGCCGACCTGGGAGGCGCATTTCAACCATGTCTTGAACCGGCTTCGGTAAACAGGATCGCACCGGCCCCGACGGGCCAGCACCAGAGGAACCCGATTGGGCGTCGTCAGCACCTACCGCCTGAGGCTCCAGCGCAAGCGTTGGCTGATCCGCGCCTTCCGCAAGCGCCGGCAGCTGAAGCCGGTGGTCGACAGGCTGGAGCGGATCGGCCGCCGCGATGTGCTGTGCTTCGTCTGCCTCAGGAACGAACGCGTCCGCCTGCCCTATTTCCTGCGCTACTACCGCGACCTCGGGATCGGGCATTTCCTGATCGTCGACAACGGCTCGGCCGACGGCTCGGCGCAGTACCTCGCCGACCAGCCGGACGTGTCGCTCTGGCATACGAAGGGCAGCTACAAGCGGGCGCGCTTCGGGATGGACTGGATCAACTGGCTGCTGCGCCAGCACGGGCACGGCCACTGGACGCTGACCGTGGATGTGGACGAGTTCTTCATCTACCCGTTCTGCGACACACGGCCGATCCCGGCGCTGACCGACTGGCTGGACGCGTCCTCGATCCGCTCCTTCGGGACGATGATGCTGGACATGTACCCCAAGGGCCCGCTGTCGGCGCAGCGATACCTGGAGGGAGAGGATCCATTCGCCATCGCGTCCTGGTTCGACGCCGGCAACTACGCGATCAGCCGCAACGGCCGGTACGGCAACCTCTGGATCCAGGGCGGCCCGCGCGCCCGTGCCTTCCTGAACGACAAGCCCGAGCGCGCGCCGGCCCTGAACAAGCTGCCGCTGGTGAAGTGGCACCGAAGCTATGCCTACGTCAGCTCGACCCACATGCTGCTGCCGCGCGGACTGAACCTGGTCTACGACGAGTACGGCGGCGAGAAGGCGAGCGGGATCCTGCTGCACGCCAAGTTCCTCGACACCCTCGGCGTCAAGGCCGCCGAAGAGCTGAAGCGGCGGGAGCACTTCGCCAACAGTGCCGAGTACAAGGCCTATCACGCCGGGCTCCGGGACGACCCCGACCTCTGGTGCAAGTGGAGCGAGAAGTACATCAACTGGCGCCAGCTCGAGATCCTGGGCCTGATGTCGAAGGGCAACTGGGCATGACCGTGGGCTTCGTGATGATGTGCCACGATGCGCTGCACCGCGCAGCGGAGGTGGCCGATCACTGGGCGGCGCGGGGCTGCCCGGTGGTGATCCACGTCGACAGGCGGGTCTCGCGGGCCGATTACGCCGGGCTTGTCACGGCCCTCGCGCATCGCGACAACGTCCGCTTCTGCGCGCGCCATGCCTGCGACTGGGGAACATGGTCGCTGGTCGCCGCCTCGCAGAGCGGGGCCGAGGTGATGCTGCGCGCGTTTCCCGAGGTGCGGCACGTCTACCTCGCCTCCGGCTCCTGCCTGCCCCTGCGCCCGGTGGACGAGCTGAAGCGATACCTCGCCGACCGTCCGCGCACCGACTTCATCGAAAGCGTCACCACCCAGGACGTGCCCTGGACAGTCGGCGGGCTGGACCGCGAACGCTTCACCCTGCGCTTTCCCTTCTCGTGGAAGCGTCACCGGCGGCTGTTCGACGGTTACGTGCGGCTGCAACGCGCCGTGGGGTTCAAGCGCCGGATCCCGAAGGGGGTGACGCCGCACATGGGGTCGCAATGGTGGTGCCTGACCCGCCAGACCCTGTCGGCGATCCTCGAAGATCCCAAGCGCGGCGTCTACGAACGCTACTTCCGGCGGGTGTGGATCCCGGACGAAAGCTATTACCAGTCCCTCGTGCGGCTCTACTCGCAGAAGGTGGAAAGCCGTTCGCTGACGCTGTCGAAGTTCGATTTCCAGGGCAAGCCGCACATCTTCTACGACGACCACCTGCAACTTCTGCGCCGGTCGGACTGCTTCGTGGCGCGCAAGATCTGGCCGCGGGCGGACCGGCTGTACCTCACCTTCCTCTCCGACACGCTGGGCGAGCAGAACCGGGCCGAGCCGAACCCGGGCAAGATCGACCGAATCTTCGCCAAGGCGATCGACCGGCGCACGCGGGGTCGCGCGGGGCTCTACAACAGCAGCCGCTATCCCAGGCCCGGCTGGGAGAACGGCAAGACCTGCGCACCCTACTCGGTGTTCGAGGGGTTCCGTGACCTGTTCGACGATTTCGAGACCTGGCTGCAACGCGCCACCGGGGCCCGCGTCCACGGCCATCTCTTCGCGCCGGAGGGGGCGGAGTTCCACGACCGCGGCAAGGTCTATGCCGGTGCGCTGCCCGCCGATGCCGCCCTGCGCGACTACAACCCGAAGGCCTTCCTGACCAACCTGATCTGGAACACCCGGGGCGAGCGGCAGTGCTTCCAGTTCGGCCCGCGCGACCGGCAGGCGGCAGCCGCGTTCTTCTGTGACGATCCGAACGCCACCGTGACCGTCATCACCGGCGCCTGGGCGGTGCCGCTGTTCCGGTCGAACCGCAATTTCGGCGATCTCCGGAAGGAGGCCGCGCGCCTCCAGCAGATCGAGACGAAACACCTGGACCTGCTCCGCCGGATCTCGACCAAGGCACGGGTGCGCCTCTGGTCCATGGCCGATTTCGTCGAGGCGCCGATGGAGCCCCTGCAGTCGATCATCGACGAGATCGGCCACCGCGGCCAGCGCCGCCTGACCGAGGCGCCGCAGATGGCGGATCTGGACGGCTTCGGCCAGTTCCTCCAGAACCTCAAGAACCAAGGGATGCAGCCCTATCTCATGGGCGATTTTCCCTCGGGCCACGAGGTCGAGGCGCCAAGCCCGAAACCCCGCCGCCCCTACCTCGTGAAGTGACGACATGACCGGAAGATTCGACGGCTTCATCCTGCTGGCCGAGATGCGCACGGGATCGAACTTTCTCGAGGACACCCTGAACCTCGTGCCCGGCCTGCGCTGCTGGGGCGAGGCGTTCAATCCGCACTTCGTCGGCCATGCAAAGAAGACCGAGATGGCGGGCGTGACGATGCAGGCGCGCGAGGCCGATCCGATGGCGCTGCTTTCGGCGATCCGCGCGAAGACGCAGGGCCTTGCCGGCTTCCGCTTCTTCCACGACCACGATCCGCGGATCCTGCGCCACTGCCTGGCCGATCCCCGCTGCGCCAAGGTGGTGCTGACGCGCAATCCGCTCGACAGCTACGTCAGCCTCGAAATCGCGCGGCAGACCAACCAGTGGCGGCTTGGCGACCTGAAGCAGGCCAGGACGGCGCAGATGACCTTCGACGCCGATCACTTCGCCCGCCACCTCGACCGGGTGCAGGCGTTCCAGCAGGAGATCCTGCGCGCCCTCCAGGTCAGCGGGCAGACCGCCTTCTACATCGGCTACGACGACATCAACGACCTCGAGATCGTGAACGGGCTGCTGGCCTTTCTCGGCGTCGCCGGGCGGCTCGACCAGCTGTCAGGCAAGACCAAGGTGCAGAACCCCGGCGCGCTCCGGGACAAGGTGGCCAATTACGAGGTGATGGAGCGGGCGCTGTCCTCGATCGACCATTTCGGCCTGCACCGCACCCCCAATTTCGAGCCGCGGCGCGGCGCGGGGGTGCCTGGCTTCGTGCGGGCGGCGAAGGCGCCGCTGCTGTTCATGCCGGTGCGCGGCGGTCCGTCCGCGCGCGTCGCCGCCTGGCTGGCCGCCCTCGACGGCACGCCGCCGCAGACCGGCGACATGACCCAGAAGGACCTCAGGAAGTGGAAGCGGCAACACCCCGGCCACCGCAGCTTCACCGTGATCCGCCACCCGGTCGCGCGGATCCACGACACCTTCCGCCGTCACATCCTGTCCACCGGCCCCGAAAGCTTTGCCGACATCCGCGAGACGCTGCGCACGCAGTACGCCGTCCCGCTGCCGGAGGGAGAGCCGGGCCCGGATTTCGGCCCGAACGAGCATCGCTCGGCCTTCCTCGCCTTCCTGGCCTTCGTGAAGGGCAACCTCGGCAACCAGACCTCGATCCGGGTCGACCCTTCCTGGGCCTCGCAATCGGTGGTGCTGCAGGGCATGGCACAGGTGATGCTGCCCGACGCCGTGCTGCGGGAGGAGCGGCTGGCCGATGGCCTTGCCGCGCTCGCCGCCGAGGTGGGGCTGGCCGCGCCGCATCCCGGACCGGCCGAACAGGACGCGACCCTGTCGCTGATCCACGACGACGCCGTCGAATCCGCCGTGCGCTACGTGTACCAGAAGGATTACATGATGTTCGGCTTCCGCGGCTGGGCCTGAGCGGCCCGGCGCGGGGTCAGGCCGCCGCGCTGGCCGGGGCTTCGGTCAGCAGCGTGTGCAGCACCGCCGGATCGTCGTTGGCGCGCAGCTTGGCACATAGGCTCTGGTCGCGCATGGTGCGCGACACCAGCGCCAGCGCCTTCAGGTGGTCCACCCCCGCCGAGGCGGGAGCGAACAGCGCGAACACCAGGTCGACCGGCTGACGGTCGGCCGAACCGAACTCCATCGGCTTCTCGATCCGCATGAACAGGCCCCGGACCGCCTCCGCCTCGTCGAGGCGGGCGTGGGGCAGGGCGATGCCGTGTCCCACGCCGGTCGGGCCAAGTGTCTCACGTTCCATCAGCGCCTCGATCGTGCGCTCGGCCGGAAGGCCGTGGACCGTGTGGGCAAGCTCGCCCAGTTCGTGAAACAGGCGCTTCTTGCTGCTCATCGCGCCCACCACGCGGATCGCGTCGGGGCTGAGGATCTTGGAGAGTTGCATTGGCACCTGCTGCTGATTGCCGGGCCGCTTCCGGGCCCTTGCGTCCTATCTGGGATTCGGGTCGATCCACCCGATGTTTCCGTCATCGCGCCGGTACACGATGTTCACGCCGGTGTCCTGACGCTCGTTGCGGAAGACAAGCAGGGGCGCCCCCGCCAGTTCCATCTGCATCACCGCCTCACCCACCGACAGCTGTGGAATCTTCGTTTCCATCTCGGCGATGATCATCGGCTGGAGCGTTTCCGGCTCTTCCTCGTCCTGCCCTTCACTTGCGGCGAGGATATACGAAGAGGCGCCCGAGAGTTCAACCGGCTGTGACCGCTCCTTGTGATGATCCTTCAATCGGCGCTTGTAGCGGCGCAGCTGCTTTTCCATCTTCTCGCCGGCGCTGTCGAAACAGGCATAGATCTCGGGCGCGCGGCCCTTGGCCTGCACGGTGAGGCCGGTGGACAGATGCACAACGGTCTCGCAGACAAATTCGTGCCCGTCCTTCGAGAACACCACCAGCGCATCCGTGGGGCGACCCGGATACTTGCCGATGATCGTCTCGATCTCGGTCTGCACATGGGTCTGCAGGGCATCCCCGATGTCGATTTGCTTGCCGCTGATCTGATACTGCATCTCACCTCCTGGATGATCGGGACCGTCCCCGACCACCGCCTGCGCTGATGCAGGACGCTATCGGGGAATTTGGACGAAATTCCGGCAGGATCAGGCGCCCGTTCGGCGATCTGACAAGGGGATATCCGGTCCCGAACCCCCCGCGAACGAAAAGAGTCGTCTCTGCCATTGGACCATTTGGCGCTGTATGGGGCCGTCCTGTCAATGGCTTCCGCGTCGCGGCCCGGACGTTCAGGAGATCCTGAAGCCCTCGCCAAGGTAGACGCGGCGCACGTTCTCGTCGCGCACCACCTCGTCGCTGGTGCCGCTCATCAGGACGTGGCCGTCGTGCAGGATATAGGCGCGGTCGACGATCCCGAGCGTCTCGCGCACGTTGTGGTCGGTGATCAGCACGCCGATGTTGCGCGTCTTCAGTTCGCCCACCAGCGTGCGGATCTCGGACACCGCGATGGGGTCGACGCCCGCGAAGGGTTCGTCGAGCAAGACGTAGGAGGGATTGGAGGCCAGGCAGCGCGCGATCTCGACCCGCCGCCGCTCGCCCCCCGAAAGCGCGGGGGCGGGCGTGCGGCGCAGGTGGGCGATCGAGAACTCGGCCAGAAGCTGCTCCAGCCGCTCGCGCCGCCTGTCGCGGTTCGGCGTGGAGATCTCGAGAATCGCCAGGATGTTGTCCTCGACGCTCATCCCCCGGAAGATCGACATCTCCTGCGGCAGGTAGCCGATCCCGAGCTTCGCGCGCCGGTACATCGGCAGGGTCGTGACGTCGCGCCCGTCGATGGCGACGGTCCCGCCCTCGGCCTGCACGAGACCCGCGATGGCATAGAAGCAGGTCGTCTTGCCCGATCCGTTCGGCCCGAGCAGCGCCACCACCTCGCCCCGCCCGAGCTCGAGCGACACGTCGCGGATCACCGGCCGCTTGCGATAGCTCTTGCGCAGGTGCGAGACCTTCAGCCCGCCTGTCCCCTCGGACACGGTGAGGTGGGGTGCCGCCATCAGTTGCCGTTCGTGCCGGTCTGGAACACCGTCTTCACCCGGCCCTCCATGGTGCCGGTGCCCGCGTTCAGGTCGATCACCAGCCGGTTCGACGACAGTGCCGTGGCGCCCTGGGTCAGCAGCACGTCGCCGGTCATCACAACGGTGCCGGTGTCCAGCGAATAGACCGCCTCCTGCGATTCCGCCGCCTCGCTGCCGTTGACCAGCGTCACCCCGCCCGAGGCGTTGATCTTCTGGATCTGGCTGCCGCCGCCCTGTCCGCCCTGGGCATACAGCACGGTCATCAGCGCCGCCGTCATCTTCATCTCGCCCTGGGTCACCACGACGTTGCCCTTGAACGACGCCGATCCGTCGGCCTGGTTCACCTCAAGGCTGTCCGACGACACCTCGACGGGCTGGCTGCTGTCGTGCTTCAACCCGCCGAAGGCGATGTTGGTGTTCTGCGCCATCACCGGGACGGCCCCCATGCCGCCGCCAAGGCCGAGGCCCAGGATCATCGCTGCGATTACGCCGTGCTTCATGGCCGGTCCCCCTGGTTCGCTGGCGGCTGATATACCAGCTTCACGCCGTCGGTGAACAGCAGAACGTAGGCGGGCGCCTGACCCTCCGCCGTCTCGCGGCGCAGTTCCATCTTCCCGGCACTCATCCGGCCCATGGGGCCGTGCCCCTCGACCGCGCCCTCGGTCACGACCGAGGTCTCGGAAAGCGACGCGGTCAGCGCCTTCGTGTCGAGCGTGAAGCCGGTTGAGGTCTCGATCTTCACGCCGCCGGTCAGCTCCGCGCTGCGCGCGGCGGTGTCCACGTCGGCGCTGGCCGCCACCAGGTCCAGCGTGCCGCCGTCCGGCGTCCGGATCGCCCCGGTCAGGCCCTGCGCCACCACCGTGCTGCCGGTGCCGGGACGCGCGCTTTCGGCATCCAGGCTGATCGCCGCGCCGTCGGTCGTGACCCCGGCATAGTTCGGCCCGATCATCGACTGCTCGCGCAGCGCCTCGGAGTTGCGCGCCGTGGTATAGGGCAGCGATCCGGTCGGTTCGTGCCGCTGGGAGACGAGGAACAGGGTGGACAGGATCGCCAGCGCCACGAGCGGCAGCACGACCTTCAGCCAGGCGACGACGCGGGAATGGGTGTTGTCGTAGGCCGCCACGGGGTTCTTCCGGCTGGGTGCGATGAATTCCGAACAGGATCCGACGAATGTAGTATGGGGGCGGCGCAATCCAAAGCCTGCAGGCGGCATCCCGCCCTGCGCCGGGGCAGGGTCAATGTGCGAAGATGTCGATCTCGGGCCAGCCCGCCAGGTCCAGCCGCGCCCGCGTCGGCAGGAAGTCGAAGCAGGCCTGCGCCATCTCCGTCCGCCCTTCCCGCGCCAGCCGCTTGTCCAGCTCGCCCTTCAGGCGGTGCAGGTACACCACGTCCGAGGCGGCATAGTCGAGCTGCGCCGCCGACAGCTCGGCCGCGCCCCAGTCGCTCTGCTGCTGGTATTTCGAGATGTCGACCTCCAGCAGTTCCTGGAGCAGGTACTTCAGCCCGTGCCGGTCGGTGTAGGTGCGGATCAGCTTGCTGGCGATCTTGGTGCAGTAGACCGGCGCGGCCAGCGCGCCGAAGGCGTGGTACATCGCCGCGATGTCGAAGCGGCCGAAGTGGAACAGCTTCAGCACCTTGGGATCGGCCAGCATCCGCGCCAGGTTCGGCGCCCCGGTCTGCCCCGGGGCGACCTGCACCAGGTGGGCGTTGCCGTCGCCGCCCGACATCTGCACGAGGCACAGCCGGTCGCGGTGCGGGTTCAGCCCCATGGTCTCGCAGTCGATGGCCACCACGGGCCCGAGGTCCAGCCCGTCGGGCAGGTCGTTCTGGTAGAGGGTGTTGGTCATCGGATGCTCCGCGGTTTGCGCGTCTTTCTAGGGGGCGAGGCGGGACCGGGCAATGGCGGATCGCTGTCGCGGAAGGCCGCGCGTGACCCTGCGTCGGGACAGGTCGTCTCTGGACAACACCGCCCCCGCCCGCGTCAATGGAGCCGAGAAGCCCGAGGCCGGAGCCGCCGATCCCATGTCCATCCCGATGGCCCGCAACGTGGCGCTCTACCCGTGGTTCCGGGCCTGCCAGTCGCTGCTGTTCTGGCAGGCGGTGTGGTTCCTCTATTTCCAGGACCGCCTGTCGGCCACCGCCGCGATCCAGCTCTATGCCGTCTACGACATCGCCTCGACCCTGCTTGAAGTGCCATCCGGCTACATGTCCGACCGGCTGGGCCGCCGCCGCACGCTGCTCGCCGCCGCGCTGGCGGGCGGGGCGGCGGTGCTGTTCATCGGCCTCGGCGACAGCTTCGCGGCCTTCGCCGTGGGCGAGGCGCTGATCGGGGCCAGCGCCGCCTTCGTCTCGGGCACCGATTCCGCGCTGCTCTACCAGTCCCTCGCCGCCGAGGGCCGCGCCGCCGAGGTCGAGCGGCAGGAGCTGCGCGCCTGGCGCTTCGCCTTCACCGCGCTCGCCGCCTCGGCGCTGGCGGGCGGGCTGATGACGCTGCTCTACCCGCCGCTGCCCTACCTCGCGGGCGCCCTCGGCTTCGCTGCCATGGCGATCATCGCCTTCCGCTTCACCGAACCGCCCGCCGCCCGCCACGGCCCCGACGAGGGCCCGACGCTTTCGGACCTCGGGCAGATCCGCGCGGCCCTGGCGCAGCCGGTCGTCGCCTGGCTCTTCGCGCTCTCGGTGGCGATGTACATCTTCAGCCACATCCCCTTCGTCTTCGGCCAGCCCTTCATCGCCGATGCCCTTGCCGCCCTCGGCGCGGGGCAGGGCGCCCCGGCGGTCAGCGGCGCCGTCACCGCGGCGATGATGACGGTCTCGCTCGGCACTTCGCTCTTCGCCACGCCGCTGCGCGTCCGCCTCGGCCTCACCGTGCTGCTGCTGGTCGCCTTCGCGCTCCAGATCGCGATCAGCGCCACGCTCGCCGCCACCGGCAGCGCGCTCGCCATCGCGGTCCTGCTGCTGAGGATGGTGCCCGTCTCGCTCTCGCGGCCGTTCATCACCGCGCGGATGCAGCCGCTGTTGCACGACCGCACGCGCGCCACGTTCCTTTCGGTGCAGAGCCTCGCCGGGCGGCTGATCTTCGCCGCCACGCTGTTCCTGGCCTCAGCGGTCGCCGGGGGAACCGACACGCTGTCCCATGGCACGATCCGGCTGATCCTCGGCGCCTACTGCGCCGCCGGGCTGGCCTGCCTCCTGATCCTCGCCGTCACCGCGCGGCGCCGCGGCATCTGAGGACAGCGCCCGCAGCTTCAGGAAACTGAACACCGCCGAGCCGCCGAAGAACAGCCCGCCCATGCCTACGACCTCGAAGATCGCCGGACCCCGCGGCACCCCGCGATAGAGCAGCGCGACCAGCATCAGCGCGAAGCCCGCCAGCGACACCGCCAGCCGCAGGCGGTGCTCGCGCCGCGCCTCTTCGCGTTCAGTCGCCGCCACCGCCGTCCCCGCCGCCCGAATCGCCGCCGAAGTCATGGTGCGCGCCGTGCCCGTGCCCATGGCCCTGCCCGTCATTGCCGCCGCGCCGGTGCCCCTCGTACCAGCCCCCGCCGTACCAGTACCCCGGCGCACCGCTGCCCGGTCCGCGCAGCTTCTTCGGCCCGAGATTGCTGGAAAACATCACCCAGACGACGTAGGCCACCAGGGCTCCGCCGCCGATCCAGAATATCCAGTCCATCCTGCCAAACCTCCCGCGCCGGACGCGGGAAGCCTAGCAGATGCGGCGGGCCCGCGCCAACGCCGCTCAGGCGGCGCGCCCGACCCCGTGGCGCAGCAGCGCGCCGATGAAGGTCAGCATCGTCACCACCGCCAGAACCGAGCCGACCTTGGCCAGCACCTCGCCCGAGCCGCCGATCGCCATGGCGATCCCCGGCACCAGAACGGCCACGGTCAGCAGCGCCAGCCCGTAATGGACCCTGGCCAGCCATCCCGCCGCCGCCGCCGGCGTCAGCGCGTAATAGAAGCCGAACACCGCCATCCCGACCCAGCCGAGCAGGTTCAGGTGGCCATGGGCGGGCGACAGGCTGTGGTCGCCGCTCGCCGACATCTGGATGCCCCAGCCCATGCCGACGACCAGCAGCAACGCCGCCGTCAGCAGAAACAGAAACGGAATACCCCTCATCGAATCCTACCTTTCAAATCAACAAGCAAGCAGAGAACCGGACCGCCCTCAAAGCGGCGGGCCGGTGAAGCTCAGGTTGTGGCGCGCGGCGCTCTCCTCGATCGCCGCCACGTCCTCGGGGATGCGGAACTGCCCCCTGGCCATGTCTGAAAAGAAGCCTTCGAACCCTCCGGGCGTCAGGATCACCAGCGTCCGCGCCGGGCCGTCCGCGGGCACGCGGTAGGTGTGCTCGCGGCCGCGCATCACCGTCGCCGCCTCGCCCGCCTTCAGCAGCCGCGTCACGCCCTCGTCCCAGATCTCGACCGCGCCCGAGAGCACGACGAAGGTCTCGTCCTCGGCGTGGTGGACATGGCGCGGCGGGCCCGACAGCGGCGGCATCTCGCATTCGGTGACGCTGACCGGCGCGCCGGGGCCGCCGACGATGGTGCGATAGGTCACGCCGAGCCAGGTGTGGCGCTCGGCTGCTTCGGTCTGGTCGTACAAGATTTTCCTCCTCGGATGAATGGCCGCGCGCCGCCCGCCGGACGCCGTGGCAGTCCGGGCCCTGCGCGCGGCAGGTCATTGAAATGTATCGGGTTATATCCGGTGCCGTGGCGCCGTACCCGCGTTAGAGCACCAAATTTCGAATTAGGGAAATCGATTGATGATATGATATCTATCCATCCCATGAATTTCGCGACGCTCGACCTGAACCTGCTCCGCGTCCTCGACACGCTTCTGCGCGAAGGCTCCACCGTGCGCGCGGGCGAACGCCTGGGGTTGTCCCAGCCTGCCGTCTCGGCCGCCCTCGGCCGCCTGCGGCACGCGCTGGGCGATCCGCTGTTCCTCAGGAAGGGCGGCGGGCTGATCCCGACCGATTATGCCGTCTCCATCGCCTTGCCCCTGCGCGCGGCGCTGGACCGGATCGAGACGGTGCTGGCCCAGCCCAGCCGGTTCGACCCCCTGACCAGCGACCAGAGCTTCAAGATCTCCGGCTCCGACTTCTTCGCCGAGATGCTGATGCCCCGCCTCGCCGACACCCTGCAGACCCGCGCTCCGGGGATGCGGGTGCAACTGGTCGATCTCGTCCCCGACAGCTACATCGACACGCTGGAACGCTACGAGGTCGACCTTGCCCTGATCCCCAGCACCACCTTCCCCGACTGGACCGACCACCAGGCGGTCTTCACCTCGCCGTTCTCGGTGATCGCGCGCACCGGCAATCCCCGGATCGCCGCCGCCGGGATCGCCCCCGGCGGCACAATCCCGCTGGACCTGTTCTGCGCCCTCGGCCACGTCCTGTTCTCACCCGAGGGCAACCTCAGCGCCATGGGGGACGCCGCCCTGGCCCGCGTCGGACGCCAGCGCCGGGTGGTGATGACCATGCCCTTCTTCACCGGCGTCGCCCGCGCCGTGGCGGAAAGCGACCTGATCGCCCTGATGCCGGCGCAGCTTGCCGACCATTTCGCGCCGCGCATGGGCCTTGCCGTCTATGGCCCGCCGATGCCGGTGCCGGAGGCGCACCTGGTAATGTTCTGGCACAAGCGGTCGACCCAGAACCCCGCCCACCGCTGGCTGCGCGCCCTGATCGCCGACCTCCTGGCGCCGCTCGACGCCCCGCAGGACGGCCGGCCATGACCGAAACCGATGGCGGACCCCACATTTCCTGACCGAAGCACCCCTTTCGCAACCGCGGCGGCTGCGCTATCAGGCGCCGAAGGTCAAGGAGTCCCCCATGGGTTACAAAGTCGTCGTCGCCGGGGCCACGGGCAACGTGGGCCGCGAAATGCTGAACATCCTCGCCGAGCGGGAGTTTCCCGTCGACGACATCGCCGCGCTGGCCAGCCGCAAGTCGCTGAACACCGAAGTCAGCTTCGGCGACCGGACGCTGAAGACGAAGGACCTCGACACCTTCGACTTCGCCGGCTGGGACATCGCGCTGTTCGCCATCGGCTCGGAGGCGACGAAGACCTATGCGCCGAAGGCCGCGAAGGCGGGCTGCGTGGTGATCGACAACTCCTCGCTCTACCGCTACGACCCCGACGTGCCGCTGATCGTGCCCGAGGTGAACCCCGACGCGATCACCGGCTATGCCAGGAAGAACATCATCGCCAATCCCAACTGCTCGACCGCGCAGATGGTGGTGGCGCTGAAGCCGCTGCACGACCGCGCGACGATCAAGCGCGTGGTGGTCTCCACCTACCAGTCCGTCTCGGGCGCCGGAAAGGCCGGCATCGACGAGCTGTGGGACCAGACCAAGAGCATCTACAACCCGACGGACGAGAAGCCGCCGGTCAAGTTCACCAAGCAGATCGCCTTCAACGTGATCCCCCACATCGACGTCTTCCTCGACTCCGGCGAGACCAAGGAAGAGTGGAAGATGGTGGCCGAGACGAAGAAGATCCTCGATCCGAAGGTGAAGGTCACGGCCACCTGCGTCCGCGTCCCCGTCTTCGTCGGCCATTCCGAGTCGATCAACATCGAGACCGAGGATCACCTCGACGCCGACGAGGCGCGCGACATCCTGCGGGAATCGCCGGGCATCATGGTCGTCGACAAGCGCGAGGACGGCGGCTACGTCACGCCGATCGAATGCGTCGGCGACTTCGCCACCTTCGTGTCGCGCATCCGCGAGGACTCGACCATCGACAACGGCCTGAACTTCTGGTGCGTCTCCGACAACCTCCGCAAGGGCGCGGCGCTGAACGCCGTGCAGATTGCCGAACTTCTGGGCAACCGGGTGCTTCAGAAGGGCTGAGCCGTGAGGGCGGGGCAGGACCCCGCCCTGCTGCCGGACCTCGGCCCGCCATCCCGCTCCCCTCGCCGATTCCCTGCGCCGCCTCCGCCGCCCCGGTGAGCGCGATTCTCCCCGTCGCCCCTGCCACCTCCTGCCCCGTTCCGGGCCGCGCGCCCTCCGACATGGTGAAGGCGGTGCGGCCTCCGGCCTGCCATTGGTAAATCGCGCGAGGGGCAAGAGGTGAAGAACCGGTTAAAGTTGGCCCGTTCTGCCGGGAAAACGGCCCCCCAACAGCCTTTCTTTTGGTTGCTTTCCGGTAAATGCGAGAAAGAACAATGACTTGGTCTGACGGTTAACACGGCGCCGATCCTTGAAACTTGTTTCTTAACTGCCCGGAAATCCATTTGATGCTACAAGCTTCCCATCAACCGGAGAGGATCCGGGATGAGGGGAAGAGGCGCGAAGGCGCGGACACGGTGCCAAGGCGGGCAGGGGTGCCCAGCCGAGGCGATACCGGCCAGACCCTTCGCCCTGGTGGCACGTCGCCACCATCAGCGCGGCACTCGAACTGGTGCAGCCCGCCACCCGCCCGATGCGCGGGTCGGCAGATCTCACGGAACAACAGCCACTTGATGCCCGGCGGTCAGCGCGTTGCGCGGCCCCGGGCCCGACGGGATGAATACCATGGGCCACAAGACCTTCGCACCGATCAACCGCGTCCTGACCGCCATGGGGAATTTCCCCTTCCGCAGCGCGGCGCAGCCGCAATCGCAGCCGCTGCCGCGTCGTGTCCGGATCAGCCGCGAGGACATCGCCGCGATCTTCGCGCAGGACCTGGCCTCGCGCCCGTCGATCTGACCACCAGAACACCGTTTCGAAGGAGAACCGCCATGTCCGACCTGCTGAAGAAAGCCCGTGACCGCCGCCTCGACGCGCTGAACCTGCTCCAGCGCTCGCGCACCAACATGTTCTGCGGCACCGCGCCCGTGGCCGCCGCGCCCGACAGCACCATCGCCCATCTCTCGGACTACCGCGTCCGCATGGGCCACCGCCGTCTCGCGCTTGGCCAGGTCATCGGCTGAGCGGCGCCGTCACCGGAGCGCGCGCCATGTCACAGGGGCTTGAACTGCTCGGTCACCGGATCGAGGGCGTGAAGACCGCCCTCGCGGATGTCGGCCCAGAGACCGTGCAGGCTCAGCTGCTGCTGGCGCACGGCCTCGGCCACGAAGGGGAAGGTCATGAGATTGTCGAGCGAGATCCGCACGGCCGCCTGTTCCAGCGCGGTGCGCCGCAGGTCGTCGTCGCCCTCGGGCAGATCCTCGAACCCGGGGCGCAGGATGTCCATCCACCGGCCGATGAAGCTGCTCTTCTCGTCCAGCTCGGGCGCCCGTCCCGAACACATGTCATAGCAGCCTTGGACGCCACCGCAGGAAGAGTGGCCAAGGACGATGACATTGGACACCTTCAGGGCGTTCACGGCGTATTCCACCGCCGCCGAGGTGCCGTGCTGCTGCCCGTCGGGCAGGTGCGGCGGCACGAGGTTGGCGATGTTGCGGTGGATGAAGAACTCGCCCTGCTCGGCGCCGAAGATCGAGGTGACGTGCACCCGGCTGTCGCAGCAGGCGATCACCATGGCGCGGGGCCGCTGCCCCTCGTCGGCCAGGCGGCGGTACCAGGCCTTGTTTTCGTCGTAGGAGGTCGCCTTCCAGCCGTGATAGCGCTGGACCAGGTAGCTCGGCAGCGGTCGAACATGGTTCATCGTGCGTTCTCCTTCGGCCCGTCGCGCCTGTCTAGCCCAGCACCGGAGCGCGCGAAACATCAAACTGGCGGGCCCGCGGCGCGCCCCGGCGGGGTGCGGTGCGGCACCGGCGCGGGGAACGCGACCGAGGCCCGGCGTGTTGGGAAACGAAATCTTCAGGGACCGGTGACAGAGACCGGCGCGGGGCGGAAAGGGGAAGCCATGAATACTGTCGAGAAGGTCGTCGCCCTGACGCCCCGCGAGGGCTGCGGCATCAACCCCGGTGCCCTGCTGGCGCTGCGGGGAAGCGACGGCTGCGCCCTTGCGCGCACGACCATGGGCGAGGCGCTGGAGGACCTGGCGCTGGCGCTGTCGCGGGTCGCCCAAGCCTATCGCGAGGACCGCTTCCACGACCTGCGCGAAGCCGCCTGCACGGTGGGGCGGATCGCGGCCTCGCTCGATCTCGACCGGCTGGCGCGGGTGGCCCGCACCGTTGCGGGCCTGTCCACCACGACGGACTGCACCGCGCTGGCGGCGAACGTTGCCCGCCTCGTGCGGCTGGGCAATGGCGCGCTCGGCGCGATCTGGGAGCTTCAGGACCAGATCGTCTGACCCGCCGGGGACAGGGGCTTGCGGGCGGGCGCGGGACGGCTAGGGTGCCGCCCATCCGAAGCCTGAGAAAGCGCCACCCATGTCCCTCGTGTTCGCCCCCGCCACCGACACCGCCCGCCCGATCCACCTGCTGACCTCCGAGCGGTTCGAGGCGTGGGTGGCGGACCAGCCCGAGGCTGTCCGGACCTGGGCCGCCGCAAACGCCTTCACCGCCGCCGCGGGGTCGGTGCTGCTGGTGCCGGGACCGGAGGGCGGCGCGGCGATGGCGCTGGTCGGGCTCGGCAAGGCCGCCGAGGCGCCGCGCCACCGCTTCCTGCTGGGCGGCGCCCGTGCCCGGCTACCCGAGGGGGCCTGGCGCATCGCGACGGACCTGCAGCCCGAGGCGCGGGACGAGGCGGCGCTCGGCTGGCTGCTGGCCGGCTATCGCTTCGACCGCTACGCCAAAGCCGAGGCGCCGAAGGCGACGCTGGTCGCCCCGGAGGGCTGCGATGCCCCGCGCCTCGAAGCCATCGCCGCGGGCGAGGCTCTGACCCGCGACCTGGTCAATACCCCCGCCTCCGACATGGGCCCGGACGAGCTGGAACAGGCGGCGCGCCGGCTTGCGAACAGCTTCGGCGCGGAGGTCTCCGTCACCACCGGCGACGCCCTGCTCGAGAACAACTTCCCCATGATCCACGCCGTCGGCCGTGCCGCCCCCCGCGCGCCGCGGCTGATCGACATGACCTGGGGCAGCGAGGGGCCGCGGCTCACGCTGGTTGGCAAGGGCGTCTGCTTCGACACCGGCGGACTGAACCTGAAGCCCGGAAGCTCCATGGGCCTGATGAAGAAGGACATGGGCGGCGCGGCGACCGTGCTGGGCCTTGCGCACATGATCATGGCGCTGAAGCTGCCGCTGCGGCTGCGCGTCCTGATCCCGGCGGTCGAGAACGCGGTGGCCGGCAACGCGTTCCGCCCGGGCGACATCCTGACCTCGCGCAAGGGGCTGACGGTCGAGATCAACAACACCGACGCCGAGGGCCGCCTGGTCCTCGCCGACGCCCTGGCGCTGGCGGCGGAAGACGCGCCGGACCTCACCATCTCCATGGCCACCCTCACCGGCGCCGCGCGCGTGGCCGTCGGCCCCGACCTCGCGCCGTTCTACTGCGACGACGAGGCCGTGGCCGCCGCCCTCTCTGCCGCCGGGAGGAAGGTGCGCGATCCGCTCTGGCGGATGCCGTTCTGGGCGCCCTACGAGCCGATGATCGAGCCCGGCATCGCCGATCTCGACAACGCACCTTCGGGCGGCATGGCGGGCTCGATCACCGCGGCGCTGTTCCTGCGCCGCTTCGCCCCGGCGCCCTATGTCCACTTCGACATCTACGCCTGGCAGCCCTCTGCCGCCCCGGCCCGTCCCAAGGGCGGCGTCGGCATGGGCGCCCGGGCGATCCTCGAGGCGCTGCCGGGACTGGTGAAGGCGTGAGCGACCGGCGCGACACCCCCGCCAACGGCCGCGTCGCCGCCCTGCATCTCGAAGGGCAGGTGGAGGCCGACCGCTTCGTCGCCGCCGATTCCGCCCAGGTCGCGACCTTCACTGCCGGTCTGCACGCCGCGCCGGGCGGGGCGCTCGACCGGCAGGCGATCTTCGGCGACCTGCTCGACGTCTACGAACGGCGGGACGGCTGGGCCTTCGTGCAGGGCCGGAAGGACGGATATTGCGGCTATGTCCGCGAGGCGGCGCTGGCCGCTCCGGTCACGCCCACCCATCGCCTCGCCGTGCGCGCCTCCCACATCTACCCCGAGGCGGGGATGAAGCAGCCGCCGCTGCACCGGCTGACCTTCGGCGCACAGCTCTGCGTCACCGACGCGGACGGCAAGTGGGCCGCGGTCCGATGGGGCGGCGGCACGGGCCTCGTCCACCGCAGCCATCTCCTCCCGCTCGACCGGCCCATGCCCGACCCCGCCGCCAGCGCCGCCCTGTTCCTCGGCACGCCCTACCTCTGGGGCGGCAACAGCGACGCGGGGATCGACTGCTCGGGCCTCGTCCAGGCCGCCTGCCTCGCCGCGCACATCCCCTGCCCGGGCGACAGCGACCAGCAGGCGAGGACCGTCGGCACCCTGCTGCCCGACGACGCCCCGCTGCAGAGGAACGACCTGATCTTCTGGAAGGGCCACGTCGCGCTGGTGTCGGACCCCGAAACGATCCTCCACGCCAACGGCGGCTACATGACAACCATGTACGAACCCCTCGCCGATGCCCTCGGTCGCATCGAGGCCGCCGAGGGCACCCGCCCCTTCGCCCGCCGCCGCCTTCCGGCCTGACGCCTGGCTCCTTCTTTGTTCAAAAGCTCCGGGGTCCGGGGCAGAGCCCCGGTCCCGTCCTAGGAAAGCCTACTCCACCGCCCGGATCAACTTCCGCTCCAACACCCGCAGGACCGTCCTCAGCTCGCCCCCGCGCTTCAGGATCTGCCCGTCCATGCCGATCACGGCGTACATTCCCTGCCGCCCGCGAAGCTTCGGGCGTTTCTCGATCCGGTAGATCGGGTTTTCCGCCGTGCGCCGGAAGACGGAGAACACGGCGACGTCCTTCAGGAAGGACATGCCGTAGTCCCGCCATTCGCCCGCCGCCACCATCCGTCCGTAGAGGGTCAGGATCTCGCCCAGTTCCCGGCGGTCGAAGGCGACCCTCTCGTTCGGGTCGGGACGGCCGGGAAAGGGGGTGGGCGTCAGCACGGTCATCCGCGAAGCTTGCCCGCAGCGCCGCGCAAAGGCAATCCCCCGGCGCCGCCCCGACTTTGCCTTGCAATGGTCCCGAAAGCAGCACGGCGCGGTCCCGTGGCCGCCCGATTGGAGCGTCACAACAGGACCATAGCGTAGGAACGCTACCCCGGTGCCGCGGTAACTTTGCCCCCACCCAGTTCGTGGCACCGGGGCCAACCCTCCCGATGTCCTCAGCCGAAGCTTCCGTGGCAGAACCACCCCGGCGACAGCGCCGCGCCGTGGGCGAAGAACAGCCACAGCCGGTCTCCCTGTTCCGTCGTCACCTGCCAGTAGTCGCGCAGCCCCGAGCGCCACTCGGGGTCGTCCAGCCACCATTCCGGCGCGATCCGCTCGGGCCCCTCGGAATCGATCACCGCGAAGCTGCGGCGCCGCCAGCGGAAGGTCTCGGGGCAGCGGGGCCTCTCCGGCGCGTGGACCGGCTCGGGCGGCCAGAGCAGCAGCGGGCGCACCACGGGCGGCGCGGGCCAGGCCGGGGCGCGGGCGGACCAGGCGGCGGCCAGCGTCAGCGCCGACTTCTCGGGCAGGTGGCTGTCGGCGGGATGGCGGCGGGTGATCCGCTCCAGCCCGATCCGCGCGCCGAGG
>NZ_PNOS01000055.1 GCF_002869745.1 Oceaniglobus roseus
CGCCGCGCATGTTGTCGCCGCCGGTGCCGCCAACCATGGTGTCGTTGCCGGCTTCCCCGCGCATGACGTCGGCATCGATGCCGCCGTTCATCTGGTCGCTGCCGCTGCCGCCGTTCATCGTATCCGCGCCATCGCCGCCGTTCAGCGTGTCGAGGTTGTTGCCCCCGACCAGGACATCCGCGCCGGTTCCCCCGGCGAGGAAGTCGTTGCCGTCATCGCCCCGCAACGTGTCGTCGCCGTCCAGGCCTTCGAGCGTGTCGTTGCCACCCGAACCGTTGATCTGGTTGCTTCCAGTCGTGCCGATGATGTTCTCCGACCCCTGCGAACCGATCGCGTTCTCGAAATTCGCCAGGCTCTCGGACGCGCCGCCGTCGGTTATTGTACCCGCGCCGAGGTCGATCACCACCGTAGTACCGCCGTAGGAGATATTGGCGAAGCTGACGGTGTCGTTGCCGGTGCCGCCATCGAAGACGTCGCCGCCGATGCCGGCGTTGTTGATCTCGAGCAGGTCGTCCCCGGCCCCGAGGTCGAAGGAGTCGGTGCCGCCACTGACGTTCTCCTGCACGGTGTCGTTGCCGTCCCCGGCATTGACGGTCAGCGCGCCAGCGCGGTCGATGATCAGGTTGGACCCGGCCCCGTCGAGGAACACCTCGATGCCGATCAGGTCCAGGACACCGCCGTAGGTGGTCATGGTCTCGGTGGCGAAGTCGAAGGTATCGCCGCCGACCTGGGTCACCGCGGTGATGTCGAGCGTGTCGTTGCCCGCCCCGCCGTTGGTGTTGTCGAGGAAGCTGCCGTTGGTGCCGAGGATCAGGTCGTCGCCGCTGCCGCCCTCGACGACGTCCACGCCGGACCCGCCGACCAGCGTGTCGTTGTCGTCGCCGCCGATCAGGCTGTCCGTGCCCGCGCCGCCGATCAGGCTGTCGGCGCCCGTGCCGCCGTTCAGTGTGTCGTTGTCGCTCCCGCCGTCGATCGTGTCGTTGCCGTCGCGGCCCTCGATCACGTTGGCGACTGAGGATCCGGTCAGGGTGCCGTCGCCGGCATTGTCGATCATGTTCTCGATCGAGATCATCGTCAGGGGGCCGCCGCCGCCAATCCATGTTCCTGTCTCGAGGTTCGCCGTCACGGGGAACACCGTCGTGCCCGACCAGTCGAAGGTGTCGGTGCCCGCATCGCCATTGTAGGTATCGCCGCCCGTCCAGCCGTTGAACTGGAGGAAGGTGTCGTCCCCAATGCCCCCGTTCAGACTGTCGATGCCGCCGCCGCCTTCGAGCGTATCGTTGCCCGCGCCGCCCAATAGGGTGTCGTTGCCGCTGCCGCCGTCGATATCGTCGTTGCCGCCGCCGCCGTCCAGCAGGTTGGCCGCGGCGGTGCCAATGATGATGTCGGCGTTGTTGGTGCCGATCAGGTTCTCGAAGTTGGTCATCGCCTCGACGTTCGCCGCGGTATCTGTCGCCGTGCCGACGGCAAGGTTGAAGGTCGCCCCCACCTCGGTCACCGCCGACCAGTCGATGGTGTCGTTGCCCGACCCGCCGTCGTAGATGTCGGCATTGATCGACGAGACGACGTTCATCCGGTCGTTGCCGTCGTCGAGCAGGTATTCCTTGGTGCTGCCCGACGCGGTCACCGTATCGTCGCCTTTCCAGGCGTTGACCACGGTGGCGAAGGCCGCCGCGGTGAAGACATCGTTGCCGATGGTGCCGGTCTGCAGCCCCGAGGAGCCGAGCACGGTGTTGGCGTTGTCGCGGGTGTCGAGGATCGCCGAGTGGATCTCGCCGTTGTTCCAGACCAGCTGGACACGGCCGTCGTCCAGCAGCACCGCCTCGGTGTGGTTGGCGTTGGTGTTGTCGAAGACGAACTGGCTGCCCACCTGGGTGCCGGTCGAGCTGTAGCGCTCGCCGCGCCCGGCGAAACCGCCGTTCGAGGTGCTGGAATCGTCGTCCCAGAGCACCAGCCAGCCGCCGTCGGAGAGCGCGACGAGTTCGACCTCGTTGTTGTTGTCGTCGGAGCCGCCGACGTCGACGTTGAGGATGCCGCCCTGCGCAACACCCGCATTGTCGTAGCGCTGCATCTCGATGTCGGTGTCGTTGGCGTCGGTGTTCGACCAGGCGATGACGAAGCCGCCGCCGGTCAGCGCCACCACCGAGGCGCCGAAGTCGACGTCGCCGTTGGTGGCGGTGTTGGCCACGAAGGCGCCGCCGGTGGGCGAGGCGCCGGTGACCGGGTTCCTCACCGAATAGGCGATGGCGTCGTCGGCGCCGTCGTAATCATAGACGAAGACCACGTTGCCGTTGGTCAGCCGGGCCGAATCCACCTGGGAACTCGCCGAGTCCGAGCCGGAAATGGCGGTATCCACGGCGCCGACGGCGCCCGCGGCGGTGACATTGACGAAGTTCAGCAGGTTGCTGCTCGTCGAGGAATCGAAGAACTCGAAGCCCACGGTATAGCTGCCGTCGGCGGCCGCGGTGACGGTCGGCGTGCGCACGATGTCCCCGGCATCCGGGCTGGTGGCGATGGTGCGATTGGTGGCGGTGCCGAAGCCGCCGGCGGTCGTGGTCCATTCCGTGGCGACGATCGCCTGGTTGGCGGCAGAACCGTTCTCGTCCTCGTAGACCACCACGAAACGGCCGTTGTCCAGCGCGGCGATGTCGAAGTTACGCTCGTTGTCGAGGAAGAAGCCGTTGTTCAGCCGGGTCTCGCCGCCGATCTTGTTGCCGTAGGCATCGAACATCTGGCCGATGATGTCGGTGCCCGGTTCCGACCCGACGCCGGTGTCGTTGCTCGAGGTCCAGGCGATCACGACGTTGCCGTTGGTCAGCTGGGTGATCCGCGGTTCGAACTGGCTGTCAGCGGTGGTGAGGTTGGCGGTGAAGTCGGCAAGCCAGGTTTCAGGCGTAAGCGGCATAGCAATATCCTTTCATAAACGGCGCAAAAAATAGGCGCGGGGCGACAGAACCGCGCCCACAGAATAACTTTGATAAAATCCTACCAGACTCGGCGGCCGTGACGAAATTCTTTTCCGCGGCCGATTGGTAAGGAATTCCTTACGTTTGCGAAGATTTAGCGGTTTTTGGCCGAGTTCCGGGTGCCCGGGCGCCACCGCGGAAGGGGGTTGACCTCGCAGATCCGAAAGGCGGCGCGGTGGTCGGGCAGGGGAATCCCGCCCGGCCACTCGGATCGGCGTTCAGTCGGAGGAAAGCCCGAAGGTGCCGCTGCGCCCGGTGGCCACGTAGGCGGTGAAGCCGGCGGCGCGGGCGGCGGCGGGGGTGTAGACGTTGCGCAGGTCGGCCAGTTTCGCCTGGCGCATGGAGGCGGCCAGGCGGGCTAGGTCGAGGGCGCGGAACTCGTTCCACTCGGTGAGGATGACGAGGGCATCGGCGCCTTCGGCGGCGCCGTAGGGATCGTCGTGCCAGTGCACCCCCGGCAACAGCCCCGCCCCCTCGCGCCGGCCCTGGGGGTCGACCACCCGGACCTCGGCCCCGCCGCCGACGAGGGCGGGCACGATGGTGAGCGAGGGCGCCTCGCGCATGTCGTCGGTGCCCGGCTTGAAGGTGACGCCCAGCACCGCGACCACGCGGCCGTTGGCCCGCCCGCCGAGCAGGTCCAGGATCTTGTCGACCATCCGCCGCTTGACCTGGTCGTTCACCTCGATCACCGCCTCGAGGATCCGGAGCGGCGCCGCCGCCTCTTGGCCGGTACGCGCCAGCGCGCGGGTGTCCTTCGGGAAGCAGGAGCCGCCGTAGCCCGGACCGGCATGCAGGAACTTGTTGCCGATCCGCCCGTCAAGACCCATCCCGCGCGAGACCTCCTTCACGTCCGCGCCGACCTTCTCGCAGAGCGCGGCCACCTCGTTGATGAAGGTGATCTTGGTCGCGAGGAAGGCGTTGGCGGCGTACTTGATCATCTCCGCCGATTCCAGGTCGGTGGTAACAATCGGCGCCTCGCGCAGGTAGAGCGGGCGGTAGATCTCGGCCATGACCGCGGCCGCGCGCTCGGACTGCACGCCCACCACCACCCGGTCGGGGCGCATGAAGTCGTCGATCGCCGCGCCCTCGCGCAGGAACTCGGGGTTGGACACCACGTCGAACTCCGCCTGCGGGTTGGCCGCGGCGATGGCCGCGGCGACCTGCCGGTTGGTGCCCACGGGAACGGTGGATTTGGTGACCACCACGCTGTAGCCGTCGAGCGCGCCCGCGATCTCGGCCGCGGCCGCCATCACGAAGCTGAGGTCGGCATGGCCGTCGCCGCGCCGGGTGGGCGTGCCGACGGCGATGAACACCGCCTGGGCGCCCGCCACGGCGGCGGGCAGGTCGGTGGTGAAGGTCAGCCGCCCGGCGGCGACGTTGCTGGCCATCAGCGGCTCGAGCCCCGGCTCGTAGATCGGCGCCCGGCCCGCGCGCAGCGTCTCGATCTTGGCCGGATCGCGGTCGACGCAGACCACGTCGTGGCCGAAGTCCGACAGGCAGACTCCCGAGACGAGGCCGACGTACCCGGTTCCGATCATCGCGATGCGCATGGCGTGCTCTCTTTCCTTGCGGCGCGCGGGGCGCGCCCTTCGTGTCGTCCGGCCCGGGGCCGACGGGGTGCGGGACGGGGTGTCCGTGACGGAACATTCCGGCGCATTCCAGGCCCTTTTCCGGCCCTGCGCGGGCGGCGGCGGTGCCGACGCGGCGACTCAGGTCCGCGCGTAGACATCCTCGTAGCGCAGGATGTCGTCCTCGCCCAGATAGGCGCCGGTCTGCACCTCGATCAGCACCATTGGCAGCTTGCCGGGGTTCTCCATCCGGTGCCTCGCGCCGAGGGGGATGTAGACCGACTGGTTCTCGGTCACCAGCTTCACCTCGCCGTCCACCGTCACCTTCGCGGTGCCCTCGACCACGATCCAGTGCTCCGAGCGGTGGTGGTGGGACTGCAGCGACAGCGCCGCGCCGGGATGCACCAGGATCCGCTTCACCTGGAACCGCGGGCCGGTGACGAGGCTCTCGAACCAGCCCCAGGGGCGGTGGTCCTTCGGGAAGGCGATGGCCTGGGCGGCGCCCTGCGCCTTCAGCGCCTCGACCGCCAGGCGCACGTCCTGGGCGCGCCCGGCATCGGCGATCAGCACGCTGTCGGGCATGGCGACGGCGATGATGTCGCGCAGCCCGATCCCCACCACCTGCAGCGTGTCGGCCTCCGAGCGCAGCAGGGTGTTCCGGCAGTCGATGGCGCTGGCCGACCCCGACAGGGCGACGCCGTCGCCGTCGCGCGCCGACTGCGCCCAGACCGCCTTCCAGTCGCCGAGATCCGACCAGCCCCCCGCGAACGGCACCACCGCGAGGTTGCCCGCCCGCTCCATCACCGCGTAATCGATCGAGACCGCCCGCGTCCCCCGCCAGGCCTCGGGGTCCAGCCGGAAGAAGCCGAGATCGGGCTTTCCCCGCTCGAGCGCCGCGGCCACTGGGGGGTGCAGGTCGGGGGCATGGGCGGCGCAGGCGTCGATCAGGGTCCGGGCGGCGAACAGGAAGATCCCCGCGTTCCACAGGTGCCGCCCCCCGGCCACCAGGGCGGCGGCGGTCTGGGCATCGGGCTTCTCGACGAAGCCCTTGAGCGGCACGATCCCGTCCTCTTCCCCGTCTTCTGTCCCGTCACCCTCCGCGAGCTCGAGATAGCCGTACCCGGTCTCGGCATGGGTCGGGGCGATGCCGAAGGTGACGATCCGCCCCGCCTCGGCCGCGGGCCGGGCCCGGTCGATGGCGGCGCGGAAGCCCTCGGTGTCGCGGATCACGTGGTCGGAGGGGGCCAGCAGCAGCAGCGCCGCGGGATCCTCCCGCGCGACCCAGAGCGCCGCGGCCAGGGCGGCGGGGGCGGTGTTGCGCCCCTCGGGCTCCAGCAGGATCGCCGCCGGGTCGCGGCCCACGGCCAGCATCTGCTCGGCGACGATGAAGCGGAAGTCGGACGCCGTCAGCACCACCGGCGCGGCGAAGCCCGGCCCCCCCAGCCGCCGCACCGAGGCCTGGAACAGGCTCTCTTCCCCGGTCAGCTGGCTGAACTGCTTGGGATAGCTCTGGCGCGACAGCGGCCACAGCCGCGTGCCCGATCCGCCGCACAGCAGCACCGGCACGATCGGCCGCGCGCTCTGATCTCCCGGGGCGGCCTCACTCATCGTGCGCCGTCCCAACGCGCCATCTCGATCGCGGGCGCTCCGGCGACAGCTTCATAGTGTGGCAGTAAACAAGGGAAGGAATCTCGCAGCATGGATCGGATCATTGAGATTTCGCCGACCCTGGCAAGGGCTTTGTCTTTTGCCCCGCAGAAGAAATCGGGATTGCCCGAACCAATCGAGGCAAGGCGGCTTGCACCGTGGGCTCTGTCCGATCCTGCCGCGGCAATCCCGCACCGGATCGGGCCCGACAGGCGTGCTCCGCTTTCGATGGCATGTCACCCCAGATCCGGCAATTGCAGTCCGTTCCGGGGACAGCGCCCCGGATCGCTTCTGGAGAGCGGTTCTCCGGCGGAGCGCGCGAGAGAGACAAATCCCGAGGAAACAGATCCGGGAATCAGATCCGGCCCTGGCCTGCCAGCAGATGCAGCAGCGCCGTGCCGGTGCGGGTCTGGCGCACGAGGCCGAGCCGACGGAAGGCACGGATCCGTCCCAAACCCCGAGGTGGTGCGGCGTCCAGGGCGGCCAGCAGCCCCCGTGCCGCGGGGGTCAGTAGCGGTGCTACCCGGCCGAGTGCCACGCGGTGCGTTCGGGTCCAGTCGGTGAAGCTGCCACCCCGCACCTGACCGAGCCGGGCCAGCATCGCGCTCCATCCGCGGTTGGCACCGAGGACGTTGCGGCCGTGCTGGCGGTAGTAAAGCGCCGGCGCCTCGTCCAGCACCAGGTCCGCTCCGCTGCCCGCCAGCAGCTGGTAGAGCCACCAGTCGTGATGCGCAACCGGCTGCGGCCCGGCTCGGCGCACCAGCGCCAGCGCTGCGGCGTTGAGCGTCGCGCTGTGTCCCGACAGAACATTCTGCACCAGAGCGTTGCCGAAGGACGGCCCGCGGGGAAAGCGGGTGGAGGGGCGGGGGTTGGACAGATGCTCGTCGGTGACGATCCAGCGGGCACCCCAAGCGGCGGGCTGCGCCGCGGAATCGGCCGCCCTTGGCCCGCCGAGGGCGGCGATCGCCCGGGCCAGCTTGTCCGCCATCCAGACGTCGTCCTGGTCCGACAGCGCCACCGGACCGGGTGGCAGGTCGGGATGGCAGAGCAGGTGCATGTAGTTCGCCGCGCTGCCCGCCCGCGGTCCCTCGACGATCCGCTCGATCCGCCCCGGACGTGCGCGGTCGAACGCCTCGAGCAGCGACCGGGTGGCGTCGGTCGAGCCGTCGTCGCTGACCCAGAGCGACCAGGCGCCGTGGGTCTGGGCGACGAAGGAGGCAAGCTGCGCCTCGAGCCAGGGCGCGCCGTTGCAGGTGCACATCAGGATGCGGACGTGGGGCGCGCCGCTCATCCGCGACCCGTGCGCCCGGCGAGCCAGGCCAGGAAGGCGCGGTCGGGGGCGACGAGGTGCGGGCGCCCGGTCTCGGCCCACCAGGCGCGCCACTCGGCCTCGAGCGCGTGCACGTCCCACCCGGGCGCCGCGGCGCGGGCGGCGGCGTGGGTCTCGGGGGCGAGCGGCGCCAGCTCCGCCCCCGCGGCCCGGGCGCGGATCCGGGTGAACAGGATGGCGTCCCCCGGCTCCTCGGCCATGGTGTAGTCGGGCAGGTGGCCGTCGGCGATCATCCGGCGCAGCGCGGCGCGGAACACCCGGAGCGGCGCCGCCGAGCCGGACTTCTTGTGCAGCGTCGCCACCCCCACCCGCCACTCGGGCTGGCGTCCGCAATGCTTGCGGGCCAGTTCGTAGATCCGCCGCTCGAGCGGCTTTCTCAGGCGGAAATAGTCCCGGTTCAGCGTCAGCACCGCCTTGCCGAGCACCGCTCGGAACAGCCACTCCGACAGCGTCACGGTAACCGAGACCATCCGCCCGGTGCGCGAGCGGCGCAGGATCTGCCAGCTCTCGATCAGGCCGAAGCCGCTGGTGGTCTCGATGCCGCCGGTGGTCATGTTGGTGGTGATCCGCGTGCCCGCCAGCCGCTCGAAGGCCTCGCGCAGCCGGGCATAGGCATCGCCCGAGGTGTCGCGGTTGGTGGCCACCAGCAGGTCGTGGGCGGTCAGCTGCAGGGTGCGCGCCACCGCGCGCCCCGCGTTCAGCGCCGCCATCAGCTGGCTGACGCAGTAGATCAGGATGTCCTTGTCGTGGATCGTCGCGCGGCCCTTGACCGAGGGCGTCACCTGCACCGTGGTGCCGTTGTGGGCGTAGGTCAGGATGCGCCGGTCCGGCCGGGTCGCCAGCGAGAAGATCGGATGTTCCATGCTGCCGAGGTCGTCCTTCGGCGAGGCATCGAAGATGTCGCAGAGGAAGAAGTCGGCCGTCGGATGACGGTCCGGCCCCAGGCCCTCGGGCCCTTGCCCCTGCACTTGCCTCATCGCCTGCCCGTCCCTGCCCGTTCTTGGCCGCGCCCCGTCTTCGCGTTGTCGCGTGTTTTGCCCGAAAGGCGGCGCGCGGCCTATCGGCGTTTCAGTGACGCCAGACTATGCGGGGCGGCGGGATGCGTCCAGCCATGGTGCCCCGCGGCATCGGCGGATCGGAGTCGCGCGGACGTGGGATCGGAGTCGGGCGATCGTGGGATCGGAATCGCCCTGCCCTTGCCGCATCCCCGGAAACCCGCGCCCTTCAAGGGCTTGGCACCGCCGCGGAGGATCCGTAACGTTTTAATAACTCTCATATAACAGGAAAATTTTCGCCGACTGTCCGGCCGGTCGCCCCGCCCCCGCCTTGCAGAACCCTTCCAGAGCTCGCCAAAGCCTTGAAAACAGGACTGCGAGGAGAGAAAAACACCGTGAAGTGCGGTCTTTCCTTTCATGTCCTGCGTTTTTCGGTATTCTACCGAAAACGGCGCACATGGAGCGGCTTCAGCATGGATCGCGACCCCCTGCCCCCCTATTTCGGGATCGATCCCGACAGCGCGGCACAGGCCCTCGGCACCCCTACCGACACCGGCGGCTTCGATGCCATCGCCCGGGCCTGCGCCGCGGGGCGCAGCGATCTGGCGGGGCGCGGGCTGCAGGAGGACGGGCGGCGCAGCCTGCGGCTGTTCTCGACCTGGGAGATCACCCGCTACCTGATCCCCGTCGCACAGGCCCATTTCCGCCGGGTGCTGAAGGCCAACCCCGCCCTGCCCCAAGGCCGGAGCGAGACCGCGGGCGGCGCCAAGTGGTTCACCCTCGACGAGGTGCTGCGGCTGCGCGCCCATTTCGGAGCCGAGGGGTCGAAGGCCAAGAACTATCTCCCCTACCGCCCCGCGGGCCTGCCCGCCAAGGTCGTCGCCGTGGCGAACTTCAAGGGCGGCGTCGGCAAGACCTCGACCGCCGCGCATCTCGCCATGTCCGCCGCGCTCGACGGCTACCGGGTGCTGGTGATCGACCTCGACAGCCAGGGTTCGATGACCTCGATCTTCGGCGGCCGGGTCGAGGACGAGTGGCGCACCGTCTTCCCGATGCTGGCGCGCCACTACGCCGCCTACCTGCGGGCCGAGAACCAGCGCCGCGCCGACCGGGGCGAGACCCCCCTGCCCCTCGACGACACGCTGACCGAGGCGCTGAAGCTTGATGCGGCGGCGCTGATCCAGAAGACCCACTGGCCGAACATCGACCTGATCGGCGCCCAGCTGAACCTCTACTGGGCCGAGTTCCAAGTGCCGGTCTGGCGGATGCAGGCGCGGGGCTGGCCGCTGTGGGACGCGCTGTCGGACCGGCTGGCCGCCGACGGGGTGCTGGAGGACTACGACATCGTCGTGCTCGATACGCCGCCGGCCCTCGGCTACCTCACGATCAACGGGCTGGCCGCGGCGGACATCCTGCTGGTGCCCCTCGGCGCCTCGTTCCTCGAGTTCGATTCCACGGGGCGGTTCTTCGACATGCTCGCCACCACCTTCCGCTCGATCGAGGAGGGCGAGAACCTGGCCGCCCGGGCGCTCGGGCGGGAGGAGCTGGCCTTCCAGTGGGACGCGGTGCGCACCGTCGTCACCCGCTACGACCCGGTGCAGCAGGCCGAAATGGCGGCGCTGATGCAGTCCTATCTCGGCGACGTGCTCTGCCCCCACCGACAGGGCTTCACGGCGCTGATCGGCCAGGCGGGCGAACAGGTGCAGGGTATCTACGAGGCCGACTACCGCGACTTCAACCGCGAGACCTATGCCCGCGGCCGCGAGACCTTCGACGCCACCTATGCCGCCTTCAAGGCGCTGCTCGTGGGGGCTTGGCGGCGCGACGAACGGGCGGCGGCCGCGGAGGCGGCGCAGTGAGCGGTCTGGCGTGCGGCGCGTTTCGCGCGCGAAACTTTCCCCGAGGCACTGGCTCCGGGGAATCGGGTCACCGGAACGACGCGGTGGCATCCTGCCTGCCGGAGGAGCGAGAGAAATGGCCAAGCGCAAGCGTCTGACCCCCCTGCCCCGCACCGAAACCGACCGTCCGGATCTCGCACCATCCGAGGTCGGCTCGGCTGCCGGAGCGATGCCGCTCGGCGCGCCGCCCGCCTCCCGCGCCCCGATCGCGGGGATCGCTGGCGACGCCGCCCTGAACGCCGCGGCGGCGGAACTGGCCGAGACCCTGTCGCGGGCCCGTGCCGAGGGGCGCCTTGTCACCGACCTGCCGCTCGACGCCGTCGATGTCGGCTACCTCGTGCGGGACCGGATCGCCGCGGACGACGCAGAGATGGCGGCGCTGGTCGAAAGCCTGCGAGCGCGGGGCCAGCAGACCCCGATCGAGGTCGCCCCCCTGCCTCGGGGCCGGTTCGGCCTGATCTCGGGCTGGCGGCGCCTCGGCGCCCTGCGTCGCCTGCTGGAGGAGACCGGGGAGGAGCGCTTCCTCACCGTCCAGGCCTTGATCCGCCCGCCGAAGGAGGCCGCCGAGGCCTATCTCTCGATGGTGGAGGAGAACGAGATCCGGGTTGGGCTCAGCTACTACGAACGCGCCCGGATCGCCTTGCGGACAGTGGACCAGGGGGTCCACGACAGCCCGGCCACGGCACTGCGCGCGCTGTTCCATGCCGCCTCACGACCGAAGCGCTCGAAGATCGGCAGCTTCCTGGTGCTGGTGCGCGAACTTGATGGCGCGCTACGCTTTCCCGCCGCCATCGGCGAGCGGTTGGGCCTGCGTCTGTCCCAAGCGCTGGAGCACGATCCCCGCCTCGCCGCCCGGATACGCCGCGTTCTGGAGGACGGAGACTTCGCCGATCCCGCGGCCGAGCAGCGTTGCCTGGAAGCTGCGCTGGCCGAGGGCGCGCGCCCTGTACCCGCTCCGACTCCCGAGGAGCCCTGCCCAGGCGTCCGGCTCGACACCGCTGCCAACGGCACGCTGAAGCTTTCGGGACCAGGTGTGGATGCCGAACTGCGGCAGCGGCTGCTGGCCTGGCTGCGCGGCGCGGAACCGAAAACCTGAGCCGGGCGATGTTTCGCGCGCGAAACATCGTGGTCGGGTGGCGGTCGGACGTGGCATGGAAGGGAACGAGGTAACCCGGCGGGTGTCCTTAGGCGGTACGGCGGTGGCGGGCCATGTTGCGCTCGTGCTGGTCCAGCGCCTCTTCCAGATCCTCGTAATAGGTCAGCGTGCCTTCCTCCAGCACCGCGCCGGCGTTGCAGATCCGGCGGATCTGGCTCGGGTTGTGAGACACCATGATGGCCGCGGAGGTCCGCATCCGGTCCTGCAGGAATTCGACGCTCTTGTCGCGAAAGCTCTGGTCCCCGACCGAGGTGACCTCGTCGATCAGGTAGGTGTCGAAGTCGATCGACATCGACAGCCCGAAGGCCAGGCGCGAGCGCATTCCCGAGGAATAGCTGCGGAACGGCATGTGGAACTGCCCCCCGAGTTCGGCGAAATCGGCGACGAAGCGCATGGTGGCGTCGGCGTCAGCGCCGTAGATCCGGGCGACGAAGCGGACGTTCTGCGCGCCGGTCAGCTCGGGGTGGAAGGAACCGGAGAAACCCACTGGCCAGGAGATCTCGCCCGTTGACAGGATCCTTCCCGAGGTCGGCTCGCGACTGCCCGCAATCATCTCGAGCAGCGTCGACTTGCCCGCCCCGTTGCGCCCCAGAAGCGCCACGGCGGTGCGATCGGGAAAGGTTACGTTCACGTTGTCGGCGATCACCTTGCGTCCACCGCGCGCCCAATAGACCTTGGTGAGGTTCTCGAGCTGGATCATCGCCGCTATCTGCGGTCCTTGAGGGAATAGGCCACGAGCACCGTGCTGGCCCAGAGCAGGAAGGCGAACAGCGCCACCAGCCCCAGGAGCAGCCCGCGTTGCGGGTATTCCGAAGCCTCCGCCAAAGTCGGCGAGACATGGGCGGCGAGATAGCGGCTCTGCCGACGGGCCTCGGCCTGAGCGGAATCGAAGGAGGCGAGGGCCGAGCGGTAGGCTTCCTCGGCGAATTCCCGGTCTACCGCCAAGCTCTCGTAGCCCGACAGGATGTCGGCGAAGGCGGTGGTGCCCGCTTCGCCCGCGGCGCCGACCTTGTTCTGCTCGTCCGAGATCCGCTCCCGGATCACCTCGACGCGGCGGCGCAGCTGCACGACCCGGGGATCGGAGGTTCCGGCATTGCCCTGAAGCAGGTCGAGCTCGATCAGCGCCTCGGCCAGTTGCGCCTGGAGCGAGCCGATCAGCCCGACCTGGGATTGGATGTTCGCCTCGGGATCGACGATCTGGTTCTCGTTGCGGTAGGCGGTCATCGCGGTGCGCGCGGCCTTCAGCCGGTCCACAGCGGTCTGCAGCTCCTCGCGGGCATAGCGCAGCGTGTCCTCGCGGGCGATCGAGGACAGCGCGTTGATCATGGCCGAGCTTTCATCGAAGATCTCGCGCGTAATCGCCCGGGCGTCCTCGGGGGTGAAGGCGTTGACCCGCAGGTCTAGCAGCCCCGAGGCGGAGTCGTAGTGGACCTTTACCATCCTGGCCCAGTAATCGGTCAGATCCTCGATGGTTCCGGGAGGGTGATAGGCGAAGACCGGATCTACCGAGGGATCGGCCTTCGACCAGATGGCGCGCAGGTCGAGCTTCCGGTCGATCGTGCGCACCAGTTCCTGGCTTTCCAGAAACTTGTAGAGGATGTCGGTGTCCGAGGAACTGGATCCCGACAGCTCGGTGATCCCGCCGAGCAGTTCGATCGCCGAGCTCGTCTCCTCCTTGCGCACGGAGAAGCCGACGTAGGAAGCATACTGGTCAGCTGCACGCATCCAGAGATACCAACCGCCGACCGCGGTCGGGGCGACCACCATCAGCAGGAAGCTGACGAGCACCAGCCAGTGCCGCCTTCGCATCCGGGCACGCGGCGCGGCCGCAGGAATACGGGAAACGGCGGGTCTGGCCGCGGCGGCCTCGCGGCCTGGCGAAGGTGATGGCGCCTGGGAAGGCGCGCGAGGCGGCTGGACGCTGCCTTCCTGCTGGCCCACCGCCCGGCGAGCCGCGGCGGCCTTGATCTGGGCCGGACGTCGGCCTTCCTGTCCTGTGGGACCGGGGCGCGGGCCGTCGGAGTCGGGATCCGGATCGGATGGCGTCACGGGCGCCCTCTCTCGTGTTGTGTCGGCACAGCGCCTGCTCCATAACCTTTCTGGACGTCTAATTCCACAATGCAAAGAAATCCATGGCCTATCCCCCTGATCGAAACGATGCCGCAGTCAACGGCGCGTTACGTTCGGTGCACCGTCGGCCGATGGCCACGGGGCGGTCGATCATGGCTCTGGTGCTGCGCGAGATGCAGACGACCTATGGCCGGTCGCCGGGGGGCTATCTCTGGGCCATTCTCGAACCGGTGGGCGGAATCGCGCTGCTCACCCTGATTTTCTCGACCGGGTTCCGGGCCCCACCCATCGGCAAGGATTTCGCACCCTTCTACGCCTCCGGAATGGTGCCATTCTTCTTCTTCACGACGGTCAGCGGAAGGATAGCGGACTCCCTGCGCTTCTCGCGACAGCTGCTCGCCTATCCCAGCGTCACCTTCATCGATGCGCTGGTGGGGCGGCTGATCGTCAACGGCATGACACAGATCCTGGTCGGATACATCGTCTTCACCGGGGTCTTCATGATCTACGACACCCAGGGTGCGATCGATCCGGAGCGGATAGTGCTCAGTTATGTCATGGTGGCAAGCCTGGCCAGCGGGATCGGGGTGCTGAACTGCTTCCTGACCATGCGCTTCGCGGTGTGGCAGAACATCTGGTCGATCCTGACGCGGCCGCTGTTCATCCTGTCCTGCATCTTCTTCCTCTTCGAGGGGATCCCCCAACCCTACCGCGACATCCTGTGGTACAATCCACTGATCCATGTCATCGGGATGATGCGCGCCGGGTTCTACAGTTCCTACGATGCCTCCTATGTCTCGGTCAGCTACGTGATGGGGATCTCCGCGGTCACCCTGACGACAGGGCTTCTGTTCCTTTACCGCTATCACCGCGATCTCCTGGACCGCTGAACGCGCCTCTCCGGCCTGCGGCAGCCCGGAAGGGCAGGGCGGTCAGAACCAGCGGCCGACCGCGGTCAGGTGGCAGGAGGCGGCCTGGCGGGCATTGGCAAGGTCGCGCACGGCGACGACGGCCTGGGTGGCCGAGGCGCTGACCAGCACCCCGATACGGGCATCCGCCGAGACGGGCTGCACCGACAGCACTGGGGTCGAGCCCGAGGCGAAGGTCGCTGGATAGTTCCACGTCAGGTCCGCCGTGCCCGATGTCGTGACGGCATGGCTGCAGACCTGAGTGCCGTCAGCCAGCCGCCGGAAGGTACCACTGGCGGTGGTTCCGCGCTCCATCAGCCCGCCGGTGGGCAGGCCGGCGCTCTGGGAGACCGGGCCGACCGCACTGGTGTTGTCGAACATCCGTCGCCAGTCGCTCCAGGCGCCTGCGATGCGGACCCGTGCCATCAGCGTGCCGGAGGTGAAGGGCTGGTTGCCGGTTTCCACCACTATGATCTGGGTCTCGCCGCCGCCGGTGCTCCGCCGCGTGTGCAACAAGTGGGCATTGATGATCGCCGCCGGAGCGCCGCTGCTGCCGCTGGCGGTCTGGTAGCGATAGAAACCGGTGGAGATCGAATTGTCGGTGACCGAGATGTTGCCTGCCAGCGGCAGCAGCCCACCGAGCCCGAAGGCGCCCGTGGTCATCAGGCGCCCAGCCGCGGCGTCCGTCTGGCCGCTCTGCACCGCCGCGCCCCCGGCCAGCCCGGTGGTCGCAGCGAAACGCAGCGCCTCGGTCCAGGAACTGCCGTCCGGCGAGACCTTGATCGACCAGTCGTCGCTGCCCGCCAGCCCCATCTCGGCCCGTCCCGAGAAGCCGGTCTGGAACAGGACCGTGCCGGTATCCGCCGCCGCGGCCTTGTTGATCGCGGTGCGGTGATCGCTGCCGTCATGGCTGAACAGCGTCCCGGCCGCGGCCACCGACAGGCGGTTCAGCGGGTCGGACGTGGTGTTGACGCCCAGCCCGTCGAGGTTCTGCGTCGTCGGGGCGCCCGCAGCGGCCGGCCAGCCGCTGCCGTCGAAGACCCGCAGCTGCCCGGTGTCCAGGTCCCAGGCCCGCCATCCGGCCTGCGGCGGGAGGAAGATCCACACGCCCTCCGGGCTGCGGTAGGCCAGTTGCCCGTCCTGCCCGGCCCAGTCGCCGGTCGCCCCCGTGCCGATCGCGTAGAGGGTGCCGTCGACCGGGGCAGGGGGCGGGGTCGTGGCCCCCACCGCCTCCAGCGTCAGTTGTACCAGGGCGTCGAGGCGCTGCAGCGCCTCGTTGTGGGTGACGTGTTTCTGCGCCTGTGCCGGGGCAAGCAGCGGCAGGGCGAGACGGGGGGATAAGTCGGACATGGGCTTCTCCAGCAGGGATCGGCTGCAAGTTCTAGGAGCGGGTCGGCAAACGCCCGGTGAACCCGCCGCGCGCCGCGTTTACCGGGGCAGGGGAGGGGACACGCCGGAGGGTGGAAGGGTCTTCCGGGCCGGAACAGGGCCGCAGGCGGGGCGGTCGCGAGGGCCGGGATGCCCGAGGCCGATGGAGGCAGGGCAGGGGGCAGGATGCGGAGCGGCGGCGTGCCGCCGCTCCGGCAGGGGGTCAGGTGAAGACGATGTCGTCCACCAGGGACTGGGCGTTGACGTTCAGCAGGGTCAGCTCGTCGGTGCCGAAGTCCAGCAGCACGGTGGAGCCGTTGACGAAGGCATAGGTGTCGATGACCTGCTGCCGGGTCAGCCCGCCGCCCCAGAGATCCTGGTCCAGCGCCAGCACGTCGCGGTTGTCCTCGAAATCCCGGATCAGGTCCCGGTCGCTGCCGACGTCGAACTGGAAGGTGTCGGCGTTGGCGCCGCCGATCAGCGTGTCGTTGCCGTTGCCGCCGTCCAGCGTGTCGAGCCCGTTCTGGCCCTGCAGCTCGTCGTCGCCGTTGCCGCCGCGCAGGAGGTCGGAGTTGTCGCCGCCCGCCAGCGTGTCGTTGCCGCCGTCGCCGTCCAGCGTGTCGATCCCCGCGCCGCCGCGCAGGAAGTCGTCGCCCCCGCCGCCCGACAGCACGTCGTTGCCGGTGACGCCGTTGATCGTGTCGTTGTCGCCCTGGCCGTTCAGCACGTCGTTCAGCGCGCCGCCGTCGATGAAATCGTTGCCGGAGCCGCCGTTCACGGTGTCGTCGAAGAACGAGGCCAGGAGCGTGTCGTTGCCCGCGCCGCCGTTGATCGTGTCCTCGCCGACCTGGCCGTTGATGCTGTCGTCGCCGTCGCCACCTGACAGCAGGTCGTCGCCGTAGCCGCCGAGGATCGTGTCCTGGTCGAGCCCGCCGGCCAGGGTGTCGTTGCCGTCGAAGCCGCGCAGCACGTCGTCGCCGGCATTGCCGCGCAGCTCGTTGGCGCCGGTATCGGCATTGATGACGTCGTTGCCCTGGCTGCCGTAGACGTTCTCGATGTTGGCGATGCTGTCGAAGCCGTTGCCGTTGCGCACGACCCCGGCAAAGAGCGAGATCCGCGTCTCGCCCGCCGGCGTCAGCTCGTTCAGGTCCAGGATGTCGATCCCGTCGCCGCCGTCGATCACCCGCCCGCCGCCGGGCCCGCTGGTGTCCACCAGCCGGTCGTCGCCGGAGCCGCCGTCGGCGGTGTCCGCGCCGAAGCCGAAGCGCAGGATGTCGTTGCCCGCTTCACCGAACAGCCGGTCGTCGCCGGTGGAGCCGCCTTCCAGGGTGTCGTCACCGGCGCCGCCGTACAGCTGGTTGTCGCCGTCGTCGGCATCCGTGAAGCCTGCGATGTCGCCATGGAGAAGATCGTTGCCCTCGCCGCCGAGAAGGGTGTCGCTTCCGAAGTTGCCCTCCAGCGTGTCGTTGCCGACGAAGCCGTAGATCCGGTCATCACCCTCGCCGCCATCGACGGAATCGTTGCCCGCGCTGACGGCGTTGGTGTTGGCGTGGCCGGTGACCGAGGCCTGCATCACGTAGGTGGCGCCGTCGGGGATCGGGTTCTGCACGTACCGGCTGACCTCGATGTAGTAGGTTCCCTCGACGATGGCGGTGTAGGTCAGGAAGGAGTCGAGCGAGCTGACGCTCCCCAGGCCGCCGCTGTCAGTGCCGGAGTCGTCGTCCGAGGCAATCAGATTGCCGAAGGCGTCATAGAGCCGGAGATAGGTGTCGAAGCTGCCGCCGCCCAGGACCGGCCCGAAGGTGGAGCCGTAGTCGATGTCGAGCGTGAGGGTCTGGCCGGCGCCGACGGTGACCGAGAACCAGTCGAAGGTGCCGTTACCTTCGCCGACGACGGTGGTGTAGGGCACCGAGGTGTCGCCGACGTCCTCGTTCGGGAAGGTCGACCAGAACCCGCTGCCGTCGATGTTGGTCGCGGTGTTGAGAGTGTTGTTGCCAGGCGTTTCGTCGGTGAAGAAGGCATCGTGGTCGGCGTAGATCAGATCGTTGCCGCCGTCGCCGTAGATCGTCGTGTTGCCGCCTTGGTAATCGACGAGAATATCGTTTCCGGCCGTGCCGGAGAGTTCTCCGGTTCCGCTGATGATCGACATGGCAATTTTCCCCCTTGAATGAATTTGTCGCAGAGTTTCCAGATCCCGCGCCGAAGCCTGGAAATTCCGAGTGTAGCGGCAAACTCCTGCCGGATCATCCATTTCCGGCCGGGTTGCGCCGGATTATATTCTTTATGAAATGAATTCAAATAAATAGGATGTCGTCGGCAAGCTGGTGGATATCGTGGATCCCGGCGACGATCACGCGGCTGCCGTCGAAGTCGAGCTGCACGCCCGCACTGCCCCAGGCGCGGCCGTAGGTCTCGAGCATCGCCGTCACCCCAAGACCGCCGCCCCATAGATCCCTGTCCAGCGCCAGCGTGTCTTGGTCGTCCTGGAAATCCGCAATCCGGTCGGTGCCGTCGCCGGTGGCGAAGACGAAGCGGTCCGCGCCCGCGCCGCCGCGCAGGACGTCGTCGCCGCCTTCGCCGGCCAGGGTGTCGTTGCCGTCCTGGCCCCACAGCGTGTCGGCCCCAGTCCCGCCCGACAGCCGGTCTCCGTGGTCGCCCCCGGCCAGAAGATCCTGCCCGGCGCCACCGGAAAGCCTGTCCGCTCCGCCACCGCCGCGCAGGGTGTCGTTGCCGTCCTGGCCGAAAAGGATGTCGTTGCCGGTAACGCCGTCGATCCGGTCGTGGCCGGTGCCCCCCGCCAACAGATCGTTCAGCGAACCGCCGTCCAGCAGGTCGTCGCCCGCGCCGCCCTGGAGCGTGTCGTCGTGGAAGGCTCCACGCAGAGTGTCGTCGCCGCCGCCGCCGCGCAGTAGGTCCTGCCCGGCCTGGCCGTTCAGATCGTCGTCGCCCGCGCCGCCGTCCAGGCTGTCGTTGCCGTCGACCCCGCGAAGCGTGTCGTTGCCGCTGCGTCCGTTGATGACGTCGTCTCCCGGTTCGCCCCGTAGAAGGTCGTCGCCCGCGGTGCCCGCGATCGTCGCGCCGGGATCCGCGCCGCCGCCGCCGGGCAGGGTGGTTTCCGAAGGGTCGAGATCCAAGGTTCCGGCGGTATGGGCGAAGTCTTGGGTGATCATCATCACCTGGTAGTCCTGGCCGCCGCTGGTGAAGGTGCCGGTCTCGATCCCGATGCCCAGCACGGTATAGGCCGGGTTGGTCAGGTTCGCGTAGTGGCCCGGGCTGTCCACCAGGGCCTGGTGCAGCATCGCCACCTCGTCCGTCAGGATGCCGTCCCCGTCGAGCGAGCCCACGGCGATGTTCTCGGCCGTGCCCCAGGGCGCGACCAGGTCGAACCCCGCCGCCGTCATCCGCGCGCCGGGGCTCGAGCCGCCGGCGCCCTCGTGCTGGAACAGGTCCGCCTCCAGCATCCAGCCGGAATGATCCTCGGCGGCGCTGTTCAGGTGGACCTCGAGCTGCAGCCTGCCGAGCCCGAGACTGTCGCGCAGGGCGTTCACCAGGCTGGCCATGTAGATCTCGAGCTGGTTGGCGATGCTCATCGGGTCCGTCCTTTCGTCCTTTTCCCCGGGACAGCGCCTGTCTGCCGGGGCAATGCGTCGCTCTGGGAGCCGGAACGTGGCCATCCCGTGACCTTCGCGCCAGAAGCCTCTGCCGAGCGGGGCAGGGGCTGCTGGCGCTTCGCTCCGCGCCACCTCAGGGCCTAGAAGAAGGCGATGTCGCCGACAAGATGCTGGGGCTGCGCCACCCCCCGGATCAGCAGGGTATCGCCCGCGCCGAAATCGAGCAGCGTGTTTTCGCCCAGATCGACGGCATAGGTGTCGATCACCTGCTGGCGGGTCATCCCGCCGCCCCAGAGCGCATCGTCCAGCAGCAGGATGTCGAGGCCGTCGGCGAAGTCGGCGACGGTGTCCTGGCCGAATTCGCAGGCGAAGACGAAGCGGTCGGCATGGCCGCCGCCGATCAGCAGGTCGTCGCCCGCGCCGCCCTCCAGCGTGTCGAGCCCGTCCTGGCCCTGCAGGTTGTCGTTGCCCGCCCCGCCGCGCAGCAGGTCGGAATGGTTGCCCCCGGCCAACAGGTCGTCGCCCGCGCCGCCCTCCAGGGTGTCGATCCCCTCGCCGCCGCGCAGGGTGTCGTTGCCGGTCTCGCCGGTGAGGATGTCGTTGCCGGTGACGCCGTTGATCTCGTCGTCGCCCTCGCCCCCCGACAGCAGGTCGTTCATCGCGCCGCCGTCGATCATGTCGTCGCCGGCCTCGCCGTGGACGGTATCGTCGAAATAGGAGCCGCGGATCGTGTCGTTGCCCGCGCCGCCCTCGATGGTGTCGCAGCCAGTCTGGCCGTTGATCTCGTCGTCGCCCGCGCCGCCGCGGATCACGTCGTCGCCGTAGCCGCCCATCAGGGTGTCGTTGCCGCCGTTGCCGAGCAGCAGGTCGTCCCCGTTCTGGCCGTGCAGGCTGTCATGGCCGTCGCCGCCCGTCAGGATGTCGTCCGACAGCCCGCCCATGATCGTGTCGTCGCCGCCGTTGCCGGACAGGGTGTCCTCGCCGGCATTGCCGCGGATCACGTCCGGGCCGTCGCCGCCGTTCAGGGCGTCGGCGAACCGGGTGCCGATCAGCGACGAGGCCGAGACGAGGACCAGGGGCGGCGGAGCGGCGTTGCCCGTGGGTTGGTGCGAGAGGGCGGTGTCGATGGCGATCTCCGACAGGTCGATCGTGCCGCCCCCGGCCCGTACCAGGGTCAGGGTGAAGCTGTTGTAGCCGAGAACCACGCCATTCGCCGCGCCCATCACCGCGAGCTGCCCGGCGTGGTGGAACATCGGCAGCATCGACAGGTCCAGCCGGTCCTGCGCGGGGTCGAAATCGTCGATCCGCACGTCGACGTCCAGCCGGTCGAAGACGAAGATGTCGGCCCCGTTTCCGCCGTGCAGGGTGTCGTCGCCGCCCCGCCCCCAGAGGATGTCGTCGCGGTTCGTGCCGGTCAGCCGCTCGGCCGTGCCGTTGCCGGTGACCGTCTGGCCGAACTGGCCGAGATCGACCCCGAGCCGGGTCAGCCCCGGTTCGCTCTGCGAGGCGGCATAGACCGCGAGCCCGGCGCCCGTCGCGGCGGCAGCGACGGCGGTGACGTTGTCCAGCGTCGAGTCGAGGCCGTCGGCCAGGCTGTGAAGGTGGATCAGCCGCCCGCCGGGCAGCAGGGTCAGCAGGCTGAGCCCGTCGTCGCCACCGCCCGCCAGCACGAAGGTGGTGCCGTCGCGGCGGACCGTTTCAAGGCTCGAAGCCTGCCCAAAACGGCTCTCGAGCGTGTCGAGCACGTGGTCGGTGGCGGTGAGCGTTCCGTCGGCCGCCAGGGCGAGCACGCTGATCGAAGAACTGAGGGAGGCGCCGACGAGCACGTAGGTCGCGCCGCCGATCTCGGCGGTCGCCAGCGGGCCCGGCATCCCGAGACCGAGGCCGTCGGCCGCACCGAGGCTGG
>NZ_PNOS01000006.1 GCF_002869745.1 Oceaniglobus roseus
CGATGTAGCTGAGCAGGCAGAGCGCCAGCGCGGCGAGCCACTGGAGGGGATGCATGGCGCGGGCGGCCCCGGCGAGATCGGCGAGCGCCGGCGCCTCGGCGCGGTCGAGGAACGCCGCGACCAGCAGGGCCGCCGCCACGAGCGGCGTCGCCTGGCGCAGGATCAGCGCGACCGTCCGTCCCCGCGGGGACGCGGCGACGCGCGCCACCCCCGCCCGCATGATCTGCCTGCGCCCCATGTCCCGTTCCTTTCCCTGCACCGGGGCGGGGGATAGGGGAGGCGCGGACAAGGGCGCGTTAACAGCTCGAATGCGCAGCAAAAAGGGCGCCGTCCGGACCGGAGGGCGCCCCTGCTGGCGGAGAGGGCGTCAGGCGCCCCCGATCACTCGCGGATCTCGGTCATCAGCTGCGCCTTGGCCTCGGCCATCAGCTCGACCATCTTGGTGCGGATCGTCCTCTCGTCGGCCCTGTCGCCGAGATCGCCCGAGACCTTGCGGTAGACATCCTCGTCCCCCGCCTCCTCGAAATCCGACTTCACCACCTCGCGGGCGTATTCGGCGGCGTCCTCGCCCGTCTTGCCCATGAGACCGGCCGCCCAGAGGCCCAGCAGCCGGTTGCGGCGCGCCTCGGCCTTGAACTGCATCTCGGCGTCGTGGGCGAACTTGTTCTCGAAGGCGTGCTCGCGGTCGTCGAAAGTTGACATCTGGATTCCTCTGTTGAACGCGGGGTCCATCTGGATATGCCCTTGACGGGTCCACGGAACAAGAGGGTGTTCTTGTCTGCCCCCGCGCAATGTCCTATAGGGCGGTCAAACGCGCGTGGCCGCCCGCCCCGCGCCGAAAGCTATTGGAGCGCCCATGGCACGTCGCAAGAAGATCTACGAAGGCAAGGCCAAGATCATGTACGAAGGCCCCGAGCCCGGCACGCTTGTCCAGTACTTCAAGGACGACGCGACCGCCTTCAACGCCGAGAAGAAGGCGACGATCGAGGGCAAGGGCGTGCTGAACAACCGCCTGTCCGAATTCTTCATGTCCGGCCTGACGCAGGTCGGCATCCCGAACCACTTCATCAAGCGGCTCAACATGCGCGAGCAGCTGATCCGCTCGGTCGAGATCATCCCGCTCGAGGTGATCGTGCGGAACTTCGCGGCCGGCTCGATCTCCAAGCGCCTCGGCATGGCGGAGGGCACGCCGCTGCCCCGGCCGATCGTCGAGTTCTGCTACAAGGACGACGCGCTGGGCGATCCGCTGGTCAGCGAGGAGCACATTATCGCCTTCGGCTGGGCCAACCAGCAGGACCTCGACGACATGATCGCGCTGGCGCTCAGGGTCAACGACTTCATGTCGGGCGTCATGCTGGCGGTCGGGATCAAGCTGGTCGACTTCAAGATCGAGATCGGGCGGATCTGGGAGAACGACTTCCACCGGCTGATCGTGGCCGACGAGATCTCGCCGGATTCCTGCCGGCTGTGGGATATCGAGACGGGCCGCAAGCTGGACAAGGACGTGTTCCGCCGCGACCTCGGCTCGCTTGCCGATGCCTATACCGAGGTCGCGCGGCGACTGGGCGTGCTGCCCTCCAACGTCACCCACGCGCCCAAGCCGACCCTCATCAACTGAGGGCCGGCCGGGCTTTTCGAGTATTTTTGCAAAGAAGAAGCAGGGGTCCGGGGCATGAAGGCACGGGTGCATGTGATGCTTAAGGACGGCGTTCTGGATCCCCAGGGCGAGGCGGTGCGCCATGCGCTCGGCACGCTGGGGTTCGCGGGCGTCGAGGGCGTGCGGCAGGGCAAGGTGATCGAGCTGGACCTGGCCGAGGGCACCGAGGAGGCGACCGTGCGCGAGATGTGCGAGAAGCTGCTCGCCAACACGGTGATCGAGAGCTACCGGGTGGAGATGCTCTGAGGTGCGCGCGGCTGTCCTGAGGGCCTTCAACAGCGACCTGTCGATCGAGGATGTCCCCGACCCGGCCTGCCCCGAGGACGGGGTGGTGCTGAAGGTGCTGGCCTGCGGCGTCTGCCGGTCCGACTGGCACGGCTGGAGCGGAGAGCATCCGCGCATCAAGCCCGGCCAGATCGGCGGCCACGAATACTGCGGCGAGGTGGTCGAGGCCGGTCCGCGGGCGCGTCACCGGGTGGGCGAGGTTCTGGTCGCGCCCTTCATCCTGGCCTGCGGCGCCTGTCCCGCCTGCCAGTCGGGCCACCAGAACACCTGCCCGAACCAGCGCCTGCCCGGCTTTGCCGAGCCGGGGGCCTTCGCCGAATACGTCGCGGTGCCGTTCGACCACAACCTCTCGCCGCTGCCCGAAAGCCTGTCGCCGGTGGTGGCCGCCGGGCTCGGCTGCCGGGTCACGACCGCCTGGCACGCGCTGACGGGACGGGCGGCGGTGCAGCCCGGCGAATGGCTGGCGGTGCACGGCACCGGGGGCATCGGGCTGGCCGCGCTGATCCTCGGACGCGCGCTCGGGGCGCGGGTCGTGGTGGTCGACGTGGTGGCCGAGAAGCTGACCCATGCGCTGGGTCTCGGGGCCGAGGCGGCGGTGAACGCGAGGGACGGCGATGTCGCGGCGCGGATCCGCGAGATCACCGGCGGCGGCGCCCATGTCAGCGTCGAGGCTCTGGGCATCGCCGAGACCACCAACGCCTCCATCGCCTGCCTGCGCCCGCTTGGCCGCCACGTGCAGGTCGGGATGCCCGTGGGGCATACCGCCTGGATGGAGATCGACATGAACACGGTCTACATGAAGAACCTCGCGCTGTTCGGCACCCGCGGGATGCCGTCGTGGCGCTTCCCCTCGCTCCTGAGCCTGATCGAGGGCGGGCGCGTCGACATGCGCCCGATGATCGCGCGCGAGATCGCGCTGTCCGAGGTCGGCCGGGAACTCGCCGCCTTCAACGGCCCGACGCCGCCCGGTGTCGCCGTCGTCACCGATTTCGCCCATTGACCGAAGGAGCAGCAGGATGAAAGCCGCCGTCATCGTCTTTCCCGGGTCGAACTGCGACCGCGACATGGCCGTGGCCTTCCGCGCCGCCGGGGCCGAGGTGTCCATGGTCTGGCACAAGGACACGGGCCTGCCCGAGGGCACCGACATCGTCGGCATCCCCGGCGGCTTCTCCTTCGGCGACTACTTGCGCTGCGGCGCCATCGCCGCCCGCTCGCCCATCTGCCGCGCGGTGGTCGAACATGCCGGGCGGGGCGGCTATGTGCTGGGGGTCTGCAACGGGTTCCAGGTGCTGACCGAGACGGGGATCCTGCCCGGCGCGCTGATGCGCAACCGCGGGCTGACCTACATCTGCCGCACCGTCGGGCTGAAGGTCGCGACGACCGACAGCGCCTTCACCTCGGGCTATGCGCCGGGGCAGGAGCTGCGGATCCCGATCGCCCATCACGACGGCAACTACACCGCCGACGACGCGCTGGTGGCGCGGCTGAGGGACGCGGACCGGGTGGCCTTCACCTATGCCGACAACCCGAACGGGTCGGCCGGGGACATCGCGGGCGTGCTGTCGGAGAACCGCCGCGTGCTCGGCATGATGCCCCACCCCGAGCGGGCCGCCGACCCGGCCCTTGGCGGGACCGACGGGCGGGCCCTGTTCGACGCCCTCGCCGGGGTGATGGCCGCGGCGTGACGCTTGAGCGCGGACGCGGCGCGGCGTAGTCTGTGGCGATGGACGAGCCGTCTTCCGAACCCCTGCCGAAACCCCTGCCGCGGCCGCTGCGCCGCTGGCGGCTGAGGATCCTGTTCGTCACGCTGGTGGTGATCGCCCTGGCGGTGGTGTGGATCACCAATGCCTTCCTGACCGAGCGCTTCACCGAGAGCACGCGCAACCGGGCCGAGGTGCGGATGGCGCTGTATATCGGCAACCTGCGCAGCGAACTGCAGCGCGCCTCCATCGTGCCGCTGCTGCTCAGCCGCGACCCGGCGCTGATCGGGGCGCTGAACTCGGGCGACTATTCCCAGTCGACGCAGCGCCTGATCTCCTACCGCGACGAGATCGGCGCGGCTTCGCTGCTGCTGCTGGACAAGGACGGCAAGGCCGTCGCCTCGACCGACCGCGAGAACCTCGGCTCGAACCACGCCGAGAAGGTGTATTTCACCGATGCGATGAACTCGGCCGACACGGTGTTCACCACCGCGCGCACCGATGCCGGCGGCTTCCGCTTCTCCTATTCCCGCAAGATCGTCTCGGGCAACGACACGACGGGGGTGATCGTCGTGGGCGTCGACCTCGCCAAGTTCGAAAGCAGCTGGGCCGGCTTCTCGGACGCCGTCTTCGTCACCAACAGCGAGGGCACGATCATCCTGTCCACCGAAAGCCGCTGGCGCGGCCGCACGGAGGACGAGGCGCTGTCGGTCCGTTCGGCCCCCACGGCGATCGAGCGGGCGCTCCAGGCGACCGCCGACTGGGCGGCGCTGCCCCCCGACGCCTATCTCCTCGGCGAGGCGGTGATGCGGCAGGAGGCGCGGATCCCGTTCCAGGGCTGGCGCATGGCGACCTTCACCACCTTCGCCTCGGTGCGCGAGCGGGTGAACGGCGTGCTGGCGCTGGAGATCATGGGCTTTGCCCTGCTGATGGCCGCGGGCTTCTACCTCGTCAGCCGCAAGGCGCTGTCGCGGGTGCTGCTGTTCCAGCGGGAATCGGCGGAGCTTCGCCAGTTGAACATGGCGCTCCAGCGGGAAATCGCCGAACGCCAGAAGGCCGAGAAGAACCTGGAGGTGGCCGAGCAGACAGTGGCGCAGACCTCGAAGCTGGCCGTGCTGGGCGAGATGTCGGCGGCGGTCAGCCACGAGCTGAACCAGCCGCTGGCGGCGATGAAGACCTATCTCGCGGGGGCCCGGCTGCTGCTGAAGCGCAAGCGGCCCGACGAGGCGCTGTCGAGCTTCGCGCGGATCGACGACCTGATCGACCGCATGGGCGCCATAACCCGGCAGCTCAAAAGCTATGCCCGGCGGGGCTCGGAAGCGTTCGAGCCCATGGACCTGCGCTTGTCGGTCTCGGCCGCGCTGGCGATGATGGAGCCGCAACTGAAGCAGCGCGACGTCGAGATCGCCAAGTCCCTTCCGCGGATGCCGGTCTGGGTGAGGGGTGACCGGCTGAGGGTCGAGCAGGTGATCATCAACCTGCTCAGGAACGCGCTCGACGCCACCAAGGACCGTCCGCGGGCGAAGATCGAGATCCTGCTCGCCGCCGGCACCGTGGCCTCTCTCAGCGTGCGGGACAACGGCACCGGCATCGCCGATCTCGACCATCTGTTCGAACCGTTCTACACGACGAAGGCTCCGGGCGACGGCGTCGGCCTGGGGCTCGCGATCTCTTCGGGGATCGTCGCGGACCTCGGCGGGCGGCTGACCGCGCGGAACGGACGCGAGGGCGGGGCTGTATTCGAGATGCAGCTTCCCATCTTGGAAGACCAGGTGAAGGCAGCGGAGTAGGAAGAATCCATGGCCCAGGCTATGAAGATCGCCATCGTCGACGACGAGAAGGACATGCGGCAGTCGATCAGCCAGTGGCTGGCCCTGTCCGGCTTCGACACCGAAAGCTTCGCCAGCGCGGAAGAGGCGCTGAAGGTGCTGGGCGCCGATTATCCCGGCGTCGTTGTGACCGACATCAAGATGCCCGGGATGGACGGCATGGCCTTCCTGAAGCGGCTGATGAGCCTCGATTCGGGGCTGCCCGTCATCATGATCACCGGCCACGGCGACGTGCCGATGGCGGTCGAGGCGATGCGGGTCGGCGCCTTCGACTTCCTCGAGAAGCCGTTCAATCCCGACCGGATGACCGAGCTGGCCAAGAAGGCGGCCCAGGCGCGGCGGCTGACGCTGGACAACCGCGCGCTGCGCCGCGAACTGTCGGACGGCACGGGGATCATGAAGAAGGTCATCGGCACCTCGCCGGTGATGGAGCGGCTGCGCGAGGACATCCTCGATCTCGGGCAGGCCGACGGCCACGTGCTGATCGACGGCGAGACGGGGACCGGCAAGACGCTGGTCGCCCATGCGCTGCACGCGGTCGGCGCGAAGCCGGGGCGCAAGTTCGTGATCCAGTCCTGCTCGGCCCTCGATCCCGACGCGATGGCGGCGAAGCTGTTCGGCAGCTCCGGCGACGACGGGCAGATGCCGCTGCTGGAGGAGGCGCGGGGGGGCACCCTGGTGCTCGAGGACATCGACGCGCTGTCGATGCCGCTGCAGTCGCGGCTCCTGACCTGGATGAACGAGCAGGGGACCCCGGCCGAGACGCGGATCGTCGCGATCTCGAACCTGCAGGAACAGGGCAAGACCTGCGAGGACGTGCTGCGCCCCGACCTCTACTACCGCCTGGCCGCGATGAAGCTGACGATTCCGCCGCTGCGCGCGCGGGGCGAGGACATCCTGACGCTCTTCGCGCGCTTCTCGGAGCAGTTCGCCGACGAATACGGCTGCGACGCCCCCGAGATCTCGGCCCAGGAGGCCGCGCAGCTGCTGCAGGCGCCCTGGCCCGGCAACATCCGCCAGCTGATCAACGTGGCCGAGCGGGCGGTGCTGCAGAACCGGCGGGGAACCGGCACGATCTCGTCCCTGCTGATGGCGGATTCCGACGAGAGCGAACCGGGGATGACGACCGAGGGCAAGCCGCTGAAGGAATATGTCGAGGCGTTCGAGCGGATGCTGATCGACAACACGATGCGGCGCCACAAGGGATCCATCGTCAACGTGATGGAAGAGCTCTGCCTGCCGCGCCGGACGCTGAACGAGAAGATGGCGAAGTACAACCTGACCCGTTCCGATTACCTGTAGGGGCGAGGGGCAGGATGGGTGATATCACCCATCCTACGTCCTCCGGAATCAACCGCAGGTTGCGGGCTGCAGATGCCGCAATCGCGGGTGCGCGGCAGGGCGGTGCCAAGATAGTCGTTGTATTTGCCCGCGGGACGCCGTTACTATGAGAAACGGAAGTATGTTTCGTGACACGCAGGGCGTGCCGTGACAGTTCCGCGAAGAGTTTCACTGCTTCGACCCGTCGGCCCTTGAAAGGTGCCGTCAGGCCCGTTCGGCCGGGGTCGACGCATGCTGATGGGCCGCAAGGCCGACCGAATGCCCGTGTGCCTGGAAAGGCCGGGTTTGTAATGGGCGCCCTTCGGGGCGTCGGAGAAGAAACGCGATGACGCGCGACCGGATCGAAGGGCAGGGGACAGCGGGCGCAAGCCCTGCCGGATCCATGCCCGCGGTCGGCCGTCTCGCCCCCAACAGAAAACACCCGCTGATGCCACCTCCGACCGGGGGCGGCCTTCGCGCGGTGCGAGACAGAAAACCATGCCAAAAAAGATGCTTATCGATGCCACCCACACGGAAGAGACCCGTGTGGTGGTCGTGGACGGAAACAAGGTCGAGGAGTTCGACTTCGAATCCGAAAGCCGCCGACAGCTTGCCGGCAACATCTACCTTGCCAAGGTAACACGGGTCGAACCCTCGCTGCAGGCGGCCTTCGTCGATTACGGCGGCAACCGCCACGGCTTCCTCGCCTTTTCCGAGGTGCACCCCGACTACTACCAGATCCCCGTCGCCGATCGTCAGGCGCTGCTGGCCGAAGAGGCCGCCTATGCCAAGGCGCAGGAGGAGGAGGACGAGAAGCCGCGCCGCCGGTCGCGCAGCCGCGGCGCGTCTCGTCCGAAGGCCGAGGAGGCCGCCAACGGCGATGCCGTCGCCTCTGCCGACCCGGCCGAGGCGCCGCGCAAGTCGATCGCCGGCATGGATGTCGTCGACCTGGATGACGACGAGGACCGCGACGGCCGGTCCGACGAGGAGGGCAGCTCGCCCGTCGACCGCGTGGCCGAGACCCCGGTCGAGACGCCGGAGTCCGACGATGACGACGACGCGGCCGAAAGCGCCGCGGACCGCGACGACGAGATCGAATCCGTCGCCGAGGAGGACGTCTCGGAAGAGATCCGCCGTCCCGCCAAGCCGCGGGTGCGCAAGTACAAGATCCAGGAGGTCATCAAGGTCCGTCAGATCCTGCTGGTGCAGGTCGTCAAGGAAGAGCGCGGCAACAAGGGCGCCGCGCTGACCACCTATCTCTCGCTCGCCGGGCGCTATTGCGTGCTGATGCCGAACACCGCCCGGGGCGGCGGCATCTCGCGCAAGATCACCAACGCGGCGGACCGCAAGAAGCTGAAGGAGATCGCCAGCGGGATCGACGTGCCCCACGGCGCGGGCCTGATCATCCGGACCGCCGGCAGCCAGCGCACCAAGACCGAGATCAAGCGCGACTACGAATACCTCCAGCGCATGTGGGAGCAGATCCGCGAGCTGACGCTGAAGAGCATCGCGCCCGCCAAGATCTACGAGGAGGGCGACCTCATCAAGCGGTCGATCCGCGACCTCTACAACCGCGACATCGACGAGGTCTGGGTCGAGGGCGCCGAGGGCTATCGCACGGCCAAGGACTTCATGAAGATGATCATGCCGTCCCACGCCAAGAACGTGAAGCTCTACCAGGACCAGATGCCGCTCTTCGCGCGCCACCAGGTCGAATCCTACCTCTCGGGCATGTTCAACCCGACCGTGCAGCTGAAATCCGGCGGCTACATCGTGATCGGCGTGACCGAGGCGCTTGTGGCCATCGACGTCAACTCGGGTCGCGCGACCAAGGAAGGCAGCATCGAGCAGACGGCGCTGAACACCAACCTGGAAGCGGCCGAGGAGGTGGCGCGGCAGCTGCGCCTGCGCGACCTTGCCGGTCTGATCGTGATCGACTTCATCGACATGGAGGAGCGCAAGAACAACGCCGCCGTCGAGAAGCGCTTCAAGGACAAGCTGAAGACCGACCGGGCGCGGATCCAGGTCGGCCGCATCTCGGGCTTCGGCCTGCTGGAGATGTCGCGCCAGCGCCTGCGCCCCGGCATGATCGAGGCGACGACCCAGCCCTGCCACGTCTGCCACGGCACCGGGCTGATCCGCTCGGACGACAACCTGGCGCTGAACATCATCCGCCAGCTGGAAGAAGAGGGCGTGCGCAAGCGCAGCAAGGAGGTGCTGGTCAAGGTGCCCGTCGGCATCTGCAACTTCCTGATGAACCAGAAGCGCGAGCACATCGCCAACATCGAGGCGCGCTATGGCATGTCCGTCCGGATCGAGGCCGAGCCCTCGCTGATCTCGCCCGACTTCACGATCGAGAAGTTCAAGACCGCGACGCGGGTGGTCGAGCAGGTGCTGCCGGTGGTCTCGGTCGACGCCTCGCACATGGCCGATGACGACGAGGACGATATCGAGGTCGACGAGTCCGAGGCGCCGGAAGCCGAAGAGGCCGCGCCCGCCGAGGCGAAGGAGGAGCGGCCGGCCCGCGACGAGGACGGCGAGGGCCAGCCGAAGAAGCGCCGCCGCCGCCGCCGCCGCCGGAAGTCCGGCAACCGCGACGAGCAGGGCGCGCAGGACAACGGCAACGGCCAGGACGACGACCGCGAGGGCGACTCTGAAGCCGACACCGACTCCGGTACCGAGTCCGACACCGATGGGGCGGAGCAGGGCGGCGAGGTGACGGCGAAGCCGAAGCGCAGGCGCAAGGCGGCGCCGGTCGAGGCGGAAGCGCCTGCCGGGACCGCGGAAGCGGCGCCGGACGCCCCCGCCGAAGCGGCCGCGAGCGAAGAGGCGTCCGAACCCGTCGCGGAGGAGGAGGCGAAGCCGCGCAAGCGGACCCGCACCCGCGCCGCGGCCAAGCCGCGCAGCCGCAAGAAGGCGGAGCCTGCCGCCGAGACCGAAGAGGCGGCCCCCGCCCCGGAGTCGGCCGAAGCCGCCGCATCGCCGGAGCCCGCGGAAGCCGCCGCGCCCGCACCCGCAGAAACCGCTCCCGAATCCGCAGCGGAACCGGAGGCGGCATCCGCCGAGGCCGAGGCCACGCCGGAACCGGCCATGGCCGAGGCGCAGGAGCCGGAGAACACCGCCGAGAAGCCGAAGCGGCGCGGCTGGTGGTCGCTCGGCCGCTGACGGCCGACCGTCGCAGGATGCAGGAAAGGCGCCCCCCGGGGCGCCTTTTTCTTGCGCCCTCCCTGCCTGCGTGCCGGAATTTGGCGCTTTCAGGCGGCCCGCAAGGCCGCGCGGCCGGCATTTCCGGACCCGCGGGGTTCACAGGTGGAGACGTTCTTGCTACAGGAACCCCTTCCATAAGTCGCGCGCGGGACATGAACGGTCTTTCGTGGGGGAGACCCCCGGGAACCGGGTTCCGAGCATTGCATTGACCCGGGGTCAACGCATCGGGCGACCAGAACAAGAAGAGGGATCGAACGTGACAGACACATCCATGCCCCCCGGAATTCCCGAACCGGAGGGGTCATCCAACCTGATCGACACCGATTACGAGATCGGTCAGAACAACGTCGAAGGCTCGCTGGGACCGCTGGGCTTCGACATCCACAATCCCGTGTTCCTGGTCTCGGCGCTCAGCATCATCGCCTTCGTCTTCTACGCGCTGGTGTTCCACGACCAGGCCGCCGCCGCCTTCGGCGCGCTGCGCCCCTGGCTGACCAGCACCTTCGACTGGTTCTTCATGAGCGCGGCCAACATCTTCGTCGTGTTCTGCCTGCTGCTGATCGTCACGCCCTACGGCAGCGTCCGGCTGGGCGGAACCGAGGCCACGCCGGACTACAGCTATGCCGGCTGGTTCGCGATGCTGTTCGCCGCGGGCATGGGGATCGGGCTGATGTTCTTCGGCGTGCTCGAACCCGTCTACCACATGGCGGTGTCGCAACCGCTCGGAACGCCCTCGCCCTTCGACGCCGACGGCAACGTGATCGAGGCGAACGTTGCGATGGCCCGTGACATGGGGCTGGCCGCCACGATCTATCACTGGGGCCTGCACCCGTGGGCGATCTATGCCGTCGTCGCGCTAGCGCTGGCGCTGTTCAGCTACAACAAGGGCCTGCCGCTCACGATCCGCTCGGCCTTCTACCCGATCCTCGGCGAGAGGGTCTGGGGCTGGTGGGGCCACATCATCGACACGCTGGCGGTGTTCGCGACGCTGTTCGGCCTGGCCACCTCGCTTGGCTTCGGGGCGCAGCAGGCGGGCGCGGGGCTGGAGTTCGTCTTCGGCATCGGCAACTCGATCAACCTCCAGGTGGTGCTGATCACCGGGATCACCGCGGTCGCCCTGGTGTCGGTGCTGCGCGGTCTCGACGGCGGCGTGAAGGTGCTGTCCGAGATCAACATGGGCCTCGCGGCGCTTCTGCTGCTGTTCGTGCTGTTCGTCGGCCCGACGCTCGCGATCCTCACCGGCTTCGGCGAGGGGCTCGTCACCTACGCGAAGGAGCTGCTGCCGCTCTCCAACCCCGTGGGCCGGGAGGACGACAGCTATCGCCAGGGCTGGACGGCCTTCTACTGGGCCTGGTGGATCAGCTGGTCGCCCTTCGTCGGCATGTTCATCGCCCGCGTCAGCCGCGGCCGCACGGTGCGCGAGTTCGTGACCTGCGTGCTGATCATCCCCTCCATCGTCTGCGTGCTGTGGATGGCGGTCTTCGGCGGCACCGCGATCGAGCAGGTGTTCACCAACCCCGACAGCCTGGTGAAGGCCAACGTGATCGACAGCTATTCGCCGGAACTGTCGCTGTTCGGGATGCTGGCCGACCTGCCGCTGGCCTCGATCACCTCGGTGCTCGGCATCGTGCTGGTGATCGTGTTCTTCGTCACCTCGTCGGATTCCGGCTCGCTCGTCATCGACACGATCACGGCGGGCGGCAAGGTCGACGCGCCGGTGCCGCAGCGCGTGTTCTGGTGCGTGTTCGAGGGCGCAGTGGCGATCACGCTGCTTCTGGGCGGCGGGCTTGCCTCGCTCCAGGCCATGGTGATCTCGACCGGGCTGCCCTTCACCATCGTCCTTCTGGCGATGTGCGTGGCGATCTGGAAGGGGCTGTCCAGCGAACGCCGCTGAACGCCTTACCCGTGACACCCGACAGGCGGCGCCCCCGTGGCGCCGCCTGTTTTCGTTTCGGGCGTCGCACCTCTTCTGGCGGGAGTGTTTCCGGCGGGAATGGGAAGGGTCCGGCCGGTGCCAGGTGCGCGGTGGTATGCCGCGTCCGACTTGACCGGGGGCCTCGCGCCCTAGCTCCACGGCAAGGCCGGCGGCGCCCGGCACGGCAATACCGAGGTGCAAGATGGCCGACGACTCCCCGATCCTCCTGTGGTTCCGCCGCGACCTGCGGCTGGGCGACCACCCCGCGCTGTCCGAGGCCTGCGCCTCGGGCCGCCCGGTGATCCCGGTCTTCCTGCTCGACGAGGTGGTGGAAGCCCAGGGCGCCTGCCCGAAATGGCGGCTGGGCCTCGGGGTAGGGGCGCTGGCGCAATCGCTGGAGGAGAAGGGCGCCAAGCTGATCCTGCGGCGGGGCAAGGCGCTCGAGACCCTGCGCGCGCTGGTGAAGGAGACGGGGGCGGGGGCGGTCTGGTGGTCGCGGCTCTACGATCCCGACGCGGTGAAGCGGGACAAGGCGGTGAAGGAGGGGCTGAAGGACGACGGCATCGACGCGAAGAGCTTCCGCGGCCACCTGCTGTTCGAGCCCTGGGACATCGAGACCAAGAGCGGCGAGTTCTACAAGGTCTACACCCCGTTCTGGCGCAACGCGAAGGATCACGAGGTCGCCGCCACCCTGTCCGCGCCGAAGAGCATCGTGGCGCCGAAGACCTGGCCGAAGAGCGACGCCCTGGACGACTGGAGCCTCGGGGCCGCCATGGACCGGGGTGCGGCGGTGGTGGAGCCGTTCCTGAACGTCGGCGAAAGCGCGGCCACCGGACGGCTTGCGGCCTTCATCGGCCACAACATCGAAAGCTACGACGCGGCGCGCGACCGCCCCGCCATGGAGGGCACCAGCAAGCTGTCCGAGAACCTGACCTACGGCGAGATTTCCCCGCGCGCCTGCTGGCACGCCGGACGGCGCGCGCTGGAGGAGGGCAAGAAGGGTGCCGAGACCTTCCTGAAGGAGCTGGTCTGGCGCGAGTTCGCCTATCACCTCGTCTATCACACGCCGCGCCTGACCTCGGGCAACTGGCGCGAGGAGTGGGACGCCTTCCCCTGGAACGAGGACGAGCGGCGCGCCGAGGTGAAGGCGTGGAAGCAGGGCCGCACCGGCATCCCCTTCGTCGATGCGGCGATGCGCGAGCTCTACGTCACCGGCCACATGCACAACCGCTCCCGCATGATCGTGGCGAGCTACCTGACGAAGCACCTGATGTGCCACTGGCGGATCGGCCAGAAATGGTTCGAGGACTGCCTGATCGACTGGGATCCCGCCTCGAACGCACTCGGCTGGCAGTGGTCGGCCGGGTCGGGGCCCGACGCGACGCCCTATTTCCGGGTGTTCAACCCGGTGACCCAGCTCGACAAGTTCGACAAGGACCGCGCCTATGTCGACCGCTGGATCGCCGAACGCTCGGACAATCCCGGCAAGGACGCGCTGGCCTATTTCGAGGCGATTCCGCGGTCGTGGAACATGGCGCCGGACGATGACTATCCCGAGCCGGTGGTCAGTATGGACGAGGGACGCAAGCGCGCCCTTGATGCCTACGAGAACCGCGATTTCTGAGCGGCGGGGGGCGGGGTCACGAAAGTGAAACCGTGTTGACCTTTTCTCCGTATATGGCTCTGAGGCCAGCGGGACGCATCGTCACGCGCGCGTGTGACGGGTTGTCCGGGGGCAGGGCCGCGGCTAGCCTTTCGCGGGTGTTTTGGGAGTGGACATGGACGTATTGACGACGGTGGACGGCCAGAAGGGCCTGCCGCGGTATTTTGCCCAGGTGTTCCGGATGGCCTGCGGCATGGACAACGGGCGGCTCGACTTCGTGCTGCCCGACGGGCGGCGCTTCCGCGCCACGGGCACGAAATCGGCCTGGCCGATCGCCGAGCTGCATATCCGCAACCCCGAGATATTCTCGCGCCTGATCCGCGAGGGCGATCTCGGCTTCTGCGAGGCCTACCTTGACGAATGGTGGACCACCCCCGACCTGCAGGCGTTCATGGACCTTGTCCACGCCGACAACTGGGAGGTCTACGACAGCTTCCCTGGCATGGGCCTCGTGCGCTTCTACGAACGGCTCCGCTTCTGGTGGATGGGCAACTCGAAACGGCAGGCGCAGAAGAACATCTCGGCCCATTACGACCTCGGAAACGAGTTCTACGGGATCTGGCTCGACGACACGATGACCTATTCCTCGGCCAAGTTCTCGACCGGTCAGGAAAGCCTGGAAGCGGCGCAGATCGCGAAATACGCCAGCATGGTCGACGAGATGGGCGCGCGGCCAGGCGATCACGTGCTGGAAATCGGCTGCGGCTGGGGCGGTTTCGCCGAATACGCCGCGAAGGAGCGGGGGCTGCGCGTCACCTGCCTGACCATCAGCCGCGCGCAGTATGCCTATGCGCTCGAACGGATCGCAAAGGCCGGGCTCTCGGACCGGGTCGAGATCAAGCTTCAGGACTACCGCGACGAACAGGGCCTCTACGACCACATCGCCAGCATCGAGATGTTCGAGGCGGTCGGCGAACGCTACTGGCCGGTCTACTTCAGCACCCTTCGCGACCGGCTGAAGCCCGGCGGCAACGCCACGCTGCAGATCATCACGGTGCAGGAGAAGCGCTGGGAGGTCTATCGCAACACCGTCGACTTCATCCAGCGCTACATCTTCCCCGGCGGCATGCTGCCCAGCCCGGCGGTGCTGCGGCGCGAGGTCGAGAAGTCGGGGCTGTCGGTCCTGAAGTCGGTCGAGTTCGGCGACAGCTATGCCCAGACCCTGAAACGCTGGCACGAGACCTTCAACAGTCGCTGGGACGAGGTCAAAGCGCTGGGATTCGATGAACGGTTTCGCAGGATGTGGAACATGTACCTTATTTCTTGCGCGGCGACCTTCCACAGCGGAAACTGCGACGTGACCCAGATCACCGTGCAGAGGCCCGCCTGACAGATGTACCCCACCGCGCCGAAGATGATTGCGGGACTGCTTTTCGCGACCGTCAGCTTCTTCGTGACGGGGCTGGTGATCGCCAACATCCCCTCGGGTCATCCCACGGCGGGCTTCGGTCTGACCAACGCGCTGGTCGGGTTCCTGATCGGATGGCGGGTGGTCGGACGGCGCGCGGGCGAAGGGATGAGCTTTGCCGCGGCCTACGGGCTGACGGCCATGGCCGCGATCGTGTTCTGGTGCCTGCTGCTCTGGGGCGGACGCGAGATGATCCGCCGCTCGCTCGATCTCTACTACAAGGATCCGACCGAGGCGCTGCAGGAGATGGTGCGCCTGATGCTGGATTACGCGGTCTACCTCTACGGCAACGGTGCCATCGGCTCCATGGTGATCGGCGCCGTCTTCTGCGGTCTCGTGACCGAGTGGCTGGCCCGCAGGACGCAGCGCCCGCGGGTGGAGTGAGAGGCGCGTGACATCCGACCTGTTCCTGTTCGGCACGCTGCTGGACGACGAGCTGCGCGGCACCGTCGCGGGCCGGCCGCTTGCCGGGGTGCCGGCCGTGCTGCCGGGGCAGGGGATCTGGCGCGCGGCCGACGGCGACTATCCCGTGCTTGGCGCGGGCGAGGCGGCGCCGGGGCTCCTGTTCCGCGACGTGCCCGAAGCGGCGCTGGCGCGGCTGCACTACTACGAACAGGGCTTCGGCTACGACGCGGTTCCGGTGCGGGTCCGCGCCGGCACAGGCGAGTCGGAGGCGCTTGCCTATCGCGCGCAGCACCGCGTTACGGCGAGTGGCGGGCCCTGGCGGCTCGACCACTGGCAGGCGGCATGGGGCGCCCTCACGCGCCGGGCCGCGCTCGAGGCCATGTCGCTCTTCGGCCGGATCGATGGCACGGCGCTGGCCGGGGAGATGCAGCGCATCCGCGTGCGCGCCGATGCCGCGCTCCGGGCCGAGACGCGCCCCGCGCCCATGGGGCCGCGCGCCGGGCTGTCCCGCGACGCCGTGACCGTCGTCGAGGCGCGGCGGCCCTTCGTCAGCTTCTTCGCGGTCGAGGACAGCGCGCTCCGCTATCCGCGCTTCGACGGCGGCACCTCCGCGCGGCTGCACCGCACCGGCCTGCACAGCGGCGACGCGGTGACCGTGCTGCCCTACGACCCGGTGCGCCGCCGCGTCCTGCTGGTCGAGCAGTTCCGCTATGGCGCCTTCCTGCGCGGCGACCCCTTCCCCTGGTGTCTCGAACCCGTGGCAGGCTTCATCGATCCCGGCGAGACGCCCGAAGAGGCGGCCCGGCGCGAGACGGTCGAGGAGGCGCATCTTGCGTTCGACCGGCTGGTGCCCATCGGAAGCGGCTATCCCAGCCCCGGGGCCCTCAGCGAATACCTCTACCAGTTCGTCGGCCTCTGCGACCTGCCGGACCCGGAAGAAGGCCGTGGCGGGCTGGCCGAAGAGGGCGAGGACATCCGCACCCACGTCGTCGCGCTGCAGGATCTGATCGCGATGACGGAGGACGGCACCGTGGACTCCGCCCCGCTGATGGTCAGCGCGCTCTGGCTGGACCGGGCCGTGGCGCGGGGCGACTTCGGCTGAGGGCTGCCGCGACAGGCCGCAACCCGGGGCGCGCCCGCCCCCGCGCTTTCCGGGGGCTCCGCCCGTGCGAAGGGGAAACCATCCCCCCGGATCGTTTCTCCCCCCCTCGAACGCGCCGCCGGAGGCGGCGCGGCCCACGGTGCGCACGGCGCCTTCAGATGCCCGTGACCCGCCCCCCGTCCCGCCCGCCTTCGCTTGAGTTCGCGCCGCCGCGGCCCTAGACAGGGCGGAACAGAGCGCCGGAGGATCTGCCCCATGACCATTCACAGCGACCTGGCCTCGGCCATCGGCAACACCCCCCTGATCCGCCTCAAGGGCCCGTCCGAGGCGACGGGCTGCGAGATCCTCGGCAAGGCCGAGTTCATGAACCCCGGCCAGTCGGTGAAGGACCGCGCGGCGCTGTTCATCATCCGCGACGCGGTCGAGAAGGGGTTGCTCCAGCCCGGCGGCACCATCGTGGAAGGCACGGCCGGCAACACCGGCATCGGCCTCGCGCTCGTCGGCAGCTCCATGGGCTTCCGCACGGTCATCGTGATCCCCGAGACCCAGAGCCAGGAAAAGAAGGACATGCTGCGCCTCGCCGGGGCCGAGCTGGTCCAGGTGCCCGCGGTGCCCTACAAGAACATGAACAACTACGTCCGCTACTCGGGCCGCCTGGCCGAGGCGCTTGCGAAGACCGAGCCGAACGGCGCGATCTGGGCGAACCAGTTCGACAATGTCGCCAACCGCCAGGCCCATATCGAGGGCACGGGCCCCGAGATCTGGGAGCAGACCGGCGGCAAGGTCGACGGCTTCATCTGTGCCGTCGGCTCGGGCGGCACGCTTGCGGGCGTCGCCGCGGTGCTTCAGCCGAAGGGGGTCAAGGTCGGCCTCGCCGATCCCGAGGGCGCGGGCATGTTCAAGATCTACACCGGGCAGGAGAACCCCGGCGACTCGATCTCCGAAGGGATCGGGCAGGGCCGGGTTACGGCCAACCTCGAAGGCTTCACCCCCGACATGGCCTACCGCATCCCCGACGCCGAGGCGCTGCCGGTGGTCTTCGACCTGCTCCAGCACGAGGGCCTCTGCATGGGCGGCTCGACCGGCGTGAACGTCGCGGGCGCCATGCGCATGGCGCGGGAGATGGGGCCGGGCCACACCATCGTCACGATCCTCTGCGACTACGGCACCCGCTACCAGAGCAAGGTCTACAACCCCGCCTTCCTGCGCGAGAAGGGCCTGCCGGTGCCCGAATGGCTCGACACCGGCGGCCGCGTCCTGCCGACGGTCTTCGAGGACTGAGCATGGCGATCGGCGGGGGGATGCGGGCCGCGGTCCTCGCCGCGGCGCTGACGGTCTTGCTGGCCGTTTCGGCGCTGGCTCAGGGCACGGTGCCCGCCCAGCAGTGGGAACGTCTGGCCGAGCGCGCCGAGACCACGCTGGAGGACGGCGAGGCGACGGACCTCGCGCTGGAACAGCTGCGCGCCGAGATCGCCCAGTACCGCGAGAACTTCCTCGCCGCCCAGAGCAGCGGACAGGCGCGGGTCGACACGCTGCAGGCGCAGATCGACGCGCTGGGCCCGCTCCCGGCCGAAGGCGCCCCGCCCGAGGCGGCGGACATCGCCGCCCGGCGCGCCGAGCTGAACGAGCAGATGCAGCGCCTTCTGGCGCCGCGCCGCGCGGCCGAGGAGGCCTATAACCGCGCCGACGGCATCATCCGCGAGATCGACACCACCCTGCGCGAGCGCCAGACCGAGAAGGTGCTGGAACTCGGGCCGACGCCGCTGAACCCCGTCTACTGGCCCCCCGCCATTGCCGCCCTCGGCGAAAGCTTCGCCCGCGCGTCGAGCGAGATCGTGAACGGGCTCGGGACCCCCGGCCAGCGCGGCGAGCTGATCTCGAACCTGCCCGGTGTCGCGCTGTTCCTGTCCATCGCGCTGGCCCTGCTGATCCGCGGCCGCTACTGGATGGAATGGCTGACGCTGCGCCTCTACACCGGGCAGCGCGGCCGGGGCAGCCCGGCCATCGCCTTCGTCGTCTCCCTCGGCCAGGTGATCGTGCCGGTCCTCGGGATGTTCGCCCTGCGCGAGGCCCTCTTTGCCAGCGGCGTCCTCGGGTTGCGCGGCCAGATCTTCGCCGAGACGCTGCCGGGCCTCGGCTTCGTCTTCTTCACCTCGACCTGGCTCGGCGCGCGGATGTTCCCCCGCCGCGACGACATCTCGGCCCCCCTTGAGATGCCCGCCGAGCGTCGCCGGTCGGGCCGCTTCTACGTCGGGCTGGCGGGGTTCCTGCTGTGCGTGAACCACCTGCTGGTCCGCCTCGCCGCCTTCGACCGCTATGACGACGCCACGATCGCCGTGCTCAGCCTGCCGCTGATCCTCGGCGTCGGGCTGATCCTGCTGCGCCTCGGCCAGATGCTGCGCGACGCGCGGCTTGCCGGCACCGAGGCCAGCGACGATCCCGGCTATGCCGAGCGGCTGATCCACCTGATGGGCCGCGTCTATGTCACCTTCGGCATCGCCGGGCCGGTGCTGGCCGCCATCGGCTATCTGACCGCCGCCCGCTACATGGTGTTCCCGGCCTCCGTCAGCCTGGCGCTGATGGCCTTCCTCGCCGTGCTCAGGATCGCGGTGCGCGACTTCTACGCCCTCTTCACCGGCAAGACCCAGGACGAGGCGAGCGCCGCGCTGACCCCGGTGCTGATCGTCTTCGCCCTCTCCGTCGCCTCCCTGCCGCTCTTCGCGCTGATCTGGGGGATGCGCGTCACCGACCTGGCCGAGATCTGGACCCGCTTCCAGGAGGGCTTCTCGGTCGGGAACAGCCGCATCTCGCCCTCGGACTTCATCACCTTCGCCGTGGTCTTCGCCATCGGCTTCGGCCTGACGCGGCTGTTGCAGGGCACGCTGAAGTCCTCGGTCCTGCCGCGCACCCGCCTCGACGTCGGCGGGCGGAACGCGATCACCGCCGGGATCGGCTATCTCGGCATCCTGCTGGCCGTGCTCTTCGCCGTCACCTCGGCGGGCATCGACCTGTCGTCGCTTGCCATCGTCGCCGGTGCGCTCTCGGTCGGGATCGGTTTCGGCCTGCAGAACATCGTTTCGAACTTCGTCTCCGGCATCATCCTGCTGATCGAGCGGCCGATCTCGGAAGGCGACTGGATCGAGGTCGGCGGGCAGATGGGCTATGTCCGCGACATCTCGGTGCGCTCGACCCGGATCGAGACCTTCGACAAGACCGACGTGATCGTGCCGAACGCCGATTTCGTCAGCGGCACCGTCACCAACTGGACCCGCGGCAACCTCGTCGGCCGGGTGATCGTGCCGGTCTCGGTCGCCTACGGCACCGACACCCGCAAGGTCGAGAAGATCCTGCAGGAGATCGCCGAGGCGCAGCCCCTCGTCGTGATGAACCCGCCGCCCGCGGTGCTGTTCATCGGCTTCGGCGCCGACGGCATGATGTTCGAGATCCGCGCCATCCTGCGCGACGTGAACTTCGTCCTGGCCGTGAAGTCCGACGTCAACCACGAGATCGCGGCCCGCTTCCGCGCCGCGGGGATCGAGATCCCCTTCGCGCAGCGCGATCTCTGGCTGCGCAACCCCGAAGCCCTGCGCGCGGCCGCGTCCGCGGACCGGGAGGCCGCCGCCCCCCGCCGCGCCGCGCCCGACATCGAAGACACCCACGCCATCGCCAACGACCGCGCCGACGAGACCGAGGCGGCGGGCCGCGACGACGGCGACAGCCCGGAGGATCCCCGATGACCCGACCCCTGTTCCGCGAGGACGCCTATCTGCGCGAGGCGCCCGCCCGCGTCCTGGCCCATACCCCCGAAGGCGGCCTCGTGCTCGACTCCTGCCTGTTCTACGCCACCGGGGGCGGGCAGCCCGGCGACAGCGGCACCCTGTCCTGGAGCGGCGGCGAGACGGCCATCGCGACGACGCTGAAGGGGGAGGGCGACACGCTCGTCTGCGTGCCCGCCGAACCGGGTCCGCTGCCCGCGGTCGGTGCCGAGGTGATGCAGCAGCTCGACTGGGCCCGCCGCCACCGCCACATGCGCGTCCACACCGCGCTGCACCTCCTGTCGGTCGTGATCCCGCTGCCGGTCAGCGGCGGCGCCATCGCCGCCGACAAGGGCCGCCTCGACTTCGACATGCCCGAGGCGCCCGCCGACAAGGAGGCCCTGTCCGAGGCCCTGAACGCCCTCGCGGCCCGCGACCTGGAGGTGAGCGAGAGCTGGATCACCGACGACGAGCTGCGCGCCAACCCCGGCCTCGTCAAGACCATGTCGGTGATGCCCCCCATGGGCTCGGGCCGGGTCAGGCTGGTGCGGATCGGGCAGGGGGCCGAGCAGATCGATCTCCAGCCCTGCGGCGGCACCCATGTCCGGCGCACCGGCGAGATCGGCCGACTCCGTCTCGGCAAGATCGAGAAGAAGGGCGCGCAGAACCGCCGCGTCTACGTCCACATCGAATAGCCCCCGCCGCGCGCGTCACGTCTTGCATCCCTCCGCCGTTCTTTGCTAGGAGACGCCCCACGGACAGGTGGCCGAGTGGTCGAAGGCGCACGCCTGGAAAGTGTGTAGGCGGGAAACCGTCTCCAGGGTTCGAATCCCTGTCTGTCCGCCATAAAATCATTTAAATACCTATCCGCTAAAGATTATTTTTCAGGGCAACGCCGCTTGCCTCCATCTTTGCCACCATCAAGTTCCGATTGGATCAAATGCTGAGGGCCCGACGGTGCTGTGCTTACGCAGCCACGCCGAGACGGATTCGTGCACGGCTGAGTGGAAATGGGGTGATTTCCTAGGTCAGATGTGATCTAAACAGTTTCCCGCAACCGAAATCAAAGGCGCCCACCCCTATACCCTCGATGCCATAAGGCACCGGGAGTATTTTTGTGTGCGCTGTTCAAGAAGGAACAAAACCATGATCGCTGGTGCCGAAAACATCTATCTGTCAGTCGAGCAGGTCGCTGCTCGTTACAACGTGTCCAAAGATTCCATCTGGCGCTGGCGCCGGGAGGGTGACTTCCCGAAGCCCGTCAGGTTGGGCGGTAACACCTCACGCTGGCGGCTGAGCGAGCTTGAAGCCTACGAAGCCGAGCGCCCCTGCGCCTTCGCGACCCACCTCGCCGAGCCCTGGGCCCTGCCGACGATCTCCTGAGACTTTCGCGTAGCGCCCGGCAGGCGCCCAACCTGCCATCACCACCACCGCCCCGGAGGCCGCGCGCAGCATCGCGCGGCACGGGGCAGTATTTCCCTCAAAGGATCCAAGAGATGGACAACGAGTCCTCGAACGACAACATTCACGGTCGGAACGCCTCTAACGTCATTCCCCTCACCGGCTCTCGAAACGAGGTTGCGCCGGTGATTGAAGAATCACTGCCGGAGCGTCGCGATGCGAACGAAGAGTTCCCTCCGGAGCCGCGTGAAGCGCCCCCTGCGGCATGCTTGCCCGAGGGCTATTTCTCGACTGCGGACGGAATCTGGTTCGAGAAGCAGACTGACGACGAGGAAGCGGCGGCCCCGATCTGGGTCTGTTCGCCTCTCAGCGTGGTCGGTCTGTGTCGCGGTATCGACGGCAAGGGCTGGAGCCGTGTGGTGGATGTAGTCGATCCCGACGAATATCGCCACCGGCTGCTGCTCGACGAGGCCGAGGTCCAGAGTTCCCCTGCTGCGCTAATGCGCAAACTGCTCACTCACGGCCTGCAGCTTAGCACTGCCCCTGGGACGAAAGAGAGGGTCGCGCATTTGGTGAAGGCGTGGCGGCCGCTGGATCGGTTCCTGCGCGTCTCGCGCCCGGGCTGGGTTGACGGTGACTTCGACATCTTCGTCTTTGCCAACGGCGAGGTGATTGGTCCGAAGAGGGTGATCCTCGACCGCTACACGGGGATCGTCGGCGAGATGAGCAAGACAACGGGCTCGATCGATGGCTGGAAGGCGGGCGTCGGGTCGGCGTGCGTCGGCAATCCGCTGATGCTTCTTGCGGTGTCTCAGGCTTACGTCGGGCCGCTGCTGGCGCCGCTTGGTCTTGAGGGTGGGGGATTCCACCTCCGCGGGGCGTCGTCGCGTGGCAAATCGACGTTGATGAAGCTTGCCGCCTCGGTCTGGGGTTCGCCGTCATTCTGCCAGAGCTGGCGCACCACCGACAATGCGGTGGAGGATGTGGCATCGTGCTGTAGCGACGCATTGCTCGCGCTCGACGAACTGCATCAAGCTGATCCGAAGGCCGCGGCCGATATTGTCTATATGCTCAGTGACGGTCGGGGCAAACTGCGCATGACCTCTGGCGGTGCGGCGAAGACGCCCGGTGGCTGGCACGTCGCGACCCTGTCCACGGGCGAGATCACGCTTGAAGAGCATCTGGCCTCTGGAGGCAAGAAATTTCACGCGGGTCAGGATGTCAGGCTGATCGACATCGACGCCGAGAGCCGCGCGTTCGGGGCGTTCGACAAGTTGCACGGCTCTGCAGAGCCGGGGCGGTTCGTCGAGAGGTTGGTCGACGCGGCCGCCGCAAACTACGGCCGTGCGAGCAGAGTATTTGTTGAGAGGCTGATCGGCGCGCTGACCGACCGGGCCAAGATGGAGAATGTCATCACGTTGTTCGTCGCGCTGGTGACCAAGCGCAATGATCTCGACCAGAATGGGCAGGTCCGTCGAGTTTTGAAACGGTTCGCCCTCGCGGCGCTGGCCGGAGAGCTTGCCACCACGTTCGGGCTGACCGGGTGGAAGCGTGGCGACGCCTTTGACGGCATTCTGGAGGTGGCGAGCGTCTGGATCGGGGAGCGCGACCTTGTGACTGTTGGCGCGGTGAACGCGGCTAGGGAACGGACGCGTGACCATCTTCTGGCGAACGCCGCTGGCTTCGTCCCTTGCGGGCCAGACCCAGCCCCGGAAGGTTGGCGGGACGAGACGCACTATTATGTCCGCTCCGACGTCTGGGCACATATCCACGGCGTCGAAGGCGCTCAGCAGGCTGCTCGTCTACTGAAAGCCGCGCACCTGCTGAAGACCGACAAGGGCGACACGCTCCAGTTCAGAATGCCCCGCAGAGTGCCGGGACGCCCAAAGGCCTATGCCGTCAGCGTCGAGGTGTTCGAGAACCGTCCGTCTGCCCTCTCGACGTAGTTGGAGTCAGGAAGCAAGGACCGCTGTGACTGCCAGACCCACGCTCAACTCGAGCCCGGTCCTGATGGCCCCAGCGGTCCTTGCGAGATGTGGTGCTTGGCCGCTGTAGGCTCCCCGTGGAAGCTTGCCTGGCTCCGGCGGTCACAGCGGTCCTGGCTGCGAGAGTAGCAATGTTGCGCACCTCGAACACAGCAGCGGTGACAGTGATCCCGGCGATCCATGCGGTCACCGTGAATCGGTGTATTCGGGGGGCGGTGAATCTGACGCGACCGTCTGCGCCAGTGCTCCAGACATCTTCGCGAGGGTCATCAATCCCAACGCAGTCCCATTGTCGGCCTGTCTATAGCAGAGACATGCAGCGAAGAGCTGCTGTAAAACTCTGAAATGGGAGGAGATATGGCAAGAACGAAGCCCTATGGCGGCACCGACGTGGCCGCTTTTCTCACTCACCGGATCGCCGAGCTGAAACCGCGGAAGAGCCAGGCGGAGATCGCGGCCGAGGCGGGGTTCAACAACGCGAACATGATGAGCATGCTGAAGGCCGGCACCTCGAAGCTGGCCCTCGACAGGGTGCCCGATCTGGCGAGGGCCTTGGACTGCGACCCGGCGCGGCTGTTCCGGCTGGCGCTGCTGCAGAGCGGCCACGAGACCAGCCGCGCCGTTGTGACTGAGGTATTCGGTGGCCTCGTCACCCGTAACGAGAACACTTGGCTCGAGGCAATCCGCGTGGCCTCTGACGAGACCGATCCGTCGTTGACGTCGAGGGCCCGTGCGGCCATCTTCGCGATCTTCGGCAAATGAGCCGCGCTAACTCCTCGATCTTCAGGCCGGAACTCGAGGATCTCACCGAGAACGAACGGGCATGGGTCGGCATCTTCCGGTTGTTGACCTACGACAGCGATCCAGCCCCGACACTTGCCCGAGTGCAGGCGCTACGCCAAGCTATGAACACCACCCTTGGACGGTGCCGGAAAGGATAGCGTCGGCACCCCCGCAGCTACCGTGATCCGCCCGAGCGGCACCGCGCCAAGAGGGCGGGTCACGGCGAACATGTCGGCACCCCATCAACATTTAGTGGTTGCGGTCGAGTTGACATCGGCGCGTCAGAGGGAAACTTTAGGGTCAGACTGGGAGACTTTCCGACATGAAGACGTAAACTTCAGCGACGGAAATGACACCTTTCAGACGGATCCACACACGCTTCGGGTCAACATAACAAGAGTTTTTTCTCAGAAGTTTACGTTCCTCAGCAGATCCGAGAAAAGTCCCTAAGTGACCGACCATCTTACCCAATACACTCTCAAGATGTAGAGCATAATGACCTGAGCCCCGACTCTGCTCCGGCTTTTTGGAGAATCCGCGGGTTGATTTTTGGGGCTACGCCGCACGCATTTCCAGCCTCTTCTTTGCCATGAACTCGACCGGCGGTATGTTTCCGAGGCTGGAGTGCGGGCGGTGGAGGTTGTAGTCGTCCTGCCACTCGCGGATCTTCTCCCGCGCCTCGCCGAGCGATGAGAAGAGCGTCTCGTTGAGGAGCTCGTCGCGAAACCGCCCGTTGAAGCTCTCGACAAAGCCGTTTTGCATCGGCTTTCCGGGCGCGATGTAGTGCCATTCGACGCCGGTGCGCTGGCACCACGACAGGATCGCCATCGAGGTCAGCTCCGTGCCATTGTCGCTGACCACCATGGCCGGGCGACCCCGCCGCGCGATCACGGCATCGAGTTCCCGAACGACGCGGTGGCCCGACAGCGACGTGTCGGCCACCAGCGCCAGGCACTCGCGGCTGTAGTCGTCGACCACCGCCAGCACCCGGAACCGGCGCCCGTCCGTCAGCGCGTCGCTGACGAAGTCGAGGCTCCAGCGGATGTTGGGCGCGTCAGGCAGCAGCATCGGCCGACGCGTGCCGAGGGCGCGCTTGCGGCCGCCCCGACGGCGCACCTGGAGCTTTTCTTCGCGGTAGAGGCGCCTGAGCTTCTTCAGGTTCATCATGATCCCTTGTCGTTCGAGCATGATGTGGACGCGACGATAGCCGAAGCGCCGCCGCTCTGCCGCGACGGCTTTCATCGCCGCCCGCGCCTCGGCGTCGTCTGGACGAACGCTGCGATACCGCACGCTCGACCGATCCACCGCCAGGGCCTGGCACGCCCGGCGCTGGCTCACTCCGTGTGTCGCAACGACGTGGGCCACCGCTTCCCGCCTGACACCGGGCGCTACCATTTTTTTGCCGCGACATCCTTCAGGATCGCGTTGTCGAGCATCGCCTCGGCGAGCAGCTTCTTGAGCTTGCCGTTCTCCTCCTCGAGCGCCCTCAGCCGCCGGGCATCCGATACCTCGAGCCCGCCATACTTCGCCTTGTATTTGTAGAAGGTCGCAGAACTCACCCCATGCTTGCGGCAGACATCGGCCGTCGACATGCCGGCCTCCTGCTCCTTCAGCATCGCGATGATCTGCTCCTCGCTGAACCTCGATCGCTTCATCATCCGTCTCCTCGTTGGAGCGGATTCTACCTCAAACTGGAGGAAGATGCGGGGCTCAGGTCAAGCGGCTTGCGGTCTGCCATTCGTCGTTCTGTTCGAACAGCACCGCGCCGATCAGGCGCATGATGGAAGCCTCGTTCGGAAAGATGCCGACGACGTCTGCCCGGCGCTTCACCTCCTTGTTGAGGCGTTCGATTGTGAACCGGCATGGAAAAATGACCCCGTAGCGGGGTGATCGGCGTCCAAAAATGACCCCCTTACATCGGTGGCCATGATGCTCCCGGGGCAACCGGGAGCAGGTGCGGGATGTTGGTCGTGGAGACAATCGCGAAGATCCGTCGGGAGTATTTCCAAGACAAGAAGCCGATCAAGCAGATCTGCCGGCAACTGCATGGCGGTGTCGCGCGTGCTGTCGCCTCACGTGAAGCGGGTGGTCATCGCCAATCCGCTCCAGGTGAAGGCGATCGCCCATGCGCATGTGAAGACCGACAAGATCGACGCAGGCACGCTGGCCAGCCTGCACGCCGCCGGCTACCTGCCGGAAATCTGGACCCCTGACGCTGCGACGGAGCGGATGCGCCGGCTCGTCGCGCGGCGCTACCAGGTCGTGCGCCACCGGACCCGGATCAAGAACGAGGTGCATGCCATCCTGCACGCGCACCTGATCCCGAAATGCCCGCATGCCGACCTGTTCAACCGGCGTGGCCGCGACTGGCTTTCCCGTCAGCCGGTCCCGGAGGACGAGCGGGCCGCCATCACGCGCCATGTCCGCGAGTTGGACCGGCTCGGAGAGGATCTCGCCGTGCTCGATCGGGACATCGCCCGGGACGCGCTGGAGGACGAGCCGATCCGGCGGCTGCTGACCATCACCGGCGTCAACCTTGCCGTGGCGGCGGGCCTGATGGCGGCGATCGGCGACGTCGAGCGGTTCAGTTCTCCCCAGAAGCTGGTGAGCTACTTCGGCCTGAACCCGCGGGTCCGCCAGTCCGGCCTCGGCGCCGCCCACCACGGTCGGATCAGCAAGGTCGGTCGCAGCCACGCCCGAGCCATGCTGGTTGAGGCCGCCTGGGCGGCTGCGAAAGCGCCGGGACCGTTGCGCGCCTTCTTCATCCGTATTCGCGCTAAACGCGGCCATCAGATCGCTGCCGTCGCGGTGGCTCGCAAACTGGCCGTCCTGTGCTGGCACATGCTGACCAAGGGTGAGGACTACCGCTGGGCCCGCCCCAGCCTCGTCGCTCACAAGCACCGGTCCATGGAACTGGCTGCCGGGCAGCCGCAGAAGAAGGGTAACAAGCGGGGCGCGACCTACGCCTACAACGTGAAGGAATTGCGCCACCAGGAGATGCAAATCGCGGAGCGGGCGCAGGAGAGCTACGAACACTTCGTCGCCGCCTGGCGCTCGCATCCACCGTCCAAAGGAAAGTGTGCGGCCGCCTCAAACCGGCAGGGACTGCATGGGCTGCCCGGTAGCGCTTCCAGCCGACACGCCACGCTTCGCCACGAGGTCGACCGCACGGAACGAGAATAGCGGAAACGAGCAAGAAAGTCTTGTCGATCCCATCCGTCGAATGCAGTTTCGTGCGATGCTGTCGGGGAAAGGACGTGTAAGCCAGCACGTCGTGTTCGCTTGCGTCCATCAGGTCGGCGAGCTTGGGCCAGCGTGGACGCAGCTGCTCGGAGACCTTGCGCCAGGTCTCGCCGGCATGGGCGCGGTCGGGCTGGTCGAAGACCTGCCGGATCGCGGCGGCGACGACGGTGTGCTGACCGCGGGAGACATGCGCGAGTGCGTTCCTCATCCAGTGAACGCGACATCTTTGCCGTTCGCAAGCTCACCCTCAAAGACCCGGGCAATGGCGGCCTTGAGACCGGTATGCGCATCGCTGATGACCAACCTGATACCGCCGAGGCCACGGGCCTTCAGCGAGCGCAGGAACTCGGTCCAGAAGGTCTCGGCCTCCGAAGGTCCGATCCCCAGACCGATGATCTCGCGCCGCCCGTCGGTGTTGGCGGCGACGGCGATTATGGCTGCGACCGGCACGATGCGCCCGCCCTGGCGGACCTTGAGATTTGTGGCATCCAGCCAGAGATAGGGCCACTCGCCGCTGAGCGGGCGGTTCAGGAACTCGCCGACGCGCTCGTCGATGGTGAGCCATGGGCCGCCATCGGTCCGAGGCCCCTGGCGAACGCAGAGCTTTGAAACCGTGCTCTTCGAAATGCCCGAGAGCCCCATCGCCTGGACCAGATCATCGACACGCCGGGTCGATACCCCGCCGATCCACGCCTCCTGAATGACCGCGACCAGCGCTTGCTCCGAGGTCTTGCGGGCCTCGAGGAAGCCGGGAAAGTAGCTGCCCTGCCGGAGCTTCGGCACCCGCAGGTTCAGCGTTCCCAGACGGGTATCGAGGGCGCCCTCCCGATACCCGTTTCGCCAGGTCGTGCGTTCGCCGCCGCGCTCGTGCCGACCGGCGCCGATCAGGCCCTCGACATCGGCCTCCATGATCAGCTGCAGAACCGCCTCAGCGACAGCGCGTAGGAAGTCGCCCTGGTCGTGCTTTGCCAGAAGCTCGGAAAGGTCCATGTTCGTCTTGGTCATCGGGGTCTCCGTGTGGTCCGTGGTTGAAGTCGCCAAACTCCACCTCGACCATACACCTCGATGGCCACCCGGGATCATACCGTCGACGGCGCCGAAATTACACCACGTGCTCGGACACTAACCTGGCCCGGCAATCTGAAACGTTTACATCCCAGAGCCCCTGAGCAGGCTGCACAAGCCGGGTTGTAACTTGTGCAGTCCTGGGTCTGGTGCATACCTGTTGACGCTGCAGGTGGCCTCCCAGGGCCTTTGCGGGTCATCCCCAAGCGGAACAGTCAATTGCGAGATCGGGTCGCGGCGGAGTGGTGGACGCCGTCGTCACAATCGGGCAGCATCTTCATTAAAATAATTCGGGGCACGAGCATGATCACCGGTGAAATAAAATCAAAAGTCGACGCAATCTGGAATGCGATGTGGACGGGCGGTCTCTCGAACCCTCAAACCGTTATGGAGCAATTGACCCTGCTCCTCTTTCTCAAGGGGCTCGACGACGCACAGACGCTGGCCGAGCGCCAAGCGCGGGCGCGAGGCACTGCGCTGGAACGAGACCTCTTTCCGGATGAGCTCGACGGCATCGCCATCCTCGACGAAGAAGGCAAAAAGATCGCCGAGGGTCGCTCCTACGCCGATCTGCGATGGCCCCGGTTCGTTTCGCTATCCGCCGCGGAAATGCAGGAGGCCGCGCAGAACCACCTGATCCCATTCCTGCGTCGCCTTGGGTCGGACGGTGCTCCGCTGCGCAAGCACATGGCCAGCGCACGTTATGAGATCCCCACTGGTCGTCTGCTGGCGAAGGTTGTTGACCTGATCTCGGATCTCCCCATGAAACAGCGGGACACAAAGGGCGACCTCTACGAATACATGCTGTCGAAGGTGGCGGCCGCGGGCCAGAACGGTCAGTTCCGGACGCCTAGGCATATCATCAACCTCATGGTCGCGATGACCGAGCCGCGGCGGAATGACGTCATCTGCGATCCGGCCTGTGGGACGGCTGGCTTTCTCGTAAACTCGGCGGAATACTTGCGCCGGACAGACCTAGCCGCCTGGAGCGACAACGAAGCTCGCGAGCATATTCAGAACGCCATGTTCCACGGCCATGACTTCGACGGCACCATGCTGCGCCTGGGCAGCATGAACATGGCGCTGCACGGATTCGAAGATGCCTCCATCGTCTATCGCGACAGCCTCACACAGGAGCACGGCGACGAGGCAGAGGCATACTCCCTGATCCTCGCCAACCCACCCTTCGCCGGCTCCCTGGACGCCGAGGCGGTAGCCAAGGACCTCACTCGCATCGTCAACACCCGGAAGACCGAGTTGCTCTTCCTGGCCCTGTTCTTGCGCCTCCTGAAGCGGGGCGGCCGAGCGGCGGTCGTTGTGCCCGACGGCGTGCTCTTCGGCTCCAACAACGCCCACAAAGAGGTGCGGCGCATGCTGGTCGAGGATCAGCAGCTCCAGGGCGTGGTCAAGCTCCCGGCCGGAGTCTTCCGCCCCTATGCAGGGGTTTCGACGGCCATCCTGCTTTTCCAGCGCACCGATTCCGGCGGCACGGATGGCGTGTGGTTCTACGACCTGCACGCCGACGGCCTCAGCCTCGACGACAAGCGCAACTTGCTCGTGCCCGAAGACAAGATCGGCCCCTGGGCCGAGCTTACCGAGGAGGAAGCGAAGTTTAACGACCTCCCCGACGCACTTGCCCGTTGGCAGCAACGCGACGGCAACGAAAAGGATAATCCCCGCACCGCCCGCAGCTTCGTGGTCCCGAAGGCCGAGATCGCCTCCGCCGACTACGACCTCAGCCTCAACCGCTACCGCGAGATCGAGCACGACGCGGTCGAGCACGAGCCGCCCGCAGAGATCCTCTCGCGTCTGCGCGAGATGGAGCGTGACATCTTCGACGGCCTTGAAGAGCTTGAGGAGATGCTGGGTGTCAAGGCAGTGCGGGAAGCAGCCGAATGAACCTGCAAGCCGAGATGATCAGTCTGCCCGAGTTCCGGGCCTACGCGGCTTCGTTCCCGGATATGCTCCCACGCACAACGGCCCTTGAACAGCGCATTAGGATTGGCACGGGCTTTCACGGCAAGTGGTATCAGTCACAGCGCGAGCACATGCTCGGCTGGCTGGTGGGGCAAGAGTGCAGGGAGCGGAAGAACGGCAAGGACCCGCGCCGGGTATCCGCCAGTGGCATGTGGAACCGGCTGAAATGCAGTCCCCTGATGTTCTGGTTGGCCGAGGGAGCTCAGGTGTCCTATGCTGTGCTGGATGAGGCCGAAAGAGCGGCCGTGGCAGCCAGCGAGATCAGACCCACGGACGGCGACCCCCATGGCAGGATGATGCGCGGGCCATTGTCTTGGACCGTGATCGCCCATAGCCTCCGGGGGAATGCCGATCCGGTCGGTCCCGTGCAGGCCGATGCAGCCTCCTTCCCGGCCTTCGAGAGGCTGATTGCCCGAAATGCCGGTTACCGGCCCCTGCGGGAGTGGCTGGTCGAATCCGCCCACGCATCCGCACCGGAAGGCGCGACTTGATGACCATCGACGAGACCTTTGGCCGCACGATCCAGCTCTTCCTGGTCGACGGCAAACCCACCGGCCTGCGCAAGGCGACCATCCACGGCTGGACGGGGCTCCTCTTCGTCTCCGGGGCCTCCGCCTTCGGTGACCTCACGGCGCGGGACGAGGTGGACCGCACGGGCGTCTACATCCTCGCCGGTCCCGATCCCGTCACAGCCGGAACAACCCGGGTCTACATCGGGTCAGGCAACTCCGTCGCCGAGCGCATCAAGCAGAGCGCGGTGAGACGCGATTTCTGGGAGACGGCGATCACCGTCACGACCAGCGACGACGACATGTCGAAAGGCCACGCCGAATACCTCGAGGCGCGGCTGATAGAACAGACGGCCAATGCCGGGCGCGTGACGCTCGACAACGGCACGAACCCGGATATCGGCCGCCGACGTCTGCCCGAGGCCGACATCGCCAACATGGAGCAATTCCTGGCGAACCTCCGGATCATCCTGCCGGTGATCGGGCTCGACATGCTGAAGCCGCAGCCCAAGGCCATCAGCGCCAAGGCCAGCCCGACTTCTCCCTCTGTCTCGGACGAGGTGCAATTCGAGATCCGGCACAAGAGCGGGGTCTCGGCCATGGCGGTCGAGGAGGATGGCGAGTTCATCGTGCTAGAGGGGTCGGAGGCGCTCAAGGATGCCGGATACGCATACCACCACAACCGCCCTCTCAAGGACAAGCTGATAGAGGAAGGCGTGCTGGTGGAGATCGCATCGGACAGGTTTCGGTTTTCCAAGCCTTGGTCTTTTTCCAGCCCATCCGCTGCGGCTGGCGTGGTCCTTGACCGCCAGTCGAACGGACGCACGGAATGGAAGGTGCACGGCTCGGCAGAGAAACAGACCTACCATGACTGGCAGCAGGCGCAGGCGGCGAAGCAGGAGGCGGCGGAATGAGCTGGCAGACACTGCCATTCCTTGACGTTTTCAGAGATGCCACCGGTGGGAATATCAAGACGAAGCAGTCCGAATACCTTCCAACCGGGGCATATCCCATCGTTGACCAAGGCAAGGCTATGGTCGGGGGATACACGGACGACGGAGCCGCTCTTTGCAAGTCCGGTGAGCCTGTTATTGTCTTCGGGGATCACACCAAGGCGCTTAAGTATGTCGATTTTCCGTTCTGTCTCGGGGCAGACGGGACAAAAGTATTGGTCCCCAAGGTCGAAGCTGACCTGAAATTCCTGTTCTATGCCCTGCACACCATCGACATTCCAGAGGCGGGATACAGTCGACACTTCAAGTTCCTCAAACGCGGGGAAATCCCCCTACCGCCCCTCGAGGAGCAGAGGCGGATTGCGGGGATACTGGATGCGGCCGACGCCCTGCGCCGCCGCCGCCGCGAGGCCCTCGCCCTGCTCGACACCCTCCCGGGCGCGATCTTCGCGGAGATGTTCGGTGACCCCTTGGTCGAGCCAGGCGATTATGTTCTGCGCCACCTCGAGGAGTTCGTCGATCCCGAGCGCAAAATCACTTACGGGATTCTGAAACCTGGCCCTGATATACCCGAAGGCGTTCCATACATCCGGGTTGTGGACATGAAAGACGGAACAGTCAGGCTGGATGATCTGAATAGAACTACAGACGAGATCGCGGAAAGTTATCGGCGGTCTTCGCTGAGAGCCGGGGATCTTCTAATGTCAATTCGTGGTCATGTCGGGAGAACGGCGACCGTGCCTGAAAACTGCGATGGCGCGAATATCACGCAGGATACGGCGCGCCTCGCGCTGACAAAAGCAATACCAGAATTCATCGAGGGATACCTGCTACTGCCATCGGTCCAGCACTGGATGGCGCAGAGAACCAAGGGAGTTGCAGTAAAAGGTATCAATTTGGGTGACTTGAAGAAATTACCTGTTCCCATGGTTCCTTTCGAACGGCAGGATGAGTTTCGCAGCGCGCGGAAACGGGTTTTGAATCAGAGAGATGCTATGGCCGCCCACCTCTCCGAACTCGAAACCCTCTTCGCCTCCCTCCAATCCCGCGCCTTCGCCGGAGAGCTCTGACCCCGTGACATCACCATGACCGCCAGCAACTTCGCCCATCTCGAACCCGACTTCCCTTCCGTCCACGCCGCGGCGACCTCGGCCGAGCGGCTGGCGATGTCGGAGCCCGAGGCAGCGGCAATCCTGGCGGGCAAGGCGGTGGAGCTGGCGCTCGGCTGGGCCTTCGCCCATGACGCTGGCTTGACGCCCCCCGCCCAGACCGGCGCCAGTCGGATGATCAATGACCCGGACCTCCGCACCATCATGGGCCAGAAGGTCCATGCCAAGGCGCGGTTCATCAACCTCGTCCGCAACAAGTCCGCCCATGAGGGATCGAACCTGAAGCCCGAGGGGGCGCGCCAGGTGGTGGAGGAGCTTCACCACGTCCTGCACTGGTTCGGCCGCACCTACGCCCGCCGCCAGAAGCCGCCCGAGCCGAACGATTTCGACCCGGCTCCGCTGACGGCCCGGCTCGATCTGATCCGCGAGGCCCGCGGGCGCATCCAGAGCACAGAGAAGGCTCTGCAGGAGCGCACCGAGGAGCTCGAGGACCTCCGCTCCCGATACGCCAGCCTCGACGATGAGCTGAAGGCGAAGCGCGCCGAGGTGGCCAATGCGCGCCTCGAGCTAAAGACCGACCCACACGACTACAACGAGGCCACCACCCGCCTGCGCCTGATCGACCTTCTGCTGGCCGAGTCCGGATGGACCGCCCTCACGGAAGGCCGGGATCTGGAATACCGCGTGGAGCCGATGCCCAACGAGCAGGGCCATGGCTTCGCCGACTACGTCCTGTGGGGCGCGGACGGCCTGCCTCTGGCCGTCATCGAGGCCAAGCGCACCCGCCGCTCCCCGTCCGAGGGGCAGCAGCAGGCGAAGCTCTATGCCGACGCGCTCGAGCAGATGCACGGCCGCCGCCCGGTGATCTTCTACACCAACGGCTACGAGCACTGGATCTGGGACGATGCCAGGGGCATCCCGCCGCGTCGCCTGGGCGGTTTCAAGACGGCGCAAGAACTGGGCGAGATGATCGCCCGCCGAAGCGAGGCGAAAGCCCTGGTCGACCAGAAGCCCAAGGCCGCCATCGCCGGGCGCCCCTACCAGACCCGCGCCCTGACGCGGATCGCCGAGCATTTCGATGCAGGCTCCCGCAAGGCGCTGCTGGTCATGGCGACAGGCACGGGCAAGACCCGGACAGTGATCGCCCTCGTGGACATGATGGTGCGCGCGGGGCTGGTGAAGCGTGCCCTGTTCCTCTGCGACCGTATCAGCCTCGTCCGGCAGGCCCGCAACGCCTTCGCCCAGCAGATGCCCGACAGCTCGCCTGTGAACCTGGTGACCGACCCCTCGGGCACGGGCCGCGTCTACGTCTCGACCTATCCGACCATGATGAACCTGATCGACCGGGCCGATCATTCCGGCCGGCGCTTCGGGCCTGGGCATTTCGATTTGGTGATCATCGACGAGGCGCACCGGTCCATCTACAAGCGCTACCGGGCGATCTTCGAGTGGTTCGACAGCTACCTCGTAGGCCTCACGGCCACGCCCCGCGACGAGGTGGACCGGGATACCTACCGGCTGTTCGACCTCGACCCCGGGCACCCCACGGACTTCTACGGCCTCGAAGAGGCGATCGAAGACGGGTTCCTGGTGCCCTTCGAGCCGATCTCGCTGCCGACCAGGTTCATGCGCGAGGGAATCCGTTACGAAGATCTGTCGGACGAGGAAAAGGACCAGTGGGATGAACTCGACTGGGGCGAGACCGGGCGGCGCGAGGAGGTCACGGCTGGGGAGATCAACAAGTATCTGTTCAACGCCGATACGGTCGACAAGGTGCTGGCGCATGTCATGAAGCACGGCATCCGCATCGCAGGCGGCGACAAGATCGGCAAGACGATCATCTTCGCCGCGAACAAGCCCCATGCGAAGTTCATCGAGGAGCGATTCAACGCCGGCTGGCCGAACTATGGCGGGACCTTCGCCCGGCGGATCGTTCACGGCGAGAGCTATGCCCAGAGCCTGATCGAGGCCTTCGAGATCCTCGGCAAGGAGCCGCAGATCGCCATCTCAGTCGACATGATGGACACGGGCGTGGACGTGCCCGAGGTGGTGAACCTGGTCTTCTTCAAGCTGGTGCGCTCGAAGACGAAATTCTGGCAGATGGTCGGCCGGGGAACACGCCTGCGGCCGAACCTGTTTGGCCCTGGCGCGGACAAGGCGGCATTCCGGATTTTCGATGTCTGCGGCAACCTCGAATTCTTCGGATCAAACCCGGAACTCAAGGATCCGTCAGTCCCGAAGTCGCTGACGGAGCGGCTGATCGAGGCAAGGTTGAAGGTGGTCCAAGGCATCGACGATACGCTGGCCACCACATCCCACGAGCAGCACGATGACGACGCAGAAGACCTCAAGGGTGTTCGCGCGGAGATCGCGTCAGATGTGCGCCGGTTCGTGATGGGCCTCGACATCTCGTCGTTTGTCGTCCGCGGTCATCTGCGGTCTCTCGAGACTTGGCAGGCAGACGATGCGCCATGGTCCGTGTTGTCCGAGGAGGCCACCGAGGAACTGACAGGCTTGGCAGCCTTGCCGAGCAATGCCGATCTCGGCGGGGAAGAGGCGAAGCGATTCGACCTCGTGATGTTCGAGCTCCAGCTCAGTCTAATGGGCAGGTCGACGAAGATGGAATCCTGCCGCCGGAAGGTGCTGGAGATCACGAAGGCACTCTCGACGAAGCTGGAGATTCCCGCAGTAGCCCGGCAAGCGGAGCTCGTCGAAGAAATCCTGACCGAAGCCTGGTGGGAAGGCCTGACGGTGCCTGTCGCTGAGCGGGCGCGCCTGAGACTGCGCGATATCGTGCATCTCATCGATCAGGCGTCCCGAAGCATCCTCTACACCGATTTCGAAGATGATCTCGGGGCTGCAACCCCCGTCTCCCTCAATCCGGCGGCAGATTTCGCAGCGTTCAAGAAGAATACCCGCGCGTTTCTCTCCAAGCACGAAGACCACGTCGCACTTCGCCGCTTGCGGACCGGACGGGCCCTTACTCGTTTGGACATCGAAGAACTCGAGCGCATGCTACTCGAAGCGGGCGTGGGATCGGATGCCGACATTGAGATCGCTAGAAAAACGGAGGCCGCACAGGTCGGTGGGTTCGGCGTCTTCCTGAGGTCAATTGTCGGCCTGGAACGGGCCGCAGTGCAAGAGCATTTTGCTGATTTCATCGCTGATGGTGCCTCGGCCGATCAGATCGAGTTCGTTGGTATGGTCATCGAGCATCTGACCCAGAATGGGGTGATCGACCCGGGGCTGCTCTACGCCCGGCCCTTCTCCGAGCTCACGCCCGATGGTCCCGACAGTGTTTTCGACGAAAATGACGTAGATCGGCTTCTAGCGCGAATCCGGAATCTCAATCGCTCGGCAATGGTATCCCGCACGGACCCTGTTGAACAAATCGGCTGAAGGCAATGCTTACCGTATTGTTGCACCAAAGAATGCCACAATCATCAGCTTTCGATGTCTTACGTTCGGTGCTCAGAGTGGTAATTCTCGGAAGGTGACAAATGGATGTTGTGTCGGACATGATTGCCTCGGCTGGCGAGGGCGCGGTCGCCTTCATAATCGGCATCGCGCAGCTGCTGACTAAATCGTCAAGCTCGCCCGGTATCGTGGCGATCATCTTCGCTCTGTTGCTGTTGATCGCATCGGCCGTGCTCGTCACAAAGACCAACCGCCAACGCCGCGCAGTGGGCGAGGTGCGCCGGGCTGTTCTGCAACACAATAGTATCGTGAGCTTTGCCGCGAACTTCGAGGAATTCAGGGCCGAGATCGCGCCGCTCGCCGAACGTGCGGGGCCCCGGCGCGATCTGTGGGAAGCATGGGACGAGTTTTCGGAGACAATCGTGCCGGATGACGTCGATGGCCAGCTTCGGCTACGCAACTCGATCAGGCCTGCAGCCTTCCTGAACGTGGAAGACCTTGGCTTCGGTCCGGGGCTGCTCCGAATCCTGCCCAACACGTTCGTTTCTCTTGGCTTGCTTTTGACCTTCCTGGGTCTTGTCGCCGCCTTGTTCGACTTCTCGCGCGCGATGGGCGAGGGGGGCGCTGCATCCGGAGTGGGTCTGGAAAACGCAATGACCACCTTCATGCAGATCGCGTCGGCGAAGTTCGTGATGTCCTTGGTCGGCCTTCTTTGTTCGATCCTTTTCAGCGTCCTTCTTCGTTGGCGGACGACCGGCGTTGACCGCGACCTCCACAAGCTCTGCCTGATGATCGAGCGTCGACTCGTCTTTGTCAGCCTCGAGGACATCGGATTCCGACAGCTCCGTGCGGCGACAGAACAGCGCGAGCATCTCCGCGAGATCGGCTTTTCCATGGTCGCGGAACTTCGCAAGCCACTCGACGCGCTGCCCGGCCAAATCACCGCGTCCATTTCCGAGCAGATGGAGCCGATCCTCCAGCGGGTCACGTCCATGGGGACGTCGAACATGGAAGGTCTGGTAGGTGATCTCTCGTCGCAGCTCACCCAATCCGTTGGTCTGGCGTTAAATCAGGCGAGCACTTCCCTGAGCGATGCCTCGGACCGCATGGGCCAGATCATTGACCGGATGAGCAGCGTCAACTCGGAAGCCGGTGCGGGACTACAGACCGCCCTCGCTCAACTTGGTGAAGCGCTATCCGAGTTGCGAAAGGATGTCGCGGCAACTGGCACGGCCGCCTCCTCGGCGATGTCGGAAGGGGCGGACAGGCTGCTGGGCGTAATGAACGAGACGCTTGAAGGGATCCGAGATAACACCGGGCGCGGAGCGCAGGCTATGAGCGCAGCAGCAGACGACCTGAAGAAAGCCGCCGAAACATTTCGCGAGGAACTGACTGCGGCGGCGACCGACGGTGCCGCCGCATTTCGCGGCCGCCTCGAAGCGACGTCCGGCGAGGCAGGTGATGCGATCGCCGGGGCCGGGCAGGCATTGCTCACGGCATTTGAAGCCACAGGACGACAGATTGCTGCCCTTGGCACCGAGATGGGTGCCTCAATCGGCGAAGACCTCCTAACTCGGCTGGATTCGGTGGGCATGCAACTTGAGGACCTCTCGGTCGCCATCGAAAGAGGCGCGTCAGAAGCCCGCCGAGCCGCAGACGGCATGTCCGACGGGGCCAAGTCCATTACCGGTGCATCCTCGAGCTTCGGTGCCGCGAGTAATAGCCTCGTTGCTGCGGCCGAGCCCCTCAGAGCCTCGCACGAGCGGATCGAGGGAAGCCTTCGCCGGATCGATGGCCATGTGCAGACGGTCTCCGACGCCATGGTGCAGAATGCGCGCCAAATCGCCGACAGCTCTCGGAACGTCCTGGCGACCGCAGAGACGGCTCTTGGCAACGAGCGGGAGGGTATCCGCCAGTCGATGGAAGCCACGCGAGCTGCCTTGCGCGACCTGTCAGATCAGGCGCGCAAGCTCGAAGAGATCGACCAACTGTTGGGCCGCGCTCTTCAAGACTACAATTCCCAACTCGAGTCCGCGCTGGGAACAGCACAAGACCATGTCATCGAGATGCGCGAGAAGCTTGCCCCCGGACTCGACACGCTGCGTGAGGTCGTCCAGCAAGCGGAGGCATTTCTGCCCGCGCAACGGCGGACGGCCTGATGCGTGCGCAGGCCCGCCAGATCGCGCACGAGGAGGAGGAGGAAAGCGCCTTCGTGTCGATGACCGACATGACGGTCGGATTCCTCTTCATCATCATGATCCTGCTTGTTTTCTTCGCGAGCCAGGTGCGCAACCAGGACGTCGTGGATCGCACCATATACGAAGACGTCGTAGTCCAACGCAACGAGTTGCGAGACTTGGCTGACGCAAGGCGCGAACGGATCATTGTCCTCGAAAAAGAACTGGCCGAGGTCACGGCCGAGCGCGACGTCCTCCGGGATGAAGTCGAGAGCTTGAAGGCGCTACTGCGAGATATGCGGGTTAAAGTCGCCAACCTCGAAAAGAAGGTTGAGGAGGCCCGCCTTCGGGAGGCCGCGCTCCGGCAAGAGATCGAAACACTGTCAGAACAGTTGTCCGAGCGGGACCAGACCATTGCCGAACTCCGGGCAGAGATCATGCGTCTTGAGGAGGAACTGCGCAAAGTCCGGACGATAGACCCGCTCGAGGCTTATCTGGCGCGAGTGGCCGATACGCGGCGCCTCGTGCTCATCCGCCTTCGCGACGCGCTTCTCCAGGACTTTCCGAATCTTCAGGTCGCGCTCAGCGAGGAGAGCGATGCGCTCCGCTTCCAGGGCGAAGGCCTGTTCGTCTCAGGCCAATCCAGCCTCGCGTCGGACAAGCAGGTCATCGTCGCCCGTGTGGCTGAGCGTCTGGACGAGATCCTGCCCTGTTTCACCATCGGAACACGCTCTGCCTTCAACGAAACGTGCAATCCGGGTTTCGTGATGATCGAGGCAGTGCAGATCGAGGGGCACACCGACGATGTCGGCACGGAATACTTCAACCGAGTGCTGTCGACTTCCCGGGCTAACAACACCTTCTTCCGAATGGCACAGGCCGCACCTGCCATCATGGAGCATCACAATCTTCAAAATCAGCCAGTGCTGTCGGTTGCAGCCTATGGGCCGGACCGGCCCATCGCCGACAATAGGACGCCGGCGGGGCGGGCCACAAATCGGCGCATCGACCTGCGATTCATCATGGTGACGCCTCAGGACAACGGCGGTATCGCGGGGATCCGGCAGGCGCTAAAGCCCGTGGGGATCGTAGACGAATGAAGGCATCCGAAGTCCTCCAGCGTTCCGCGACCCTGCATCGCCGTGCGATCCCCTCTCTTGTCGCCATCGACCGCTCGGTTGACCGCATTCTGGCGCAATGGCCCGACGTTGTGCACGAGCCCGTCGCCCGGGATCGCGAGGCCTTGGCCCGCCAGCTTCTGACCTGCGTGACGGAATGGTCGTGGGGTCGCATGAAAACCGCCCGAATTCTGTCGGCCGCGCTCGCCGTCTTCGACGAGGAGCGGCGGGATCGTCCCGATCTAGAGCCTGCCCGCGCGTTTCTGATCGCCGAGATTGCCGTCACCAAGAGCGCGGCCTTCCTTTCCGGCATGGCGCAGGTCTATCTTGACACGTTCGATGCCGTCGGACGGCACACTCTGCTGCTGGCGAGAGCCCTTGCCAAGCGGGGCCCCGAACTGACAGGGCGCATGCGCCTGCTCCTCGCCTCGCTGCCGGACGTTTTCGATCCCAGGACCGCGCCCCGATCCCTCGCTCGGAAAATGCTCACCGCCGATGATCCCTACCTCGGGGTCAAGGCGCTCGGCTTCCGGTCGCCGCACGCATCCGGGCTGACCCGGGCTGCGAACCGTCATTTCGTCAAGGATCTCGAACCGACGCTGACGACGGCAGATGCGCGCCGGAAGCTCTTCGCCTGGATCACGCCGTCCTCCGGCGTGCCGCTGCAATCGGACGCCGGGGTCGCGGTCGAAGCGCTTTTGCGGGTCTGGGCCGGTGCCCCGCCGCCAGACGACGTGCGCAACGAGATCAGTGAGGCGATCCTGTCGGCTTACAACGACCCGCGCACGCACAGCGGCGGCATCTGGTCCGGCTTCGACCAGGAACTGAAGGCCGTCTTCCTGCGCTGGCTGACCAAACAGGACATGCTGTTTTTCTGCGATATGGTGTCAGCGACCCAGGACTCTCACATGTGGCCTCCACGACGCAGATTCTGGCTGCAACTCTACGAGGAAGGACGTATCGATGAAGCTTGGGTCGCATTTGGAACCGCCGCAAGGGACTACGCGCGCCGTCGACTTCTGATCTCCGGGACATCGGACATCAATCGCCGCTTTGGTCGGCAGACCGATCGCGGGGGAAGCACATCGCTCCTCATCATGCGGATCGGCGGCAGGATCATCGTGGATGGATGCCATAGCTATCGCACGCACATCTTCCGTGCCAATGATCGTTCGGCGCCGAAGCTCTACCAGCCCGAATACCACTGCGACGCGATCATGCGACGGGCGACGAACTCCAAGTCGCACAGCTCGATTTCCGCCTGGGAACTTTGGGTTAACCAGAATGTCGGCTAGTCTCCCAACCGTGCTCGGCTCGGATGATAGAGTCGAAATCCGCCTACCCGAGCAGAAACGCGGCCTCCTCTCACGCCTGACCGGACGATCCGCGGACGATCGGTCGTTCCTGCACCTTCCCGAAGATCATCGGGACCTTCTCTTCGCCATCGGTGATCTCCGGGCGTGGGAGGATACCCATCCCGGTGAGGTCACCGTAGAGGCGGAAAGCATTCATGCCTCGCACGACGCTGTCGCCAGCCTCTCCTCGGCCTCCGCCTCGGCGCTCGGGCTTCCGCCCGACGTCCACCTGACGCTCCGGACCGATGTCGAGGGGACGCTCGGCAACCCTGACTTTCGCCTCGTCTGCGAGTGGAGCGACAGCGGCCGCCGAGTCGTTCCGCGTCGAGATGGTGCCTTCCTTAGAACCGCGTCCGGCCCACGGCGCGTTCCGCTGTGGATGAAGCGGGCTCTGGATCTGGCGGACGGCTTCGATGCCTCCCGTCCGATGGAGGATCATTGGCAGGTCCTCGCCGATTTCCGCCGCGCCCTCGATCCGGACGAAAGTGACGCCGATGTCGGCATGAGTCGGCGAACCGCCAACCTCGCCATGACTGCCTTCCTCCGCGGGCTCGAGGTGCGGATCGCGAACCAGTTTTCGATCCGGCCGGACGAGAGCCTCGGTCAGTTCGAGATCGTCCCCTTTTCGTCGCGCACCCTCCAGGATCGTGGCGTCGGCAACGACGAGGTGAGTGAGCGTGACGCCGAGCTAGAGGGCGAGCAACTGGCGGTCTTTCAGCACCGCCTCCTCCGACACGGCGCGAGGCCAGCTTACGCCCTCGGTAACAACAGCTATCTGGTCGTCGACCGGAGCAGCCAGCCTGTCCTGAATGAGATGGCCCGCGTGCAGCGGGCGGACCGGGATGAGCGGAAGGAGTTCATTCGCAACCCCCGCGCCTTCCTCACTGGCGCCATCGAACGGCATCTCGCCCACCAAGGCGCGTTCGAAGATCTCGACCGGGCCGCGCAGGAGGAACTGGTCGAGCGGACGACGGGCGCCTCGTTCATCGAGAGCCGCGAATACAGCGAGCGGGTCACCGGCAAGATCGTCTACGTCCGCCCCCCGACCGCCATCGAGGCCAGTGGAACCAGCTGGCTTCCCGAGGTCTTCGCGGAGGCCGTTGCGGCGGCCATCGAAAAGATGGATGCAACGCAGCTAGAGGCTCTGCGAAGCGAGATGATGGCGAAGCAGGCAGTCGAACCGATGGGCACCGTCCGCATCGCGGAACAGGAGGTCGAGGTGACGCCGGAGCGGATCTTCGCGGTCTCGGCCGTTTTGGCGGCCCGAACGCAGGCCGAGGACGAGAAGCCCGGGGAGGCGTCCGAGGAGGAGGAGCCGAAATCGGGCCCGATTATTCTCGACACGCTCGACAACTATGAGGGCCTGTCTTGGCATGCAAGACTGAGACCGCGGCGCCCGACCATCCATAAGAAGGTGCCCGAGACGATCCTGACGCGTCTTCGGCCGCACCAAGAGGAAAGCTTCTCATGGGCGGCGAGTGCCTGGTGCAGCGGGCTTCCGGGCATTCTCAATGCCGACGAGCAGGGCCTAGGCAAGACGCTCCAGACGATCTCCTTTCTGAGCTGGCTCAAGCAGCACATGCAGAACTCCGACGCAGCAGAGCGCGGACCCATCCTGGTGGTTGCGCCCACTTCGCTCCTTCGGACATGGGAGGGGGAGGTCGCTCGGCACGTGGCGGAGCGGAAGTTTGGCCATGTCGTCCGCCTCTATGGCTCGTCCCTCGCGGGCCAGAAGTCGGCAGGGGCGCGCGGTCGCGAGACGACCAGTGGCCTACCGGCGCTCGACCTCGATTGGCTCGACGAGGCGATCGAGGACGGGCGCGCGCATCGCTTCTGGTTCCTGACGACCTACACGACCCTCGCCAACTACCAGCACTCGCTCGGGGGCATCCGCTTCTCCGCGCTCGTTCTCGACGAGATCCAGAACATCAAGAACAAGGACACGATCGCATCCAAGGCGGTCGAGGCGATGAACGCCGACTTCCGGATCGGCCTGACCGGGACGCCGATCGAGAACACGACGATGGACCTCTGGACCATCATGGACCGGATCGCTCCGGGCAAGCTCGGCTCGGGCACCGAGTTCCGCAAACGCTACGGCACCCCGGACGAGGCGAACATGACCGAGCTCTACGCCCGCGTCTTCCGCCCGCAGGACGGACGCCCGCCACTGGCACTGCGGCGGCTGAAGGACGACGTTGCGACCGATCTGCCGACCAAGAGCCGGCTGATGCATCCGCGCCTGATGCCGCCCGCCCAGTCGGCGGCCTACGACGAGGCGCGCCTGAAGCTGGCCGAAGGGGGAGCCGGAGCCGCGCTGAAGATGTTGCACCACATCCGTTCCGTCTCGGTCCATCCCGCGCTTCACGACGTCACGGCGCCAGACGCCTTCGTCTCAATGAGCGCGCGTCTCTCGGCAGTGATGGAGATCCTCGGCGGCATCGCGGCCCGGCGGGAGCGTGCACTCGTCTTCATTGAGCATCGCGAGATGCAGTTCCGCTTCGCCGAATTGGTCCGCCACAGCTTTGGCCTAAACAGTGTCGACATCATCAACGGCGACACGCCGATTCCCAGGCGCCAGGCTATCGTCGACCGGTTCCAGCGCCTCCTCGACGAACCTGACCGCTTCGACCTCCTAGTGCTAGGTCCTAAGGCCGCGGGCACCGGACTGACTCTCACCGCAGCGACGCACGTGATCCACCTGTCGCGCTGGTGGAACCCGGCGGTGGAAGAGCAGTGCAATGATCGGGTCCATCGCCTTGGGCAGCTGCGACCGGTGACGGTCCATGTGCCCCTCGCGATCCATCCCGGCTATCGAGAACACTCCTTCGATTGCCTCCTCCAGAGCCTGATGCAGCGCAAGCGGCGGATGGCGTCGCAGGCGCTCTGGCCGATGGGCGACACCCGCGAGGATTTCGACGGACTCCGCGCCGGTCTTGAAGTTGAAGGTTCCGCCGTGGCGACGATAGGAGATGGGCACATTGTCCATGAGACGATGCTGGCCCTGTTCCGCCGTGACGGCCTTCCGGAGTCGCCCCGCGTTGCAGCAGGCGCCTATCGACTGCCTTAACTGTTGATCTCCACCCGGAACTGAGCTGGGTAGCCGAGTTCGTCGAGGATCACGAGATCCATGCGCACGAGGCCGTCAGCGATCTGGCCGTTCTTGCCCTTGTGCGACAGGTTGATAGGCGCCACCTGCAGCTTCGCGCGCTCGCCGCCGAGAAGTGCCCAATCTTCGCTCCAGTCGAACTGGAATGCCTCACCCGGTCGGAAGGCAAGCGGCACGAATGTGCCGCGTCCCGTCGTCTGGCTCTCGCGTTGCCGATCGGCCCGCCAGTCCCGGGCAAAGGCGGCAACCCGGTTGTAGGAACCGCTGAAGCCGAGCGCCACCAGATCAGAGTGGAGCTGCTTCAGCGTCCGCCGCTGCTTGCGCGACTTCGCGGCCTCCGTCTTCAGCCAGCCCGCCAGCTTCTCGGAAAAGGGGTCAAGCTTGCTCGACCGTTCCGGCGTGGCGAACTTCGGCTCGATCGTGCCCGCTTTCAGATACTTCCGGATCGTGTTCCGCGACAGCCCGGTGCGCCGCGAAATCTCACGGATCGGCAACTTCTCCCGCAACGCCATGCGTCGGATGATGTTCAAAAGTCCCATGTGGATCACTCCGTTGTCCCCCGTGGCGCAGTGCCGTGGGGGAAGGGTCACATGGGTCAAATCTCAATGGAAATCAGGCGCTCACCCGGGTCACTTCTCACTGGAAATCAACAGTCGGGCACCATCCAACTCAAAAAGCGACAGAATCGGGCATCCAAACCGTTCATCCGATCAGTGCGCGGCTCCCTAAGTCAGTTCCGCACCTACCGGGTTCTCGAGCGCAGATCTCCTGTAGGAGGTTTGCTTGTTCCTTTTTTTGAGCTCGGTCCTAAAATCATCGAGCACCTTCAGGTCTGATTCCATATCGTCTGGGGACGGCTGTGGAATGTCTCTACCCGCAGACATGTCGTGGCCTGATCGTTCGGACGCTCGCTTCATCGCGAAGAAGATGATCCGGTAGTCTTCGTCGGTGACCGTAACTTCTTTCAATCGACCCGTCATCACGTCCGGCACGAACCTCACCACGGTCTTCGCAAGGACGAGCTCCTCTACGGCCCGCTCCCACGATTCGCGTAGGTCCGAGTAAAAGTCCTTTGCTTGCCGCCGGTATTTGTCTGTGTCGAAGTCCGTTTCGGACTTGAGCTCCTTGGCGCGTTTCCGTAACGCCTCGATCCGGGCGTTCAGGTCGGCGACCCACGGCTCGCTGTTCTCGCGGATCACGCCGAATCCCTCGGACTGGGTCTTGGCCACGACCGACTTGATCAGAGGCGCAGCGTCCCCGGTGCGAGCTGCCTCCGACACCACCTCGTTGAAGAACACCAGATTGTGGGTGAAGATGATTACCTGCCGCCCTTTCTTCGCCTCCGCTACGAGACGTTGGGCGACCTTGCGAATGCGCAGGTGATCGAGCGAGCACACCGGGTCGTCAATGATGATACCGTAGCGCGGGTCATAGCCTCCGATCTCGGCGAGGTAGCAGGCGAGCGCCAGCGCTCGCTGCTCACCCTCAGAAAGGACCTGGTTGTTCTTCACGGCACCGGCGCCGCGAAGTCCCACCGAGAACAGGCTCTTGCCGCCCGAACTCGAATCGCTGACCTTAAACGGGAGGTGGTTCAGATCGAGCGAGCTGATTTCCTCGGCTATTCGGCGCTCCAGTTCCTCGGTCACGAGTTGTTTGCGGAGTGCGGTGATTTGCGCCGAGATCAAACGAGTCGCCACTTGTGCCTGGCAGCTCGCAAGCGATCTTTGCTCCACGACGTCCCGAAGACGCTGAAGGACCGTTTCAAGGTCGTGCGCGAGCTTCGCCCGGTCCTTGAGTTCGGCGAGCCTCGCCCGCATGGAATCCAGCGCTTCGGTGTGGGAGGCGCTTCGCTGGAGCAACGTGGCCTCCTCTTCTAGGCGAGCGAGTTCGGCGGACAACGTCGCGATGATCGCGGCGACATCCGGGGCGGGCGCCGGGTCCGCCATCTCATCCAGCAGAGCGGCTCGCCTTGCCTCGAATTCGCGCAAGATCCTGATGATCTTAGCTACGGTGTCCGCACGCTCGGCGTCGAGTTGGCCGTAAGCGGCTAGGCTCTCCTCCACCACCACAACCTCGGGCACTTCGACCTGCTCGACTTGTGCAAGAAGCGTCTGAAGGTCTTTGCGCGCAGCGTCCGCGCGCTTTGTGGCCTCACCACTCACAAAGTCGTTGAAACGCGCTAGTCGGGCGGCGCCAGACGAGGTAAGCGGCTCGAGACACAGGAGGCAGCGGTCGCCGGTCGTCTCCGGCAGACGCTCGGGCGCTGACACCGCTCCGGCGGCCGCGAACTTGCGCGCTGCCTCGAACAGGATGCGCCACGCCGGGCTGCCAACATTCGCGACGGGTTCGTCCGCAAAGCTGGCGGATGCCGCGATCCTTTCAGCCTCCACAGCCTGGACGAGTTCCCGCCGTGCGGATGCGATCGCCTCGCCAACAGTTTTCGAAAGCCCATTTCGAAGGCCTTTCAGCACTTCGCACACACGCTTCAGCACTAAGACGGCGCGGCGGCGCGTCGCCGCCAAGGCGACAGGATCGGCGGCGAGTTCTGCCTCCAATCGGGCTAGTTCCTCCATTTCCGTCTTCGAAAGTTCAGATAGCTTGCGAAGTTCGTCCTCGGTCGGCAGCGAAGGATCCTTTGGGTCAAGTTTGGCCAGCGTCAATGAGACGGTGCTACCTGAGGTGTAGCCCGTGGGGAGCGGGACGCGCAGCCGCGATGCGAGGTTCTTCGCTTCTCCGGAGAATTTCTCGGCCATCCTCTGGCACAGTTCGCCATGGTGCTCTAGGAGCGCGATTTCGCGTGGAAGATAGGCGATCCTGTTCTCGCCATCGACGTAGAGTCGGGCATTGTGACTGTCGAAAACTGAGATCTGGCGCAGCTGCGAGGGTGCGGGGGTTGCGGGATCCCATTCTATGTCGGTCACCGCATCGTCGCCGACCTTGTAGCGCACCTGCACCCGCATCGGCCCGCCGGTGGCGTCGAAGACGTTCCCCCGCAGCTGGTCCGCGGTGAGACTGCGGCACAGCCGCTTGGCAATCCGTGTGTATCCGCTCTTCCCACTCCCGTTCTCTCCATACACCAGTGTGATACCCACTGCAGCCATGCGCAGCTTCTGGCCACCGGCGAGACGGTCGATGTTCTGCACTGGACCGAGCTGCACCAGCACGGTTCGCCGCGTCTCCCCAAATCCGCCTCCGATATGTGAGGTATCGATGGGAATTACGGGGTGAACGCACGAGTCAGCCCTAGCCGCGGCACGCACGTTGTCGAGGATGCAGTCGGCATCCGCCTGCTCAACTGAATAATCCTCCGTGATGGCGATCCGCCGCAGGCTGTCTTTAACCCAGTCGGGCTGTTCTGCGGCCCAACCTAACAGATCTTTGGCCATTTTATCTCTCCTGTAAGGCGAGAATGCTTTCGTCTGTAGACGGACGCAAGAGGGGGGCCAGGGGCCGTGCGGTGAAAGTCTTCGTGCCGCGTGCCGCGCCCATTGAATGGTCAGTTCGAGAGCGGCGTCGATGAGCTTTCCTCAACTGGCGTCAGTCACGCAGCTTCGATTTTTTCTATGCCACCTGATCTGGCTGGCTATGACGTCGGAACTGATGTCTTGCCCTACACAAGCTGCTTCCACCATGATTGAGCCGACAAGAGCGAAAAGCCGTCACGATCCAGTTGCCTCATCTCCGAGCAGCCGGCATGGCGCGCCCGAAAGGAAGCTCGCCCAGTCCTCCATCATGGCCCGCCGCTTCTCCAGCATGTCACTGCGACGATAGGCGCGTTCGACGTCACTTCCCATCTCGTGAGCCAGAGCGATCTCAGCCATCTCCCGAGGGTAATCAGTGCGTTCGGCCGCCCAATCCCGGAAAGTGGACCGTAAACCGTGAGGCACAGCGGGACGCTTCGACGCCTGATCGACAAAACCTCGGCGGCCGCGATCAACCTCGGATTGATGTATTCGCTTCATCACCGCAGCCATGGTTGCATCCGACATTACCCCCATCCTTGGCGAAGGGAAGATCAGCTGGCAGTCCTTGAACCGCGGCATGTCCCGCAGGAGATGCAATGAGACCGATGATAGTGGCACCCGGTGGGAAGACTTCATCTTCATGTGCTCCGCCGGGATCTGCCAGATCGCCCCATCGAAGGATATCTCGTCCCATTGAGCCATCCGGATCTCTTGTGACCGGGAGGCGTTCAGAGCGAGAAAGGCCAAGGCCCTGGCGGCGATGCCCTCGCGGGTCATCAGGATCGTGAACCAGTGTGTGACCGCGTCGATGTGCACGGCTGGATGATTCACTACCTTCTTGACCTTGCCAGCAGTGGGCAGCATCTGCTGGAGGCTCGCCTTCCACAGAGCCGGATTCTGTCCGCTGCGATGCCCCATGGCCGCAGCCCAGTCTAGAACACGTTCCATCCTCTGACGGACCCGTGTGGCGGTCTCGGTCTTGGTGGTCCATATCGGGGTGAGGACGGCCAGCACGTCATCGACGGTGATGTGTTCGACAGCCTTCTTGCCGATGATGGGGTAGGCGTAGGTCGTTAAGGTCGACCGCCACTGCGCCCGGTGTTTGGCGTTGCTGAGCTCTCTCTCGAGTTTGTCCGTGTAGTAACGCTCAAACGCTTCGGCGAAGGTGAGGCCTTGGCGACGTTCGGCGATGGCTGCAGCCTTGGCCTCTTTTCGCTCAAGGACCGGGTCCGACCCGCCAGCGATCTTCTTGCGCATTTCACGGGCAAGTTCACGGGCTTCTGCAAGAGAGACATCGTTCAACGATCCAAGTCCAATATGCTGGCGATTGCCGTTGACCATCGCCCTCAAGATCCATGATCGTGCCCCGGTGTCGGTGATGTTGAGATAGAGACCCTGAACGCCACCGACCGCGTGCCGCCCTGGTTTGGAGAGACGCTTGACCTCGAGTGCCTTCATCTCCCCAGCCCTCTTAGGCATTCTTTGCCACCATCATTGCCACCATAAAACTCGCTCTCGTCTACCTTGGGAGGCAAGCGCCTGCAACTGGCAAGCAGATAAGTTTCAATGAAATAGTGGATTAGCGCGTCTGATTGCTTCGCAGTCCGTCCCCATCACACTTCCAGAAGGCGGACTGTCTGTCCGCCACATTCAAACGCCGAACCCGTCCAAGAGCCCCGATCAGGGCCTTTCTTCTTTGTGTTTCAAGGGGAGTTGGCAGGGCTATCCGCCCTTCGGAGACCGGGCGCCTGACGCAGAACGGGTCTCCGAATGGCTCTCGCGCGCCGATACCGGTCTGTTCCCGCACGCGGTCGGCGGGGGCGATGTCGGTGTCGCGGACCGAGCCGAAATCGAGCAGGTTGGGCTGGATCTGAACAGCCGCTCGAGGTTCGCCCCGCCGCCGCGACCCGTCAGGCGGTCCGTCTCGGGCAGGGAACGAGAGCGTTCCGCCACCTACACCTGATGGGCTGCTGCGGCGTGACCGTCTTCTTCAATGTGCCGATCAACGAGGCTTTGGAGGGTTTGAACCTCTCCGACGACGCGACCCGCGCCCGTTGGACAGGCACCTGTCTGCCGCGCTGGACCTTCTGGAACACAGTTCGGACGCTGGCCTGCGGGGTGCCCGCACTCCTTCCGCTCTTCGGATTGCCGTGGATGACCCGTCCGCAGACTGCCGCGTTTCAGGTCGGCGCCCGCTGAAGCAGCAGCCGCAGGCAGAAGGCGGTTTCGGCCAGGATGGTCGCGCCGTAGGCCGGCGCAAAGGCAGCCGAGAGGTCCGGCGCGAAGAACCGCAGCGCGCTGCCCGTGAGATAGACCAGACCGGCCGCTCCGAGACCAAGGCCGAAGGCGCGCGCGAAGACCCCCGAACGCCAGACGAGCATTCCCATGATCAGGCTGTTCACGCCGAAGAAGACGAGGCCGAGGTCATACCCATGACCGTGCAGATCGAGGAAGACCAGTGCCAGTGCCTCTGCATCGGCAACCGCGGTGCCCCCCGAGATCAGGAGCCACGCGGCCTGCATGGCCATGAGGTTTGCGGCGATCAGCACGGTCTGGATCAGGCGGAACACCATGGCGGTCAGGGCAAGCCCCGGTGCGACCGATCGAAAGACCAGGTAGAGCAGGATCGACAGCCCGGCATCGCAAAGCGCCATGATCAGGTCGGCGGCGATGGCCAGGCGAAACCGACCTGATGCGGCAAGGATGGCCTTCGCCGTTCCTTCGGCATCCGCGAGGTCGATCAGCTGGCCGCGCAGGACAAGTTCCGCCTTCAATCCGGCAACGATGATGATGAGGTAGAACAGGCCGGCAAGTCGGATCCGGCGCACGAGGCCCGGGGAAACGGCAAGGTCGGTCATGGTTTCGGTCCTTCGGGCAGTGCGTCGGGCGGACGTGTCCGCGGTCAGTTCGCCTTGGGGGCGGCGGCCGAGCCGGCCAGCAACCCGCCGTCGACGCTCAGTTCCGTCCCGGTCATGTAGGCGGCCTCGTCCGAGGCGAGCAGGATCGCAATGGCGGCGACCTCTTCGACCGTGCCGAACCGGCGCATCGGAGTGTCGGCCACGAATGCGGCCATGCGGGCCTCTCTGTCCGGCCCGTCGCCCAGCATCGGCTCCCACATGGGCGTCAGGATCGCTGCCGGGTGGATCGAGTTGCAGCGGATCTTCAGCCCCTCCTCGGCGCAATACAGCGCGACCGACTTGGTGTGATTGCGCACGGCGGCCTTGGACGACGCATAGGCCGCCGCCGCGGGAACCCCCACGAGGCCGGAACGGGACGAGATATTGATGATCGACCCGTTGCCCTTGGCGCGCATCGCCCCGATCGCGTAGCGGCAACCGAGAAAGGTGCCGTCGAGATTGACGGTATGCACGGCACGCCAATCCGCCAGAGACGCGTGTTCGGGATCGTGCGGGCGCATGGCCTCCTCGAAGCCCGTGATCCCGGCATTGTTGACCAGGACATCGCAGGCGGGCCACGCCTCGGCCAGCGCGGCCCAGTCGGGTTCGGACGCTACATCGAGGCGCCGGTGATGCCCCCCGATCTCACGGGCGACATCGGCGGCGCTGCCTTCGTCCTTGTCGGTGACGACGACGGTGGCTCCTTCCCGGGCGAAGGCACGCGCGATCGCGGCGCCGATGCCGCGGCCACCGCCCGTCACGATGCAGGTCTTGTCATTCAGTCGAGACATGGCTCTCCTTTCGATCCGGGCCGCGGAGACTGCGTGGAGACATCATACCTTCGTGCCGATCCACGGTGACCTGCGACGGCTGCAGAAAGTCCGGCGCTTCGTCAGGTTCCTCTGCGAGAGCCTGAGCCTGTCCCGGGCGGGACCTGCACCGGATGATTGACGTCCTTCACCTGAAAACGCTCATGATCTCGTCCAGGGGCTTCTTGATCTTGGCCGCCGCGGGCACGGTTGCATGGTCTGCCGGATACCCCACGGGAAGGATCATCACCGGCTTCTCGTGGCCGGGCCGGTTGCAGAAACCCGTGAGGAACTTCATCGGATTGGGCGTGTGCGTGAGGCAGACCAGGCCTGCGTGATGCAAGGCGGTGATGAGAATTCCGGTGGCGATGCCGACGCTCTCCGGCACGTAGTAGTGCTTGAAGGTGGTGCCGTCCTCCGCCACGCCGTGGCGCTGCGCGAAGACGACGATCAGCCAGGGCGCGTCGGTCAGGTGCGGCTTTTCGGCGGATGTCCCAATCGGTTCGAGCGCCGCCAGCCAACGATCTCCGGCACCCCCGCCGTAGAAGGCCCGCTCCTCCTCTTCCGCCGCCGCGCGGATGCGCGCCTTCATGGCCGGATCCGAGATCGCGACGAAGTGCCAGGGCTGGTGGTTGGCGCCGGACGGGGCGGTCCCCGCCGCCGCGATGGCCTCGACGATGATCTCTTCCGGCACCGGCCGCGGGGCGTAGTCGCGGACCGAGTGGCGTTTGGTCATGTAGTCGCGGAAGCTCCGGGCCGCCGCGAGCGCCTGTTCTTCCGGCATCTGGACCCGGTCCGGCAGGGACAGTGGCCTGTATCCGTCAAGGTCTTCCTTCAGCATGTCTTCTTCCCTCCCACAGGACTTCCTTCACGGGATATTCCAATCCTGCGCGTCCATGCCATACCCGCTTGCGGCGTGGTCACCAAGGATGCCCGCCCTGGCATCACCGGCGCCGCATCGCGTCAGGCGGCCTCGTAGCTCGAAAAGACCTCCGTGCTGCCGTCCTTGCGGATCAGGAAGACCTCGTAGGCCTCGCGCGCGTCTTCCGGGCCCATGCCGGGCGATCCGTAGGGCATGCCGGGCACGGCGAGGCCCACGGCATCGGGACGTTCCGACAGGAGCCTGCGGATGTCGGCCGTCGGCACGTGCCCTTCGATCATGTAGCCCTCGATCCTGCCGGTATGGCAGGAGGTCATCTCCTGCGGGATTCCGTTGTCGAGCTTGTACTGCATCAGCAGCGTGCCGAGGCTGTGCTCGGTCGTGACGGAGGAGCCGTCGCGGCGCAGCACGTCGATCCAGGCGGTGCAGCATCCGCAGTTCGGATCCTTCACGACGTGGATCGCAGGCCCCCTCCCGGCCGCGCCCGCAAGCGGGACGAAGGCGGCGAGGCTTGCGGTGGCGGCCAGCAGGCCGCGGCGGGTCAGTCTCATCGGTATCTCCTTCCAGGGGGTCGCGGATGCGCTTTCGGGCACAGCATCCGATATAACGCTTCCGGAATCATCTTCCACGCCCGTCGCGGGGGCGGGGCGGTGGACCGGCGGGCGCAGGGCGTCGATCGTGACCCGCACGGCGGCGCCGGTATCGGCGAAGATGGGGATCCGGTCATCGGCGCCATGATCGCGTGGAAACGGTCGCCGAGGTTCGCTTCAGGACAGACCGAGATCGCGCGCCTTCAGCGCGGCTTCGACGCGGTTTCGCACCTGCAGCTTCTGCAGGATGTTGGTCATGTGGTGCTTGATCGTCTTTTCCTGCAATTCGAGCGCGCGAGCGATCTCCTTGTTGCTCCGGCCCATGGCGACATGCCGCAGGATCTCCGCCTCGCGCTCGGACAGGTCCTCGACCTCCGGCGGCAGGGGCGCGTTGCGCCGGTCCTGCAGGGCCGCCAAGACGCGCCCGGCCAGGGCGGGCGGGACGTAGGACGCGCCGTCAGCCACGCCCTGCAGGATGCCGGTCAGCTCGTCGGCGCCGACTCCCTTCAGGGCATAGCCCCGCGCGCCGGCCTTCAGCGCGGCAAGAAGGTCCTCGTCTGCTTCCGAGGCGGTCAGCATGACGATGGCCACGGCGGGGAAGCGGCGCGCGATCTCGGCGGCGGCGGTCAGGCCCGATCCCGGCATCGAGACGTCGAGCAGGATGACGTCGGGCATATGCACCTCGACGGCGGCGATGGCCTCCTGCGCCGTGCCCGCCTGCGCCAGGACCTTGAAGCCGCCGTGTTCCTGCAGGGTCAGGACGACGCCGCCGCGAAACAGCGGATGATCGTCCGCGACGACGATATGCACCATGCCGGTCAATGCGCTTCCTCGATCGGCAAGGTCATGACCAGGCGGGTGCCCTGGCCTTCCCGGCTGTCGATCCGGAACACGCCACCGATGCTTTCGATCCGCTCGCGCAGCCCCGCAAGTCCGAGGCCCGAGGCGCTCCGCTTGCCGGGGTCGAAGCCCGGACCGTCGTCCTGCACCGCGATCACGATCTGCGCGGTCTCCGCCTGCGCGTCGACGCGGACCGGCGCGCCCGGAGCGTGCCGGAACGCGTTCATCAGCCCCTCCTGGACGAAGCGGTAGATGCAGATCAGGAAGGGATGTGGCACCGAACCCGGGATGACCGGAGCGTGTCGGAAGGCACGCTCCACCGTGACCCCGGTCCGCCGCTCATGGGTGTTGGTGGCGAGGTCCAGGGTCTCCGTCACGGATTTGCCGTCCAGTTCCGGAAGGGTCAGCCCGCTGCACAGGTCGCGCACGTCGCGCAGCGCCTCTTCAAGGCAGTCCCGCAGGTTCTGCGCCTCCGGATCGCCCGGCGTCACCCCGGCGCGGCGCATGAGAGAGGTCAGACGCAGGGAGGCCAGGGCCAGCGCCTGCGCCGGCCCGTCATGCAACTCGGCACTCAGGCGGCGCATGTAGCGCTCGTTGGTTTCGCTCACCCGTTGCGACGCACCCTGGACACGGGTCCTGAGGGCCTGGTTCTGGGCAGAGATGCGCGCCAGTTCATCCAGCTGCGACTTCAGGCGCCGGGTCTGATCGGCGATCGTACGGCTTCCGGAGCGCACGATCCCGAACAGCGCGAGGAAGGTCGCCAGTGTCACCAGAGCGACCACGACCCAGGCGCGGGCATGGGCCAGCCGCAGGTCGGCTTCGAGCTCGGTCGCGTTCAGGTAGAATTCCGCCACGGCGATGATTTCACCGGTCACGATGGAATGGATCGGGTTGTAGACTTCAAGCAGCGGCATCCCCGACTGGCGTTCCCGCAGGCTCTCGGCCCCCTCAAGCTCGTCGTAGGAGGCATTCAGCTCGCCACGCCATGCCCGGGCGAGTTCCTCGCTTGGCGGGAAGGTCATGCCGATCAGGTCCGGATCGCTGCTGAAGGCCAGCAACCCGCCGGGACGCCAGATCTTGACCGAGACGACGCGCTCGGACAGCGGGGCCTGTTCCAGCAGGGCGTTCATGCGGGCGATGGTCTCGGGGGAAAGGCTTTCCTCGTCGACCAGCTCCTGCGAGAGCGGGGCGATGAAGCTTTCCATGTAGACCGCACTGGAGATCGCCGAATTGCGCACGACCCCGGTCTCGATGCTGCTTCCGACCAGCGTCCCGATGACCGCCATGCCGACGAGGGTGACGAGACTGCCCGCGATCGCGAACCTGTGGTGCAGCGGACGCGCGGCCCAGCCAAGCCCGCGCGATGGCCGGGGCTCGGCAGGCCGTCCGATGGAGATGTCCTGATCTGTCGTTGCCACGTGCATCGCCCGGTTGTCCGGATCATCAGGCTGCGGCGCGCGCACAAAATCAAGCCACATCGGACCTTGGTCCGAAGCCGGCGTGGACCAGGGTCGGAACGGATCCTGCCGGAAGTCCGGGGTGACGCGGCAGGGGTCCGGCCTACGTCGACCGGGACGGCGCCGCGGTGGCAGTGTGAGGCAGCCCGGGCAAGAGCGCCCCGGCCCCAACCGGAGAAACCAATGATGATCACACTGAAGAAAGCCGGGCTCGCCGCCGCCATCCTGACCGCCTTCGCCCTCGCGACGCCCCCCCTCGCGGCGCAGGCCGTCCAGAAATCCGCGCCTTTCGGGTTCGACCTGTCCAGGGACGGAGCGCAGATCCTGCAGGTCCGCCGCGGCCGCGGTGCCGACGACGGCGCGGGCCACGACGCGGGTGACGACAAGGGCGGCCGCCGCGGCGGCAAGGGCCGCGGCGCAGACGATGCCCGCGGCGACGACAGGGGCGGCCGCGATGGCGGCAAGGGTCGCGGTGGCGACGACGGCGCCAATCACACCTGAGTCGCCCGAACATCCCCGCCCGCATGGAGGTCCAGCCGGGCGGGGGTCTGCCTTCCGTCGACATCTTGCGCCGTCGCCGCGAATGCCCGACGGGGCCGCGCGGGGTGAGGCGCAAAGAGGGCAAATGCGACACTCGTCTAGCGAGAGTGTGTCGGGAAGATGGCATCGTCGGCGCAGCGGAAACAGAAGCCAAGTGCCTGCTTTTCATGGCTCAACGGGATTTGTCTCTGAACCTGAACTATCGGTCAGGTTGTGCGGTCTGGGGGAAATGTGCTCAATTGCCTGCATGACGCATCACCCAACGGCAGGACAAAGAATGGCACATCCAATTGACGTTTCCGTCGGCAAACGCATCCGTCACCGCCGCTGGATTGTCGGCGTGACCCAGCAGGAACTGGCCGACCAGGTCGGGATCCGGTTCCAGCAGATCCAGAAGTACGAGACCGGGAAGAACCGGGTCAGCGCATCGCGTCTCTGGGAAATCGCCTCGGTCCTTGGTGTTCCCGTCAGCTTCTTCTTCGAAGGTGCCGACGCGGGCGGCGCGGCTTCCATGCCCTGCGCAAGCGACTGCCTTGCCAAGGATGAAACGTCGCAGCTGGTCCGCAGCTACAACGCGATACCGCAGGCGCAGCGGCAGCAACTGCTGAAGCTGGCGAAGGTTCTCGGCGCGGCGGCATGACGGCAGCCACCGCGCCGGAGATCGGCGCCGGTTCGGCCGGGGCGGCGACGGATCGCGAAGGTTCCTGGACTGCGCATCTTACACTCGCCACAATTCGACATTATTTCGAGCGAAGACCCGACGAAGCGCGGGCGGCAGGCAGCGGCCATTATCGCGGTGATCCATGCGATCCGACCGCGCTGCGGCGCCGGACCGGGGCACGGGTCCGGATGTGAGACGGTGACCGTCGTTACCGCAAAAGACTTAGGTGTTTCATGGGTATGAACGATCTCAAGCTGAACGACGAAGCGGGGCGCCTGCGCGCGCTCATGCGGTACTCCGTGCTGGACACGCCGCCGGAGGAGAAATTCGAATCCATCGTGGAACTGGTCAAGCAGACCCTGAACGTCCCGATGTGCGCCGTGACCTTCATCGACCGCGACCGCCAGTGGATCAAGGCGGAGCGCGGCGTGGGCGGACGCGAAATGCCGCGCAGCCTGTCGTTCTGCAGTCACGCGATCAAGCGGGCCGAGCCGTTCGTCGTCCCGGATGCGACGACGCATCCGCTGTTCAGCGACAACGCGCTGGTCACGGGCGCCCCCTTCATCCGCAGCTACCTCGGGATTCCGCTCCAGACCTCCGACGGCTACCAGATCGGCAGCCTTTGCGTGATCGACACCCGCCCGCGTGAATTCGCCGAGGCCGAGATCGCCCTGCTGTCGCGCTTCGCGAGCCTGGTGGTCGAGAACCTCGAGTTGCGGATGATCGCGACCACGGATGCGCTGACGGGTCTGCGCACGCGGCGGGACTGGCAGGAACAGGTCCGCCGCGAGATCGCGCTGAGCGCGCGCAGCGGCCGCCCGCTGTCCGTCGCGATCATGGACATCGACCACTTCAAGGCCGTCAACGATACCTATGGCCACAGGACGGGAGACCTGCTCCTGTCCGAGGTCGCCAGGGTCCTGCTGAACCGCCTCAGGGCAACGGACCTTGTCGGCCGGCTCGGGGGCGAGGAATTCGCCGTGGCGCTGCCCGAGACGACTGCGGACGAGGCGCGGGAGGTCGTCGAGCGTGTGCGGCTTGCCGTCGCCCGGATCGAGACGTCGTCGCCCGAAGCGCCGACCGTCCGCTGCACGATCAGCGGCGGCATTGCCCAGCTCCAGGACGGCGAAACGCTGGATGCCCTGTGCAACCGGGCCGACCATGCGCTCTACACCGCGAAGGGGGACGGGCGGAACCGGCTCGCCTGCGCGTTGCCTCAGGGCAGGACGAAGGAAATCTGCACCTGAACGCCGCTGCTGTCGAAGAAGTCGACGGTCGACCTGTTGGTGCTGAAGGACACGTTCAAAAGGACGTTCTCGCGGATCTCGTAAAGTGCGTTCAGTCCGAGGGCGAGGTCGCGCCGCACCAGCCCGAGAAACGGTGAGGGCGCGCTGCGCGCCACAGACAGTCCGAGTCCGGCGACATGGCCCGCCATGTTCCACCGCGCCTCGGCACTGAAGGCGGCGTCCATGCCGCTGGTCCCCTGGGGCGGTTCGCTGAGGGTCAGTTTCAGGCGGCTTGCCATCCCGTCGCCCGCCGAGTCGAGCCCGACCGACACGAAGGAGCCCGAGACGTCCGCCCCGAGGGCCCGCCCGAAGCCGAGCGTCACCTCGTGCGCCGTCCCCCCGGTCTGAAACAGCTGCGAGACGGAAAGCTCGGCTTCGCGCCGGAACCGGTCGGTGATGTCCCGGTCGATCCGGGTCTGCCGCAGGCACAGGTCGGCGAAGCTCCACCCGGTCACATGGTTGCGCGAGCAGAGCGTCAGACGTCCTTCCGTCCGCGTCAGTTCGGATCGCGGTGCGTGCGACGCTTCGGCCTGCGCCCTGAGTTCGACATAGCGTCCCTGGCTCCAGCCGAGCCGCACCTGTCCCTCGTACCCGATTCCGGCGGCCAGCCCGCCCCGGGCCAGCCTGTCCTCGTTGACCTGGAAGATCAGGCCGCCGAGGTTCAGCGTGCGGTTCTCGGCGCCGCCGTTCATGTTCGGATCCCAGGTGAGCAGCGGATAGACCGCGTGGCGGCGAAGCAGGACTTCAGGTCCGGACCTGTCGAGGTAGAAGCCCTGCCGCAGAAGCAGTGCCTTGAGGTCCTGCGCGATGCCGATCTTCTCCGGCTCCGGGCTCAGACCCCGGGCGAGGGAGAAGGTGCGCAGCCGCTCGGACACGACCAGCTGCATGGAGCTGCGCAGGTCGTCCGGCGTCTGCTGCGCCCGCAGCGGGCATGCCAGCAGCGCGACGCATGCCAGCGCCGCGAGACCGAGCCTAGTCGGCATAGTTCAGCTGGCTGCCCCAGAACACGCCGTCCGCGGTGAACCGGTCGCCGATGCCGCCGACGGTGAACAGGCCCGAGGTCGTCATGTTCTCGACCAGCCGCGAAAGCCCCGCGGCGTCGCCGTTGAGGTTGCCCCGCAGGAGGCCGTCGGATGTCAGGATCTCGCCGGTGTCGCCCGATCTCGTGCTGACCGTGACAGGACCGCCGAAGGTGCCCGTGACGACATTCAGCGGGATCGAGGCCGCCGTCAGCTCGGTTTCGATGTCCGACCCGCCGGTCGGATCGAACGGCGTGCGAAGGTTGATCGAGACCGACTGCTTGTCGAAGTCCACGACCATGTTCTGCAACTCGCCGACGCCACGCTGGAGGGCGCCGCCATCGACCCTGGCATAGACCTCGGCCGCGCCGCGGAAGAAGAACTCGCCCTTGGCGATCAGGTTGCCGCGGGAATCCACGTTCTCGAAGGGGCCCTGGTCGGCCGTCAGGCGCAGCACGCGGACCACCCGCTCTCCGTTGACGGTCGCGGCCACCTGGGCGATCACCTCGATCTCCATGTTGTCGAGATAGCGCTGTTCGGTCTGCGCGATCAGGTTGCGGTACCCGGCGGGACTGTCGGGATTCGCGTCCTCGAACTGGGCGAGGATTGCCCGGTCACCGGGGGTTGTCGCATTGTCGATCCGCGCCCGCGTGAAGCCGTTGTGCTGGGTGGTGTAGCCTTCGATCCCGGGCGTCTCGATCTCCTGGCCGACCGGGGGAGCGACGGTCGCCGGGCCCGAACCGGAACAGGCCGCGAGAGTGACCAGGGCGACAGGCACGAGCCCCGGCAGGCGGCGCCGGGTGGGGGAGGGCAGGCGAAGGCATGTCATGTCAGGGCTGGCTTTCATCCAGGGCCTTCAGGGCCGCGCGGGTTTCGGGGGTCGAGAGGGCGTTGTGCAGGGCCATGATCTGGTCCCGTGCCGCGACATAGTCCTTGAGGTTGAGGTAGGCGTAGCCGCGCAGCAGCGCGAGATCCCTCGGCAGGCTTCCGTCCAGTTGCTCGAGCGCGTCGAAGTAGTCGATCGCACGGCGGTAGTCCCCGGCCTGGTAGGCTGCGACGCCCCGCTGGTTCAGGATGATGGATTCGATCTCGCGGCGCTGCTTCAGGGTCAGGTCGGTCGAGGCCGCGATCTGGGAGGCGTCGTCGGTCATGTCGAGCTTGAGGAACGAAAGCGCCATCCCGAACCTTGCGTCGCGGCTCACGGTCGCGCCGAGACCGCCCTGAGCGGCGGCGGAGAAATAGGCCAGCGCCTCCAGCGGGCGTTCCTGGTTGTAGGCGCACCAGGCGCGCTCGTAGGCGATGTCGAGCGAGCGGGGCCGCGCCGAGCGGGCGAGACATTCGCGATAGTTGCCGACCTGCGCCGCGGACCGGGTGCTGCTCACCCTGCCGTCACCGCTTCGCGGCAGGCGGCTGAGGTTCGGCGGCGAATAGGACCTGAGGGCGGTGTTGGCCTGGCGGGGAGGTTCGGCGGTCGCGGCCGCCCGCGGCGCGCTTCGCGTCTTCGGCGCCGGTGCCGGGGCGGGCGCGGGTGCGGGGGCAGGGGCCGGAGCCGCGGCAGGCGCCGTGGTCCGCGGTTTCGTCGCGGGGGTCGAGGGCTGGGGCGCGCGCCCGCGCCCGGCGAGAAGGCGCCGTTCGAGCGTGTCGAAGACGCCGGCCTGCGAGGCGAAGCGCTGCTTCGCCGTGTCGATCAGCGCGGAGAGCTGCGCGTCGCTCGCGACCGGTTCCGCCTTCTCGATGGTGGCCACGATCTCGGGCACGTTGGTGCAGGTGCCGACGATCTGGCGGTAGGCGGCGAGCGCGCCGTTGGAGTTGCCGCTGTCGGCCTGAAGCTCGGCCAGGTTCCAGGCGTTGTTGATCCGGTCGCAGCGCAGCAGGGCCGGGGTCTGCGATGCTGCCCGCACGGCACCGGCGGCATCGCGCGTCTCGACCGCGCGATCCAGCGCAGCCTGTCCCTCGGCAAGGTCCAGCTGCCGCTGAAGATCGGGCGGCACCTTCCACGACGGATAGCGCGACTGGGTCTCCTGAAGAAGACGGCGGGCCCCGTCCAGGTCGTTGCGCGCGATGCGCGCGTAGATGTCGGCGATCTCGGTGGTGGGGCCGGTCTTCAGCAGTTCCGACAGGTCCGCGGGCGGGGTCCAGCCCGGGAACTCCATCCGCAGCCGGCGCAGCTCGGCCTGTACCGCCGCGGTCTCGTCCTGCTCGATGTAGAATCGCAGGGCCCGCAGGTCATCGGGGCTGGGCGTCGTCTGGGCCGACGACGCCGAGGCCAGCGAAAGGCCGGCCAGCAGCACGCAGGCGGGAACGAGGGAGTGCAGTCGGCGGACGGTTCTGTTCATATCGGTACACATTCGGGCACGGAAAGGATCTGTGCGATCAGGGTCATCAGATGCAGCGTTGCCGGGTAATACGGCTGGTTGGCGGTACGGTACAACGGTATCGGCGCGCCCGACCTGTTGCTCTCGGCGCATTGGACAAGCGCGGCGACCGCGCCATAGCCGACGTCCGCGCTGGTTTCGATCACCTTCCCGGTGTCGGTGTCCATGACGATGGGGTACTGTCCAAGCGAAAGTCCGCCACCGGTCTCGGCCTCGCGGTAGGCCTGCGCCTGCCGGGCGACGGCCGGGTGGGACGCGCTTCCCGACCAGCAGAGGAACAGCGGCACGCGCACCGCCTCATAGCCGTTGCGACCCGACATCCCCTCGGCGGGGCCGGTTCCGCCCGGGCCGATCTGCACCCAGTCCGGCACCAGGCCGCCCGCGGCGATTTCGGCCATCAGCGCCTCGCCGTCGGTGGCGCAGGTCGCGAGCGCGCTCTGCCCCGTGGCCCGGGCGACCTCGCGCATGGCGAGGGGCATGTAGTAGGAGGGGTTGATGATCTGTCCGCCCTCGCGGTCGAACCCCTCGGCGGCGGGCGTCAGCAGCATCCGTCCGGATCCGTCCGGCGCCGCGACGACGCAGGTCGACACGAGGTCGGCCGCGATGGCGCTCGCCCGGTCGAGCAGGTCCGCACGCTGCTCGCGCTGCGCCCGGATCACCAGCCCCCAGGCATAGAAGAGGTCGCCGTCGGCCGCGTTGTTGCGGTCGGGCACCCGGCCCGAGCCGCTGGGCAGCCAGCGCCAGGCGAGCAGGGCATCCGAACGGATCGCAAGGTTGCGCTCGGTCCAGTCGTGGATGAGATCGAAGGCCGCGGCATCACCGAAGGTCGCGGCCATCAGAAGCCCGTACCCCTGGCTTTCGGAGTGGCTTGCCCCCTGTTGCAGCTTGTCGATCACGCGACCGCTTTCGTCGAGGAACGCCGCCTTCCACGCGGACCACGGCGCGGCCAGGGGATTGCGCGGCCCGGACAGGGCCGCCGTTCCCTGCTGCGCCCGGGCGAGGCCGGGCAGGAGCGACGCGGCAAGCCCCGAGGCGGCGATCCCGCCCATCAGTGAGCGTCTGTTCATCTCTTGCGCCTTCCTCTGGTCGAAACAACGAATATCAGCGCCAGCACCACGGAGAGCAGCGTGAGTCCGAACAGGACGGACACGAAATAGAGCGGCGACCAGGACGCGTAGTTGCCCGCCACGTTGCGGAAGTTCCGGAAGGTCAGCGGCTCTTTCAGGACCGGCATCATGCTGGCGTCCTGCCAGTTCTGCCACTGTCCTGCGGCGGTCAGGATCGAAACCCGCCCGCGCGGGCCGTCGGGCGAAACCCGTGCCGCCGCCAGGTCGCCGGCAAGTAGCGCCGGATCGACACCGGGGGACGCGATCAGCCAGAGCGTCTCGGGATGTTCGGGGTCGGGCATCAGGAGCGCAGCCTGGGCCTTGCGTCCCGCGATCCAGGTCTTCAGCGGGCCGTCGCCCGGCTTGGCCAGCTGACCGATCTGCCGCGCGAAGCCCGCCACCATGCTTTGCACCCGGCGGGCGTAGCGCGGACCGCCGGAAGGGTCCTCGACGGGCTCCTGCAGCACCTCGGGGCCCCTGTCGTAGAACAGGCCCTCGAGGTCGTTGCGGCTGAGGTCCAGCGTGCCGAAGGAGAACGCTCCGAGGTTGTCGGCGCCGACGACGTTCAGCCGCGCGCCGGCGTTGCTTTCCCGGCCGGAGATCGGGCGCAGCGTGGACTGGATCGCGAGGTCGAGCCGCTCCAGCCACGGGCTCCGCGCCTCCGGGGTCACAGGGACCACCTGGTCCGGGCCGAGCGAGGTGAGGGCGCTGCGCAGCCCGATGAAGGACATCCGCGGGGTGGGGGGGACGAGAAGCGTCGAGTCGTCGACGATCGTCAGCAGCGGGCCGGCGATCTGGGGGCAAGGCTGATCGGGAGGGTCGCCGGGGACGATGGTGACGAACTCGAGCGCGTTCGGACCCGGATTCAGGAGGTTCGCCTTGAACCCGATATCGAGCGGTTCGAGCACTTGCCCGCCGCCGGAATCGAGGGGCAGGAGGCGCACTGTCGTGCCGTTCAGCTTGACCAGCATCAGTGCGCCCTGCGGCAATCCCTCGGCGAAGCCATAGGTCAGCCGCAGGAGCGCCTCGGCGTTCGAGAGCATCAGCCAGTCGTCCGGGAGGCGGAACACCAGCCTCTGCTCGGCGTACCTGTTGAAGGTCGTCGTATCGGTGAAGCCGAGATCCGCGAGGCTGGTCGTCACGCCCGGCACGAGCGAGGCGATATCCTGCAACGGCTCGGGCGGGGGAAGGATCGCGTCGAGTTCGGCACGCATCCCGTCCTGCGGCCCGCCGAGGACGAGCACGGCCGCGCCGTCGGCGCCACGTCGGACACCCGTCGTGGCGGGGGCCGTTTCGAGGATCGCGATGCGGGCCAGAGGAGGAGCGGCGCCGCCGACGTCATAGGGGCTTTCCAGCTTCAGGTCGACGGCACTGCCGCCCGAAAGGCCGGAAACTCGGACGGCGATGTCGTGCAGCAGATCGCTGGAGGCATCGGGATCCATCCGGATCGGCACGTTGCCTTGCGTGGCCAGCTGGCCGTTCAGCGCCGTCGCGAACCCCGCCTCGTCCATGGGGATGTCCGCGGACGGTATCCTCACGCCGCTCTGGCCCAGGTCGATCTCGGTCCAGATCGCGAAGGTCGCGTCCGGACCGCAGAAGATCCGGTGCGCCTGCCGCGCGGTGATCTCGATCCGGTTGTGCCCCTCCCGGAGAAGCTCGACCGGCAGCTCCGCGGCCACGAACCCGTCCTCGGGGGAAAGGGTGATCGGCGGGGCCTCGGTCCCGTTGACCGTGACAAGGAGTTCGGACCGGCTGGGAAGCACGTTGATGCTGACCCGGTAGGAAAGAACGAACGCGATGACGTCCGCGGGGGCAGGGACGTCGACGAACAGGGTCGCGGACTGCCGCTCGCCCGACAGGCGGAGGATCCGGTTCGGGTCGTTGCGCTCGGACTTCAGCCCGGTGAGGAACGAGTCGGGGCGGGCGGGCAGGGGATCCGCCGACTCGGACGTGCGGGAGTATTCGGGGATCGTCACCGGCCCGTCGCCCTCCGCCGTGGCCGGGGGCGCGTCCCCGGGGAGCGTTTGCAGCAGCGGGTCGAGGTTGATGATCGGCACGTCCTGATCGGACGGCGGCGGGGTCTCCGTCGCCTGGGAGAAGGCCGGAGAGGCGACGGCCAGCCCAAGGCCGAAGGCCGCCATCGGGAGACATCCGCGTTTCACGAGGCGATCCCGGCGAGTCGGTTCTCTTCGGCGGCCTCTTCTTCCTGCCGCCGGTTCTCCTCGCGTTCCCGCTCTTCGAGGTCCACGCCGAAGGCGAGAAGGTGCGCGGGCTTGCGTGCGACGGGCGCCGCCGCGTCGATCGCGGCCCGGCGTCCCGGTTCGCGGGCGAGATCGAGCAGCAGGGCCGGAAAGCCCCGCACGAACAGCGACAGGGCATAGAAGATGCCCGCGAGCACGCCCTTGCTGGCCTGTGTCGCGACCCGGATCCGCCGCCAGTTCTCGCTGTCGCCGAAAATCAGGAAGGCCACCGCTTCCTGAACCTTCTGCGACTGGCCGGCTTCCAGAAGCAGGCCCAACACCTGGCCCTTGGGCGTCGTCTGGACGGACATCACGCGGGCAAGGACCGGCGTCTGCAGATGGGGCGACTCAGCGAAGTTCGGCCGGACGTAGACCATGCTGCCCTTCAGGTCCGTCACGCGGGGCGCGGCGACACCGGCATTCTCGAACAGCACACGGATGCCGCTGGTCGAGGCGTCGACGATCCGCACCGGCGTCTCGATCTTCTCGCCCTCGGCCCGCCACATCTGGCCGGGCAGGTTCATGCTGACCCGGGGCGAGGCGCGGCGCTGCTGCTTCTCGGCGACGGCGCGATAGGAGATCGAGACAAGGATGAAATTGAAGATCGCCCATCCCCCGACGACGCTCAGGACCGAATGATCGCCGGGAAAGAGGATCCAGCGGACGACCAGCGCGACGACGCCCGAGAACATGGCAAGCCAGAGCAGCGTCAGCGGCCAGTGGATCGGGGAGATGTAGTCTTCGGCCAGCGTCTCGTCCTTGGCGGTCACGTTGAACTTGGCGCCGCGCGGCTTCAGGATCGTGCGCAGCACGGCCCCGGCAAGATAGGGAGCCTGGGCGACCTCGTAGATTTCCGAGATCAGCGGCCAGCGGTAGCGGCTGTAGAGCGCGTTCTGCACCATGTAGGCGATGGCGAGGTAGCTCAGCATGTAGGCCATGACGTCCTGGAACGTCGCCACGAAGATCTCGACGCCGAAGAACAGGTAGACGAGAGGCACGTAGAGATAGGTGAGCCGGATCATCGGAAACAGCCAGAAGCTCATCGAGTTGATGTAGCACAGCCGTTGCGGCAGGCGCAGGCCGCGGCGGAACAGCGGGTTCTTCAGCATCAGCATCTGCATCATGCCTGCCGCCCACCGGCCGCGCTGCTGGATGAAGGATGCGAAGGTTTCGGGCTGCAGGCCGGCGATCATCGCCCGGTTCAGGTAGACGCTCTTCCAGCCGGACGAATGGATCTCCAGCGCGGTCTCGGCGTCCTCCGTGATCGTCTCGCCCGCGAAGCCGCCGACGCTGTCCAGGGCCGACCGGCGCAGCACCGCGGCCGAACCGCAGAAGAAGGCGCCGCCCCAGCGGTCGAGCCCGCGGTGGATCTGCGAGTAGAACATCTCGTTCTCCGGCGGGCACTTGTCGCTCAGCCGGAGATTGCGCTGGATCGGGTCGGGATTGATGAAGAAGTGCGGCGTCTGGACGAGGAACAGCTTCGGGTCGTCGACGAAATAGCCGACGGTGCGCGCAAGGAAATCGCGCGAAGGCACGTGGTCGGCGTCGAATACCACGACCAGATCGCCCGTAAGGCTTTCCAGCGCGGCGCTCATGTTGCCGGCCTTCGCGTTCTCGTTCCGCGCGCGCGTGGAATACTTGACGCCAAGCCCGAGGCACAGCTGCTTGAGTTCGAGGCGCCGCTTGCGGGCGCGTTCCGCCAGTTCGGGATCGGGGGAATTGCAGCGCTGGTCGGTGCCGCCGTCGTCGCACAGCACCACCGTGCGCTTGTCGGTCGGATAGATCATGTTCTTGGCCGCGGCGAGCGTCACGCTGAGCATCTCGACCGGCTCGTTGTAGGAGGGGACGAGGATGTCGACCGTCGGCAGGTTCTCGGGCGAGACCTGGGGCGGGAACCTCCGCTCGGTGGGATCGGCGGAGATGAAGGCGTTCAGCAGGAAGACGAGGATCGAATAGGTCTCGACCGCGAGCAGGATCGCGGCGACGAGGAAGGAAACCGAGAGCGAGGGCTCGGGCACGGTTTCGATGACCCGCCAGAGCCAGTAGCGCAGGACGACGACCGTCGCTGTCGCCAGGAGCATGAAGCGTGGCACGAGGTGGCGGGCGAAGGGCTTCAGCAGCGCGACGATCAGGACGGCGACGATCCCGAGGAAGGCCTGCCCCGAGGTCGAGGTCGGAACGCTGATCAGGACCGCGATCGGCACCGCCAGCAGGCACCACAGCGCGAAGACGGGCCGGTTGCGGGTGGTCTGGCCTGATCCGAGTCCCATCATGCGCCCGGCCCGCCCGGAGTTGTCCCCGCGGTTCTCATTGCGGCGGGCCCGCGAGGGGCGAAAGCATCCGGTTGCCGCCGTTCGGCGCCGAGGTGTTCGAGATGGCGCCCAGCCGGATCTGCGAGTCCCGGATCGGCGCCAGCGCCTCTTCCACGGAGCCGTTCACGCAGTTGCGCAGCAGCGCCTCCATCAGGTTCGTGCCCCGGGGAAGAAGCCGGTCACTGCCCTGAAGCCGCCGGAAGGCCAGGACGCAGTTGGTCTGGGTGCCCGCGGAATACTGGAGCCAGAAATAGGTCCCGGCGCTGTCCGACGCGCTTCGCAGGCTCTTGTCGCTCACGTTGCGGAACGGGTAGGGGGCGCCGCCGACCCGCGCCAGGAAATCGCCGAGCACGAAGCGCCCCGCCGGAAGGCCGTCGGGAAGCCGGGCGATCAGCATCAGGTAGTTGTCGCCCTCGAGCGTGGTGTCGTTCTCCAGCCCGATCAGCTGCTCGCTCTCGCGCCCGACCCTGCGCTGCACCATGACAAGCGCCTCCGCGGGGGTCGCCCACAGCCGGTCCAGCCGCCCGAGCGCGTACTGGGCAGCGGATCTGGTCGCGCCGACACCGGCGCTGAACAGGCCCGGTGAGGCGGTGCACGCCGCGACCGCCAGGAACCCGACAAGCGCAAGCCGGTTCGCGGTGGCGGAGAGCAGGTCTGATCTCTTACTCGAAAACACGAAGATACCTCGCACGAAAGACCCCGGCATCCACGCTCCTGAATGAAGCGCACGCGGTGTCCTTTCCATACGACTCCATGGACCGGACGGAAATCGGGCAAAACCGTTGCGCAATTGTCTCATCCACCAAGGAAAGCGCTGTCTCCGCTTTGGAGACAGTCATTGCTGTCGGATCAGTCGGCAAGCTCGGCCTTTCCCTCTTCGGACGCCATCATGGCCTTCATCATGCGCCGGACCTCCGGGCCGAACTCGGGGTGGGCCAGCGCATGGGCCATGGTGGCCTCGATGAAGCCGATCTTCGAGCCGCAGTCGTAGCGCTGACCGTCGAAGCGGTAGGCGTCGATCCCCGGCCCGTCGATCAGCCGCACGATGGCATCGGTCAACTGGATCTCGCCGCCTTTCCCGGGCGCCTGGGTCTTCAGCATCTGCATGATGCGACCGTCGAGGATGTAGCGCCCCACCACGGCCAGGTTCGACGGCGCCGAGTCTGCCGACGGCTTCTCGACCATCGCCCTGACCCGGCTCAGCGAACCCTCGGACGCCATGTCCGTATCCACGATGCCGTAGCTCGAGACCTCGCTCCGGGGAACCTCCTGCACCGCAAGCACGCTGCGCCCGGTGTTCTCGTGCTGGCGCACCATCTGGGTGAGGATCGGCACCGGCCCGTTCATCAGGTCGTCCGCCAGCAGGACGGCGAAGGGTTCGTCCTCCTCGATCACGGGTGCGGCGCAGGCCACGGCATGGCCAAGCCCGAGCGCCTCGGCCTGGCGGAAGTAGATGCAGCAACAATGCGACGGGACGATGTTGCGCAGGTAGTCCGCCATGTCGTCCTTGCCCTTCGAGCGCAGGAGCGCGTCGAGCTCCGGGTTGCCGTCGAAGTGATCGGCGATGCTGCGCTTGGTGCGGCCGATGACGAATATGAGATGAGTGATCCCCGCATCCAGCGCCTCTTCCACGGCGAACTGGATCAGCGGCTTGTCGATCACCGTCAGCATTTCCTTGGGCTGTGCCTTGGTCGCGGGAAGGAACCGCGTTCCAAGTCCGGCCACCGGGAAAATCGCCTTTCGTACGGGTCGCATGTCTTCCTCCATTCCGGTCCGGATACGCCGGTCACCTGGTAAACAATTCTTGCGGTTCAGGCCGATTGCCGGACCTTCCCCCGCGGTGCGATCAACCATACTTGCGAACAGGGGCCCATGGGCACAGACTGAGGCCAGTAGTAGATTCGACGATTTCTTTTGCAACTGGAAGTGGTCAAAATCATGACGACACCATTCTGCGGCGTCCCGGACACGGCCTGCGCCCTCCCCGACTGGTGCGGCCCGTACGGGACGGGCGAAGGGCGCGGCCGGGGCCCGGTATCCGTCGAAGCCGTCGTCATGAATCCTGCCCATCATGGGTGAGTGTCTGCGGATCGACACGCCGAGCGGGGTGGGGCTGTTCATCTTCGCCCTGATCGCCGGCATCGCGTTGATGAACCTCTGGCTGCGCAAGCAGCCGTTCTTCCCGGGCCGGAAGCTGTTCGTCGCCTGCACCTATTCGATGATCCTATGGCTGCTCGCCGTTCTCGCCGAAAGCCTGTCGCCGAGCCTCGACTGCAAGGTGTTCTGGGCCTACGCCGCATGGCCCGCGATCGCGCTTCTGCCGTCGTGCTGGGCCCTGTTCCTTCGCCGCTACGCCTACACGATCCAGCGGCCTCTCGGGCCGTGGGAACTTGTCTTTCTCGTCGCCGGACCGCTGATCATCACGGCCATGGCCTTCAGCAATCCCTGGCATGGCCTGTTCTATGGCGATGCGACGCGGCTGGCCGACATCGACGGCCATGCCGGTGCCGTGTTCGATCACGGACCGTTCTTCGAACTTGCCGTGGGTTATCTCTACGTGGTCATGGGCGCGGCCATCGGCGTGGTCATCGCGGGCATTCGCCGCTCGGACAGGACGCACCAGTCCTATTTCATCTTCCTGCTGGCCCTGTCCGTGATGCCGCTCGTGGCCAACTCGTTCTATGTCGTGTTCGGGTTCACGATCGCGGGCCTCGACCCGACGCCCTTCGCATTCACCGCGGTCCTCGGAATGATCGTGTGGCTGATCTATACCGAGCGCCTGTTCGATATCGCCGCGATTGCCAAGGACCTGCTCTATTACGGGTCCTGGAACTCGGTTCTCGTGATCGGCGCCGACGGACGCATCATCGGCGGCAATCCGCGCGCGAAGGCATTGCTCGGACTTGATGCCACGAGAATCGGGATGCCGGTCGAGAGCCTTCCGCATCTTTCGGACTTTGCGGGCACCGCGCGTGCCTTCGCCGAGGACCGCCTTCCCGAGAGCCTGAAGATCGGACACCGTCACATGTCCGTCCAGGTCACGCCGATCCTGCGCCCCTTCGATTACGGGGCCGCGCCGATGGGCTTTCTCATCCAGCTGAACGACACGACCGAACTGCGACTGGCGAACATGAAGCTTCAGGCTGCGCTGAACCTGAACGAGATACGCCTGAAGGAAATCTCCGAACTGCGCGACGATCTGGAACGCCAGTTGCTCGTGGATCCGCTGACGGGCGTCCTGAACCGTCGCAGCATCGAGGCGACCTTCACGCGTCTCGCCGACGCCACCCGCATCGAGAAGAGCAGCTTCGTGGTCGCGATCATCGACATCGACCATTTCAAGAAGATCAACGACAATTACGGGCACGCGGTCGGCGATCGGGTGCTTCGGGATTTCGCCCGATTGCTGCGCGCGCGGCTCGATGTCGAATGGCCGCTGTTCCGGGTCGGGGGCGAGGAGTTTGTGGTCTTCTTTCCGCGCTGCCGGATGGAATGGGCTGCCGAACTTCTCGACCGTTTCCGCTCCGACCTGCAGACGGATGCCTTTCCCCGCCTGCGCGATCCGGTTTCCGTCACCTTTTCGGCGGGGCTTGTCGATGTGGACGGGGAAAATCCGGGTTTCAGCGAAATCTACAAGAAAGCCGACGAAAGAATGTACCGTGCCAAGATGGAGGGGCGCGGGCGGACCATCTATTGGGACGATGTCCTTCCGGAATTCCGTTCGGACCTGGCTTGACTTTGGCGCAGCCTTTTCGCGTTTTACCGCAACGTCATTCGAATGATCCTTGCCGGATGATGGCGCCTTCGTCATTTACGCTGCATGACTGACGCGCAGAGAGACCAGACGCCGGAGGCGCAGCGGGCGCGGCAGGATTACTTTGCCACGATGATGCGCCTTGCGCTCAGCGCCACCGGCGTGAACGTGACCGAGTCGGTCGAAACGGCCCTGCGCCACACGGTCGAGCACTACGGTGCCGATTCAGCCTATGTGTACCGCCTGCACAGGGATGGTTCCTTCCGCCGGTCGGCGTTCTGGTTCCGACAGGGGACCGAACGTCAGGACAAGGTTGCCGAGGTGCTGCCGGCCAGGGCCATCGCCCGCTGGCGCGACCTTCTGGACGACGGGGTCAGCGTGCACGTCCCGCCCGGCTCGGAGCTTCCGCATCCGACGGTCGGGGTTGCCTTCCTCGTTCCCATGAACGGCGAGCAGGGCCTGACCGGCGTTCTCGGGCTCGAGAACGTGAGCCCCGCGATGATCGACAATGCGGAAGAACAGAGCACGCTCGGAATCGTCGCGGAACTGATCCAGACGATCATGCTGCAGCTCGGCGCGTCGAACGAGTTCGATCGGCAGGAGAAGGCCGTACCGGACGACGAGCTGCCGGACGATGGCCGGACCAACCAGCCCGATTTCCTGTTCGAACTCGACAGCGAAGGCCGCTTCCGCAGGGCGGTCTTCGCCGATGCCGCGGCGCATACCCGGCAGCCCGAACAGCTGCTGGGGGCGCTTCTGGAGGAGGTCCTGCCGCCCGAGATCGTTCGCGAAACCCGGCAGCACATGCGCGACATCGACGCCCACGGTCAGATCCTGGGCCGGGTCATGGAGGTGAAGACCAGCAAGCGCAATCTCTGGTACGCGCTGTCCGGATATACCGCCGAAGCAAGCGCGCCGGGCGGAGAAACCGGTTATCTCTTCCTGCTCAGGGACATCACGGCCCGGATCAAGGACGAGGCCGAGATGACGCGCCTTGGCCGGATCGTCGAGATGATGACCAACCTCGTCGTCATCGTCGATCCCGAACAGCGGATCGTCTGGGCGAACAAGGCCTTCGAGAACCAGACCGGGCACCGGCTGAGGGATATCCGGGGGCTCGATCTGGGCGATCTCCTGCACGGCGAGGCCAGCAACCGCGACACGATCGAGGCGGTGCGCGCCGCCATGGCGCGGGGAGAGGGATTCGAGGGCGAGAACATCAACTATTCGAAGGACGGCGTCCCCGACTGGGTCACGTTCAACATGCAGCCGCTGCGCAGCGCCGACGGCGAGATCACGGGTTTCGTCTTCGTCGAGACGGTGATCACCGAGCGGAGGGGACTCGAGGTCGCACTCCGGGCCGAGCGCGATTTCCTCGCGGCGCTCACGGAAAGCAGCGTCTCGGCCATCGTGGCCTGCGACGCGCGCGGGGGCTGCGTCTTCGCCAATTCCGAGGCGAAGGCCCTTCTGCAACCGAAGGGGCGGCGGAAGTTTCCGAGGGCCGATACCTGGCCCCTGGAAAGTATCGAGGCACAGGGCAATTCCGACACGGGATCCCCCTTCCGGCGCGTCATGCGCAGCGGCAGGCCGGTGCGCAACATGACGGTCGCGCTGAACCGCAAGGGCCTGCCGCGGCGCGTCCTCTCGGTCAACGCCATGCCGCTGGCCGGGGTGGCGTCGTCGGCCCGCGTCGTCATCACCCTGACCGACATCACCGCCCAGTATGAGGAGAAGGAGAGAAAGCGCGAGGCCGCGGCCAGGGCGCTCTACGATGCCGAGCACGATCAGCTGACGGGCCTGCCGAACCGGCGTCACCTGACACGAGTCCTGCAGGAGATGTTCCAGGCCGACCCGTCGATGAAGACCGACCTTCACGTGATGCTGGTCGACCTCGACAAGTTCAAGTCGATCAAGACCGTTCTGGGGAACGAGGTCGGCGACGACCTGGTGCGGGCCATGGCCGACCGTCTGGGGACCGTGGCCTCGGGCCGGGCCTTTCTTGCGCGTGCCGAAGCCGACTGTTTCATCCTCTTCGCGCAGGTGGACGGCGCCGCGGCCGACGAGATCGCCGTGAACATCAAGGCGGCGACGGTCCAGCCCTTCAATCTCGACAACTTCAACATATTCATCACGGCGAGCGTCGGCGTCACCCGCCGAACGGCGCGCAGCGAAACCCCGGACCACCTGATCCGGCAGGCCGAGATGGCAAGCTTCGCGGCCAAGTCGGACGGCGGCAACCGGCACGCGCATTATTCGCCCGAGATGGAGCGGAGCATCTCCCGGCGCAGCGCCATCGTCCAGGCGCTGCGCGAGGCGCTCCAGAGCGACCAGTTCGAACTCGCCTTCCAGCCCAAGTACTCGCTGGAGGACGGATACCCCCTGTGCGGCGCCGAGGCCTTGCTGCGCTGGCACTCTCCGACCCTGGGAACCATCGGGCCCGGAGAGTTCATTCCGATCGCGGAGACCGCGGGCGTGATCTCGGACATCGATTTCCATGTCGTCGGCATCTTCGCCCGCCAGCTCGGGCACTGGAAACGGCAGGGAACCGCGGTGTCCGCCAGCATAAACCTGTCGCCGGTCAGCTTCGAGAACCCGACGCTGGCGCCGCGCCTCCTGGCCCTCCTTGCCGACGAGGGCGTGACGCCGTCCGACGTGACCGTGGAGATCACCGAGACCTCGCTCGTCTCGACCTCGCAGCATGCGCTGGAGAACATCGAGAGGTTTCGCCGCGCCGGGGTCAGCCTGTCGATCGACGATTTCGGGACCGGCTATTCCTCGCTGAGCTACCTCCAGCGCCTGCTCGTCTCGGAAGTGAAGATCGACCGGAGCTTCATCCACAGTCTCGGCTCCACCCCCGAGGCGGGCAAGCCCGAGGCCATCGTCCGGGCCATCCTGATGCTTGCCCGCTCCTTCGGGCTGCGCACGGTGGCGGAGGGCGTCGAGAACATGCAGCAGCTCGAATGGCTCAGGCAGGAAGGGTGCCATGCCATCCAGGGCTACATCGGCGGCAAGGCGACACCGCCGGTGGTTTACGAGAAATCGGTGCTGGCCCAGGGCAGCCTGTTCGCGAAGGCGTGAGCGACGCGGTTTTCGCAGACGCCCGTCGTGTCACGCCCCTGGACCGGCCGAGGGCGGCGACGAAGCGGGACGCGAGGCTCGGCATGACGGCCCGTGCAACGCGGACGGCCCGGACGAGGGATCGCGCGGGCCGTCCACCCGGTCAGTGCGCGGGTTCCGCGGCTTGGTCCGCGCCGCGGAAGGTCATCACGGCGACCGTGGCGGCGATGACGGCGAGGAACATCAGGCTGGTGTCCACCGTCCCGAGCCCGAGTCCGCCGTGGTCTCCGGGCTGGGAGAGGAGGTCGCCGAAGGAGGCGCCAAGCGGCCGGGTCAGGATGTAGACCAGCCAGAAGGCGAGAATCCCGTCGAGACCGAGCGCGAAGTAGCCGAGCGAGAGGCTGGCGATGACCGCGCCGAAGAGGATCCCGGCGGCGAGGTAGCCGAGGGCGAACTGCTCGGAGATCAGGTCTCCGACCGCGGTGCCGAGGGCGAAGGTGAAGAGGATCGCCAGCCAGTAGAACGCCTCGCGCCGGACATTGGTGACGGCGTGGATCGAGAGCGTGCGCTCCATCCGGTACCAGACCGCGAAGGTGAGCGCGAGCAGCACGCTGAACACCCAGGTGCAGGTGACGAGGCTCACACCGAGGTTGTCCACCAGGTTGTCGGTGACGAGCGTGCCGACGATCGAGACGAGCAAGACCGCCAGCCAGTAGGTCCAGGGCACGTAACGGTCGCGCGCGAACTGGAGCGCGAGGGCGCCGCACAGCACGGCGGCCATCACGATCGAGGTGGTGGTAAGACCGAGGCCGAGATTGACGGCAAGGTAGTCGGCGGCGGTCTCGCCCATGGTGACGGCCATCAGCTTGATCAGCCAGAACCCGGCGGTGACCTCGGGGACCTTGTTTGCGGTTTCGGTGTGCATGGTGCGGTTCCTCATTTTGCCAGCGCAAGCGCCTGGGCGGTGTATCGGTCGGCGCCGGCGTCGTCGTCGGCGTTGCAGCGTCCGAAGGCCTGGGACTGGAGGGCCTTCGCGGTCGGGACGTCGGCCCCGGCGATGCGCCCGTCCGACAGGGCGGTGCGCAGGTCCTTCAGCATCGCCTCGCAGGGCAGCGGGTGGCCCGCCGGATCGGTCACGTCGATCCCGGCGACCTGCCTCGTGCTGCCGCCCGTCACCGCAGCGGGGTGAGCGAGGGCGTCGCTCAGGGCGGCGAGTTTCGCCGCGGCCTCCTGCGGGTCGGGCGACGCCGCGCGCAGGGCCGAGATCGCCCCGTCGGCGGCGGCGTCCACGGTGCCCCAGGCGGCGGGGTCCATCGGTTGCAGCTTCGGCTGCGCCTCGTCCCAGGCCGTCTCGAAATCGGTGATCCGGGCCGTCGCGCCTTTCAGATCGTTGGCGTCCACGAGGCGTGCCGTGTCGGCGGCGATGGCGTCGAGGCCGGAGAGATCGCCGAGCGGCGCGGCCGTGGCCTGCGCGGTGGCCGGGGGCGGGGCGGCAGGCAGGACGAAATGCTCGACCGCCGCGAAGACGCCGATCGGCACGACGATGAGGGTGGTGGCAAGGAGTATCTGTTTCATTGCGGTGCTCCTGTTTCGGGATGGGCGGAGGGTGGAGCAGCGACCGGGCGGCCACGTGATCGGAAGATTGGGAAACGGTAATGTGGGGCGTTTCCGGATTACCGATTCCCAATCTTTCGGTCAGGCCCCGGCGAGACCCGGGTTCGACATCTGCTGCACCGGGCGATGATGCCCGCAGCAACCAGAGAAGAAGGAACACCCATGAAACGCATGCTGACCCTCGCCGCCGTTCCCGCGCTGATCCTCGCCGCCGGAACCGGCTATGCCGCATCCCCGGGCGGCGAGCCCACCGACCGGGCCGAGATGCAGTCCTTCATGTCCGCCGACATGAGCATCGGCGACGCCGTGTCGAAAGCCGAGGCCCAGGGCGGCAAGGCCGTCTCGGCCGAGTGGACGCTCGAACAGGACGGTTCGGCGGGCTACGAGGTGGAGATCGCCGATGCCTCGGGCGGGACGAAGACCCTGTTTGTGAACGCCAGCGACGGCTCGGTCATGGCCGCGCCCGAAAGCAACGACGATCACGAGGGCTCCGACGGCGACGGCGAGGAGCAGAACGACTGACCTCTCGCCGCGGATCGTGTAAGGCAAGGGTCGGCGTTTCGCGCCGGCCCAAGGAGACGCCATGAGAATACTCGTCATCGAGGACGACCCGACCACCGGCGACTACCTCGCCACCGGCCTGCGCCAGGAGGGGCACGTCGTCGACCTGGTACCCGACGGGCGCGACGGTCTCCTGCGCGCCTCGACCGCAAGCTACGACGTGATCGTGCTGGATCGGATGGTGCCATCGCTCGACGGTCTGTCGGTGCTGCGCACGCTCCGGGCGTCGAAGAACCCGGTGCCGGTGCTGGTCCTGACCTCGCTCGACGGGATCGAGGACCGGATCGAGGGGCTGAACACCGGGGCCGACGATTACCTCGTGAAGCCCTTCGCCTTCGGCGAGCTTTCGGCGCGCGTCGCCGCGCTCTGCCGCCGTCCTCCCCCGGCGGACGAACCCACGCTGCTGCGGGTGCGCGACCTGGAGATGAACCTGCTGACCCGCAAGGTCCGGCGCGCCGGACAGGAGATCGACCTTCAACCCCGCGAGTTCGCGCTCTTGGAGTTCCTGCTGCGCCGCAAGGGCCGGGTGCAGACCCGCACCATGCTGCTGGAGGGCGTGTGGGACTTGCATTTCGACCCGATGACGAACGTGGTCGAAACCCACATCAGCCGCATCCGTTCGAAGGTGGAAAAGCCCTTCGGTTCGCCCCTGATCGAGACGGTGCGCGGCGCGGGCTACCGGATCGTCGAATGACCGGCCTCGCCCCCCGCTCGACCCCGCTGCGCCTCGCGCTGGTGGTGATCGGGGTCTTCGTGCTGTTCCTGGCCGCGGGGCTGACCGTCGCCTATGCGACGCTGCGCGGCACGCTGACGGAGGAGACGGCGGGGCGTCTGGAACAGATCGTCTCCGAGATCGCCGTCATCCCCGAAGCCGAGGAGCGGATCGAAAGGGTCCGCGAACTCGCCGCCGCCGCGGATCCCGAGCGGCTGCTGATCTCCTATGCCGCGGAGGGGATGTCGGCCGGCAACGTCGCGGCCCCGCGCTTCGACGGATACGGCAGCTTCGGCGGCGACGACCTGGGCCGGGGGGGCGAGCGGGCCGAACGCTATGCGGGCTGGTCGGGTACGGTGGGCGGCGGACGCCTGACGGTGCTGGTGGGGCAGGAGGCCCTGGCCGAGTTGAACGCCATCTTCGCCGCCATCCTCGGCCTCAGCGTCGTGCCTGCCACGCTGCTGACCAGCGCCATCGGCCTCGTCGCCGCCCGCCGCGCCGGTGCGCGGGTCGACGCGATCCGCACCACGCTCGGGCGCCTGCGGGTCGGCGACCTCGCCGCCCGCGTGCCGCCGGGCAGGGCCGGAGCCCCGGACCTCGACGAGATCGCGGCCGACCTCGACCGCATGGCCGAGGCGCGGCAGGCGGCGACCGAGGCGCTGCGACAGGTCTCCTCCGACATCGCCCATGACCTGCGCACGCCGATCCAGCGGGTCGCGGTCCTGCTCGAACGGCTCTCCGAAACGTTGCCCGACGGCGAGGCGGCAGCGCTGGCCGACCGCGCCCGGGACGCGACGGCCGGGGTGATCGAGACCTTTCGCGTGCTGCTCCAGATCGCGCAACTCGAAGGCGGGCAGGGCCGCGGCCTGCTCGGCCCCGTCGATCTTGGCGCACTTCTTAGGGACATCACCGAGGTCTACACCCCGGCGGCCGAGGAGAGCGGCCACGCCATCGACCTGCGGATCGAGGACCCCGTGCCGGTTCTGGGCGACCGCACCCTCCTGTCGCGGCTGGTGGCCAACCTCGTGGAGAACGCGCTGAAGCACACGCCCGGCGGGCGGATCGCCCTCGCACTGCGCGGCACCGAGCTGACCGTGCGCGACGAGGGCCCCGGCATCCCCGAGGCCGAACACGCCGCCGTCCTGCGCCGCCTCTACCGCCGCGAGTCCAGCCGCACCACGCCGGGCTCCGGCCTCGGCCTCGCCCTGGTGAAGGCCGTCACGGACCTCCACGGAGCGGAACTCGCCCTGTCGGACGCCGGACCCGGACTGAAGGTCACGGTCCGCCTGCAAGCCCATGCCGCATGAAGATGCCGGGCGACGATGTCTCCACCCCGACCGGAGGGAGCGGGCAATGGGTGCGCGGGGGCGCTCCTCCGCAGGGTCCGGCGTAGGAGAATGACCGCCGTCTCAGCGTGCCTGGCGGCATCTCTGATGCCAGCAGTGCAGGCGGTGCCGCGCCGCTTCCTCACGCCCAGAGCAGGAGCGCGCCAGTGGAAATCGCGCCGATCCTGCCCTGAGACGGCGCCTTTCCGGGCCACTCTCGCCGGTTTTCGGGGCGGCAAGGATTTTCGGGCCAAGGACAGAATCGCCTTGTACCCCCTATGTTTCCTTGGCTATACGCGTCGGCGGAGACGTGGCCGAGTGGTCGAAGGCGCTCCCCTGCTAAGCGAGCATACTTTTCAGACAAGTCGCTGATTTTCAGCGGCTTTTTTGTTTGCCTAATTTCCGATTCCCAAATCTTGCCCATCATGCCTGGAACTCCCAGCCATGCGCCAGAACGCGATCCTTGAGGTCGGCCGGCGGGGGCTTGCGATAGCGCCTTTGGCTGCTTCATCTTCGGCCTTCCACCGCTCGACCTGCTCCTGCGCGCGCTCTGCGACGCCTTTCGGGCAGGCTTCTGGGACAGCGATTTCTTCATTTGGAATACGGCACGTCTGCTGATACGCGCGCAAACCGCGGCTACGAGGTCATCGTCAAGCAATCCGCCGCACGAGCGACAGCCGGTTTGTCGAAGCCCACGTGGTTCGTCTGCGCACGGCGCATCATAGTGCACGTCAACCACAGAGGCTTCGACGGCAGGACGAAGGGGCCTCATATCATCGGTCGTCTCGATGAAGTCCTGCTGGAGCGGATGAATGCCGTCCGGGCACGGATCCAGGCCGAAGCCGACATCGCTGCCTACTACCGCGAAGAAAAGTGGGGGGAAGAGCAGGCGCGCGAAGACCGCGGTTTCCAATAGGGAACCGCGCTTTCGCCGCTGCTCCTCCCTTTCAATCAACACAAGGAAAGACCATTGGATATGCCATTCAAATCCGCCTCCGAGATCACCGCCATGGCCGCCTCGTGCTTCCCGCTGGCGCGGGCCGCTGCCACCGGGATCGACCAGGACGTGCTCGACCTCGTTGCGCCGAAGCCGAAGCAGGAGGCCAAGAAACTCGCCACGCTGCTGCGGGCTGGCAAGATCTTCGACAAGGGCATCCTGGCGATGCTGCACGAGCTGGTCGGCGTCCTCGACGCCGAGATCGCCGAAGGCACCTACGTCGAGCCGCGCTACGACCACAGCCCGGAGAACGTCTCCGACTACAAGACCTGGGGCCAGGAGCGGCTCACGCCGGAGGCTGATCGCCTGTCGAACGCCCTCGCGGTGCTGATCGAGCTCTACGCCACCCTCTCGGCGGTGCACGACATCCTGCGCGCCGAGAAGGCCTTGGAGGGGCTGCGCTCCGCAGCCTGATGAGACACGCGGGCCGGAACACCCGCCTCAGGGCGCGCCGACGAACCTTCTGCTGCTACAGATGTCGGCGCGCCTGCTTCACTTTCTGCTTCATACTGGCGGAGCGGTCTCCGGAAATGTGTAGCAAATTGTGTAGCAACGCCCAGGCCGCTTTCAGGGCAGGATAACGTTAAGCCTTTGTTATTATTTTATATTTCCGGCCTTACAGGCAGCGAAAATGGCGGAGACGAAGGGATTCGAACCCTCGAGACGGTTTCCCGCCTACTCCCTTAGCAGGGGAGCGCCTTCGACCACTCGGCCACGTCTCCGTCGACGCGTATAGCCAAGCAAACATAGGGATTACAAGGCGAAACTGCCTTCTGAGCGAGAAAACTCCCTTACATCGAAAACCGCCTCAAGTGGCACTGAGAGGCACCGAGCGGCACCAAGTTTGGGCAAGATCTGGTCAATTTCCCTTACAGCAGAAGCGGCTTCGCCGCGCTGCAAGCTGCCAGCAGATGGATCGCATGATTGTTGATTTCCAGTGAGAAGTGCCCCATCATCTCACCGCTGACATCCATACGCTTCGTTTCTGCGAGGATCCGGCTCTCCCACGTATGCCGAACGCCTCCGATGGTGTGCTTTGATGACGGCAGCAGCCCGTTGTTCCGCAAGTATTGGTTCATCGTTGCCGAGTAGGTGCTCTTGCCACGGTAGCGCGGGAAGCCGTCGGCGTGGCGCTTCGCCGCAGCCAGCGCCACCCCGACCAGGGGTACCTCGCGAACAGACGACGTGTTCTTGATCTCGCGCCGGTTCTCGCCTTCTTCGAACTTCAGCCGAAGATGCGGAATCGGGTGATCCAACACGATCGCCTCTGGCGGCAGGTCGCAGATCTCCGACTGACGACATCCGGTCTCGACAGAAATCAGCAGGATGTCCCGCGCTTCATCGTTGGTGCCGTCGAATGCGCCGGGCGCGAACCACTTCTCTGTGATCCAATCTACGGGGATCTGGTTCTCGCTCTTGTAGCGGTTGTCGTGGGCCGCGATACGCTCGACCTCTTCGACGAGTCCGGAGAGCCGCAGAGCAGGCTCCTCCACAGCGCCGAGGAGCGCCTTGGCGGTCTCTGTCGCGGGATCGGCAAAGGATGCCTCCACGCGCTCCAGAACGTCTTCCAGAGGCGCCTCCAAGAGGTCGGAAAGCGGCCTGTAGGCAAAGCCTCGGGCCTGGTCGAGGTGGAGTTTGGCGACTTCAACCACGGACCACACGGAGACCCCGATGACCAAGACGAACATGGACCTTTCCGAGCTTCTGGCAAAGCACGACCAGGGCGATTTCCTACGCGCTGTCGCTGAGGCGGTTCTGCAGCTGATCATGGAGGCCGATGTCGAGGGCCTGATCGGCGCCGGTCGGCACGAGCGCAGCGGCGAACGCACGACCTGGCGAAACGGGTATCGGGAGCGCGCCCTCGATACCCGTCTGGGAACGCTGAACCTGCGGGTGCCGAAGCTCCGGCAGGGCAGCTACTTTCCCGGCTTCCTCGAGGCCCGCAAGACCTCGGAGCAAGCGCTGGTCGCGGTCATTCAGGAGGCGTGGATCGGCGGGGTATCGACCCGGCGTGTCGATGATCTGGTCCAGGCGATGGGGCTCTCGGGCATTTCGAAGAGCACGGTTTCAAAGCTCTGCAAGGACATCGACGAGCGCGTCGGCGAGTTCCTGAACCGCCCGCTCAGCGGCGAGTGGCCCTATCTCTGGCTGGATGCCACCTATCTCAAGGTCCGCCAGGGCGGGCGCATCGTGCCGGTCGCAGCCATAATCGCCGTCGCCGCCAACACCGAGGGGCGGCGCGAGATCATCGGTCTGGGGATCGGACCTTCGGAGGCCGAGACCTTCTGGACCGAGTTCCTGCGCTCGCTGAAGGCCCGTGGCCTCGGCGGTATCAGGTTGGTCATCAGCGATTCGCATACCGGTCTCAAGGCCGCCATTGCCCGGGTCTTTGAGGGTGAGCTTGCGAACGGCAAAGATGTCGCGTTCACTGGATGAGGCACGCACTCGCGCATGTCTCCCGCGGTCAGCACACCGTCGTCGCCGCCGCGATCCGGCAGGTCTTCGACCAGCCCGACCGCGCCCATGCCGGCGAGACCTGGCGCAAGGTCTCCGAGCAGCTGCGTCCACGCTGGCCCAAGCTCGCCGACCTGATGGACGCAAGCGAACACGACGTGCTGGCTTACACGTCCTTTCCCCGACAGCATCGCACGAAACTGCATTCGACCAACCCGATCGAACGCCTCAACAAGGAGGTGAAGCGCCGGGCAGACGTCGTCGGCATCTTTCCGAACGAGGCTTCCATCATGCGCCTGATCGGCGCGGTGCTGTTCGAACAGAACGACGAATGGCAGACCGCAAGCCGCTACATGATGGTCGAGGCCTTCGCCCAGATCGACACCGAAGAGATCGACCCCATTCTCAGCATCACAACAGAAGCCGCCTGATCATGCACTCAGGCCATCCGCGAAATTACACCAACTTGACGGACGTGACCCGCGACTTGGCACAGATGCTGGCATTTTCGCCGGGCTGACCAGCCACCAAACAGCGAGCCATCTCAAGACGAGCCGCCAAGGGAGCCCTTGGCGGCTTTTTCGTTTCGAGACTTCGCGGCTCGACAGGCCATGAATTTCGCTGTATCCATTTGGTGATCGCGCAGGCCACGGCGCGCACTGTAAGTGCGCAATATTACGGGAAAAATGCGCATTGCTCTGGGCGAAGGTCGCGCAAGCCTTCGGGCGCAGTTCGATGATTTTCTCCAATGAAATCAAGCAAGGGTGCGCACGGTTACGCGGCATCCTACAAGGTATGTGAGGCCGCGCAAAAGCATTTTGTATACCATCGCTTGAAGAACTCCGGTGCAACCGCAGGGATCATAGCAGAAGGCCCATGCCGAAGTTGGCTGAATCCGACCTCGACCCGCCGACTTTGCGTGTCTGTCGGTCGGAATATGGGTGTGACCGACGTGTCCTTGCGAACTGATCTCTGGAGGAGGCGCCTCCTGAAGAGTCTCCAAACGCCCCTCTCAGCCGGAGCATCGTGCCCGCCAAGCGATCGGTGACACCTTGCACCGTGCATGGCCAAGGGCAGGGTCCGGCGGCCAGGCCAAGGTCCACGACGGCCCACCAATCACCCGCCGCGGGACGTGGTCTCGCTCAGGCGGTAGCCGATGCCCGGCTCGTTCTGGAGCAGCGTCGGGCTTGCCGGATCGTCCTCCAGCTTCTTGCGCAGGGACCGGACCGTCACGCGCAGGTATTCGATGCGGTCGGTATGGGCCGGGCCCCAGACCTCGCGCAGGAGGTGGGTATGGGTCAGCACCTTGCCGGGATGGGCGGCGATCTGGGCGAGCAGGTCGAACTCCTTGGGCGTCAGCTTCACCTCGACACCGGACTTGCGGATGCTGTGCGCGTCGAGGTCGATCTCGACCCGGCCGACGACGATCTTCCGCGCCATGCCCCCGCTCCGGTCGGCGCGGCGCAGGCAGGAGCGGATGCGCGCCAGCAGCTCCTCGCTGTCGAAGGGCTTGGTCACGTAGTCGTCCGCGCCAAGATCGAGCGCCGCGACCTTCTCGGCCGAACCCTGGCGCGCGGTCAGGACGATGATCGGTACGCCCCTCTCCCGGAAAGGTCCGATCAGTTCCAGCCCGTCGCGGTCCGGCAGGCCGAGATCCAGCAGGACAAGGCGCGGCGGCCGCACCGCGAGCGCCTTCAGCGCGGCCGCCGCTGTGGCGGCTTCCTCGGTCTCGTAGCCACAGCGCTCGGTCGAGACGCGCAGCAGGCGCCGGATCGGCATCTCGTCGTCGACGATCAGGATGCGGCCGCTCATGCGATGTCCTCCAGCGAGAGCTGGACGATGGCCTCGGCCGGAATGCGGATGGTGAAGCGCGATCCGCCGCGCTGGCGTCGCGCCGCTTCCACCGAAAAGCCCATGGCCTGCGCGAAGCCCTTCACGATGGCAAGTCCGAGGCCCGAGCCGCCGGTGCGGTCCGAGGTCTCGCCCCGGGCGAAGCGGTCGAAGATCCGCTGCTCGGTCCCTTGCGGGATGCCCGGGCCGCGGTCGAGCACATCGATCACCGGGCCGCGCCGACCCATGCGGGCGACGACCTCGATCGGCTCTTCGGCGGGCGAATACTTCGCCGCGTTGTCGATCAGGTTCAGGATCGCGTGGTGGAGAAGCACCGCATCGGCCCGGACCAGCGGCAGGGTCGGGTCGATGGAAATGCCCACCTGCCGGTCCTTCAGCGGCCCGGACAGGTCGGCGACGGCGGAGGCTATGGCGTCGGTCAGGTCGATCGGCGCGAGGTCCGGCGTCACCGCGCCCTCCTCGATGCGCGTCAGGTCGAGCAGGTCGGAAAGGAAGCGGTTCAGCCGCCGCGCCTCGGTCCGCACCGTCCGGACGAGGTCGGCTTCCGGGCCGCTCGCATCCAGCGCCTCGGCGGCGGCGGTGACGGCGGTCAGCGGCGTGCGCAGGTCATGGCTGAGCGAGGCCAGCAGCGCGGCGCGCAGGGAATCGCGCTGGCGGACCACCTCCATCTCGCGCATGTCGGTCTCGAGCTTCAGCCGTTCATGGGCCAGCGCCGCCTGGTCGATCAGGCTCTCGGCCAGCGCCGCCCGCTCCGTCGGGATGGCCTCGCGCCCCGCCGGGCTGCGCAGGCCGAGGACGGCGAGGGTGCCGAGCGCGGTCCTGAGCGGGCGGAACTGCCAGTCGCTCGCCGTCAGAGTATCGGTGCCGCGCCCCGCAGGTTCGCCATGGTCGAAGGCCCATTCCGCCGCCGCGCGGTCCACCGCGGAAAGCTCGGGCCGGGTCTGGCCCGAGGCGGTGATCCTCAGCCCCTCCCTCGTCTCGTGCAGGATCATCGCCTGCACGGCGATGAGCGCGCGCACCTCGTCGCAGACGATCTGCGCCGTCTCCTCCGTCGTGCTGGCCGCGCCAAGGCGGGTGGCGAAGCGGGCCAGCGCCGCGTTCTCCCGCGCGCTCCGCATGGCGAGTTCGGCGGCGGTCCTGGCCCGGGCGGCGAGCTGGCCGGTGATGATCGCGACGATCACCAGCAGGACCGCGGTGATGACGTTCGCCGGACTGTAGATGATGAAGGTGTAGACGGGCGGCAGGAAGAAGAAGTTGTAGGCAACGCCCGCGGCGATTGCCGCGACGAGGCCGGCCCGGAAGCCGAAGAAACTCGCGCTGGCGATCACGGGGACGAGGTAGAGAAGGTCGATCGGCCCGCGCCCGAGCCAGGCCTGCGCGGTGTAGAGGGCAAGGGTCATCGCGCCGACGGCTGCGAGCGCGATGAGGTCGCCCCGCCATGGCCCCCGCGGGACGAAGCGGCGCCAGGGCTGTCCGGCTTCGGGTTCGCTGATCGGGATGACGTGGACGGCAAGCCCCGTCGTGCGGTCGAGGATGTCCTGCACGATCCGGTCGCGCCGCCGGAAGACGCCCTGCCGGGATCGCGACTTGCCGAGGACAAGCTGCGTCGCGCGCAGCTCCCTCGCCTGGGCGAGGACCGCCTCCTGGACCGAGGTGCCCGGCACCGACTGAAGGACCGCGCCGAGCGAGGAGGCGAGCGACAGCGTCCGGGCGAGCTGCATCCTGTCCGCGTCGGAGGACTGTCCCGCCGTGGTCGTCTCGACGTGAAGCGCGGTCATCGGCGCCTTCAGCGCGTCGGCCAGGCGCTTGGCCGCACGCACCACCTGCTCACCCCCCGCCGCGCCCGAGACGGCGACGAGGATGCGCTGCCCGCCGCCTTGCGCGTCGCGGCCGGTGACGCCTTGGTGTTCCCTGATCCGCGCGTCGACATATTGCGCGGCGTGGCGCAAGGCGAGTTCGCGCAACGCCAGCAGGTTGCCCTTGGAGAAGAAGTGGTCGAGCGCGCTGCGGGCCTGGTCGGGAACATAGACCTTGCCCGATTCCAGCCGCTTGATCAGGTCCTCCGGCGGCAGGTCGATCAACTCGATCTCGGCGTTCTCGAACACCTTGTCGGGCACCGTCTCGCGCACCCGGACCTGGGTGAAGGAGCCGACGACATCGTTCAGGCTCTCGACATGCTGGATGTTCACCGTCGTCATCACGTCGATCCCGGCGGCCAGCAGTTCTTCGATGTCCTGCCAGCGCTTGGGATGGCGGCTGCCGGGCGCGTTGGTGTGGGCCAGTTCATCGACGAGGACGATCTGCGGGCGGCGCCGGAGGACGGCGTCGATGTCCATCTCGGTCAGGGTCTGACCCTTGTAGTCGAGCTTCCTGCGCGGGACGACCTCGTGCGGCGCGACCAGCGCCTCGGTCTCCCTGCGCCCGTGGGTCTCGACAATGCCGACGACCACGTCCGCACCGGCCTCGCGCTTTTCGGCGCCTTCCAGAAGCATCTCGTAGGTCTTGCCCACCCCCGGGGCGGCGCCGAGGAAGATCTTGAGGCTGCCACGCCCCTCCCGCTCCGCTTCGCGGAGAAGGGCTTCGGGGGAGGGGCGGGCATCGTCGGTCATGGTCGCAGCCTATTGGGTCGGTGCCGCACCGGAAAGTTCGGAGTCGAGCGCGAGGTTCGCCTCCAGCACGTTCACGATGCGGCCCTCGGTGAACGGCCCGCCGGGAGCGAAGGCGAGCCGGTCGAACAGCACCTTGACCTGGCCCACGTCGACCCCTCGCGCTTCGGCGATGCGGGGCGCCTGGAACAACGCGCCCTCCAGCGAGACGTGGGGATCGAGACCCGCGCCCGAGGCGGTGACGAGTTCGGCCGGGATCGGGCGGGCCGCGCTTGCCCCGCCGTAGGCTGCGATCAGGCCCTCGGCCCGCGTCGCGAGTTCGGGATTGGCGGGCGAGAGGTTCGATCCGCCCGCGCCTGCGGCGTCGTAGTCCACGGCCGAGGGGCGGGGCCAGAGGTGGCCGGGCGCGGTGAAGCCTTGGGCGATCAGGCGGCTGCCGATCACGGTGCCGTCGTCGCGCACGATCAGCGATCCGTTGGCGGTGGCCGGGGACACGGCCTGCGCAACGCCGAGGACGACAGCGGTGTAGCCGCCCACGCAGAGGGCCATGGTCGCCGCCGCGACGCGCAGGCCGGAAAGAAGATCGGACATGTGCAGTTCTCCAGTTTCAGCCGCTCAGGGCAGCGAGAAATGTTCGGCGAGCGGCCCGAGCGCCGCGGCCGGAAGGAAGGTGAGCGCGCCGAAGATGACGACGGTCAGCGCCAGCATGGTGCCGAAGGTGGCATCCTCGACGCCGAGCGTGCCCGCGCTTTCGGCCGCGCGCCGCTTGGCCGTCAGGCTGCCGACGATCGCGAGGGGCAGGATGATCGGCAGGTAGCGGCCGAGCAGCATCACGATCCCGGTCGCGATGTTCCAGGCCCCCGTGCCGTCACCGAGGCCCTCGAAGCCCGAGCCGTTGTTCGCGGCGGCCGAGCTGAACTCGTAGAGGATCTCGGAAAAGCCGTGCGGCCCCGCCTCCTGCACCGTCGCCTGGCCGAGCGCTGTGCCCGCGAAGAGCGCGGTGCCGCCGAGGATCAGGATGGCATGGGCGAACAGCGCGAGGATGGCGAAACGCACCTCCTTCGCCTCGATCCTGTGGCCGAGGTATTCGGGTGTCCGCCCGACCATCATCCCGGCCACGAAGACCGCGACGACGATGTAGAGGAACATGTTGATCATGCCGACACCGACGCCGCCAAAGGTCGCGTTGAGCCACATTCCGATCATCGGCATCAGCCCGGTCAGCGGGTTCAGGCTGTCGTGCATCGCGCCGACCGAGCCGTTCGAGGTCGCCGTCGTCAGCACCGCCCAGAGCGGGCCGCCGGTCGCGCCGAAGCGCAGTTCCTTGCCCTCGAGGTTGCCCGTCGCCTCGGACACCGGAAGCCCGGCGAAGGCGGGGGTCGGCCCGCTCTCGAACGCGACGGAGCCCGTGATCTTGACCAGAAGGAACACCGCCATCACCGCGAAGATGACCGACGCGTGGCGCATCCGGCCGAGTATGCGGCCGAACATCCAGACGCAGGCCATCGGGATCAGGACGATCGCGACCATGGCCAGCGCATTGGTCCAGAAGGTCGGGTTCTCCAGCGGATGCGTGGCGTTCGGGCCGAAGAAGCCGCCGCCGTTGGTGCCGAGCTGCTTGATCGCCAGGAAGGCCGCGACCGGGCCCCGTGCGATGGTCTGCGCCGCACCCTCGAGCGTCGTCGCCTCCGCCGCGCCCTTGAGCGTCATCGGCATGCCGCCGAAGACCATCAGCAGCGCCACGACCGCCGCCACCGGCAGGAGCACGAGGAAGCTCGCCCGCTGCACGTCGATCAGGAAGTTGCCGAGGGACGCCCGCCCCGCGATCCCGCGCGCCGTCGCGGCCAGCGCCGCGATCCCCGTCGCCGCCGAGACGAACTGGAGCCACATCAGGCCCGCCAGCTGGCTCAGGTAGCTCATCGAGACCTCGCCTGAATAGTGCTGGAGGTTGGTGTTGGTCGTGAACGAGGCCGCGGTGTTGAACACCAGCGTCGGGTCGAGCGCGCCCTTGCCGTCGGGGTTGAGCGGCAGCCATTGCTGGAGCGCGAGGATCGCGAAGGTCACGGTGAACATCACGGCGTTGAAGACGAGAAGCGTCACGAGATACCGCTTCCAGTCCTGCTCGTCCGAAGCGCCACCGATCTTGCAGAAGAGGGTCGTCCAGCGGTTTGGGGATTGCGGGTCCATGGCCCAGGCCATGTAGCGGCCGAGGGGGAACGACAGCAGCGCGGCGCCGCCGACGATCAGCGAAACGAGAAGGATGTGGTCCATTGCATCAGTCCTTGAAGAGTTGGGACACGGCGCCGATCAGCGCGGCGAACACGAGTATCCCGAGGGCATAGGTGAGAAGGATCATGTGAGGCTCTCCCTTCAGGCGAGGCCGAGGCCCGAGACGGCCAGGTCGATCAGCTTGATGCCGAGGAACGGCGCGATCAGGCCGCCCGCCCCGTAGAGGACAAGGTTGCGCACAAGCTGACGCGCGGCCGATTGCGGTCGGTAGGCCACGCCGCGCAGCGCCAGCGGCACGAGAAGCGGGATGATCAGCGCGTTGAAGATCAGCGCCGAGAGGATCGCGCTTTCCGGGCTCGCCAGCCCCATGACGTTCAGCGCGCCGAGGCCCGGATAGAGCGCCACGAAGATCGCCGGCAGGATCGCAAAATACTTCGCCACGTCGTTCGAGATCGAGAAGGTCGTGAGCGCGCCCCGGGTCATCAGGAGCTGCTTGCCGATCCCCACGATCTCGATGAGCTTGGTGGGGTTGTTGTCGAGGTCGACCATGTTGCCGGCCTCACGCGCGGCCTGGGTCCCGGTGTTCATCGCGACGCCCACGTCGGACTGCGCCAGCGCGGGCGCATCGTTCGTCCCGTCGCCGCACATCGCCACCAGCTTGCCGCCCGACTGTTCCTTGCGGATCAGCTCCAGCTTGTCCTCGGGCGTCGCCTCGGCGAGGAAGTCGTCCACCCCGGCCTCGGCCGCGATGGCCGCCGCGGTCAGGGCGTTGTCCCCGGTGATCATCACCGTGCGGATGCCCATGCGCCTGAGTTCGGCAAAGCGCTCCTTGATGCCGGACTTCACGATGTCCTTCAGGTGGATCACCCCCAGGAGCCGCTCCCCATCGGCCACCGCCAGCGGCGTGCCGCCCGCCCGCGCGATCCGCTCGGTCAGCGCGCGCAGCTCGCGCACTGCGGCGGGTTCGAACGCGTGCAGCTTCAGCACTGCGTCCACCGCCCCCTTGCGCACCCGGCGCGTGCCGATGTCGAGGCCGCTGACCCGGGTCTGTGCCGTGAAGCCGACCACCTCCGCACCCTCCGGGGTCGCCTCGCCCCGTCCGGCCAGGGCGATGATCGAGCGGCCCTCGGGCGTCTCGTCGCCCAGCGACGAGAGCCGCGACGCCTCCATCAGCTCCGCGTCGCGGATGCCCGAGAGCGGCAGGAACTCGGTCGCCTGCCGGTCGCCGAGCGTGATCGTCCCGGTCTTGTCGAGCAGCAGCGTGTCGATGTCGCCCGCGGCCTCCACCGCGCGGCCCGACTTCGCCAGCACGTTGAACCGGATCAGCCGGTCCATGCCCGCGATCCCGATGGCCGAGAGCAGGGCCGAGATCGTGGTCGGGATCAGCGCCACGAAGAGCGCGATCAGGACGGGAACCGCGATCGTCCCACCGGCATAGGCGGCGAAGGCGGGCAGGGTGCCCACGGCGATCAGGAAGATCAGCGTGAGACCCGTCAATAGAACTGTCAGCGCGATCTCGTTCGGGGTCTTCGCGCGGCTCGCCCCTTCTACGAGTGCGATCATCCGGTCGAGGAAGCCCGTCCCCGGCTCGACCGTCACCCGGACCTTGATCCAGTCCGAGATCACCCGCGTGCCCGCCGTGACGGCCGACCGGTCGCCGCCCGCCTCGCGGATCACCGGCGCGCTCTCGCCCGTGATGGCGGCCTCGTTCACCGAGGCGACGCCCTCGATCACCTCGCCGTCGGCGGGGATCGGGTCGCCGGTCTCGACGAGCACGACGTCGCCCTTGCGGAGCTCGCTCGCGGGCACCTCCTGCGTCGCGTCGCCCTTGACGCGCTTGCCCCGGAGCTCGGCCTTGGTCGAGCGCAGCGCGGCCGCCTGCGCCTTGCCCCGCCCCTCGGCCAGCGCCTCGGCGAAGTTGCCGAAGAGGACGGTGAGCCAGAGCCAGAAGACGATCTGAGCCTGGAACAGGACGTCGCCGCCGACAAGAACGGTGCGGACGAAGAGGACCGTGGCGAGGAGCGCGACGGCTGCGGTCGTGAACATGACCGGGTTGCGGACCAGCTGGCGCGGATCGAGCTTGACGACGCTCTGCCAGAGCGCCGGCCCGACAAGGTCGGCCGAGAAGACGGATCGGTTGGATGTGCTGGACATGATGCGCCCCTCAGAAACGCTCGGGCCGCATCAGCACGGCCAGCAGGTAAACGAGAAGCGCCGCGGCGACGAGGCCGCCGAGCATGAGATCGAAGCCCATGGAAGGACCCTCCGGATACGGAACGATTGGCCAGTATCTATGGGAGGGGTCCGTAAGGTCGCCATGCGAAGTTCCGCGCATTCGCATAAGGAAGCCATAAGAATGCTGACCGGGTGACCTGCGCGCAGGCGGCTCCCTCGGAACGCGGGCCAGACGCGGGCGGACAGGTCTGCGACCATTCAAACACTCGCCTTTGCTGCGTGACGCGGGCTTCCACGGCAGGCCGTGGCGCTTTCGACCACATCGGGGCAATGCCAGCCAGACTTCTTGCGAAGGCCCCGGAAACCGTCGGCTTTCGCAAGAGAGCCGCCGCCGTGCCCGAATGGTCTCGCAACCTGAGGTGATCCTGATAAAATCGACCGTGTTGGTCGCACTTTTCCCGGAGACCTGATGCATGATCACCCAGAAGACGAAGTACGCCCTGAAGTCGCTGATGGTGCTCGCCGACGAGAAGGCCGGGGACGCCGAGGCGCTGCGCATCGAGGAGATCGCGGAACGATCCGGTGCGCCCAAGCGCTTTCTCGAGCACATCCTGCTCGACCTGAAGCGTGCCGAACTGATCGGCAGCCGACGCGGGCGAAAAGGGGGCTATGAACTCATAAAGGACCCGCGACAGATGTCGCTCGCGGAGGTCCTGCGGCTGATCGACGGTCCGCTTGCGCCGTTGCCCTGCCTGTCGCGTCGGGCCTACAGACGCTGCGATGATTGCAAGGACGAGCAGACTTGCCGCGTCAGGGCGGTCTTCGGCGGGTTCTACACGGCCTATGTCCTGATGATCGAATCGCTGACACTTGCCGATCTCATGGAGGATGCGCGTCCGCTGGAGGTCTTTGCCGTGGATGCACCGGCGCCCGGAGAATAGGATTCTAAAATCACGACCAACAAGAGCGTGATTATTCCTTTGCAAAACACGATTAACTCTGTCGTTATTTTGATGTCAGGCGGCGCTGGCGGCGCGACCATGTGCGGGGACCCCTCGCGACAGGTGCACGCCCCCGCCGACCTGGCACCAGAGTTCGACCGGGAACAGCAAAGGACAGGTCATGTATCGCACCATCCAGTTCGGCGGGCATGCGCTCGCCCAAGGCATCTTCCTCCGAAGTCGCGGCAATGGCCGGACCGAGATCGACGTCGGCCACAAGCGCCTGTCCGGCCGTCCGGTCACGGTTTCTGGGCCGCGGACGGGGGGCCGTTTCCATCGCGCGCTCAGCAAGGCTCTGGAAAGCGGCCATCTGCGTGCGGGGCTCGTCGTTGCGGTCGCGGCGCTCGGACTGACCTCGGCCGGCACTGGTCCTGCTGGGGCACAGGAGAGTGTCGAGATCCTCAACGTCTCCTACGATCCGACCCGGGAGTTCTACCGGGAGTACAACGAACTCTTCAACGCATGGTGGATCGCGCAGGGCAATTTGCCGGTCACCATCCAGCAATCGCATGGCGGAGCGGGGGCGCAGGCCCGCGCCGTGATCGACGGGCTCGAGGCAACCGTCGTCACGCTCGCCCTCTCGGCCGACATCGACCAGATCGCGGAGCGCACGGGCAGGATCCCGGCGGACTGGCAGGCGCGATTGCCGCACAACTCCTCGCCCTACACTTCGACGATCGTGTTCCTCGTGCGCGAGGGCAATCCTAAGGGAATCGAGGACTGGGACGATCTCGTCACCGGCGAGGTGCAGGTCGTCACGCCGAATCCGAAGACGAGCGGCGGGGCCCGGTGGAATTTCCTCGCGGCCTGGGCCTTCGCCGAGCGAAGCGGGCTCGACCCGACAGAGTTCGTCACCGCACTCTACCGGAACGTGCCCGTGCTGGACTCCGGCGCCCGCGGCTCCACGACCACATTCACGCAACGGGGGGTCGGCGACGTCCTTCTCGCCTGGGAGAACGAGGCCTTCCTTGCGCTCGCCGAGCTCGGCGAGGACAAGTTCGACATCGTCGTCCCCTCGGTCTCGGTGCTGGCCGAGCCGCCGGTGACGCTTGTCGACGGCAATATCACCTCGGACGCCCAGGGCGCCGCGGCATCGGCCTATCTCGAGCATCTCTACAGCCCCGAGGCACAGGCGCTGGCGCTGAAGCATTATTACCGTGCCTGGGACACCTCGAAAGCAGCACCCGGGGACGTGGCCCGCTTCCCAGACCTCGACCTCGTCACCATCGCCGACTTCGGCGGCTGGCCGAAGGTCCAGCCGGAATACTTCGGCGACGGCGGCGTCTTCGACCAGATCTACCGGGAGTGATCCATGAAGGCGGGCCTTCTCCGCTCGCCCTCACCTCTCCCGGGGTTTGGGCTGAGCTTCGGGATCATGATGACGATGCTCTCCATCGTGGTCCTTCTTCCCATCGCGGCCCTTCTGGGACGCGGTCTGATGATCGGTCCCGGAGCGTTGTGGGACATGGTGAACTCGGATCGGATCTGGGCGGCACTGTCGCTGTCCTTCCGCGCGGCCCTGATCGCATCGTTCTTCAACCTGGTGTTCGGGCTGATGCTGGCCTGGGTGCTGGTGCGCTACCGCTTCTGGGGTCGGCGATTCATCGACGCGGCGGTGGACCTTCCCTTCGCTCTGCCCACCGCGGTGGCAGGGATCGCGCTGACCGCGCTCTATGCACCGAACGGCGTCTTCGGGCAGGCGCTGGCGCCGCTCGGCCTCAGGGTCGCCTATACCGAAATCGGCATCTGGGTGGCGCTGGTGTTCATCGGGCAGCCCTTCGTCGTGCGCACGGTCCAGCCGGTGATCGAGGAGCTCGATCCGGATCTCGAAGAGGTCAGCGCGACGCTCGGCGCCCGCCGCCTCCATACCCTGCGCCGGGTGATCCTTCCCACGCTCACCCCGGCGTTGCTCACCGGCTTCGCGCTCGCACTGGCGCGCTCGGTCGGCGAATACGGCTCGGTCATCTTCATCGCGGGAAACATCCCCGGGGCGACCGAGATCGCGCCGCTGCTGATCGTGATCCGGCTCGAGGAATACAACTGCGACGCCGCTGCGGCGATCGGGATCACCATGCTCGTGATCTCCTTCGCAATGCTGCTCGCCATCAACGCCATCCAGATCTGGAGCAGACGGAGGATCGGACTTGTCTGATTATTTTGACCAGCACTGCACCTGTGCGACCGACCAGCGCCCGCCGCCGGGCGCGGGCCTTGCCCTTGCCTCTCTCGTCGGGCTGGGCGGCGTCATTCTTGCCATCCTCGTCTGGAGCCTGACCGGCGCATGGCTCTGGGCCCTCATTGCCTGGTTCTTCGTCAGCCCCGCATGTCTGCTGGCCAAGCTCTTCTGGGACATCAAGGTCAATGCCCGCCATCTGTCGAAATGCGACAACGCGAGGTGTCTGTTTCGACTCTGGCCATCCTCTCGGAACGGAGCCGTGAATGTCTGACATCGCCCTTTCCCGCCCGGTGCCCGTCACCACCGAGCCGACGTTCGCGCGCATGGCTCTGATCGGTCTGGCGGTCGTCTTCGTTGCGCTCTTTCTCTTCGCGCCGCTTGTGACCGTGTTCGCAGAAGCACTGGCCGAGGGCTGGTGCGGGGTGATCGCCGCGCTGACGCTGCCTGACGCGCGGGCCGCGATCGGCATGACGCTGACCATCGCCGCCATTGCCGTACCTCTCAACGCGGTCTTCGGCATCGCGGCGGCATGGGCCATCGCCAAGTTCGACTTCCGCGGCAAGGCCTTCCTGATCACCCTGATCGACCTGCCGTTCTCGGTCTCTCCCGTGGTGGCTGGCCTCATGTTGGTGCTGCTCTTCGGCGCCAATTCGACCCTTGGCGCCTGGCTGATCGCGAACGACATGCGCATCGTTTTCGCCTTTCCGGGCATCCTCCTGGCCACGCTCTTCGTGACCTTCCCCTTCGTCGCCCGCGAGCTGATCCCGGTCATGATCGAGCAGGGAAAGGCGGAAGAAGAGGCCGCGCTCACGCTCGGGGCGTCGGGATGGCGGACCTTCCTCACGGTCACGCTGCCCAACATCCGCTGGGCGCTGCTCTACGGCGTACTGCTCTGCAATGCGCGAGCCATGGGAGAGTTCGGAGCGGTCGCCGTCATCTCCGGCAAGATCCGGGGCCAGACGGCCACCATGCCCACCATGGTCGAGATGTTCTACAACGAGTATCTGTCGGTCGCGGCTTTCTCTCTGGCCGCCGTGCTGGCGATGCTGGCCCTTTTGACCCTCCTCCTGAAATCCCTGCTCGAATGGCGCCATGCGGATCTGCTGGCGGCCACGCGGCGTCATTGAGAAAGGACACCCTCCGTGAACATCGAGATCGAGGAACTGGCCAAGGAATTCGGCACATCGCGGGCCCTGCACCCGGTGTCGCTCTCCATCCCCTCGGGCGCGCTGATCGCGCTCCTCGGGCCGTCCGGATCGGGCAAGACGACGCTCCTGCGCATCCTCGCGGGGCTCGAGTTCCCGACATCAGGGCGCGTCCTGTTCGGCGGCCAGGACGCGACGGGGCTCAGCGTGCAGGAGCGCAGTGCGGGTTTCGTCTTCCAGTCCTACGCACTCTTCCGGCACATGACCGTGTTCGAGAACGTCGCCTACGGGTTGCGCGCGCGACCACGGAAGGAACGCCCGACCGAGGCCGAGATCGGACGCCGTGTGAACCGCCTCCTCGACCTGATCCAGCTGCCTGACATCGGGGCCCGCTATCCCAACCAGCTCTCGGGCGGCCAGCGGCAGCGCGTGGCGCTGGCCCGCGCCCTGGCCATCGAGCCGCGGATGCTGCTTCTCGACGAACCCTTCGGCGCACTCGACGCCAAGGTGCGCAAGGAACTGCGCCAGGGGCTGCGCGAGATCCACGACCGCACCGGTCTGACGACGGTCTTCGTTACCCACGATTAGGAGGAGGCAATGGGCCTCGCCGATCTCGTCGTGGTCATGTCGATGGGACGCATCGAGCAGGTGGGCAAACCGGCCGAGATCAGATCGCGGCCCGCGACCGAGTTCGTTCGGTCCTTCACGGCGGCCTGAGTGCAGGACCCCCCGATGGGCAAGACCGACCTTGACCGGATCGATCGCAAGATCCTCGCCGAACTGATGAAGGATGCCACCCTGCCGATCGCCCAGCTGGCCGAGCGCGTCGGCCTGTCGCAGACACCCTGCTGGAAGCGCGTGCAGAAGCTTGAGGCGACAGGTATCATCGAACGCCGTGTCGCCATCGTCGATCCGGACAAGATCGGCCTCGGTCTCGCCGTCTTTGTCGAGATCGAGGCACTCGATCATACGCCGGAATGGCGGGATACCTTTCGCGAGGTCATCAAGAGCTTTTCCTGTATCGTGGAGGTGCATCGGATGTCGGGGGATGTCGATTACCTGATCAAGGTCAGGGTCGAGGACATGGGCCAATACGATGCATTCTACCTCGCGCTGACCCAAGCGCTCCCCTGCCGGAACGTGACTTCGAAGTTCTCGATGGAGACCATCTTTCACACCACCGCATGGCCGATCCCGATTCATTGACCCAAAACGCGGACATGCCCGTCCCGCCGCCGATCTCCGTGTGCCCGGTGCGGCTGTCAGGAAAGCAAAATTGCAGCCGGTGCCCAGGGTCACCAAAATCTGCAAGGCAGCGAGAACGGGAGCGTTAATGACGCGATTCAATGATCGACCCGGATACCCAAGCAAGCTTCGCCGGTATCGCCGTCGGTGCCGAGGGTGCGGTGATCTTCTTCGTCGCCTGAATCAGCCCCGGTGCCGAATCCTGCCGTCGGCAAGGACGATGCAATCCATCGGGACGTCCCAGGGCATCGGGAAGATGGTCGTGATCCCGCAGTCGGGCCAGCCGACGCCGATGGTCCGCGGGGACGGCGCAAGCCGGGCCAGCGTGCGGTCGTAGTAGCCGCCGCCGTTGCCGAGCCGGAAGCCTCTTTCGTCGAAGCCGACAAGCGGTGCGATGACCACGTCCGGGTGCAAGGCCGGGCCGTCGCTCGGCACCGGAATGTTCCAGATGCCGCGCTCCATCGCGCAGCCGGGTGCCCAGGCGCGGAACACCAGCGGCGCCGCTTTCTCCAACACGACGGGCAGAAGGATCGTCGCACCGGCAGCATGGGCGCGAGCCATCCACTCGCGCAGGTCCGGTTCGCCGCGGATCGGCCAGTAGGCCGCGATCTTCAGCCCCGGCCGGATCGTCACCTCTCGGCCCAGCGCCTGCGCGAGGACCGGGGTCATGGCAGCGCGGTCCGCGGTGGTGATCCGCCGGCGCGCCTCCATAAGCCGGGCCCGCGCCGCGCGGCGGAAGCGGGCCACGTCGCGGGCGGTGTCGGGATCGACGACGTGCCCGTCGACGATCCGATGCGCGAGGCAGACGTTCGATCCACCCTTGTCCTCGTCCATCAGTGCCTCCCCGACCCTTCGGCACGCGTCTCCGCCGGGAAGAGCGTATCATAGGCCCAGGTGAACACGAAGGCGTAGACGGCGTAGAAGGCGGCGAAGGACAGGTCCATCAGCACCGCCTCGACCAGCGAAATCCCGAGCCACCAGGCGAAGAGCGGCAGCAGCAGCGCAAGCAGCGTCGCCTCGAACAGGATCGCGTGCACGACGCGGGACGATACCGTCTTCGTTGTCCGGCCCGTGAGGCATCGCAGCGCGTGATCGAAGCCGAGGTTGTAGAAGTAGTTCCACAGTGTCGCCACGGTGGCCCCGAACAGCGCAAGGAGTCCGATCTCGTCCAGCGGATGCGCAAAGACCCGGGCGAACAGCGGCGTTGCGATCAGCAGGCCGACGATCTCGAAACTGACGGCCTGGCGGATACGGTCGAAGGTGGTGCGCATGAAGGACTCCGGTCTGTCTCCGGGCCGTCCCGAGCGCTGCCCCGATGATCGGGCGAGGTCGTCCTCGTCCCTCCCGACCTAACGACCGGACGGGCGTGCTTCAAGTCGCATGGCGATAGACGGCAGGCTTGTTTCCGCACAGGGTTCGCCCCGCCATGGCATGCAAGTCCGCTGCCGGGATCGGCGCGGGGACGGGTCGATGTCCGGTGGCGCAGGTGCAGTCCGGGTCGTCCACGGGCGGATCTTGGGCGCATGAAGCCGGAGGGAGCGAACCTCTTCTCGACTTGCGCTGCGTCGCGGAAATCTTCTGCTCGAATGCAGGATCGGGTCGCGGGGGCGCGGGATCGGCGTCGGCCACCGCCGCAAGGAGGGTCTCCACCCTGGGTGCCTCGGGACGGGTACCCTCGCGACACATCTCCCTTGTGGCGCCGTCCAGTTGAGGCTTAATCCTTGCGAAGCTTCAAAGAGTGACCGCCTTGACCATTGCCACGCCTGCCCGGACCTACCTCGTCGTACTGACCGCGCTCGGCGCGACACACCTTCTGAACGACCTGATGCAGTCGCTCATCCCCGCGGCCTATCCGATCCTGAAGGAGGCCTACGGGCTCGACTTCGTGCAGATCGGCCTGATCACGCTGACCTTCCAGATCGCGGGATCGCTGCTGCAACCGGTGATGGGGATGGTGACGGACCGCTACCCGGCGCCCTATTCGCCGGTCGTCGGCATGGCCTTCACCCTGTCCGGGCTGGTCTGCCTGGCCTTCGCGGGAAGCTATGCCGCGATCCTCGTCGCGGTGGCGCTGATCGGCATCGGCTCCTCGATCTTCCACCCCGAGGCGACGCGCATGGCGCGCTATGCCGCGGGCGACCGGCAGGGGCTGGCGCAGGGGATCTTCCAGGTCGGCGGACAGTCGGGCGGCGCGCTCGGTCCCGTCCTCGCCGCGCTGATCATCGTGCCCTGGGGGCAGCCGAGCCTGGCCTGGTTCGCGGTGCTCGCGCTTCTCGCGATGGCGGTGCTGGCCTGGATCGGGCGTCAGCAGCACCGGATCCGGGCCGAGTTCACCGACCGTTCCGCCCGCCGCCGGGCCGAGAGCCCCGTGCCGCAGCAGTCCGCCGCGACCATCGCCCTGGGGCTGACGGTCCTCACCTTCCTCATGTTCACCAAGAACACCTACGGCGAGAGCTTCCGCTCGTTCTACACCTTCTACCTCATCGAGAAGTTCGGCCTGTCGATCCCGGCCTCGCAGATGATGCTGTTCGTCTTCCTGATCGCCGCGGCCGTGGGCGTGTTGATCGGTGGCATCGTCGGCGACGCCATCGGGCGGCGGCGGATCATCTGGATCTCGGTGCTGGGGCCGCTGCCCCTGACGCTGATCCTGCCCTATGCCGACCTGTTCTGGACCGGGGTGCTGACGGTGGGGATCAACCTGATCATGGCCAGCGCCTTCGCCTCGATCCTGATCTACGCCATGGACCTGCTGCCGAACCGCATCGGTCTGATCGGCGGGCTGTTCTACGGCCTGAACTTCGGCCTCGGCGGGATCGCGGCGGCGCTGCTGGGCGTCATGGCGGACAGTTACGGGGTCGAGGCGGTGTACCGGCTCTGCGCCTTCCTGCCGCTGGCGGGGCTGGCCGTCTGGTTCCTGCCGCCGATCGAGGAGCGGCGCGTCAGGTAGGCCCGGCCACCGGCAGGTCCGACGCGCGACTCCGGGCGGGGTGCCCGGCGCCGCCCCCGCGGTCCGCGGGGACCAAGGAAGCGATCCTGCCGGGTGCCCTTGCCTGGGGACGTCAGGCGTGGCCCGGCTGCGGCAGGTAGGCCTCGATCGGTCTTCCGACCCCCGCGGCATAGTCCCGCCCCACCTGCGCCCAATCCACCTCGGCCGCCCGTGACCAGTCGCTGCCGGAACTCCAGCCCTGCGCGTCATTACGGGCGTCGGCCGGCGCATAGACGATGTCCCTCCGGCCCTCCTCGAACCGCGCCAGCGTCTGGTGCCAGTCCTCGTCCGGCCAGATCAGCCGGAGCGAGCGCTCCAGCGGATCGTACTCGGCGGTGAACAGCGTGCCGAACCCCTCGGAATAGCGGTCCTGCCGCAGCGGCGCGCGGGTGAAGTCGGCGTGCAGATCGCGGACGCCGGTGCGCAGCGCGCTGAGGTGCCTGTGCCGTTCGTAGGTCCGGGTGAAGGGGGCGCGATCGGGAAGGGTGCCGCCGCTCTGATGGTTCGTCGCGATGGCGCGGGGCATCCGCCGTGCGCCGCCACCGGGGCTCAGCTCGACGCTGGCGATCGCCCCCGAGGCGTCGGCCAGCACGATGTTGTAGGCCATGTGCGACGGCACCCGGTCCAGCACGCCAAGCGCCTCCTCCACCGTGTCGCAGACCTCGAGCACGTAGCGCAGGATGGTCGTGACGCCGAAGCCCTCGCCCGTTTCCGAGCGCCCGCCATAGGCCAGCGCGACGCTCAGCCCGGCCTCGTTGATCCCGTCCGACACGCCCCAGAGGAATTCGATCATCCCCATGACGGGCCTGCCGGTCCATTCGCTGCGCAGAAGCAGTCCCTCGTTCAGGTCCGGCGAGAGGTCGTAGTTGCGCAGCAGGCGCACGTCCGTCCCATCGGACATCGCGGCCAGGGAGCAGCCGTTCAGATACCGCGGCGGACACCAGGTGGTCAGGAACCGCGCCGCGCGGTCGCCGCCCCCCGCCAGCGCGACAAGCCGGCGATGCACCGGCAGAAGTTCCGGCATGTACCGCGCCAGGGCCGCCTCGCAGGTCTTCCGGTCCGGGCCGGCATCGCCGCCGCGGGCAAGGAACCACGCCTCGTAGGCGGGCCAGGAGCGCATCCAGCGGGCGCGCCACTTTTCGCCGGGCGTACTTTCGCTGACGGCGTCGAAGGTGAGTGTCATCGTCATTTCAGCGTGTCCTTGGAGTCGAAGAAGAAGCGGATCATTTCCGCGCTGGCATCGGGCCCGCGCGGGTCGGTATAAGTGCCGCCGGGCCGGCCGCCCGACCATGCATGACCAAGTCCGTCGATCACCCAGTGTTCCATGTCGGTGCGCCCGTCCGGGCCGATGGAACTCGTCACGGTGTAGGTCCGCCCGTTTTCCGTGCCCTTGCGGGTGGTCTGGAGGCTGGGCGACGGAGCCGACCGCTCGGCGTCCCGGGCGATGATGTCGCCGTTCGACAGGTGCACCGTGGCGTCAGCCGCGCCGTGGAAGACGATGGTGCGGACGCCTTTTTCCGACGGCGTGCCCTGTTGTCCCGGCCCCCGGCCCGCCATGGCGGCAAAGGCCGAGGCGACGTCCTTCGCCGAGCCGTAAGGCAGACCGGAATGGGCGCCGGCCGCGGCGAACACGTCCGGGTAGGTCGCGCCGAGGATCACGGCCATGGCCGCTCCGGCCGACAGGCCCGCCACGAAGGTGCGGTCCGGCGGAATGCCGTACTGCTCCATCGCCGCCCGCGCCATGCCGGCGAGGATCTCCGGCTCGCCCCGGTCGCGGTGCTGGTCGTTCGGGCTGAACCAGTTCCAGCAGGTCTGGGCATTCGACCCGCGCGACTGCTCGGGGTAGAGCACGACGAAGCCGTGACGCTCGGCAAGCGCGTTCATGCCCGTGCCGATGGCGAAATCCTCGGGCGTCTGCGTGCAGCCATGGAGCATCATCACCACGGCAGCAGGGTCGGAGGCGGCGGAGGCGGGCACGTAGGTGCGGAAGGCGCGCGATCCGCTCTTGCCGCGATGGGTGGCGGAGAGGAACCGCGCTCCGTCGGGCACCTCGACGCGGCGCGGATCGGATCGTGGCGGCGTCGCCCCGCCCTGCGGCGCAAGCCCCCGCTGCAACACGTCCATCAGGCCGTGTGTGCCGGGCAGCTGCGACGGGGCCGCAAGTCCGTGCCGGGCGAGGGTGCGCTGCACCAGCGCCTGCGCATCGGCGAGCCTTTCGGCGCGCGCGTCATCGTTGACCGGACGCCGTGCGCCGGTTCTGAAATCGAACATGAATCTGGTCCTTGGGTGAGGGTGTGTCGTTATCGAATGCGGTCGGCGAGCGCCTTCTTCACCTCCGGTGGGGCTTGCAGGGCGCCCAGAACGGTGATCGAGCCGATGGTCTGCACCGCGAGCTCCGGGCTGACGTCCGGGTCGATCCGGGCCAGCCCCACGACCTTGACGTGCAGCACTTCGCCCGCGTCGCGCAGCGCTTCCAGATCGGCCCGCGTGTAGTCGCGCAGGCCAAGCTCCATGGTGTGCCGCTCGACCGACCTGGTCACGACATCGGCGTGGCAGCCAAGCTGGTTGCGGATCGCGGTCCGGATGAAGTCGCTGCGGTTGGAGTAGAAGCCCTCCTGAACCAGCAGGTCGATGCGGCCGAGGTCCACATAGCCCAGGTTGATGGTGATCTTCTCGCTCTCGGGGGTCTTCTCGCGAAGCTGTCTGATGTTGCTCATGGTGTTTCTCCATCCATGTGGATGGTATATGGAATCAAAACCGCTTTGCGCAAGCCCTGAACGTCAGAACTGCGGTCATGCGACTGAATGACGATCGCCTTGTCGCGCAATCGCGGGGGGGGGGGGCGCACGCACCTGAGCACTCGACTCCAAGGACCCTCGATGTCAGGAAGTCGGATCGCGCAGATCCGGCCGCGTCCCCCAGCGACCGCGGCGCACGCCGAAAGAGAGACAGGACCGACCCGGCAGCCTGCGGGGCAGACGCCATCGAAACGGGCCGGATGCGGCGATCACGGAACGGCAGGCGGCCAGCGTCACCGCTGCGATCACGCGCCCAACACCCGGATCTTGCGTAAGCTCACCTTGGTAGACGGTTGCGCGGTGCCTCCGACAGCGCGCCTCAGCCGAAGCGACCGGGCGCGAGCCCCGCGACGATGTCTCCGGGAAGCTCCGACGCGCGCCCGCCAACGAGATCGGCCAGCAGCTGCGAGGCCGCGGCGCAGGTCTGGAAGCCGTAGCCGCCCTGGCCTGCGCACCAGAAGAACCCGGGCGCCCCCGCATCCGGCCCGATCACCAGCGTCCTGTCCGGCGCGAAGGTGCGCAGGCCGGCCCATGTCGTCTCGACCCTCACCACGGGCTCCGTCACCATCTCGGAGTAGCGGTCCAGCCCCTCGGCGATCACCATGTCGTCGGTGAAGGCGTCGTGGGGGTCCATCGGATCCTCCTCCGAGGGCGAGACGATCCAGCCGCCCGCGTCGGGCTTCGCGTACCACCGCCCCTCGACACCGTCGACGAAGGGCCAGTGCTTCGTGTCGTGGCCCCCCGGCGCGGGCAGCCGCGCCATCGACCTCCGGTAGGGCTGAAGCCCGAGCGGCGCCGCCCCGGCCATCCGCGCCACGCCGTCCGCCCAGGCCCCGGCCGCGTTCACCAGCAGATCGCCGGTGGCCTCGCCGCCGGGCCAGCGGACCACCCAACCGCCGCCCTCGCGCGAGATCGAGGAGACCCGCGCGCCGGTCACGAAGGTCGCGCCGTTCGCCCGCGCCTGCCGCGCGAAGCCCTGGATCAGCAGGTCGGTGTCGATGTCGTCCACGTCGGCGCGATAGCCGACATGGGCCACCGTGGCGGGGTTCAGGATCGGGAACATGCCCTGCGCCTCGTCCACGGCCAGCCGCTCCATCCCGAAGCCGATCCGTTCCTCCTCGAAGCTCGGCTCCTGATCGGCGCGGGCCAGCATCATCAGCCCGCGGGGCTTCGTCACGCCCTCCTGCGCCGCGAGGTAGCCGCGGCTGGCCCGGTTCAGCGCCTTGACCGAGTCGTTGCCGTAATCCTCGATGAACAGCGCCGCCGAACGGCCCGAGGCGTGGTAAGCCAGCGCGCTCTCCGCCTCCAGCACCGTCACGGGCCCGAGGGCGGAAAGCCGTGCCGCGGCCGAGACTCCGGCGATGCCGCCGCCGATGACGAGGATCATGCCTCCTCCAGCCGGTCTGTGGCCGGGGCGGGGGCGGGCGACAGCGCGCTCACCCGGGCGTAAAGGTCGTCGTCCATCTCGAAGCCGAGCGCGTCGAGCGAGGGTTGCAGCTGCTCCGCCGTCCGTCCGCTGATGATCGGCGCGGTGACGCCCGGATGGCGCGCGGCCCAGGTCACCGCCAGCACGACGGGCGAGACGCCGACCTCCTTCGCCAGCTCCGACAGCGCGGCGGCGGTGTCGTACATCCACCGCTGACCGTAACGCTTGCCGTACATCCGGTTGCTCTCCAGCCGCCCGCCGCCGCCCGAGGCGTATTTCCCGGTCAGCAAGCCGCCCCCGAGCGGCGAATAGGGCACCACGGCGAAGCCCTCGGCCCGCGCCATCGGCAGGATCTCGACCTCGACCTGGCGCTTGACGAGGTTGTACATCGGCTGGATCACCGCAACGCGTGTGCCGAGCTTCCGCGCCACCGCATCGGCCTTCATCACCTGCCAGGCGGCATAGTTCGACACGCCGATGTGGTCGAACTTCCCGGCCTGCTGTGCCTCTGCCAGTGCCTCGAAGGTCTCTTCCAGCGGCGTCTCGTCATGGAAGCGGTGGAGATAGTAGACCTCGACCTTCTCCGTCCGCAGGCGTTCCAGCGACTCGGCGATGCTGCGTTCGATGACCGCGCGGGTGCCCCCCTTTGCGAAATCGTGCTTCGTCGCGATCACCAGCTTCCCGCGCTCGCCCTCGGCGAATTCGCCGAGGAACTGCTCGGACTTGCCCCCGGTGTAGCTGTAGGCCGTGTCGAAGAAGTTGATGCCCGCCGCGCGGCAGGCGTCATACATGGCACGGGAATCGGCGTGGGACGCGCCTTCCCCGAACTGCATGGTGCCGAAGGCGAAACGGGAGGCGGGGCTGCCGTCGGGGGCGGTGATCTGGTGTGTCATGGCGCAGAGACTGTCACAGCCCCCGCGCCCTGAAAAGCCCCGCCCCGCCCGCGGGCGACGTCGTCAGGCCCGCCGCTGCTCGGGCGTCCGGCGCAGCTGGGTGACGCTGCCCGCGCTCTCCTCGTCCGCGACGCGCAACTCGGTCCGGACCTTCGGCAGGGCGCCCGGATGCTCGGACTGGAGCCATTCCAGAACCGCCTCGCGCACCTCGCAGCGCAGCTCCCACGCGGTGGGCGAGTTCTTCGCGCTCATCAGGCCGCGCACCTCGACCGTATCGCGCGAGGTCTCGATCACCTGCAGGTTCACCACCTTGCCATCCCAGCGGCGGGAAGCGCGCACCGTCTCCTCCAGCTTCTCGCGGATCGCCTTGATCGGGGCGGTGTAGTCCAGGTGGAACGTGACCGAGCCGATGATGGTGCCCGAATCCCGCGTCCAGTTCTGGAACGGCTGCTCGATGAAGAAGGACAGCGGCACGACGAGCCGCCGAAGGTCCCAGATGCGGATGACGACGTAGGTCGCCGCGATCTCCTCGACCCAGCCCCATTCGTTCTCGACGATCACCACATCGTCGATGCGGATCGGCTGGGTGATCGCGATCTGGATGCCCGCGATCAGGTTCGCCAGCACCGGGCGCGCCGCGAACCCGAGGATCAGGCCCGCCGCCCCGGCCGAGGCGAAGAGCGAGACGCCGAACTGCCTCACCGGCTCGAAGGTCCAGAGCACCAGACCGGCGGTCAGCAGCCCGACCAGGATCCGGCCGATCCGCTGCAGCATGCGGATCTGCGTGGCCTGCGCCCGGGCGGCCACGTTGTCGTCCTCGTCGTCGAGCCTCAGCTTCGCGGCAAAGCGGTCGGCGGCGGTGTCGATGCCGACGATCACCACCCAGCCCGCGATCACCAGCAGGATCGCGGCCGATCCTTGCGACAGCCAGGCCCGCCAGTTGAAGTCCAGCCCGGCGGTGTTGACCAGCACGTTGAACACGCCGACCAGCAGGAACAGCCGCGACGGGCGGCGCAGGCGGCGCACCACCGACACCCACAGCCCGGAATGGCCGCGCAGCGCCCGGGTGACGCCGCGCCAGATCAGTCCGTGCAGGGACACGGCCAGCATGACGCCGAGGGTGATGATCACCCAGGGCCAGAGCACCTCGGGCACATAGCCCGAGAGCCAGCCGACGGTGGTCTCGACGTGCTTTTCCACGGCATCCACCGTGTCTTCGACGGAATAGATCGAGTCCATGGGGTCTTCCCCTCTTTTTGCTGCCGTGCAGCAAAACTAGGGAATGCGGCCGGAGATGGAACCCCCTGCTCCCGGATCGGCCGACGGGTTCCGGCCCTCTGCCGCAGCCTTGTGCAGCTTTCCGCCCGATGGCGGACGATCCGGCAGGGCAGGGGCCGCCTGCCCCGGTGCGCGGACGCAAGCTTCGCCGGGGCGTCACACGTCGAAAACCACCCGGAACCCCATGTGCGGGGTCGCGCTGTCCGGCGAGTTGCCGGAGCGGGCGGCGATCCGGTAGCGCCAGCAATAGCTGCGGTGGCACAGGAACGAGCCGCCCTTGGCGACGCGGTATCCCGCCATCGCCCGCAGCCGCGCCTTCACCGCGGTCTTCAGCGACCGGATCCGGTAGGCGTCCGCCGTCCATTCCCAGACGTTGCCCACGCAGTTGAACAGGCCGTACCCGTTCGGCGCGAAGGACAGGGCCGGGGCCGTGGCGCGATAGCCGTCGGCGGCCGTGTTGACCTGCGGAAACCGTCCCTGCCAGATGTTGCAGGGCAGGGTGGCGGTGTCGTCGGGCTCTGCCGTGCCCCAGGGATAGGGCACGTCGCCGAGGCCGCCGCGCGCGGCATGCTCCCACTCGGTCTCGCCGGGAAGGCGCCCGCCCGCCCAGGCGGCGAAGGCGGCCGCGTCGTTCCAGGACACCTGCACCACGGGATGGTCGGGATGCCACGCCGTTTCGGCGGTGCCGGGGCCGTTGATGTCGCGCCAGGTCGCGCCGTCGATCCGGCGCCACCACTCGATCCCGGCGACGCCCTGCGAGACGGGAATGTGCTCGGGCACGTCCGACCAGAAGACGAAGGACCAGCCGAAGCGTTCTGCCTCGGTGACGTATCCGGACTCCGCGACGAAGGCCGCGAAGTCGGCGTTGGTGATCGCGCCCGGTGTGATCCGGAAGGCGCGCAGCGCAGCGGCACGGCGCAGCCCCTCGCCATCGTCGGCGATCCGCGGAACCGCGGTGCCGAGGACCGGGCGCGCGGCTGCCGGAATTGCGACGGTGGCAAGCTCCGCGCGACCCCGTTGGGGCAGGGGGGGCGGAGCGCCCCCGCCGTTCCGCGCGGGCGCGCAGCAGCCAGTCCGATCCGTCTCGTCCATCGCACCTTTCCGATCCGGCCACTGCACCCTCGGCCCGGTGACGCACTCCGGGGTTCCGGCGACACTCTCGATAGGCAAGACGCGCCCCTTCGGCAACGCCGCGCTCTGCCTCGGGGCCGCAGACCTCCTGCCCGGCAACGGTCGCGCGGCGCTGCAAAACGATCGAAACGGGTTGACGAAACCGGTTTCGTAAGCGCAATATCACGCCGATGAAGCCGAACCGCCCGATATCCGCGGCCACGCGCCGACCGACGATCCAGGACCTGGCCAGGTCGCTGGGCCTGTCCAAGGGCACCGTGTCGCGGGCGCTGAACGGCTATACCGACATCAGCCCGGCCACCCGTCAGCGCATTTCCGAAGCCGCCGAAGCCCTGGGCTATGCGCCGCTCTCCCACGCCCAGGCGATCCGCACCGGGCAGGTGAAGGCGCTGGGCCTCGTCCTCCAGATGGAGCAGCACGATTCGCAGCGGCCCTTCCTTGCCGAGTTCCTGCGCGGCATCACCCAGGCCGCCTCGGCCCGCAGCTGGACGCTGACCATGGCCACGGCGGAAAGCGAGGAGGAGGGGCTCGACACCTACCGCCGCCTGATCCGCGAGCGGAAGGCCGACGGCTTCATCCTGCCCCGCAGCCAGTGGCACGACCCGCGCGTGGCGCTGCTGCGCGACGAAGGCTGCCCGTTCGTGCTGTTCGGCCGCACCGGCGATGCCGAGGGCTGCGCCTGGTTCGACATCCGCGGCGGCGCGGCGATGGAGGACGCGGTGGCGCGCCTCCACGGCTTCGGCCACCGCCGCATCGGCTTCGTCGGCGCCGACGATGCCTTCACCTATGCCAGGAAGCGGCGCGACGGCTATCTCGCCGGTCTCGCCGACGTGGGCCTGTCGGAAGACCCCGCCCTGATCCACCGCGGCGGCATGACGGCAGAGGATGGCGCGGCGGCGGCCGGCCGGATGCTGGAGCTGTCCAGGCCCCCCACCGCGCTGATCTGCGCGACCGACCTGCTGGCCATCGGCGCGATCCGCGCCGCCCGCGCCCGCGGCCTTTCCATCGGCCGCGATCTCTCGGTCATCGGCTACGACGGCACCCGCGAGGGCCAGCTGCTCGACCCGCCGCTGACCAGCTACGCCGTGGACCAGACCGCCGCGGGGGCGCGGCTGGCCGAACTCCTGATCGCGCGCATCGGCGGCGCCGATCCCGAAACCCTGCGCGAGACGGCGGATGCCGTCCTGCGCCCGGGCGGCACCGACGGTCCGCCCGCCTGACACCGGAAAAACCAAGGGAGGCTCACATGAGACATTCGAAACTGATCCGCATGGCACTGGCCGGAACGGCCCTCACCGTCCTCGCGGCCCCGGCCATGGCCGACATCCGCTTCTGGACCACCGAGGAACAGCCCGAGCGGCTGGAGCGCCAGCAGCAGCTTGCCGCCGATTTCAAGGACAAGACCGGCATCGCGGTGGAGGTCATCCCGGTCACGGAAAGCGATCTCGGCACCCGCGCCACCGCCGCCTTCGCCGCGGGCGACCTGCCGGACGTGATCTACCACACGCTCCAGTACGCCCTGCCCTGGGTCGAGGCCGGCATCCTCGACGCCGACGCCGCCACGGAAGTGATCGAGAACCTCGGCCCCGACACCTTCGCCCAGGGCGCCCTCTCCTTCGCCAAGACCGACGAGGGCTGGGCCGCGGTCCCGGTGGACGGCTGGACGCAGATGATCGTCTACCGCAAGGACCTGTTCGACGAGAAGGGGCTGGAGCCGCCCAACTCCTACGCCAACGTCACCGCCGCGGTCGAAGCGCTGCACAACCCGCCCGAGATGTTCGGCTTCGTCGCCGCCACAAAGGTCGACGAGAACTTCATGTCCCAGGTGCTGGAGCACGTTTTCCTCGCCAACGGCGCCAGCCCGGTCGGCCCCGACGGCTTCACCGGCTTCGACGAGAAGAAGACGACCGAAGTCCTCGAATTCTACAAGACCATCGCCGAGGCCTCGCCCCCGGGCGAGCTCTACTGGGACCAGTCGCGCACGCTCTATTTCTCGGGCAACGCGGCGATGATCATCTGGTCGCCCTTCATCCTCGATGAACTCGCGGGCCTGCGCGACAGCTCGCCGCCCACGATCAACGACGATCCCACCTCGCCCGAGCTTGCCTCGAAGACCGGCGTCGTCACCAGCTTCTCGGGGCCCTCGAACCCCGACGGCGCTGCCTGGGCCGACATCCGGTACTTCGGCATCACCGCCGACGCCGACATCGACGAGGCGCAGCAGTTCGTCGAATACTCGCTGAGCGACGGCTACACCCAGACCCTCGCCATCGCCCCCGAGGGCAAGTTCCCGGTCCGCCGCGGCACCGCCGACAACCCCGAGGAATATGTCGAGGCCTGGTCGAAGCTGCCGGTCGGCGTCGACCGCAAGGCGGCGCTCTCCGACCTCTACGACCCGGCGATGATCGACGAGATCGTCGGCGGTCTCGACACGGCGCAACGCTGGGGGATCAAGGACGGCCAGCTCGCGCTCGCCTCCAAGATCGTCAACAGCCAGGTCATCAACCGCACCGTCCGCGCTTACCTCGACGGCGAGATCGACGCCGCCGCGGCCGTCAAGCGGATGAACGACGAACTGGCCGCCATCGAGTGAGCGGGGCAGGGCGCGGGGTTCGTCCCCGCGCCCGGGAAGACCGAAGGGAGGAGGCACCATGACACACGCCGTGCCGCCAAGGGGCCGCGGCCCGCTGGCCGCCCGCGAGGCGCGCCTCGCCTGGGGGCTCCTGCTGCCCACCATCGCCATCGTCTCGGCGGTGGTGATCCTGCCGCTGATCGCGATCTTCTGGATCTCGTTCAAGCCCATCGGCCTCGCCGACCTGCGCCCGCCCGCCCCCGTGGTGCGCGAGAACCTGCGCGGCGACGGCGAGGACCTGCGCCTGCAATACCGCCTGCGCAATTCCTCCCAGGACATCGCCATCACCGGCGTCACCCTCTCCGACACCCTCCCCGAGGGCCTGACCCTGCGCGACGCCGACGACCGCTGTACCGTCGACGGCGCCGACATCTTCTGCGACCTCGGCGACCTCGACGCCGGCGGGCGCGACGAGATCGAGCTGTTCGTCACCGCCGAGGGCGATACCGGCCCGCTCGGCGACCTGGCCGAGTCGAGCCCGCCGCGCCTGACCGGCGACGCCCCGAACATCCTGACGAACCTCGACTTCACACTGGAAAACTTCACCCGCATCTTCGACGGCTCCGAGTTCTGGGGCGTCCTCGGCGTGACCCTGTTCTACACCGTCTTCGGCACCCTCGGCGCGCTGCTCGTCGGCCTCTTCGCCGCGCTCCTGCTGGATCGGTCGTTCCGCGGCCAGGGCATCCTGCGCGGACTCTACCTGTTTCCCTACGTCGCCCCGGTGATCGCCGTCGCCTTCACCTGGATCATCCTGTTCGATCCCTTCTCGGGCTCGGCCAACGCGCTGCTCCTCCAGATGGGCGTCACCCGGAACGCCATCAACTTCTTCGGCGACCGCCCCCTCGCCCTCGTCATGGTCACGGTGTTCGAGATCTGGCGCTACTTCCCGCTGTCCTTCCTGTTCATTCTCGCCCGGATGCAGTCGATCCCCGAGGACATGTACGAGGCCGCCGACATGGACGGCGCCAGCCCGTTCCAGAAGTTCTGGTACCTCTCGCTGCCGCAGCTTCTGGGCATCCTGTCGGTGCTGTTCCTGCTGCGCTTCATCTGGACCTTCAACAAGTTCGACGACATCTTCCTGCTGACCGGCGGCAACGCGGGCACCCGCACGCTGACCGTCAACGTCTACGAACAGGCCTTCGCCGTCTCCAACATCGGCGCGGGGGCCGCCGTGGCGGTGGTGATCTTCGCCTGCCTGCTGCTGTTTTCGGTCTTCTTCTTCAAGGTCATCAGCCGGGAGGAAGGCCTGTGAAACGCCTCTACCACGGCCACATCACCGCCGCGCTGATCGGCGCCCTCTGGACCCTGACCGCCGCCGTCACCGTGGCCGTCGCCATGTCCTTCGTCACCGGCGACGCCTTCCGTCCCGCAGGGCTCGTCTCGCTGGTCCTCGGCGCGCTTGCCGGGATCGCGGCGCTTTACGGCCGCCTGCCGCTGGCCGCGGCGTCGCTCGTCGTGGCGGCGCTCGGGCCGGTGGGCATCGGACCCGTGCTCTCCCAGGGCGCGGGAACCGTCGCCCAGGCCGTCGCCGTCCTCGCCCTCGCCGCCGCCATCGCGCTCGGCCTCGGCGGAATGCTGAGGGGCCTTGGCACCGGCGCCCTCACCCGGCACGAGTTCGAGGATGCGGTGATCCGCTTCCTCACCGGCTTCGGCTACGTCTTCTTCACGGCCATCGTCTTCATCCCCTTCTACGTGATGGTGATGACCAGCCTGAAGAACCAGCAGCAGCTGGTGCAGAACCCGCTCGACTTCAGCCTCGACCTCTCCCAGGGCTGGCACCTGTTCGACAGCTATGTCGAGCTTCTGACCCGCTTCAACTTCGGCTCCTACCTCTGGACCAGCTTCTACATATCGGTCCTGACGGTCCTTCTGACCCTCGCCTTCTCCATCCCCGGCGCCTATGCCGTGGCGCGGCTGAGGTTCCGGGGTGCGGCGGTGTTCTCGCGCTCGATCCTGCTGATCTACATGGTGCCGATGATCGTCCTCGCCCTGCCGATCTACATCGGCTACTCGATGCTGGGCCTTCGGAACTCGATCCTCGGGATCGTGCTGATCTACCCGGTCACCACCATCCCCGTCGCGCTCTACATGCTCCAGGGCTACTTCCGCGGCCTTCCGGCGGAGGTGGAGGAGGCGGGGCTGATGGACGGCCTCTCGCGCCTGCAGGTGATCTGGAAGATCACGCTGCCGCTGTCGCTTCCGGCCCTCGCCTCGGTTTCGCTCTACGTCTTCATGATCGCCTGGAACGAGTTCCTGCTGGCCTTCATGCTGCTCGACGATCCGTCGAAATTCACCCTCACCCGGGGCATCGCCTCGCTCAACTCGTCCGAGATCCCGCGCCAGCACCTGATGGCGGGCGCGGTCATCGCGACGGTGCCGATCATGGTGCTGTTCCTCGGACTCGAACGCTTCATGACCCGCGGCCTCACCGCCGGGTCCGTCAAGGGATGACCATGCAGACAGACGACCTCGATTCCATCGCCCGCGATATCCTGCGCCGCAACGACCGCGGGACCTACACGATCCCCACCAGCGGGCTCTATCCGTTCCAGTGGAACTGGGATTCCGCCTTCGCCGCCTGGGGCTTCGCCACCTTCGACCCCTCCCGTGCCTGGACCGAGCTTGAAACCCTGTTCTCCGCCCAATGGGACACCGGCATGGTGCCCCACATCATCTTCCACCGCGACGACGAGGGCTATTTCCCCGGTCCCGGCGTCTGGGGCACCGGCACCACGCCGCCCTCCTCCGGCATCTCGCAGCCCCCCGTCGCCGCGATCCTCGCCCGCCTGATCCACGACAGCGCGGGCGGCACCGACCGCCTGCGGGCGCTCTACCCGAAGATGCTGGCCTGGCACCGCTGGTGGCAGCGCGCGCGCACCGTGAACGGCACCGCCTGCATCACCCACCCCTGGGAATCGGGCCGCGACAACTGCCCCGACTGGGATCCCGGCATGGCCAACGTCGACGGCTCGAACGTCGGCCCCTACCAGCGGCGCGACACCGGCCACGTCGACCCCTCCATGCGCCCGGGGAAAGAGGATTACGACCGCTACCTCGCCATCGTCCAGTTCGGCCGCGCCTGCGGCTGGGACCAGGACACGATCCTGAACGACGGCCCCTTCCTCATGGCAGACCCGGCGATCCACTTCATCCTGATGCGCGCCAACCGCGACCTCGCCGCCCTCGCCCGCACCCTGGGCGAGGACCCGGCCGAGCCCGAGGCCATGGCGGCCGAACTCGAAGCCGCGCTGCCCTCGATCTGGAACGACCACCTGCAAGCCTACTGCGCCCGCGACATGAAGACCGGCACCTTCGCCGAGAGCCTGTCCTCCGGCGCCGCCCTCGGCCTCCTCGCGGGGGTCGAGAACGCGGCCATGGAGACGAAACTGGCGGCCATGTGGGACCGGGTCGCCTACGGCATCCCCTCGAACGACCCCGCCGCCCCCAGCTTCAACGCGCGGCGCTACTGGCGCGGCCCCACCTGGCCCGTGGTCAACGCGCTGATCGCCATCGGCCTTCGTTCCGCCGGGCGCCACGCCGAGGAGACGCGCCTGCGCGCCGAAACCGCGGCCCTGATCCGCCAGGGCGGCTTCTTCGAGTACTTCGATCCGCAGGACGGCACCGCCTGCGGCGGCGACAACTTCACCTGGACCGCCGCCATCTGGCTGGCCTGGGCGAACGGGGCGAACGGGAGGGACTGACCATGGGCGCCATCGCACTGAACGGCATCGAGAAATGGTTCGGCGACCTCCAGGTCATCAAGGGCATCGACCTCGACATCCGCGACGGCGAGTTCGTCGTCTTCGTCGGCCCCTCCGGCTGCGGCAAGTCCACGCTGCTCCGGATGATCGGCGGGCTGGAGGAGATCAGCCGCGGCGCCCTCGTCATCGACGGCCGCGACGTGACCTCGGACCCGCCCTCGAAACGCGGTCTGTCGATGGTGTTCCAGTCCTACGCCCTCTACCCGCACATGTCCGTGCGCGACAACATGGGCTTCTCGCTGAAGACCGCGGGCGCCCCGAAGTCCGAGATCGACGCCAAGGTGGACGAGGCCGCGCGGGTGCTGAAGCTGAACGACTACCTCGACCGTCGGCCCAAGGCGCTTTCGGGCGGGCAGCGGCAGCGCGTCGCCATCGGCCGCTCGATCGTCCGCGACCCCACGGCGTTCCTCTTCGACGAACCCCTGTCGAACCTCGACGCCGCTCTCCGGGTCGAAATGCGCTACGAGATCGCCAAGCTGCACCAGTCGCTGGGGCGCACGATGATCTACGTCACCCACGACCAGGTCGAGGCGATGACGCTGGCCGACCGGATCGTGGTGCTGGAATACGGCACCATCGCCCAGGCCGGCACCCCGCGCGAGCTTTACGAACGCCCCGCCAACCTGTTCGTGGCCGAGTTCATCGGCTCCCCCGCCATGAACATCCTGCCCTGCACCACCGAAGGCGGGCGGGCCACGGTGGCGGGCGGCGCGTCGCTCGACTTCCCGGGCAGCCGCCCGGCGGTCAAGCTCGGGATCCGCCCCGAACACCTGGCGACCGCGGCCCCCGGAGAAGGCCTTGTCGGCGGCACGGTCGAAGTGGTCGAATACCTCGGCGCCGACAGCTTCCTGCTGGTCGAGACCGAAAAGGCCGGCCGCATCACCGTGCGCACCGCCGACACCGAAGGCCGCAAACCCGGCGACCGCATCGGCATCGCGCCAAGGGGCGATTTCCACTTCTTCGACAAGGACGGCCTTGCCATCCGCTAGGCCCGCGCGTCACCCCGCATCTCCCGAACGAAAAAGGGCGCGCCCCTCGCAGGAGCGCGCCCTTCGCCTGTCACGGAACAGGCCCTCAGTTCGGGATGTCGCCCGTCAGACCCTCGACGTAGAAATTCATGCCCAGCAGCGTGCCGTCGTCCGCCGTCTCGCCCTCGGCCAGCCAGTCCGACCCGTCCTGCTTCTTCAGGGGCCCGGTGAACGGGTGATACTCTCCGCTCGCGATCTTGTCCTTCAGCGCCAGCGCCTCGGCCTTCACCTCTTCCGGCACGGCCGAGGAGATCTCGCCGATCTTCACCATGCCCGCGCCGATCCCGTCCCAGGTGTCGTCGCTTTGCCAGGTGCCGTCCATCACTGCGCGGACCCGCTCGATATAGTAGGGCGCCCAGTTGTCGATGATCGAGCTGACCCGCGGCATCGGCGCGAATTCCGCCATGTCCGAGGCCTGCCCGAAGGTATAGACGTTTCCGGCCTTCTCCGCCGCCGCCTGGGGCGCGGTGGAATCGGTGTGCTGCAGGATCACGTCGTTGCCCTGCTCGATCAGCGCGGTGGCGGCGTCGGCCTCCTTCGCAGGGTCGAACCAGGTATAGGCCCAGACCACGTTGAACTCGACATCCGGGTTCGCCTTCTTGGCGTGGATGTAGGCCGAGTTGATGCCGCGGATCACCTCGGGGATCGGGTAGGACCCGATATAGCCGATCTTGTTCGTCTTGGTCAGCTTGCCCGCGATGTGGCCCTGGATCGCGCGCCCCTCGTAGAAGCGGGCGGAATAGGTGCCCACGTTGTCGGTCCGCTTGAAGCCGGTGGCGTGTTCGAACTTCACGTCCGGGAACTTGGCCGCGACGTTGATCGTCGGGTCCATGTAGCCGAAGGAGGTGGTGAAGATCAGCTTCGCGCCCGACAGCGCCATCTGCGTCATCGCCCGCTCGGCATCCGCGCCCTCGGGCACGCTTTCCTGGTACACCGTCTCGACCTTGTCGCCGAACTCCTCCTCGACCGCGAGGCGCGCCTGGTTGTGCTCATACGTCCAGCCGCCGTCGCCGATCGGCCCGACGAAGATGAAGCCGACCTTCAGCGGCCCGTCCTGGGCGACGGCCAGATTGGCGCCGGCGAGTACGGCTGCCGCGGCCGCGGTGCCCAGAAGTGTTCTGCGTTGCATGGTTCTTCCCCTGTTGAACGCCCCGGCTTCATACCGGGGTCTTGATGAACGAACTGTCAAGTTTCCTCACGAGGACGCGTGGAAAACGCGCCCCAGCATGGCCGGTGCGGCGGTGGAGGCGCGGCCGCGTCCCGCCGACATGATGACGAGCACGACGATGGTTAACACAAAGGGCGACATCGACAAGACCTCGACCGGGACCGGCAGCTGCGCCGCCTGCAGGTTCAGCTGGAGCACGGTCATCCCGCCGAAAAGATAGGCCCCGAGCAGGATCCGCCCGGGCCGCCAGCTGCCGAAGACGACGATGGCCAGCGCGATCCACCCCGCCCCCGCGGTCATCCCGTCGGTCCACTGCGGCACCCTCACGAGGCTGAGATACGCCCCGCCAAGCCCCGCGCAGGCGCCGCCGAAGGCGATGGCGGCAAAGCGGATCGCCACCACCTTGTACCCCAGCGCATGGGCCGCGTCGTGGCTTTCGCCCACCGCCCGCAGCACCAGCCCGGCGCGGCTGTAGCGCAGGAAGAGCCAGACGCCGAGGGTCAGCGCGAGGCCGAAGTAGACCACCCAGTCGTGCGAGAACAGGAGCCGCCCGAGGAACGGGATCTCCGACAGCGGCCCGAGATCCAGCCGCGTTGTCGGCGGCGGCTTCACGCCGCGATAGCCCTGGCCGATCAGGGCCGAGATGCCGATGCCGAACAGCGTCAGCGCCAGCCCGCTCGCCACCTGGTTCGCCAGCAGAAGCTGCGTCAGCACCCCGAAGAGCAGCGCCAGCAGCGCCCCCCCCGCCGCCGCGCCGAGGAAGCCAACCAGCGGAGAGCCGGTCTCGACCGCCATGGCGAAGCCGCAGATCGCGCCGGTGATCATCATCCCCTCGACCCCGAGGTTCAGCACGCCCGACTTCTCGCAGACCAGTTCGCCGATCGCCGCCAGCAGGATCGGCGTCGCCGCGACCATCAGCGAGGCAAGCAGGACGGCGGGGGAGATGACGCTCAGATCCATTGCCGATCCCCCCGTGGGCGGTGCGGATGCATGACTTCGACCGGGGTCCTCACGCCATCGCCCTCCCGAACCGAACGCGGAAATTGATCAGCACGTCGACCGCCAGCAGGAAGAACAGCAGCATCCCCTGGAACGCCTGGATCGCCGCGGCGGGCAGGCCAAGCGTCGACTGCGCCGCCTCGCCGCCGATGTAGGTCAGCGCCATCAGGAGGCCGGCCAGCAGGATCCCCACCGGGTGCAGCCGCCCGAGGAAGGCGACGATGATCGCCGTGAACCCGTATCCGACGTTGAAGTCGATGGAGATCTGCCCCGCGGGCCCGGTCAGCTCGAACAGTCCCGCGAGCCCGGCAAGGGCGCCGGAGACCGAGAAGCAGAACAGCACCAGCCGCGACGGCGACACCCCGGAAAACCGTGCCGCCCGGGGCGCCTGCCCGGCCAGCCGGATGTGGAACCCGGTCATGTGCCGGTTCAGCAGCACATAGGCGAAGATCACCGCGATCATCGCCGCCACCACCCCCCAGTGCATCCCCGTCCCCGCGATCAGCTCGGGGTTCGAGGCCGCGGGATACTGCGCCAGGTTGCGCGATCCGGGAAACCCCTGGCCTTCGGGATTCTTCAGCCACCTCAGGGCGCTCGCCGCCAGCAGCTGCTCGGCCACGTAGACCAGCAGCAGCGAGACGAGGATCTCGTTGGTGTTGAACCGCGTCTTCAGGATTCCCGGGATCATCGCCCAGAGCCATCCGCCAAGCGCCCCGGCGACCACCATCAAGGGGAAGATGTACCACCCCTCCGCCGGGTAGAAGGCCAGCCCCACCGCCCCGCCGCAGAGTGCGCCGACGATGTACTGGCCTTCGGCCCCGATGTTCCAGACCCCCGCGCGGAACCCCAGCGATAGCCCCACCGCGATCAGCACCAGCGGCGCCGCCTTCACCAGAAGCTGGCCGCGGTAGTAGAAGGCGTATTCGCCGAGGATCGGATCCCAGAAGATCGTCTTCATCGCGACGAACGGATCCTTGCCCAGAAGCGCGAACAGGGCACCGCCTGCGATCATCGTCAGGACCACCGCCAGAACCGGCGTCAGCGCCGTCCATCCTCGCGAGGGCTCGGGGCGCTTCTCCAGCCGGATCAATGAACGGCTCCCGTCGCGCCCGAAGAGACTTTTTGCCTCCGGCGGGGATATTTATGAAGCAAAGATGGGGGGGTGGCGCACTCCGGCTCCATCCTCGCCTTCCAGGTATCCCGGCCCGAGGAATTGAATTCTTCACGCCGTCCCATGCGCCGCCTCCAGGTCGTGGGCGCCGCCCAGCATCAGCCCGATCTCCTCGACGCTCAGCCCCTTCGCGGGGCGCGGCGGCGACAGACGCCCCTCGTTCAGGGCGCAGAAGCGGTCGGAAATCTCCATCAGCTCGTCCAGGTCCTGGCTGATCACGACGATCGCCGCACCCCGCGCCGCAAGGTCAAGCAGGGCCTGGCGGATGGACGCGGCGGCGCTGGCGTCGACGCCCCAGGTTGGCTGGTTCACCACCAGCACCCGCGGCTCCTGCAGGATCTCGCGGCCGATCACGAACTTCTGCAGGTTCCCCCCCGACAGCGAGCGCGCCGCGTGGGAGGGGCCCGGCGTGCGCACGTCGAACTCCGCGATGATCCGCTCGGCGAAGACCCTTGCCTTGCGCCAGTCCAGAAAACCCCTCGTCTCCAGCCCCATGCGTCCCGACCCGGTGAGCATGGCGTTCTCCGTCAGGCTCATGTCCGGCGCGGCGGCATGGCCCAGCCGCTCTTCCGGCGCCGCGAGAAGCCCGAGCCTGCGCCGCTCGACCGGGCCGAGCGCGCCGACGTCCCGGCCGTCGACCCGCACCGCCCCCGCCGCCACCGGCGCCTCGCCCGACAGCACTGCCAGCAGCTCGTCCTGGCCGTTGCCCGCGACGCCGCCGATGCCCAGAACCTCGCCCGCGCGCACCGAGAAGCCGATGTCCTTCAGGCTGGTGCCGAAGGGCGTGGCGGGGCGCAGCGACAGACCAGAGACCTCCAGCACCACCTTTCCGCCCTCCGCCGCGGCCCGCGTGGGGGTGATCAGGGTCTGGCCCACCATCATCTCGGCCAGCTCCCGCGCCGAGACCTCGGCGGGCGTGCAGTTCGCCACCACCTTGCCGAGCCGCAGGATCGTCGCCCCGTCGCAGAGGCTGCGGATCTCCTCGAGCTTGTGGGAGATGTAGAGGATCGCGGTGCCCTCGGCGGCAAGCTGGCGCAGGGTGGCGAACAGGATCTCCACCTCCTGCGGCGTCAGCACCGAGGTCGGCTCGTCCATGATCAGCAGCTTCGGCGACTGGAGCAGGCAGCGCACGATCTCGACCCGCTGCCGCTCGCCCGCACTGAGGTCGCCGACGGTGCGGGCGGGGTCCAGCGGCAGGCCGTAGGCCTGCGAGACCTCGCGGATCCGCTGCGCGAGCGCCCGGCGCGGCGGCGGGTTCTCCATCCCAAGCGCCACATTCTCGGCCACGTCGAGCGCGTCGAACAGCGAGAAGTGCTGGAACACCATGGCCACGCCCGAGGCGCGGGCGGCATTCGGGTTCGGCGGCGCATAGGGCGCGCCGTTCAGCTGCATCCGCCCCGCATCCGGACGCACCAGCCCGTAGATCATCTTGACCAGCGTCGACTTGCCGGCCCCGTTCTCGCCCAGCAACGCATGGACCCGGCCCGGCCCGACGGAAAACGACACGTCGCTGTTGGCCACGACGCCCGGATAGGCCTTGGTCAGCCCCTCGATCCGCAGCAGCGGTTCCGCCTCGCTCACGCGCTGTCCCTCGCCGCGTTTTCCCCTTGTCGCTGTCTGAGTAGCGCGGCGATGACCCCGACGGCAATGGCCCGCGGGTGTTTCCCGAGCTCCGGTCGCCCGATCGGGCAGCAGATGCGCGAAATCGCGGCATCGGAGTGCCCGAGCTGGCGCAAGCGGCTTTGGAACCGCGCCCATTTCGTGGCAGAGCCGATCAGGCCGATGGACTCCACCTTTCGCTCCAGCAGCGCCGAACAGAGCGCGAGGTCGATGTCGTGGGAATAGGTGAAGATGAGATGGTCGGCGTGCACCTCGGATCTGCGCGCCAGGACCGGCATGTCGGCGGCGGGAACGGCCTTCACGCCCCGCGGAACGCGGTCCGGAAATCGATCTGGTGCGCTGTCGACCCAAGTCACCTTGAACGCCTGGGGCGGGAGTTCGCGCACCACCGCACGTCCGACGTGGCCGGCCCCCCAGAGCCACAGGTGCCGCGGATGCAGTCGCGCCGTCTGACACATGTAGTCGCGCATGACATGCAGATCGTCGGCGTCTGTTCGCCGCGGCTCCCGGGTGAACCGCAGGGTGACCGCCCCGCCACAGCACTGGCCGAGGTCGGGACCCAGCGGAAAGGTTCGCGTCACCTCCGGCCCCTCGCGCGCCAGAATGTCGCGGGCCAGTGCGATGGCCCGGTGCTCCAGCGCTCCGCCGCCGATGGTGCCGCGGGTCGTCTCGACCGTGACCTCCATCGCCGTACCCGCATCGCGCGGCGTCGAGCCGCGCGTGCCGACGATCTCGACCCAGAGCCTGTTCATCCGCGCACCCGCTTCACCGACGCCAGCACCCGTTCCGGCGTGGCAGGTGCGTCTAGCGCGGGATACGGCGCATCCGGCCCGCCGCAGGCCGCAACGGCATCGGACAGCGCCATCAGCACCGAGATCCCCAGCATCAGCGGCGGCTCCCCCACCGCCTTCGAACGATAGACCGTCGCCTCGCGGTTCTCCCCGTCCCAGAGCGCGACGTTGAAGATGTCGGGCCGGTCCGACACCGCCGGGATCTTGTAGGTCGAGGGCGCGTGGGTCCTGAGCCGCCCGCGCTCGTCCCAGACCAGCTCCTCGGTCGTCAACCAGCCCGCGCCCTGGACGTACCCTCCCTCGATCTGTCCGATGTCGAGCGCCGGGTTCAGCGAGGCGCCGCAGTCGTGCAGCAGGTCGGCGCGCAGGATCCGGTTCTCGCCGGTCAGGGTGTCGATCACCACCTCGCTCACCGCCGCGCCGTAGGCGAAGTAGAAGAACGGACGTCCCCTGCCCGCGATCCGGTCCCAGCTGACCTTGGGCGTCGCATAGAAGCCGGTGGAGGACAGGCTGATCCGGTTCTGATAGCACAGCGCGGCCGCCTTCGCGAAGGCATAGACCTCGCCGCCCACCCGCACCTCGCCGCCCGAGAAGACGACGGTTGCGGGATCGGCCTGATGCAACCCCGCCACGAACTCCGCCATCCGCCCGCGGATCGTGTCGCAGGCCGCCTGCACGGCCATCCCGTTCAGGTCGGACCCCGAGGAGGCGGCGGTGGCCGAGGTGTTCGGCACCTTGCCCGTGTCCGTCGGCGTGATCTTCACCGCCGAGACATCGACCCCGAACCGCGCCGCCGCCACCTGCGCCACCTTCTGGAACAACCCCTGTCCCATCTCGGTGCCGCCGTGGTTCATGTGGATCGAGCCGTCCTGGTAGACATGCACCAGCGCCCCGGCCTGGTTCAGGTGGGTCAGCGTGAAGGAGATCCCGAACTTCACCGGGGTCAGCGCCAGCCCCCGCTTCAGCAGCGGGTTGGCCGCGTTCCAGTCGGCCACCGCCTGCCGCCGCGCGGCATAGCCCGCGCTCTCGGCCAGCCGGTCGACCAGGGCGTTGACGATGCAATCCTCGACCGCCATGCCGTAGGGCGTCGTCTGGATGCCGCCCGCCGCAACCTCGGGATGCCCCTCCGCCGGGATCTCGGCCGCCGCCCCGCGGGAGGCGAGGTCGAGACCGTCCTCCATCTTTGCTTCGGAAATATCCTCGGGGGAAGCAGCCGCAGGCTGCGGGGGGGCAGACAGCCCCCCGCCTGCGCGCAGCGCAGGCATGTCGGCGTAGAAGTTCAGCCGCCGCACCTCCAGCGGGTCGCGACCGACGGCGTGGGCGACGTGGTCCAGCACCCGCTCGATCCCGACCATCCCCTGAGGTCCGCCGAAGCCGCGGAAGGCGGTGGCGGACTGGGTGTTGGTCTTCAGCCGGTGCGATTCGATCCGGACGTTGTCGAGGCTGTAGGCATTGTCGGCGTGCAGCATCGCCCGGTCCGCCACCGGCAGCGACAGGTCCTGCGCCCAGCCGCAGCGGGCGTACTGCACGAACTCGATCCCCAGCAGCCGCCCCTCGGCGTCGTGGCCGACGCGGTAGGCGATGCGGAAGTCGTGCCGCTTGCCCGTCACCACCATGTCGTCGTCGCGGTCGTACCGCATCTTGCAGGGCCGGCCCGTCGCCCGAGCCGCCACGGCGCAGATCACGGCCAACGCGTTGCCCTGGCTCTCCTTGCCGCCGAAGCCGCCGCCCATGCGCCGCACCTCGCAGCGCACGGCGTTCATCGGCACGCCCAGGGCCTCGGCCACCTTGTGCTGGATCTCGGTCGGGTGCTGGGTCGAGGAATGGATCACCATGTCCCCGCCCTCCTGCGGCAGGGCAAGCGCCGCCTGGCCTTCGAGGTAGAAATGTTCCTGCCCGCCGATCTCGATGCTGCCCTCGGTCACATGGGGTGCGGCGGCGATGGCGGCGGCGGCGTCGCCCTTGCCCCAGACCCGCGGCGCATCCTCGAACCGGCTGTTCGCGGCCAGCGCATCGTCGATGGTCAGGAGCGCGGGAAGCGGCTCGATCTCCAACTTCCCCAGCCGCACCGCCTTGCGGGCCGCAAGGTGCGAGGTCGCGGCGACGGCAAAGACGGGCTGGCCGACGTAGTGGACGGTGCCGTCCGCCAGCAGCGGCTCGTCGTGGATCGAGGGCGAGACGTCGTTGGCGAAGGGCAGGTCGTCGGCGGTGAAGACCGCGACGACCCCCGGCGCGGCCCGCACTGCGTCGAGGTCCATGCCCGCGATCCGGCCATGGGCGGTGTCGGACAGCCCGAAGGCCAGGTGCAGGCAGTTGGCGGGCACGGGGATGTCGTCGACATAGCGTGCCGCGCCGGTGACGTGCAGGCGCGCGGCGTCGTGGGGCAGGGGGCGCGCGACGGCGTCGGGGGTGGCGCTGTCCTTCATGGCGCGACCTCCCGCACCCGCACGGGGGTGCCGAGATCCTCCAGCAGGTAGCGCGACAGCAGCCCCCGCGCGGCGTCGAGCCGGTAGGCCGCCGAGGCGCGCATGTCGCTCATCGGCCGGAAGTCCTGCTCCCAGGCGCCCTCCGCCGCCTCGACGGTCTTACGGTTCCACGTCTGGCCCACAAGCGCGGCCTCGACCGCCGCCGCCCGCTTCGGCACGCCCGCCATGCCGCCGAAGACGATCCGCGCCCCGGTCACGGTGCCGTCCTCGACGCGGATCGAGAAGCAGCCGCAGACGGCGCTGATGTCCTGGTCGAAGCGCTTGGAGATCTTGTAGCATCTCAGCCGGTCCGGCTGCCGCGGGATCGTCACCGCCTCGACGAACTCGCCCGGTGCCCGGTCCTGCTTGCCGTAGGCGAGGAAGAAGTCTTCCAGCGGCATCGACCGGCGCGCGTTCCCGTGCCGGAGGTGCAGCGTCGCGCCGAGGGCGATCAGCGCCGGGGGGCTGTCGCCGATGGGCGAGCCGTTGGCGATGTTGCCGCCGATCGTGGCGGCGTTCCTGACCTGGACGCTGCCGTAGCGGTCGAGCAGCGCGGCGAAATCCGGATGGTGGGGCGCGATGGCCTCACGCAGGGCGGTGAGGGTGACGCCCGCGCCGATGCGGATTTCGTCCTCGCCGATGTCGATGCCCTGAAGGTCCGAGATGCCGTTCAGGTAGCAGACCCTGCCGAGGTCGCGCAGGCCCTTCGTGACCCAGAGGCCGACGTCCGTGGCGCCCGCGATCAGTGTGGTGTCGGGGTTGTCGGCGTACCAGCGCGCCAGCTCGTCCGCCGTCGCGGGGCGGTAAGCGTCGAGGGGGCTTTCCGCCCCCCGCGCCTGCGGCGCGTCCCCCGAGGATATTTGGGAAGCAAAGATGGAGGGAGTCATCCACTGCGGCACCGGCTGCGCTTCGGCGGCCCTCGCCGCGCGGATGATCGGGGCGTAGCCGGTGCAGCGGCAGAGGTTGCCGGCGAGCTGGATGTCGTGGTCGGTGCGACCGTTCAGATGGGCGGTGGCCATGGTGACGGCGAAGCCCGGAGTGCAGAAGCCGCATTGCGAGCCGTGGTGGTCGACCATCGCCTGCTGGACGGGGTGAAGCTCGCCGTCCGGGCCGGAGAGGCCCTCGACCGTGGTCACGGCCTTGCCCTGGAGCTGGGGCAGGAACAGGATGCAGGCGTTCAGCGCGCGGTGGCCGGTGTCGTCGCTGACCATGACGGTGCAGGCGCCGCAGTCGCCCTCGTTGCAGCCTTCCTTGGTGCCGGTCAGGCCCCTCGCCTCGCGCAGCCAGTCGAGCAGGGTGGTCGTCGCCGGAACATCGCCCGGCGACACGGTCTCTCCGTTCAAGCGGAACGTGAGTGGCATTTCGAAAATCCGCCGCCTTCTCTGCGAGGGGCCCCATGCGCCCCCGCCCGATGCGGCGTAAAGCGGGGTGCGCGGCCCGTGCACGCGCAGCAAAGCGCGATTTCCGGGGCCGCGCAAGGGGCCGGTTCGTCAGAGTGTGCGGGCGAGCGTCTCGAGCTGCGTCGTGGCGGTGCCCCAGCCGTCGTGAAAGCCCATGGCGGCATGGGCCTCGGTATGTTCCTTCGTGGCGTGGCGCACCGTGGCGGTGTAACGGCAGCCGCCGTTCTCGGGCTCCATCAGGATCTCGGCCGAGAAGCCGAAGTCCATGGGCCCGGTGCCGATGACGTTCGGCACGAAATCGGGGCCGAGGCAGTTGGTCCAGACCAGCCGTGTCGCCGGTTCGGCGACGAGGATGCAGCCGGGATCGCCCGCCATGGTGCCGTGCTCGGGCACCACCATCACCGTGCGGAAGATGCCGCCGGGGCGGGGGTCGATCTCGGCCTCCGTGGTCTCGACCGGCTTCGGCGCGAACCACTGGCGCAGCAGGTCCGGTTCGGTCCAGCAGCGCCAGACCGTTGCCGGGCTGGCCTTGATGTGGCGGGTGAAGGTGAGGGTGGTGTCGGTCATTCCTGCGCTCCATCGGGGGTCCGTTCACGGTCGATGCGTTCGGCGAGCCCCGCCAGCCGGTCGCCCCGCGCCTCCCACACCGCCCGCTGGCGGGCGAGCCATTCGGCAAGGGGGGCCAGGGCGGCGGGTTCCAGCCGGCAGATCCGCTGGCGGCCCTCCTTGGCCGTGCGGATCAGGCGGACGCGTTCCAGCACGCCGAGGTGCTGGAGGAAGGCGGGCAGGGACATGCCGTGGGGTCCGGCCAGCTCCTTGACCGCGGCGGGCCCCTGCGACAGCCGCTCGATCACCGCCCGGCGGGTCGGATCGGCGAGGGTGGCGAGGAGGGAATCGAGGTCATGGTTAGGCATGTGCCTAAGTAACATGATCATGGGCCCGAGGCGACAAAATGGTCAGGCGCTCCCTTGGGTATTTCTCTGCTTCCGGTTGCCGCCCCCGCGCACTACGTTCCCCGCCATGACAAGCTCTCCCCGATTCATCCACCTGCGCCTGCACACCGAGTATTCGCTGCTGGAGGGGGCCATGCGGCTGAAGAAGCTGCCGGGCCTCTGCGCCGCCGCCGGGATGCCCGCGGTGGCCGTCACCGACACGAACAACATGTTCGCCGCGCTGGAATTTTCCGTCGCCGCCGTGGATGCCGGGGTGCAGCCGATCGTCGGCTGCCAGGTCGACGTCGCCTTCGACCCCGCCGAGCTGGGCGAGAAGCCGCGCGATCCCGCGCCGCTGGTCCTGCTGGCGCAGAACGAGGCGGGCTATGGCAACCTGATGAAGCTGAACTCGGCGCTCTATCTAGACAAGGGCGGCGCGCGGCCGGAGATCACGCTGGAGCAGCTGGAGGCCCATGCAGATGGGCTGATCTGCCTTTCGGGCGGGCCGGGCGGGCCGGTGGGGCGGTTCCTGGGCGCGGGGCACAGGGGCAAGGCCGAGGCGCTGCTCGCGCGGCTGCACCGGGCCTTCGGCGACCGGCTTTACGTCGAGTTGCAGCGCCATCCCGAGGAGGGCGGCACGCTGGGCGACCGCGAGCGGCTGATCGAGCGGGGTCATGTCGAGATGGCCTATGCGATGGACCTGCCGCTGGTCGCCACCAACGACGTCTACTTCCCGAAGCCCGCGATGTACGAGGCCCACGATGCGCTGATCTGCATCGCCGAGGGCGCCTATGTCGATCAGGCGGGGCCGCGCCGCCGCCTGACCCCGCAGCATTATTTCAAGAGCCCGGCCGAGATGGCGGCCCTGTTCGCCGACCTGCCCGAGGCGCTGGAGAACACCGTCGAGATCGCGCGGCGCTGCGCCTTCAAGGCGGTGAAGCGGGCGCCGATCCTGCCGCGCTTCGCCGACGACGAGGTGGAGGAGCTGCGGCGGCAGGCGAAGGAGGGCCTGGTCGCGCGGCTGAAGGTGATCCCCCATGCCGCGTCCGTGGAGGAATACGAGCAGCGGCTGGAGTTCGAGCTGGGGATCATCGAGGGGATGGGATTTCCCGGCTACTTCCTGATCGTGGCCGACTTCATCAAGTGGGCGAAGGATCACGACATCCCGGTGGGGCCGGGGCGGGGCTCGGGCGCCGGGTCGCTCGTCGCCTATGCACTTACGATCACCGACCTCGATCCCCTGCGCTATTCGCTGCTGTTCGAGCGGTTCCTGAACCCCGAGCGGGTCAGCATGCCGGACTTCGACATCGACTTCTGCATGGACCGGCGGGAAGAGGTGATCCGGTACGTGCAGGGCAAGTACGGGCGCGACAAGGTGGGGCAGATCATCACCTTCGGCGCGCTCCTGTCCAAGGCCGCGGTGCGCGACGTGGGGCGGGTGTTGCAGATGCCCTACGGGCAGGTGGACCGCCTTTCCAAGATGATCCCGGTGGAGGGGGTGAAACCCGTCTCGATCGAGAAGGCGCTGGCCGACGAGCCGCGCCTGCGCGAGGAGGCACGGAACGAGGAAGTGGTGGCGCGGCTGCTGGACTATGGCCAGCAGGTGGAGGGGCTGCTTCGGAACGCCTCGACCCACGCCGCGGGGGTGGTGATCGGCGACCGGCCGCTGGACGAGCTGGTGCCGCTCTACCAGGATCCGCGCTCGGACATGCCGGCGACGCAGTTCAACATGAAGTGGGTCGAACAGGCGGGGCTGGTGAAGTTCGACTTCCTGGGCCTGAAGACCCTGACCGTGATCCAGAACGCCATCGACCTGATCCTGGACCGCGACGACGGGGGCGCGATCCGCGGGCGCCCGCTGCATGTCGCGGCGGACGGGCGGACATTGTACGAACCCGCGCCGGGGGGCGAGAACGACATCGCGCTGATCCCGCTGGACGACGAAGCCTCCTACAAGCTTTACGCCAGCGCGAAGACGGTGGCGGTGTTCCAGGTGGAAAGCTCGGGCATGATGGACGCGCTCCGGCGCATGAAGCCCACCTGCATCGAGGATATCGTGGCGCTGGTGGCGCTCTACCGTCCGGGGCCGATGGAGAACATCCCGGTCTATTGCGAGGTGAAGAACGGCCTGCGCGAGATCACCTCGATCCACCCGCTGATCGACCACATCCTGGAAGAGACCCAGGGCATCATCGTCTACCAGGAGCAGGTGATGCAGATCGCCCAGGTGATGGGCGGCTATTCCCTCGGCGGCGCGGACCTGCTGCGCCGGGCCATGGGCAAGAAGATCAAGGAGGCGATGGACGCCGAACGCCCGAAGTTCGAGAAGGGCGCGGCGGCGAACGGGGTGGACAAGAAGAAGGCGAAGGAGGTCTTCGACCTTCTGGAGAAGTTCGCCAACTACGGCTTCAACAAGTCCCACGCCGCCGCCTATGCCGTCGTCAGCTACCAGACGGCCTGGCTGAAGGCGAACCACCCGGTCGAGTTCATGGCCGGCGTGATGAATTGCGATATCCATCTGACCGACAAGCTGGCCATCTATGCCGAGGAGGTGCGGCGGGGCCTCGGGATCGGGATCGTGCCGCCCTGCGTCAACCGTTCGGGTGCGACCTTCACGGTGAAGGACGGGCAGATCGTCTATGCGCTCGGCGCGCTGAAGAACGTCGGTGTCGAGGCGATGAGGATCATCACCGAGGCGCGGATCGTGAACGGCCGCGACAAGCCCTTCGCGACCCTCTTCGACCTGGCCCGCCGGGCCGACCTGAAGCGGGTCGGCAAGCGGCCGATGGAGATGCTGGCAAGGGCCGGCGCCTTCGACCAGCTGGATCCGAACCGGCGGCGGGTGTTCGACTCGCTCGATGCGCTGGTCGGCTACTCCGCCGCGATCCACGAACAGAAGGCGTCGAACCAGGTGTCGCTGTTCGGCGAGGCGGGCGACGACCTGCCCGAGCCGCGGCTTTCGCCCGCCTCGGACTGGCTGCCCTCCGAGAAGCTGGCCGAGGAACACAAGGCCGTCGGCTTCTATCTCTCGGGTCACCCGCTCGACGACTACATGGCGCCGCTGAAGCGCAAGGGCGTCCTGACGCTCGAGGCGCTGAGCCAGAAGGCGCAGCAGGGGCCGCAGGTGGCCAAGCTGGCCGGTGCGGTCGCGTCGCGGCAGGAGCGGAAGTCGGCCAAGGGCAACCGCTTCGCCTTCGTGCAGATGTCCGACCCGACGGGGCTTTACGAAGTCACGCTGTTCTCGGACACGCTGGAGAAGTGCCGCGAGTTTCTTGAGCCGGGGATGAATGTTGTGGTGACGGTCGAGGCGACGATGGAGGCGGAGCAGCTGAAGCTGCTGGGCCGCGCCGTGGCACCCATCGACACGGCGGTCGCGGATGCGGGGGGATCGGGTCTCAGGGTTTTCATCGACGAGGCCGAGGCGGTCGCCTCTGTCGCCGCGCTCCTGCAGCGGGCCATGGGCGACAAGACCATAAGGATGCGCGGGCCGGTGTCGCTGTGCCTGATGCACAAGGATCTGCCGGGCGAGGTCGAGGTCGCGCTGGGCGAGCGCTTCCCGGTGACGCCGCAGATCAAGGGGGCGATCAAGTCGCTCGGCGGCGTGGTCACGGTCGAGGATATCTAGGCGATGCGGTTCCTTTCCCTGGCGCTCTGCGCGCTCCTGATCCTGCCGCTCGCGGCCTGCCAGTCCACGGGCGGCCGCGCGCCCGACGATCCGCCCATCGTCGGCCTTGCCGAGGCGCAGACGCTGGAAGGCGAGGGCGATGAGGGGCCGCTGGACGGCTCCGTCGGCGACCCGGCCGATGCGCTGGAGGAGCAGGCGGCGCTATCCGCGCCCACCGGCGGCGGCGGCCTGTTCGCGGCGCTGTTCCGCCGCGGCGGGGGCAGCGACGACACGCCCGAGGTCGAGCCCGGCACCACGCTGCCCTTCGGCCAGGTGGCCGAGGTCTGCGGCGTCTCCGCGCGCAGCCTCGGCACCGAGGTCGACGCCGCGCCGAAGGAGGGGAGGGCCCGCTTCGCCCTGATCGACCCCGCGCCGCAGTCCACCGCGCTGCGCACCCAGTACGTCACCGGCTTCTCCGACCGCTGCGCGCGGCAGTTCACCGGCGCGCTGGTGCTGTTCGGGTCGCCCGACGTGCACGAGACGAACCGCTATGCCCCCGGCAACCGGCGCGCCTACACCGCGACCGATACGGCCTATGAGAAGCTGAAATCGCGGGTCTGCGGGGTGAAGCCGCAGACGCCCTGTCCTGCGGACCGCGCCGACCGGATCCAGAAGGCGGCGGTCTTCGTCACCGTCTATCCGCAGTTCGGAACCTCGAACGAGTGGTTCGAGCTGCTGCTCTCGGACGGCAGGATCCTCGCCTACGACATGACCGGATCCTGAGCGCCCGCGTGCCGCCCGGCCCTACCAGTGCGGCGGCCGCTGGTCGGCCAGCGGCACGGTGCCGCCCTCGGACAGTTCGCGTTCGGCCTCGCGGCGCATGACCATCTCCAGCCGCCGTTCCAGGCGCTCGATCCTCGTCTGCTGCTCGGCCACGATGTCCGACAGTTCGTCGGTCGTGCGGAGCAGGTGGGCGATGCGTTCTTCGAGGGTCTGGCGGTCCATGACCCCGCTCTAGCAGGGCCGCGGCTTTCGCAAAAGCCCCCACCGCGGCCCCTTGCCGCCCCCCTGCGCCTGCCCTAGTCTCGGCCTCACCTCGGGGTGCCGGAGACGGCTGAGATGCGCCAGTGCGCGAACCCGTTGAACCTGAACCGGTTCGCACCGGCGGAGGGAAGGTCAGAGCATACCTCTACCCCCACTCCGATCATCGTTCGCCCGGGCCTTGCAAGGCACCGGCAGAAAGGATCGAAGACATGAAACGACCCCTCATCGCAGCCGCCCTGCTGGCCCTCGCCCCGGTAGCAGTCCCCATGGCAGAGGCGCAGGAGAAACCCGTCCTGACGGTCTATACCTACGACAGCTTCATCGCCGAATGGGGCCCCGGCCCCGCCATCGAGGAGGCGTTCGAGAAGACCTGCGCCTGCGACCTGGCCTTCGTCGGCGCGGGCGACGGCGCGGCGCTGCTGGCGAGGCTGAAGCTGGAAGGCGCGCGCACGAAGGCGGACGTGGTGCTGGGCCTCGACACCAGCCTGATCGCCGCCGCGGCCGAAACTGGGATGTTCGCGAAATACGAGGGCAAGGAGGCGGCCTTCGACCTGCCCGTCGCCTGGGAGGACGACACCTTCGTGCCCTACGACTGGGGCTATTTCGCCTTCGTCTACGACAGGACGAAGATCGAGACCCCGCCCGCCGACTTCCGTGCACTGGCCGACAGCGGCCTGAAGATCGTGATCCAGGACCCCCGGTCGTCCACTCCCGGCCTGGGCCTGCTGCTCTGGGTCAAGGCGACCTACGGCGACGAGGCGCAGGCGATCTGGGAGGGGCTGGCCGACAACATCGTGACGGTGACGAAGGGCTGGTCGGAAAGCTATGGCATGTTCCTCGAGGGCGAGGCCGACATGGTGCTGAGCTACACCACCTCGCCCGCCTACCACCTGATCGCCGAGAAGGACGACACCAAGGCCGCCGCCCCCTTCGCCGAGGGCCATTACCTCCAGGTCGAGGTCGCGGCCGCCGTCGCCTCGTCCGACCATCCCGACCTCGCGCAGGACTTCCTGGACTTCGTGACAACCGACGCCTTCCAGGCGGTGATCCCGACGACGAACTGGATGTATCCCGCCGTGATCCCGACCGGCGGCCTGCCCGACGGGTTCGAGACGCTGATGAACCCGGACAAGGCGCTGCTGTTCCCGCCAAGCGAGGCGGACGAGGCGCGGCAGGTGGCGCTGGACGAATGGCTCGCCGCGCTCGGCCGCTAGACGGCTTCGCCTGCGCCGGGATCGCCGCCGCCGCGCTGGTCCTGGCGCTGATGCTCGGGACCGTCGCGGCGGTGCTGGCGCGGGCCGAGACGGGGGTGCGCTTCGGCCCCGCCGACTGGGCGGCGCTGCGCTTCACGCTGGTGCAGGCGGTGCTCTCGGCGGGCTTGAGCGTCGCGCTGGCGGTGCCGGTGGCGCGCGCGCTGGCGCGGCGGCGGTTCCGCGGACGCGGGTTGCTCGTCACGCTGATGGGGGCGCCGTTCATCCTGCCGGTGATCGTCGCCGTGCTGGGCCTGCTTGCCGTCTACGGCCGCGCGGGCTGGATCTCGGACCTGATCGCGCCGCTGGGTCTCGGGCCGCTCGACATCTACGGACTGAAGGGCGTGGTGCTGGCCCATGTGTTCTTCAACCTGCCGCTCGCCACGCGGCTGATCCTCCAGGGCTGGCTCGCCATCCCGGCCGAACGCTTCCGCCTTGCCGCGAGCCTCGGGGCCGGGCCCTGGGACATCGCCCGGCTGCTCGAGCGGCCGATGCTGCGCGCCGTGCTGCCCGGCGCGACGATGGTGATCTTCCTGATCTGCACCACTTCCTTCGCCGTCGCGCTGGCGCTTGGCGGCGGTCCCGCCGCCACCACCGTCGAACTCGCCATCTACCAGGCGTTCCGGTTCGATTTCGACCTGGCCCGCGCGGCGGTGCTGGCGCTGCTGCAACTGGCGCTGTCCTTCGCCGCCGCCCTCGCCGCCCTCGCGCTGACGGTGCCGCAAAGCGGGATCGGCGGGCTGGACCGCAGCGTCGAACGCTGGGATGCCGACCGTCCGCTGCTGCGCCGGCTCGACGCGGCGCTGATCGCGCTGGCCGCGCTGTTCCTGCTCGCGCCGCTGGCCGCCATCGCCGCGAAGGGGCTGCCGCAGCTCGCCACGCTCGACGCCGGGGCCTGGGCCGCGGCGGGGCGGTCGGTCTTTGTCGCGGCGGTGTCGGTCGCGGTGACGCTGGCG